>JAGLOO010000024.1 GCA_023138875.1 Bacteroidales bacterium
CCACTAAAATGGTAGTAGAACCAAAGATACTTAGAAACTAATTGGTAGCTATATCTATGTATAGATCATTCTGCTTGAATGTGTAATTAATCGGTGTGGTAAGATTAAGGATTTCCAATACCTGACTGAGGGTCTCTTTATGTTCAAATTTTCCGGTGTACCGGTATTTTTTTAATTCTTCATTCTGAATATGGATTTTTACATCATACCATCTTTCCAGCTTATAAGCAATATTTTCACATGTTTCACTCTGGAAGATTAATTTGTCTTCTCTCCAAGCTGTATGCAGCTCAATATCAACATTAGGAGAAATGATTATTTGTTCTTTCTTGTTTGATGAAATGGATTGGTTTGCTCTTGTTTTTTTAACCAGGGTTGGTTTATCTGTTTCAATTTCAGAAAGAGTGATCTGAGAACCTCTCTTCAATATTGTGACTTTTTGATTTGGCTTTAAAACAAAATTTTGATCTGGAGACGGTTTTATGCTTTTCCTTTGGATACAAACAGATCCGGTCACAACAGTAGTTTCAAAGGATTCTTCATCAGAATAGGCCATTACATTAAAACTGGTTCCCAGGACTTCAATATCAATGTGGGATGTATTCACTACAAAAGGGATCTTATCATCTTTTTTCTGAACTTCGAAAAAAGCTTCTCCTTCCAGAAAAACCTCACGTTTGATCTCATTAAATGAAGAGGGGTATTTTAAAACTGATTCGGAGTTTAGCCAGATCTTGGTGCCATCAGATAAGATGATCTGAGACTTCTCTCCTTTGGTAGTAATGATCTGGTTGTATGCAAAAGAAGCAGTATCCGGTTTCTTATTTAATAGATAGAAAGATGCCCAAGAAAAAGAAAATGCAAGAAAAAATATTGCAGCAATCTTAAGGAAATTGTTTAATCCTTTTCTTGTTCTATCTCCAAAAATCTTACGAATTCCGGAATGTTGTACTTGTGATTTTAATAATTGATTTTCAGGTTCTTCCCCGATTTTACCTAATATGATATTCCAGTCATTCTTCTTGTCATCGTCATTAAGATCACGGGAAATTCCTGAAGCTTTCCAGAGAAACTCTATTTCATCAAAATACCTTTTATTCTCGGCTTTCTTATTAAGCCATTGATTTATTAAAAGGTTTTCATCCTTTGTGGATTCACCCGTTAAAAATTTGATGATGAATTCTTTGCTTACCATTTGTTCAGATTGCATATTCCTTACTATTATATACAACGATTGACTTTCCTTTTACCCTTACATGGACTTGTTTGATTTTTCCGTGATTGGAGTTTCTGCTATATTTTAATAACATGAGATAATTTTTTCTTCAATGATTCAAGAGCCCTGGACATTTGTGTTTCCACAGTTTTTACAGATATATTTAGCTCTTCAGCAATTTCACGGTACTTAAGACCTTCAAACCTGCTTAGTTCGAATATCTCCCTGCATTTTTCGGGCAGATTATTGATTGCATCTTTTATAGCATTTTCCAATTCTTTGGTAATTAATCCATCCAAAGGATGATCAATTATACTAAATGAGTTATTACCATGTTCTATAACTTCCTTAATCCGCTTTTTTTTATATTCATTTTCAATATTCTGATGTTTCAGATAATCGATACACTTATTGCGAACTGAAGTATACAAATAGTTTTTTAGTGATATGTCTGATGGGAGGGAGGTTCTCTTTTCCCAAATGTAAACGAAAACACCCTGGACAATCTCTCTTGCAGTATCCAGATCAAAAACAAATCTTTGAGCGAAATGACACAAAGGTGTATACTGCTCATTATAAAGCATTTCAAATGCTTTTATGTCCCCGGCTTCTAATCTTTCATGTATGTGACTTTTAGAAGAACTCATACCGCGATTTGTTCATAATAAGGCAGTTTTCTATTAAATTATGGAGCTAAAGATAATAATTTTTGAGAGCTACTATTTTTTATAGTGGGGAATGCTGGTTGATCGTACTGGATATGGAGGGACCGGATTAAAGTGCACCCGTATATCTCCCATCTGGTCCGGTTTTACCTTTTTTTGTAGTCCAATGGTGGCTTGCGATCGCCTAATAACGGAATGTATTCAAAATCCTTCCCCCGGCTCTTTTCAAATTCCTCATTAGCTTGTTTTACAAGCGATGGTTTTGTGTAGAAGTCATATGCTGTTAAAGCCATTGTTTTTGCAGCCAGTAACATGCCCTTCGT
Organism: Bacteroidales bacterium; assembly: GCA_023138875.1. Classification (GTDB taxonomy): domain Bacteria; phylum Bacteroidota; class Bacteroidia; order Bacteroidales. The sequence continues at coordinate 2,205 of JAGLOO010000024.1, forward strand.
TCCGATGCTCATCCCGCCTGCTGCAACAGCCTGCCATGAATGCAGAGAGGTGCCTGGAACAAATGTGGCTGTAATGAGCCATCCTGATGGTGCGATCCAGCTCACATCCCCGACATCCGTGGAAATACTTCGTAGCCGGTATTGGAGAGGTTGAATTTCTTCCTCAAGTCCTAGTTGTGCATCAGGACTTTCAAAAGTGGCATAGATTTTTTCAGCAAATTCCTGTTCATAGGGTGTATAGTGAATACCTCCGATCCAGTTCAGGTTTGTATCGATAACAGAGGATATAATTCTATTGGGAAGTAAGCTGTAATCCCCTGATATGATCTCATATTCCATCTTTGTACCTGTACCTTTTGCTGCTCCTTCCGCTGCATTCACAACTCTTTCCCAGATGGGTCTCAGTTTATCTACATCCGGATTTCTGACATAATAATAGACTTCGGCAAAATCAGGGATTACATTGGGCGCCAATCCCCCTGAAGTGATCACATAATGTATCCGTGAATCGGAAGGAACATGTTCACGGAGAAGATTAACCATATGGTTCATGGCTTCCACCCCATCCAGAGCCGAACGGCCTTGCTCCGGTGCATCGGCAGCATGAGATGAGAGTCCGTAAAACCTGAATTTTGCTGCGAACATAGCCAATGTGGTAGACCACTCGGTCCTGTTGTTATCACCCGGATGCCAGTGCAGAATAATATCTGCATCATCGAATATTTTTTCCCTGGCCATATATACTTTACCTGCTCCTCCTTCCTCTGCAGGTGTGCCATACACGCATATAGTGCCCTTTACCCCGGAATCATCCATCCATTCTTTCAGAGCCATTGCTGCTGCAACACCTGCAGTCCCGAAAAGATTGTGTCCGCATCCGTGGCCGTTTCCTCCTTCTATCAGCGGCTTCTTCCAGGGAACAGTATCCTGTGACAAGCCCGCCAATGCATCGAACTCAGCCAGTATCCCGATAACCGGCGAATCTTTGCCATACCTGGCCACAAAAGCGGTAGGCATTCCGGCTACTCCGGATTCGATCCTGAATCCTGCTTCCTCCAATACTTCCTTCAGTATCCTGGAACTGTTTGTTTCCAGAAATCCCAGTTCCGCATAATCCCATATCTTTCGGGACATATCGCAATACATTTCCTTGTTATCGTCAATATATTTTATCAGCCGACCTTTATCACCTTCCTGGGCTGAAGCATAAATAGTTAAGATACTGGTCAGAACAAGTATCATATACCGGTATCCTTTTCCGGTCAGGTCAGATGTTCTATGTAAAATCATTGAGAGGTATTGATTTATTAAGTTTATTAAGAACCATTGCCAGCTAAAAGTATAGAATAATCTTTACACGCAGGACCATATGTTGGTTACTTCTTAAAAACGATTCTGATCCGGACGATCTCTTCGGTATTCCCGTATTCGTTTGTCGCCGGATTCCATAGTGGTCCTTCCAACACCAATCTCATGGCCTCGTTTGTAAATGGTTGTCCGGGACTTCGCAGTGCCATGATCTCCTTGATTTCCCCTGCAGGAGTTACAATAAACTTCAGGATTATAACTGCCCTTCCTGTGGTTGTATCCTCAGCAGGGAATTGGATATTCTCTTCGATATATTTTTTAAAGGATTTAAATCCTCCTGAAGGTTCAGCTGAGATTACCATGTGGCTTGCTTCTCCGGAAATCAGCTCGTCAAACTCCTCCTGTGAGATGGCTTTTTTTGACATCTCCTGAGGCCGTTCGGTTACAGATTGACTCAGGGATTCTTTCCGTCGGCCGGCCTGTTTCCTTATTCTTGTTTCAGGCGCTGCTTCATGGAGTACCTTTTCCATGGGTACTTCTTCCTCCATGGCCATCGGTTGTGCTTCCGTAAAAGTGATCTGCTCAGCTTTAGTATACTCTTGAAACACCTGGACATCCTGAACCTCGGCAACAGGCATTTCGGCAACAGGCACCTCAGCAACAGGCATTTCGGGAACAGGCACCGCTGCAGCTTTTGACGGACCTTTGGTGGCTTTCTGTTCTTCCTGAACAGGTTCCACAGAAGATTCCCTGGTGGAATGGTCCCTGATAATTGCACCTCCGGTGGTTTCATCATCTGCCTGTGCTTCCATGGTTATTGCCTCTTCTGTCAAAGTCTTCACGGGTAAAGATTCTGCAGGTTCATCTGAAGATGCTACAGAAATATCCTCTTCATACATGGTTTTTTCAGTGCCTTCGGGATTGAAATCATAGATCTGCAGGAAAACAGTACCAACAATCAGCAGGGATGCGACAGTGGCGGCAATGCTATAAACTGCAATTCTCTTTCTCCTGGAAAGCCTTTTTCTCAACCTGGAATGCATGGAAAGGATATCCTCTTTTGCCTGATCTGGAGTGATAGTTTCCAGACCTTCCAGTGCCTCCTTCTCAAAGGGATTGGCTTCCAGGTCACGTTCAAAGGAATGACGTTCCCGTTTGGAGAGCTCTCCTTTCAGGTAGCGTAGAAAATCATTTGCGGTTTTATGTTTCTTATTAGCGAACATTTTTACCTTCCAGACAAATTTTTAAATTTCGCTTTCCATTCTGCAGGTAGCTTTTTACTTTTTTCTCTTCCATTTTCAGGCTATCTGCAATCTCTTGATAACACAGTTTCTGATAGTAAAACAGTTCAATGCACTGTTTCTGTTCAGCTTTCAAGTGTTCAATACATTCTTTAAGTGCATCTTCGATAGAACTATCCTCTCTGTCTATGGGATGCAATTCCTCTCCTGATTCCATAAATTCCTGCTCGATTTTTAATCCCTCCAGCCTGTTTTCCGCACTTTTCCTGGATCTGATCTCCATGAGACAGTGGTTTTTTGTGAGTACATAAAGCCAGTTTTTAAAATTCTGAACTTTATGCCGGGGGAGGTCGGTGATCAGTTTCTCAAAGATTTGCATAACGGCATCCTGTGCATCATCCCGGTCGCCAAGGTACTTGAGAGAGACACCATATACCAGGTGCATATACCGTGAATAGAGCTCACCCAGCAGATCCAGGTTCCCCGAATGCTGAAATTTCCCGAGCAATTCCCCGTCAGACTTATCCGGATGTTTTCCGCTTATTTCAAGCATAAAGTAGAGGAGTGGTATCAGTTAAAATTAAAAAAAATATGGAAAGTTTTATGGAATTGATTTCAACCGTGCATCCTAAGGGTGAAGTCAAACTTAAAAACAGAAATCATGAAAGCAATAATTTCAATTTTAACAGTACTGATCTTTTCAGCTTTTAGTATTGCCCCTGAACAGTCCCGTATAATCAATGGAATTGTTAAGGATGAAGCCGGAAATCTACTGCCGGGCGTGAGTGTGGTTGTAAAAGGGACCTCAAATGGTACGGTAACTGATATCAATGGTGCTTACCAGATCCCGGTAAATGTGAATGATAAATACCTTGTATTCACATATATAGGGATGGAGCAGAAAGAGGTCAGGATCACCAAATCCAACCGGATCAATGTGGTCCTGAAAACCTCTCGGGTAGCTCTTGAAGAGATTGTGTTTACAGAGCATGAGTCGAAGAAATCATATTTGATGACCACGGCTGATATGTCAGCACCCGTTAAGGGATATGTTGCTGGTGGACGCAAAGGTCGTCATCCCGGTCGATATGCAAAGCAGTCCCATTACCAATCCTCCTATGCACCGGAGGCTGGATACGTTCAGCATAACACAGAAGGGTACAGCACCATTCATGAAAACGGATTCAAGGATGTGACGCATAATCCTCTATCCACCTTCAGTATCGATGTGGACAAAGCTTCCTATTCCAATGTGCGCAGGTTCCTGAATATGGGCCAGTTGCCTCCAAAGGACGCCGTAAGGATCGAGGAGATGATCAACTATTTTAATTACGATTATCCCGAACCACAGGGGAAGCATCCTTTCTCGGTTTATACAGAAATCTCCCGGTGTCCATGGAATGAAAGTCACCAGTTGCTCCATGTGGGACTGAAGGGCAAGAGTATCGATAAATCCGAATTGCCGGCTTCCAACCTGGTGCTCCTGATTGATGTCTCCGGATCCATGAGTGCTGCCAATAAGCTTCCTTTGCTGAAACAGGCTTTCAGAATGCTGGTGAATGAATTGAGGCCCGAAGACAGGGTAGCCATGGTGGTCTATGCAGGCGCAGCAGGATTGGTACTGGAATCAACACCCGGTTCCAGGAAAGAAGAGATCATCGCAGCCCTGGATCAACTCCAGTCGGGTGGATCCACTGCAGGAGGTGCCGGTTTGAAACTGGCCTACAAAGTTGCCCAGGAAAATTTCATTGAAGAGGGTAACAACCGGATTATCCTGGCTACAGATGGTGATTTCAATGTGGGTGCTTCCAGCAATGCCGAGATGGAACGGATGATCGAGGAGAAAAGGGAGCATGGGGTTTTTATGACTGTGCTTGGTTTCGGTATGGGGAATTACAAGGACGATAAGATGGAAATCATAGCCGATAAAGGAAATGGGAACTATGCATACATCGATAACATCCAGGAGGCCAGGAAAGTCTTTATCACCGAGTTTGGTGGTACACTGTTTACCATTGCCAAGGATGTGAAGTTCCAGATCGAATTCAATCCTGCCCGCGTGAAGGGATACAGGCTTGTGGGATATGAGAACCGCCTTCTCAATGATGAAGATTTCAACGATGATAAGAAAGATGCTGGAGAGATGGGTGCCGGTCACACTGTTACGGCCCTTTATGAAGTGATCCCTGCCGGTTCGGATGAGTCGCTGAAGAGCATTGATCCACTGAAATACCAGTCAAGCCGTGAAAAGCAAAAGGCTTCAGCGAAGGTTAAAGCTGATCTTTCAGCTGAGCTGATGACTGTCAAACTCCGGTACAAGCAGCCCGACGGAAACACCAGTACTAAGGTGGAGATCGCGGTAAAAGGAAAGGTTCTGGAGCTGGATGAAACTTCTGATAACTTCCGGTTCTCAGCCGCCATTGCAGAATTCGGATTAATCCTCAGGAATTCCCAGTACAGGGAAGAAGCTTCCATTGAACAAGTGATCTCACTGGCAAAAAGTGCACGTGGTGAAGACGAGGAAGGTTACCGCTCAGAATTCCTTAAACTTGTGAAACTGGCTGATGCTCTGAAGGACTGGACTGGGACGAAATAGAATAGTAGAATAGTAGAATAGTAAAAATGGGGCGAGTTTTTCGCCCCATTTTTGTTCTTTGTTTCAATACTTTCAAACTAACTATTTCGGTTCTTTTTTTCTAACTTGTTATAATACTTACTCACCATTGCCGCACCTACAATCCCTGCTTCATTCATCAGTTTGGCAGGCACTACTTTGGCCTTGGTAGTAAGGTGGGGAAAGAACTTTTCACCTTTTTTACTGGCACCGCCTCCGATGATGATCTTGTCAGGCCAGATCAGTTCTTCAATACGGAGCAGGTATTCGTTGAATCTTCCGGCCCAGGTGTCCCAGTCCAGTTCATCTCTTTTCCGTGCAGCATCCGTAGCGTATAGTTCTGCATCAGCGCCGTGTAGAAGGATATGACCAAGCTCCAGGTTGGGAACCAGTTTGCCATTGGTGAAAACCACTGTTCCCAGTCCGGTACCCACGGTAATCAGTATCAAAGTTCCCTTATGTCTTTTACCGGCTCCGAATTTCACCTCGGCCATTCCAGCCGCATCGGCGTCATTGACCACATGTACCTTGCAGCCTGTAGCTTGTGAGAAGAGCTTGTTCAGATCCTTGTCGATCCAACTATCATCCACGTTGGCTGCAGTACGTGCAATACCCTGCTGAATAACCCCGGGGAACCCTGCTCCAACAGGTCCTTTCCATTTGAAGTGTTTCGTAATCTTTTTTATGACCTCTGCCACAGCTTCAGGGGTGGCGGGTTGAGGTGTGGGAATGCGGTAGCGTTCAGTGATCAGTTCCCCCTTTTTTGTATCAACGATGGCCCCTTTTACTCCGGAGCCTCCAATATCAATTCCCAGTATCTTTTTCAAGTTCATGTATTAGTAATTTTCATGTTCGTTTCATTCGTTATAATTTGAGTTCAGCTAAATGGTCGATGATTATGCGGTTTTAAAATTAATTTTTTTTCGGACTGTCGGGGAATAATTATCAGGAAAAAGGTTCACAGGGAATTATTTTTATTAACTTGGAATAGCACATATTCAAATTTACTAGTACTCATCAATGGAAAATCACCCCAATTACCGCTGGAACAAGAAACACATCCTTGTTGTTGAAGATGATGAGACCAGCGCATATCTTTTAGACGAGTTCCTCAGGGAAACAGGTGCAAAAATTGAATATGTTACCGACGGAGAAGGGGCGGTTGAATATATGCGGGAACATCCGGAGACCGATCTGATCCTGATGGATATACATCTCCCGCAAAAGGACGGATTTACAGCCACACGTGAGATCAAGGCCATTGCACAGAATGTGGTAATCATTGCCCAAACAGCCTATGCATTTTCCATTGACCACCATGAAGCAGAATTGGCAGGGTGCGATGCTTTTTTTACAAAACCGTTGAATCCAATCCTGTTGCTGGATAAGATGAATGCTTTTCTGTCCTGACTATTCAAACACCGCTTTGTATTTCATATTGGTTTCAACGGCCTCCCTGCTGAAGTGATCTCTGTGGAATTTATTATTGACATACAGCTCGGTCTGGTCCAGGTAATGGGGTGATGCAGGAACACCTGAAGTACCGGTCGGGATCACCGTCAGCGACGCATCCCAGTCAGCCGTGTTGAATATATGACGTTCGGATGCTCCATGGTCTGCAACATAGGAATTGCCAAGTGGGTAGCTGTATGGACACACAGTATGGAAACTACCACCCACCGGGAAGGGTCCCCTGTTTATCTTGAAGAGTTTATCCAGAATACCTACACTTCCCAAGGGATGAATCAGCGCGACCTTGTGCAGGTCTCCCCATTGCCACAAGGCAGGATCCGTCCCGTACATGGAGGCAATGGTGTCCACTGCCTGGGAAAAGGCGGTCCTGATGTTATCATGGAATGATTCCTTTTTATCTTCTGTATTCACATCATCACACCACCGAGATTCCCCGGTGACCCTCACACGGTTGATCAGGTTGCGCGAAATAATATTGTTGTCAAGCATCAGTGGATAGAGCTCTTCTCCCAGTTCGTCTAGGAACATGGCCTTGTTTAATTCCAGCCACAGGATTTCATAGATCAAAGCTGCAGAAGAAGTAACCTCCAGGTTGTAATCCCACTGCTCAAGGATCTGGTGTGCCGACTGATAGACACCCTCGGTGTTATCTTTAAGGGCTTCCAGATACACCGGAGTCATCTTCCGTGCAAAATGAGAAGTATGGTCCCGCAGCATGCGTTTAAAATCATCGGTTCCAAGGATCTCTTTTTCATCAAGCATTTCCCGGATCCGTTCCACACGGTTGGGTAGACTGTACCATGTACCTATATAGTATGGATAATCATCCCCGACGGTCCGGTTGTTGGCACTGGAGACATACCCGTTTTCAGGATTAAATGAGTAGGGAAGCTCCTCGAATGGGACCTGTCCCAGCCAATCAAATAGAGAAGTGTCGCCAGGGTAGACCAGGATGCCGCCTTCCCTTCTGATGGGAATGCCAGCCGAGGTTTGCAACCCGATGTTCCCGAACCGGTCGGCGTAAACGATATTCTGACTTACTGAGTTAAACGTACTCACAGCATTCCTGAATTCGTCCCAGTTACCCGCCCTGTTCAGCAGATGAACGGATCTCAATTCATTGCTGAACTCATTACCCTGCCATCTAACGGAGAGCACCCGGTCATCAACTCCCCTGAACTCACTAATCACAGGACCACGGTGTGTATACTTGTTGACCCTGATTTCAGGTTCATCCATTCCCTTCACCATGATCTCTTCCACCACCACTTTCATATCCATCCACTGGCCATCAAGCATGTACTGGTTGCTGTCTTCCGGATTGATGGTTTCAAGATAAAAATCAATGTCGTCAACCGTTACATTGGTCATTCCCCATGCAATATCATCATTGTGACCTGCGATTACATAGGGAGCACCTGGCAGAGCGACACCTGTAACATTGAATTCACCTTCCACCACCTGGTGCATCTGGTACCATATCCCGGGAGCCATTAATCCCAGATGTATGTCATTGACCATGAACGGCATTCCGGTTTCACTCTTGGTCCCTGAGACAGCCCAGTTGTTGGAAGCCTCAAAAATCTGCAGGCCCAGTTCTTTCACAATTCCTATGGCATCATCCATACAGGATTGCAATTCCAGGTCATCGTTTGCGGTCATAAACTCCGGAAAAACAGGTGTACTCTGGTATTTCATGTTGGGTAATAATTCCTGGAACAGCGTGTCCTCCAACACCTGTTGCATCTTATACAGCGCAATCTCGGTCCCCCATCCGGAAGCAAGGTCCCAGGCCATATACCCAATAAGGTTGACGGTATGAATGGGTTCCCATAGATCGGGTTCATATCCCAGAAGAGCAAATTCAAAGGATAGGTTCTTGCGATTTTGTTCAATAAATTGGTTTACACCATCAGAAAATGCCTCTATGCAGGCGAGGATTTCGGGATCGGTTTTTGAAAGGACCAGTTTAGACTTTTCAGTAAAACTAAGCGCCCTGAAAAGCTGATCGGCATTGACCAGGCCGGGATCAAGGACTTCCGATAACCGACCTACTGTTATCCTTCTAAGAAGATCCATCTGCCATAACCGGTCCTGGGCCATCACATAACCTGTTGTGCGGTACAGGTCAGGTTCATTGGTTGCATAAATGTGTGGTATACCAAATGAATCGCGGTATACTGTTACCTTGTCGGTGAGATTTTCAAGATCCACAGTTTCATTATAATCAGGAACAGCACGGGTTTTCAGGCCGTTCAGGTATATCATTCCTGCTGCCAGGGCAAGGACAATAATAGCGATCAGAACGGTGAGAACTCTCTTAAATATCTTCATTATATCGGGGTTTGGTATGTATGGTTGCCGGTAAGTCTCGCTTTAAGCTGAACCGGTTGATGGTCACTGAATTCGAAATTCACATCAATGGTCTTCACACCTTCAAGTTTTATATTGGGCGATAATAAATAGTAGTCGATCACGGTAGTCAATGAGGTTGAACGGTTGTAGGGGACTGGTAAACGACGGTTTGTGGGCAGGGTTGTATCATAGGCCCAGGTCCAGTCAGCAGCCGGATAATCTTTGTCAATATAGGTCAGGTTCAGGGTGTCAAACTGATGGGATGGCAGTACCGGATCGAAACCATAGGGAGTCTGGTTCCAGTCTCCCCCTACAATAATGTAATTCCCCTTTTCGTATTCGGACAGCAGAAATTCTTTCAGAAATGACATCTGTAAAGTCCTCAGAGAACCATCGTCGTAAGCAGATTTGTGCGTATTGACGATGACCAGCTCGTTTCCATTCTGAACCGGGTAGCGGTTTATAAGGAAGCAACGGTCAAGCATGAAGAGCTTCATGGGCCAGGAATAGTTACCGGGAAAACTGTGTCTGTTAACCTCGGAAGGAGCTTGCCGTGAGAGTGTCATCAATCCCGATTCCACCTTACCCATAGGATCCTTTAATGGGATTGGTACAAACGAAACATTATAGTTCATTCCAAAAAAACTGCTGAAATGGTGGAAATGTCCTTCAATGATCTCATACTGGTTATAATGGTAACTACGTTTTGAATTACGGTCCACCTCCTGCAAAAGGATAAAGTCATAATCCAGGTAGGGTGTAAGGGTTTTAACAATGCCTTTCATGTTATTGATCACAACCTCTTCTGATGGTCGCATTTGATCACCACCATCATAAAAGAAATCCATGGAAGCATCAAGTCCCGCATACCCAATATTCCAGATCAACAGGTTGAAACCAGAGGTGTCGGAAACGGAAGCAGCCTGATTATTATTATGTTGCAACTCTTTATGCGCGGGTTGATAATCATCAACTGAAGCATAAACAAGGAATACTAGAAATGCCCCGACCAGGATCAGGATCAAGTATAACAACGGGCGAATAACTTTCATGGATGATTCAATCAGAATGACTAAAAAAAAATAAATGTACACAATTCTCTCAATTTCCATATGTTGGTGAAATGGAAATTATCTATAAATTGGCCATGCCTTAAACTGACTCCTATGAAAAACAAACTGCTTTCCATTTGCCTGATCTCTTTTGTTTCATTTACATTGCTTGCACAGGATTCCGACGCCGACTCCTCTGCCAGAGAAGAAAAAATAAAATCGGGTTTTTCCCTTGGTGGTGTCCCTGTGGTGGCCTATGATTCCGACATTGGATTTAAATACGGTGCCCTGGTCAACCTTTACTGGTTCGGCGACGGTTCACGTTATCCCATGTACGATCACTCTGTATATATTGAATGGTCCAGGACCACCAAAGGAAACGGGATCAACCAGATCACCTATGATACGGATAAGCTGATCCCGGGGATCCGCTCTTTCTTCGAAGCCAGTTACCTGACTGAAAAAGCGCTGGACTTTTATGGTTTCAATGGGTACCAGGCGATCTACGATTCAGATTATGAAGCGGACGTTGATCAGCACGGTGATGCCAACAGGCTTTATTACAGACACGCAAGACAATTGGTCAGGTTAAAGGCCGATTTCCAGGGAGAGATCTTTGGACAAAAACTTCGGTGGCTTGGTGGCATTGCCTATTACGGGAATTCCATTGATTCGGTGGATGTGGATGGTTTGAATGAAGGTAAGGAAGAAGACCTGCTGTCTCATAATTCCCTGTATGGGAACTATGTGGATTGGGGACTGATCCCGGGTGACCAGGCCAATGGGGGAGGGCATACCCTGTTGAAGGCAGGACTTGTATATGACACAAGGGATAATGAACCCAATCCGTTCACAGGGATCTGGTCTGAATTGCAGTTGCATTATGCACCTTCATTCCTGAGCAGCACAGATTATAGCTATACACGGCTGGTTCTTACACATCGCCAATATTTTACCCTGATTCCGGAATGGATGAACCTGGCCTATAGGTTATCATACCAGGGGAAACTTACCGGTGAAATGCCATTCTATATGCTTCCTTACATCTTCCAGACGGCCCCAAAACTTACAAGAGACGGAGTTGGGGGAGCAAAGACAGTTCGCGGGGTATTGCGTAACCGGATCGTGGGAGATGGTTTTGTGTTCGGAAACGTTGAATTGCGTGGAAAGATCTTAAGAACAACCGTATTGAATCAGAACTTCTATATAGCCCTCTCGGCCTTTGTGGATGCTGGAATGGTTACTCAAAAATATAAGTTTGACACCTCAGGTTTGCCTGGAAACCTGCCTGATTATCTGCCTGCCGGGATCATTGATCTGGATGCAAAAGAGGTTCCCCATCTTGGTTTTGGTGGAGGTATTCATTTTGTCATTAACCACAACTTCATCGTAACAGTGGATTACGGAATGGCAGCTAAAAAGGATGATGGAGATTCGGGATTGTACATCAATCTGAATTTCCTTTTCTGATACCGCACTCATCATAGAACCTTTCCAGGAATTGCAGCATGAAGTTATGTCGCTCCAGGGCTATTCGCATTCCGGTTTCTGTATTCATCAGGTCCTTAAGCTTGAGGAGCTTCTCATAAAAATGGTTGATGGTAGGGGCATTCGATTGATAGTATGCCTTTGAATCCTTGTACTCCTGAAGCGAAATAGAAGGGTCATATATGGGCCTGTTCTTAAATCCACCATAATTGAATGCCCTGGCAATTCCTATGGCCCCTATGGCATCCAGCCGGTCTGCATCCTGAACGATCTGGAATTCAATACTATTAATGCGATCCTGTGGAAATCCACCTTTGTATGAGACATACTTGATGATGGTTTGAATATGTTCGGCCTGCTCCCTGTCCACATCATTTTGAATGAGGAAATTGAAAGCCATCCGGTTTCCCAGTTCCTCATCCCCGTTGTTGAACTTGGCATCGGAAATATCGTGAAGCAGTGCTGCAAGCTCAATGGTGAGCAAATCTCCCTGACCCTCCTTCTCATGGATATGGAGGGCCATCTTCCACACCCTCTCAATATGGTTCCAGTCATGTCCCCCTTCGGCTCCGTTCAGGGTTTCCCTTACTAAGGCGATTATATTCTGAACAATCGTTTCTTTTTGGAAATCAGGCTGCTTCTCCCGGATCAACTCTTCCCTTTCTTCTTTACCAGTGTAATGGTTCCCTTCCAGTGATGGTGAGAATTCTCATCTTCACTGCTGTTATAATCATCTGTCATGCCTTCACCTGTGGCACCTTTGAATTTCCCGGTACCCCCCAGTATCTCAAATGGATCCCTCCAGTAGGAAACCACATGCTCAGGATGATCATCCAGTCTTCCTTCCAGGACCTGGCCCTCACATTTCACAAACAGGGTGTCCCCGTTATCGGCAACCATAGAGGCGGCCATTGATTTGCCCGGATAATATCCTACACTATCCGCGCAGAAGTCAAAGAGAGTCGTGAAATTTCCAAGAACATCACTTTTCCCGGAACAATCCACCACCACGTGCATCCATGATCCAGGTCCGCATCTTACGGAATCGGGTTGAACAGAGATATAGATGCCAGTGAATTCTGCATCGAAAGGCACGGTTTCCGTGCGTTGGCAATTTGTGAAGGCTACCAGCATGCAGAAGCCCCCCATTGTAAGCATTAGATTTGTTTTCATAAGATTGGTTATTGAGCTGGTTTTTTACAAATGAACCATAAAGGTATGAAATGATTCAACGTTAGTCCAGTCCCTAAACAATACCAGCGAATCCCATGAAAGCCAGTGCCATCAGTCCGGCTACAATAAATGCAATGGGTACACCCTTCATTCTTGCCGGGACATTCATCAGATCAAGTTGTTCACGTATCCCGGAGAAAGTAATCAGGGCCAAACCGAATCCAATGGCATTCCCGATGGCAAATACCGTGCTCTCAAGCAGGTTAAAGTCTTTCTGGATAGCGAGGACAGCAACTCCAAGTACGGCACAGTTGGTCGTGATCAGGGGAAGAAAGATCCCGAGGGCCTGGTAGAGTGGCGGACTGATTTTCTTGAGGATGATTTCCACCAGTTGGACCAGGGAGGCTATTACCAGGATAAAAGTGATGGTCCGCATGTATGTGATGTCGAGGGGTACCAGGACCGAGTGAAATATCAGATAGGTAACCAGGGTGGCAATGACCATCACAAATGTCACGGCTCCGGTCATCCCGATGGCTGTCTCCACTTTGCTGGAAACCCCAATGAACGGACAGACCCCCAGGAACTGGTTCAATACAATGTTGCTGATAAATACAGCGGCTATAATGATCAGTACATATTCCATGATCAGGTATTTTTTTCTTTAATCATATTGGCTAGAACAATCAGGTATCCCAGGGCGATAAAGGCACCTGGTGGGAGGATGAACAACAGCATGGCATCGCCGCTGATCATCTTCATTCCAAAGAAGGCCCCGCTTCCCAGGATCTCCCTGACTGCTCCCAGCACGGTCAGTGCCATGGTGAATCCGAAACCCATGCCTGTTCCATCCACCAGGGAAGACCAGACCGTATTTTTTGAGGCAAAGGCTTCCGCTCTTCCCAGTACAACACAGTTTACTACGATGAGGGGTATAAACAGACCCAATGCATCGAAAAGGACAGGTACGTACCCCTTCATCACCAGTTCAACCACCGTCACAAAGGTGGCGATGATCACAATAAAGGCGGGGATCCTCACCTTATCTGGGATCATGTTCTTCACAAGTGAAACCACCAGGTTCGACATGACCAGCACAAATGTGGTGGCCAGTCCCATTCCCAATCCGTTGATAGCCGAGGTGGTTACCCCCAGGGTGGGACACAATCCCAGGAAAAGTACAAAGACCGCGTTCTCCTTGATAAAACCTTTACTAAAGTTCTTCCACTGATTCATAAGACTTAGTTTTGACTTTCGACTAAAGCGTTGTATGCCCTTTGCACAGCATCACAGTAGGCACGGGAGGTGACAGTGGAAGCGGTGATCGCATCCACATCTCCACGGTCCTTTTTCACTGCAAGATTGAAACTCTCCGGGTGTTTTCCTGTAAACTGCACGCTGAAATCCGACTTGTCTCTCTCCATTTTATCACCCAGCCCCGGGGTTTCAGCATGTTTAATCACAGCGATATCGATGATGGAACCATCCGGAGAGAATCCCACCATCAGTTTGAATTCCCCACTGAATCCTTCGTTGGTAAATGTTTCTACCGCAGTACCAAGGATCTCGTCACCTTTCCTGGCCAAATAGAAATAGAGGGTATCCCCGTCTACATAAACCTTCTGAACCTCCTGGGAGGGTTCATTATCAAATCCGGGTACTACCACCCGGATGGCTTCATTCTTCTTTTTTAGTTCTGCCAGCCGGATGGGTTCTTTGGTCAGTGCAAAAACCGATCCCAGTAATCCTGCCGCTACCAGGGTTATCACGAACAGGGTGGTCACCATGGTCAGAAATGTGGATTCTTTTTTAGCCATGAGCCACCTCCTTTCCAAATCTTTTGGGTTTGATATATTTGTTGAGTAACGGCGTAAAACCATTGAAAATCAGGATAGCAAACTGGACCCCTTCCGGGTATGCCCCGAAGATCCTGATCAGTACGGTGACGATCCCGATTCCAACCCCATAGATCAACATCCCTTTCGCAGTCATGGGTGACGTCACATAGTCGGTGGCCATATAGATGGCTCCAAGGATGAGTCCTCCTGTTAACATGTGGAACAGAGGATCTGCAAACCTGTCGGGATTCACCAGCCAGAGGATCCCGGTAAAGATGAATACACTGCCCAGGATGGAAACGGGGATATGCCAGGTAATAATCTTTCTGTAAAGCATGTACAGCATTCCAATAAGCAGAGCCAGGGCTGAAACTTCACCCGATGATCCCATCATCTTTCCCATGAAAAGGTTGAGGAAGGAGGGAACCTCCGGCATGATCTCACCCACTGTTTTCATGGCAAGCCCTTCTTTCATCAGCCCCAGGGGTGTTGCTCCTGTGGCCGCGTCAGTATATTGCATCCATTGGCCGGGTTCGGGCCAGGAGGTCATGGCTACCGGAAAGGAGATAAAAAGAAATACCCTGCCAACCAGTGCAGGATTGAAAATATTGTTTCCCAGTCCCCCGAAGGTCATTTTTCCAATGCCCACAGCAGCCAACCCCCCGATCATGACCATCCAGAATGGAATATTAGCCGGCAGACAGAAAGCCAGCAGCAAACCGGTGAGAATGGCTGATCCGTCCATGTGTGTTGGCCTGGTTTTCATGACGAATTTCTGGATCAGGTATTCGAACAGGATGCAGGACAGGATCGAAACAGTGGTCACAATGACCATCCCAATCCCGAAATAGAATACCGAGACACCCAGGGCAGGAA
The DNA here is from genome assembly GCA_023138875.1 of Bacteroidales bacterium. Classification (GTDB taxonomy): domain Bacteria; phylum Bacteroidota; class Bacteroidia; order Bacteroidales. The sequence goes on from JAGLOO010000024.1 coordinate 17,623, forward strand.
GGAGTGATATGATCACCCCATACATGAGCCTGGGGACTGACTCCCCTGTGTATGTATGCGGTGATGGGGATACAATGAATTTTTGCATTTCAATAATATTATAATTCTTTAGACAGCTTTTCTTGTGCGCATTATTTTTCCCACTTCGGCCTTGCCCAGTCTGATGTAATCGAGCAATGGCCGTGCAGAGGGACAAGTATAACTGCAACTGCCACATTCGATGCAATCCATTACTTTTTCCTGTTCCAGCCTCTCATACATGCCTTTTTCAGCAAGGGTCATTAACAGGTAAGGTTCCAATCCCATGGGACAAACCCCCACACACCTGGTACAGCGGATACATGGTTGAACCTCTTTCCGCCGGGCTTCCTGTTCCCTGATCAGTAAAATGCCGGAACTTCCTTTTACAACGGGAACATCCAGTGAGGACAAGGCTTTGCCCATCATGGGACCACCGTTGATTACCTTGGCTGTATCTTCAGGCAAACCGCCTGCTTTTTCAACCAGGTAGGATACCGGAGTCCCGATACGTACCTGGAAATTGGAGGGGTTCGACAATGATTTTCCTGTTACTGTAACGATCCTGTCGATGAGTGGCCTGTTTTTCATAACCGCATCGTAGGCAGCATAAACCGTACCCACATTGAATACAACCACACCCACATCAATGGGTAATCCGCCCGAAGGCACTTCTCGTTTCAACAATGCCTGAACCAGTTGTTTCTCTCCTCCCTGCGGATATTTCACTTTTAGTCCCTGTACCCTGACAGAAGTACCCTCGGTCATCTTCTGCATTTTTTGAATGGCATCGGGTTTATTATTTTCGATTCCCAGGATGGCTTTTTCAACACCCAGCCCTTTCATCATGAGGTGGATTCCTGCCAGCAGTTCATCAGACTTTTCCATCATCAGGGCATGGTCGGATGTTAGATAAGGTTCACATTCCACGCCATTGACAATCAGGTATTCGGCTTTCTTTCCTTTGGGGACCATCAGTTTCACATGGGTTGGAAAAGTGGCCCCTCCCAATCCTACGATCCCTGCGTCCAGGATCTTTTTGCGGATATCCTCTGAGGTGAGTACTGTATTTTTGACAAGGTCGTCAGACCGGTCTATGGTATCTATCCACTGATCTCCTTCCACCTGAATCTGAACAGCCATCCTCCGGTATCCGGAACTATCACTGAAATTATCCACCTTTAATACCTTTCCCGATACCGAAGAATGGATATTGGTGGAAACAAATCCTTCAGATTGTGCGATGAGCTGCCCGACTATTACCTCATCACCCCGGTTCACCATCACCTTTGACGGAGCTCCCAGGTGCTGGGATACGGGAATGACAACCACTTCGGGTGGAGGCAATACCTGGATGGCGTTTCCTGAAGAGAGCTTATGTTCGGCGGGATGAACACCACCCCTGGAGAATGATTTAAGACTCATTTAATCACCTATTTTAGTTTCTGCTTCAACGGGCTCGGTTTTGTCTGTTTTCCTGGGTGGAAACAGGATCTCATGGATGGCGTTGGTAGGGCATTCCACCACACATTTACGACACAACTTGCATTTATCGGAATCGATAAAAGCCAGGTTGTTGTTCATGGTGATGGCTTCATACGGACAAACCTTAAAACATTTGGAGCACCCGATGCAGGCCACGCTGCAGTTCTTTTTAGCAACGGCTCCTTTCTCTTCATTGATGCAACTAACGAATATCTTTCGGTCCTTTTTGTTCTTTTTCCGGAGTTCAATGATATCTCTCGGACAGGCTTCAACACAGGCACCGCATGCGGTGCATTTGTCATCCACCACTACGGGAAGATCTGTTACCGGATCCATATGAATGGCATCAAAGTCACAGACAACCACACAATCACCTTCACCAAGGCAACCATGGGGGCATCCACCTTCACCCGTATACAGGTTGTGTATTATCACACAGGTAGGGGTGCCGTCATATTCATTGAACCTGGGCCTGAATTCGGGTGTGCCATGGCACCTGATCACAGCCACCCGGGGCGCCTGTTCGATGGCTTCTTTTCCCAGGATGGCAGCTGCCTTTGCCATGGTTTCGTTACCGCCCACCGGGCAGAACAGTCCGTCCCATGTATCGGATTTCACCAAAGTCTCTGCGAAATTCCGGCAACCTGGGAATCCACATCCACCGCAGTTAGCTGCTGGCAGTGCCTCCTCCACTTCGTCGATCCTGGGATCCTCAAAAACTTTGAATTTTTGCGCCACAAAATATAAAATGATGGCAGCTGCTGCCCCGATGGTGACCAGTGTACCTATTGTAAAGAGAATGATCTGGCTCATTGCACCGTTTGTATTTTCTTCATACTGAATGTAAATGTTGTCTTAATACGTTTCCTTAGTAAAAACAGGATCAGGTAGTAGGGCAGGAGGGACAGCAATGCAAATATACCGGCCCTTAGCTCATTGGCCCCGAATGCGGTCAGGCTGATCAGTACTGCCATCAGGAGTAAAAATGGATAGATGTAACCCAGCGCGACTGCTCTGAATCCCAGGTGCCTTGCCACCTGGACATGTACAGGTTCGCCTTTATTGTAATCTACTCCATGAAGTGGAATGTCAAGGTATTTTTCTTCCTGATCGGCAGCTCCGCAAACGCCTTTTGCATGACAGGCTGCACATGCGGATTCACTGTTGATCTTCACAAGAGCAACATCATCTTCTATTTGTTCGATGATCCCAAAGTGGTCGATAAGGTTATGTCCGGACATTGCAGTCGTTTCATCCAAAACAGCTACAAAATTATTGATGTTGGATGATTCTCACTTGCTGTATATCATATAAACACCTTTTCTTTGCTATTTATTCTGGATTTAAATAACGCCCCATTAGAAGATAAATCCCAGCATGAAATAGACATTCTTATGCGTCATCGCAGTACGGGCTGGATCCTGCAACAATTCCGATAGTCCTTTTTGCATGTAGACGCCCCATTGCACATTCATTATTTCGAATCCAAAACCATAGGTGATGCCAAATTCATGGACATTGAAAGCATCCTGAAAATCAATTTTATCATCACCCAGCTTGCCACCAAAATGATAACTGTAGTATCCTCCCAACTGCAGGTATGTCCTGAATACTGCGTTGTCCGGGGTGGTGATCAGCAGGCTCAGCGGTGTTGTAACGGAATGGGTCCGGAAGGTACCATCCATATGTTTGCTGCCCTTGGTTTCGTACAGGACTTCCGGTTGGATGGTAAGAAAACTGGCAGCTCTGATGCTCGCAAATACACCGGCTTCAGCAGCAAAAATGGACTTACCCTGGTAAAATTCTTCCTGGTATTTGTGATGGCTTGAGCCTATATTGAGCCTTAATCCTATCCTGAAGACCTTCGGGCCGGAAGCGGCGATCTGCCCTTCCAGGGGGCCGGTCATATCAGACAGCTTTTCAGTGGAGGATAACTGAAGGGTGGTCGCGCTGATATAATTGGCAACAAGGGCCATCCCGTCGTAATCCAGATCTTCAGGCACATCCTCCGGCTTATGGTAGGGCGATTCCAGCCCTGTATAAGTATGGATGGCAGGAATTCCTATCTTACCAAAAGGAGCTGTGTCGGTACGCTGCTCAATACGTCTGTTGGTTTTCTTAATGGTTATGTTATACTCACCGGCGAGCTCTCCAATAATCCTTTCGTAATCATTGAGCAATTCTACACCGACCAGTTCCAGTCCCTGGTGTGCTTCGTACATACCCACCATATCCAGGCTGAACATCAGTTTGATCTTATGGGGAGGCACGATGGAATCCTCTACAAAATGTGTTGAACCGATAAGGCCGCTTTCTTCCCCGTCAAATGCAACGATGATGACACTCCTGCCCAATGATTCCTGTTTCTTTACCAGGTTCCTCCCAATTTCAATGATGGATGCAGTACCCGAGGCGTTGTCGTCGGCTCCATTATAAACCACGGTATCTCCACTACTGATCTTCCAGCCCAGGTGGTCGTAGTGGGCTCCCAGAATGATGTACTCATCTCTCAGGTTCGGATCATTTCCCCGGATGATCCCCACTACATTGGCACCCGGGATGTTGAGGATGCCATCGCGGTGGTTGAAAAGATGAAAATAGTCTCCGTTCAGGGGTTCAATCCCAGCTTCCCTGAATTGCTGTGCAATGTAATTCCTGGCTGTAACGCCTTGTTCCGTTCCAAATCCCCTTCCAAGCAGGGAATCAGAAGCCAGGGTATAGACATGGTTTTCAAGTTGCTCGGCCGTTGTGGAGAACTGGGCGGTTAATGGTATGGACAGGGCAATGAGTGCGGTCAGAAGGGTTGAATTCTTTAGCATGGTTGAAAATTTGTTGGCAATGAAAAACAAAAGTAATTATTTAATCCTGTCTGGAATAATGAATATTCCCTACTTATTGAATGTGATCGATCAGGCCCTGTTTTTCGACGTTTCTCTCCATTGGTTTCTTTTAAAAATGTAAAAATCCAAACGTATATTTACACAAATGATGTAAAAATCCAAACGTATTTGTTAATATTGTAAATAACTACAATGAGGCAATAATCAATATCTAATTAATTATGATACGTTTTTTTACCGAATATCTGATAGACTGGAAAAATCGGAACCACAGAAAACCTTTGATTGTAAGGGGAGCAAGGCAAGTGGGTAAAACTTACACTATTGAGAAATTTGGGAATGATTATTTCTCAGAAGTGATAAAAATAAACTTTGAGGAAACGCCTGACCTGCAACAATTCTTCAAAACCAACGATGTGGAGCAGATTGTTCGGAATCTGGAGATTTACTTTGGAAAGAAAATTCTAATATCCGGTACTTTGCTCTTTCTTGACGAAATACAGACCTGCCCCGAAGCAATAGGTACTTTGCGATATTTTTATGAAAAACTTCCAGACTTACATGTTATTGCTGCTGGCTCTTTATTGGATCACACCCTTAACGATCTGCAATATTCCATGCCTGTCGGAAGGGTGGAATTCGGTTATATGTATCCTTTACAGTTTTATGAATTTTTAATTGCAGTTAATGAGAAGACTCTTGTTGAATTTCTTAAAAACTACACCATTCAGGAAGAGATACCGCAGCCTATTCATAACAAATTGATGAGATTAATCCGGTTGTATTTTATTATTGGAGGAATGCCTGAAGCTGTTAAAATCTATGCTGAAACAAAAAGTTTGATAGATTCAGAACGCATACATGAAAGTATTATCAAATCGTTAGAGTTTGATTTTTCGAAATATGGAACGCGTTCACAGCAAATCACAATGATAAAACTGTTAAAGTATATACCAAAGGCAACGGGGCAAAAATTCAAATATTCAAATTTTGATCATTCTATCCGTTCAGAAACCATTAGAAGAGCATTGGATTTATTAGGTATGAGCAGGATAAGTTATCTTGTGCGCAATACCAAGGCCACAGGTATCCCGCTTGAAAGCGGTGCTGTAGAAAAGGTTTTTAAAACTCTTTTTCTTGATGTTGGGCTTTCAAATCATATTCTTAAACTTCGACCTGCAGACCTGGAAAACATAAATCTGATCAACGAAGGGAGCCTTGCAGAACAATTCATTGGACAAGAACTCTTATGTTTACCTCCCTACTTTATCGAAAACAGTATCTATTATTGGATGCGTGAACAAAGAAATTCAGAGGCGGAGATTGACTATCTGATTCAATCAGGAAACCAAATTATTCCAATTGAAGTGAAGGCTGGTAAAACAGGAACGCTCAAATCATTACAGGTTTTTGTTACCGAAAGAAAATTAGACAAAGCAATCCGTTTCAATGCAGATTTACCCTCTTCCATACAAGTTAAAACCTCAATTAAAATTGGTAGTGGTATGAAAAAAGTAAATTTCCAACTTGTTTCACTTCCCTTTTATCTTGTTCAGGAATTTATCAGATTTCTATAGTCATTAGCTGATACTCCCCCAGCTGATCCGGTTGGGATTGCCCTTTTTGATGTGTTTGGTGAAGATGTAGTTCTTCTCGAGCCGGAGATCGGGGTCCTCTGCGATAATGTTTTCGGCGGTGTCGCGGGCCAGTTGCAGGATCTGTCCATCTTTGCCCAGATGGGCGATCTTCAGGTTGAACGGGACGCCGCTCTGCTGAGTTCCTTCGATGTCCCCGGGTCCCCTCAGTTTCAGGTCCACTTCGGCAATTTCGAATCCATCGTTGGTTCTTACCATCGTATCGATCCGTTTCCTGCCCTCTTCAGATATCTTGTATCCTGTCATCAGGATACAGTAGGACTGATCGGTCCCTCTTCCGACCCTTCCGCGAAGCTGGTGCATCTGGGAAAGACCGAAGCGCTCCGCACTCTCGATGATCATGATGGTGGAATTGGGCACATCCACACCCACTTCAATGACCGTAGTGGCCACCATGATATGGGTGCGTCCGGCCACAAAGTGTTTCATGGAGATCTCCTTCTCTTCCGGTTTCATTTTCCCGTGGACCACGCTGACCGCGTATTCGGGTGGGGGGAAAGCCCTGGAGATGCTTTCATACCCATCCTCCAGGTCCTTGTAATCCATGAATTCCGATTCCTGGATCAGGGGATAGACGATGTAGGCCTGTCTCCCCGTAGCAATCTGCTTTTTCAGGAATCCGAATACCTGCAGCCGTTTTGAGTCATAGGAGTGCCGGGTAATGATGGGTTTACGGCCCGGTGGCAGTTCATCTATGACAGAGACATCCAGATCGCCATAGAGGGTCATGGCCAGGGTGCGTGGAATGGGTGTGGCGGTCATCACCAGTACATGGGGCAACACATCCGCCTTTTTCCAGAGTCGGGCCCGCTGGGCTACTCCGAAGCGATGCTGTTCATCAATAACCACCAGTCCGAGGTTATTGAACTGCACCACATCCTCAATGAGGGCATGGGTGCCGATCAGTATTTGAACCGATCCGTCGAGCAATCCCTGGTGGATGGGTTCCCGGTCAGCTTTTTTTATGGAGCCGGTCAGCAGCATCACTTGTACATCCATTCCTTCCATGAACCTGCCGATGCTGTTGAAATGTTGCTGTGCAAGGATCTCGGTGGGGGCCATGATGCAGGCCTGGAATCCATTATCCATGGCAATCAGCATTGACATGAGGGCTACCAGGGTTTTCCCACTCCCTACGTCACCCTGCAAAAGCCGGTTCATCTGCCTGCCCGATCCCATGTCTTTCCGGATCTCTTTCATGACCCTTTTCTGAGCAGCAGTGAGTTCGAAGGGCAGGTGGTCTTTATAAAAGGTGTTGAAGTTGTCACCCACCGTTTCAAACACATTCCCGCTGAAACGTTTGTTCCGTTCGGTTTTTCCCTGGAGGATATTCAACTGGATGTAAAAAAGTTCTTCAAATTTTAAGCGGAGTTCTGCTTTATTGTACTGTGCAGAGGTATCAGGAAAGTGGATCTGTCGCATGGCTCCATCCAGGTTCACCAAGTTTAACTTTTCAAGGAGCCATGCTGGAAGTGATTCTTCAAACTTGGCAGGAAGGCCTTTGATCAGGTTGGCCAGCAGTTTGCTGATGGCTTTGGAGGTGAGGTAGTGGTCTTTGAGTTTTTCAGTGGTGGAGTAGATCGCTTGGAGTTTGGAGCTGACCGCATGTTTTTTAGCGGGATCCTCCATCTCCGGGTGGACCAAATTGATCTTCCGGTTATAGACTGTGGGTTTACCAAACACAATCAACTCTTTCTGAATGGGGTAAGATTCGGGGATCCATTTGGCGCCTCTGAACCACACCAGTTGAAGGTGACCGGTTCCATCTGCAAAGTCAGCCACCAGCCGCTTCCCCTTTCCCTTTCCGATGGAAGCATACCCGGTAATCTGACCCCTGATCTGGATATGGGGCATGTCGGAGGTTACCTCCGAAATTTTGTGAAACCTGCTCCGGTCCACATACCGGTAAGGATAGTATGTGATGAGGTCTTCAACCGTATTGATATTCAACTCCTGCTTCAGCAAGTCAGCGCGTTTGGGACCCACTCCCTCGAGAAATTGAATATCCTGTAGCAAATATTGTTGCATGCGTGGAGCAATTTATGTAAAATTAGCATTTTACAGGAAAGCTGAATTATGGTCTGGCGAATCATTAAATATCTGGAACATCAGTTGTACAGGAGACACAGGAAAGGCAGGGGTATTCACCCGCCATACCTCTTCTCATTTGTTCATGATGTGGTTTTTAATACTCCGGGAACCGATATTCCGCATGAGATCAGCGAGATGCACCGGAACTTATGGAAAGACAGGACCATGATCGGGGAGCGTACAGTGGGTTCTTTTGTGTGTGGCTCATCGGTATCTCCCAGGTATGGAGAACTGCTTTTCCGGATTACCCGTTGGTTTTGTCCGGATATGATCCTGGAGCTGGGTACGGGTTTGGGTGTCAGCACCATGTACCTGGGTCAGGGATACCCCGGTGTACCATTGCATTCCATAGAAGGAAATACTGAACGGGCAGCTTTTGCAGCACAGCTGGTGTGCCGGTGTCATTTGGAACAGGTATCCATCCACTGGGGTGACCTGGATCGGAAACTGGAGGAGATCCTTCCACAACTCGATGGACGTTTTGTGGCTTTCGTGGATGCCAATCACAGCTATGAACCAACAATCCGGTATGTGAGGGCAATCCTGGAGAAGGCTGGGGATGAGGCAGTGATCATCATGGATGATATTTATTGGTCACGGGGGATGTCCCGGGCTTGGAAGGAGGTGATTTCCTGGCCCGGGATCAGTGTTAGCATTGACCTGTTCCATATGGGGATCCTGCTGCTGAGAAAGGACCTGAATAAAGCCCATGTGAAAATTAAATCTTAAAGTTTTTAGAATGAGTCTTATCTAATATTGTTTACTTTCGTGTACAATTTAATAAGCTATGGAAACACTCATCAGTCTGGATAAAATCGTAAAGAATTATTATATCGGCTCCATCACGGTTGAGGCGTTACGGTCGGTAAGTATCGAGATCGGGAAAAACGAATATGTTGCCATCATGGGACCCTCGGGGTCGGGGAAATCCACCCTGATGAACCTTGTGGGCTGCCTGGATACAGCCACCAAAGGTTCTTATATCCTGAACGGGACCGATGTAAGTAAGATGGATGACAACCGGCTCGCTGAGATCAGGAACCGTGAAATTGGATTCATCTTCCAGACCTTTAACCTGCTTCCCCGTTATACAGCGCTTGAAAATGTAATCCTTCCACTTATTTATGCAGGATCAGGCAAGTCGGAACGGATCGAACGAGCGAAACAGACCCTTGAGGATGTGGGCCTTGGTGACAGGATGGACCACAGGCCCAATGAATTGTCGGGTGGACAAAGACAGCGTGTGGCAGTGGCCAGAGCCCTGGTGAACAAACCTTCCATCATTCTTGCCGATGAGCCTACCGGAAACCTTGACTCAAAAACATCGGTGGATATCATGAAACTGTTTGGTGAGATCCACGCACAGGGAAATACCATTATTCTTGTAACGCATGAGGAGTCTATAGCCCGCTATGCCCATCGCATTTACCGGTTGCTTGACGGGGAGGTCGACAAAATCGAGATCAATAAGAATCCTGAAAAATAATAAGTGGTTAATGGCCGGAAAATCAGGAATATACACCAAAGGTGGGGATAAGGGAGAAACCTCATTAATCGGGGGAAAACGTGTTCCAAAATTCCATGTCCGGATCGAGGCCTATGGGTCGGTGGATGAACTAATGGCCCATACCACTATGCTGCGCGACCTGGTGGATGATCCTTCCCTCAAAGAAGATCTTCTGACCATTCTCGATATTCAGATGGCTACAGCCTCGATACTGGCGGCCGATTGTGATGACTCTCCTGTAAGTTTGCCCGAGGTGGGAAAAAAGCAGGTGGCTTTCCTGGAATCCAGGATCGATGAAATGGATGCTTCACTTAAACCGTTAAAATCTTTTGTGATCCCCGGCGGACATCCTTCCATATCCCAGGCGCACATCGCCAGGACCGTGTGCAGGCGGACCGAAAGAACCATAGTGAGGTTGATGCAGGAGATCACAATTGATGAAGAAATCGTCCAATTTTACAATCGGTTATCTGACTATTTCTTCGTGTTTTCGAGAAAAATTGCAAGCCTTCTGAGGATTGAACAGAAGTCCTGGAACAGCATGTTGTAGGAATTGATTTTTTTTATAAATTTGCCGCACCCAATATGCACCCATTATTTAACCGAAATTTCTACGTCAATGTACTGGACTCTGGAATTAGCCTCTAAGCTTGAAGATGCACCCTGGCCTGCTACCAAAGAGGAGTTAATTGACTTTGGCATCAGATCAGGTGCACCTATGGAAGTAATTGAAAATTTACAGGAAATCGAGGATGAGGGAGATGTATACGAGAGTATTGAAGATATCTGGCCCGATTATCCCAGCAAAGATGACTTCTTTTTCAATGAAGATGAATACTAGGTAAGGAGCGATTCTGCTCCTGCTTTATTTCCACCTGAATACATCCAGATAGTTTAGTGGTCTCCACTGTTCTACCCACTTGAAATCGCTCAGGTATGCTTCTTCGGTCGGGAACAACTTCAGGGGATAATAGGTCCCATCCGGTTTTGTATTATAAACAACTCTCGAGATCTTGTTGTCTTTCAGGTAGATGGATAGATCTGAGCATTCAGTTTTATTGGCCCCCACGATGATCTCCTGGTCCTCCGCATAATAAATGGTCTGTCCGTTTCCGGTTACAAGGATCTTCGATAGTTTATTATTCGTAAAAAATCCGGTCATCTCTTTTCCCCGCATCTGGTCGTATTTATCAGAATCCTTCCGGGAGGTGACAAATGCTGTTCTGGTGAGGTACATACTGTGTAGTTGCTGGTTAACCATGACCACCCTGATCTGACTGGCAGTTAGCTGATTCTCAGCGGACCAGAGGACGGGTTCCCCAAAGAAATCAAAAGCACTGTCGGCCTCCACATAGACCAGTGAGTCGCACATCACCTGGATGTCGGGCCGGTAGATCTTAACCCTGTAGTATGCCTTGAGAATGCGGCTCTGGCCCTCAATCTCCGGATTTTGAAGGGAGCGAAGTGTGTCGGCGTGCACATACATGGTATCGGGGCCATCTATCTGGATCATCAGGGCGCTATCGGTGACCATGATGTAGTCCCTATCTCTGTAATAGAGGCCATAGTTCCCCTTGAGGATCATGTTTTCGGCGGTATCAATTATTTCCACGTTTGAATTGGCGCGACCAAATCCCTCATTTGCCTCATAATAGAGTGTATCACCCCTGAGTGTACGGCCTTCTTCTTCCAGGTATACATTATCGGTAACAAAAGAGACATCCTGTTGGGTGTCATACCATCCGTTTTCGCAATAGATATATCGCTCGTCACTGATAATCTCTGTTGGACCGTAGAAATAGGATATCTCGGTCTGCGTATCATATTTCAGGCTATCGGTATATATGGTGTAATCCGGATTGTTGACCACGACACTGTCCATGAAAAAAAAGATCTCCGAGTCGACGAAAAAGCGTCCCCGGCCACTGGTCAGCGTGTTGTCTTTCTGTGTAAGGATCCCCCCTCCCATATAATAGGCAATTTCCGTTGCCCTGTTATAATTGAGTGAATCGGTCAGCAGCGTGATCTCATTATTTACCAGCTTTACATTTTTCCGGACCCGGACAAGTTTTGTCTTTCCGTTATAATGCATCAGGTCTCCCGTTAAGGTGAGGGTGTCTCCCTGGATAATTTTTACATTGCTGAAAGCATCCACCGTACCGGTGGACGGGTAAAAATAGGCCGAATCACAGAACATGATCACATCTTCGTGTTTCAGCCTGACATCTCCCAGGAGCTTCCTGGCGTCCTTGCCAATTACCTGGTCATATGCAGTGAGTTCTGCGTTCATGATCTCAATGCGGGTAACCTTCTGTCCATTCAGGAGATGAGCAGAAAGCAGCATGCTAAGCATAAGCAGGCATGTCTGGATAACACGCTTATGCGGGGGTAAAATCATTTCTGGCTGGTCTGCTCACCAAAGAGGGAACAGTTTTTGAATGAGTGATCGACCCGGATATAGGTGGTCTCTTTCTTTTCCCTGTACCATTCATTCATAACCTTATTGCTTTTGTGCTCAAGCGCAATATTTTGCAAAAGCAAGTAGTCCTGCTTCAGATTGGCACGGTGAGGCTCAGTACGTGCCTTCAGGAGGAGGAGTTTATAGCAGGTTTTACCATTGCGATCTTTCGTTTCATAGGGTTCCGAAAGATCTCCCACCTCCATGTTGCGGAGGATATAGTAATCTTTTGTATCCAGATGGTCCAGTTCAAAAGTGGCTGCCATGGTCCTTGGATTGACGATCAGTCCCCCGTTCACACTGGTGTTTTCGTCTTCTGAGTACCTTTTGGCTGCCAAGTTAAATGTTATGGAATCGGCTCTAATGACAGTTTTCAAACTGTCCAGTTTATAAATGGCCTTCTGTTTTGCATTGGCATCGGCCTTGGGATTCATCAATATGTGCCTGGTATTGGTACGGTCTCCCCGGCGCTCCACCATCTGGATGATATGGAACCCGAAGGAGCTCTCCACGATCTTGGATACCATGTTTTTTTTCAGGGACCAGGCTGCATCTGCATAAGCTTTGTCCAGCTCACTGCGGAGCATAAATCCCAGCTCACCCCTCCGGGAGGCACTTGGTCCCTCGGAATAGAGAATGGCCAGTGTCCCGAAATCTTCTCCTTCCTGGACACGCCTTCTTAATTCCAGTAAACGCTCCTTTATTTCAAAGACTGCCTCCTCGCTGAAAGAAGGATAGGCAATAATCTGGGCTAGTTCGACCTCCGTGTTGATATAGGGAATGCTATCGGCATCCAGGGATCTGTAATAGCTTTTTACATCGGAAGGTGTGGTGGATACATCTTCTATGATGGCGGACCTCACCTCTCCGGTAACCATCTGTTCCTTGATGGCCTCTCGCAGGTCATCTTTGATGTCGAATATGGATTTGTTGAAATAATCTTCCATCTCATCCTCGCTTCCAAACTGACTGATGAAATAATCAAGTCGCCCTTCCATCTGCATTTCAACCTGGTCGGGTCCCACCTCCACACTGTCGATCTTTGCCTGTGCCATCAATAGTTTCTGCTCTACAAACTGATTGAAAATCAGACATCTGGAATCGGATGCCATGTACATTCCTGACATCTTCATCTGTAGGTATTGCTGCTCAACATCCGATTGAAGGATGTTGAAATCTCCAACAACACCTATGACCCTGTCAATGATGAGTGGCTGGCCCACTGCCTGGATTGACAAAGCTACTCCTAGAACGATATATGCAATTCTCCTTATCATGATCCTTATTAATAAATGTCAAACTGGTTTCTGGTTACACCATCATTATATACCATCTGCTCCAGATCCTGGAAAAATTCAATTTTCCGCTTATTCAGGATGATGTTGGTAATATCATCTGAGACCATTTCAATGGGTGCAACTTCACCTTCGGGAAGGTGATTACTTACATGTAAAAAATACCTGTACTGCGAATCGGTTGTTTCGATATTCCGGTTATACCTGAGGTAACTGGAGGGCTGTGAGATCTGCATGGGCAGCTGCATCTTAATGGAAGAGAAATATACCCAGGTATCATTGAAATCACTGTATTTATCTGCATAGCTGATGCAATATTTTTCAATCTGATCCAGATCATCCTCACCGTTGGACCTTGACCATCCACGTAGTTCATCGATCCGGGGTGCTGTAAGCGGAACCTTGATGAAGGTGCCTTTAATTACATTCTGGCCCAGCAGAAAGTTATTGATGTTTTCCTGGTAATATGATTGTACCTTGCTTTCACGGACAATGGTATCAAGCTTTTGTTGCAGTAGTTTTTGCCTGTAAGAAAAGATCAGCAGGGCTCTGCGGTACTCGGCGATCTGCTTTTCAAAATCCTTCTGCTCATCTGTTAAGGCCTGTTCAGCCCTGTGCAACATCAACTCATCCTTCACCCAGGTATCGACATACCGCTTTGCCAGAACAGCGCTGTCCTGACTGGACGTGCCAGCGGGAATAGCATCGCTGATATCAGAAGGGTAGAGGTACCCTTCGAATACACGGGCTACCGGGTCTTCATGGTTGTTCCCGTCCAGAATGGAACAACCTGACATGATAATCGTTAACGCTGTTATGACGGGCAATAATCTGTACATCTTCAGGCTTTGATCCTGGAAAGCAGGCGCTTGTCCACCTCAACAGGATATTTTTGCTTCAACGCTTTGAGCCACTCCTCTTCCAGATAATTCTGGTAATCAGAGGTAATCCGCCCACGTGCTTCGTCCAGCTTTTTTGGTTCAGGTGATCTCACCTCTTTCAGGATCACAAAGCTGCTTGAATCATCATTCTTAACTACCGGTCCCAATCCGGATTGTCCCTTCATGGCATCTACCATCTCATTTTCACCTTCTGCAACCAGCAAATGTGTAAGGGTTATACAGGGAATTGTATCGGAGGGACAGAATTTCTCATTCAGAGCGATTTCATCCAGTTTGCCCTTCATAATTTTTTTATACGCTTTCCTGACCCCTTCAATATTCACTTCTTCTCCGCAGTTCACCACAAATGCATCGGTCCGATCCTGCCACATATAATCCATCCGGTACTCCTGGTGAAATCTGGCAAGACCCAGTGTGTCGGATACTGCTTTTGACCAGACATTCTGGTCCATGATATCAAACAGGAGGATACCGTCATGGTACTCTTCATAAATGTACCTGAATTCCGGGTACTTTTCCGAAAGGCGGGATTCCTCGTATTCCATCACCACATCCTGGGTATACTGTTTGTACATGGCATCCACATAGGCCTGTGGATTTCGCGATTTCCCCCTGTTCTGTGTGGCTTCAATATATGCAGTGAATTCTCCTGCAGTGACTGTGTGTTTCCCGATCTTCATAAGGGGAGTATTATCCTCCTTCAGGTCACCGCCATCCCACATTGCCAACAATAACGAGGAGTCAACTGCTGCATAGATTCCCTCCAGTGCTTCAGGATACTCGCTGAACCCATATTCAGTTTGGAGTTTGGAAATATACCGACCGGTTCTGTACTTCCCACGGTCTCCCCGGCTTGCTTTTTCCTGCAGATCGGGGAGCATTTCTTCATAAGTACCAATCCCTTTTTCATCAAGCAACTTGATAATATGCCACCCGTAGAAAGATTTGAAAGGTTTGGTGATAGCGTCCTTCTCTTTGATGGCAAAGCAGGCATCTTCAAATTCGGGGATCATACGGCCTGTCCCAAACCATGGTATTTCACCGTTGTTCCTGGCAGAACCGGGATCTTCTGAATAGCGTTGTGCCATCTGACCGAAATCAGTCCCCAGCTGCAAACTATCATAGATCATCTGGGCTTTTTCGTATGCTTCCTTTTTCTGGGGTTCGCCCATTCCTTCCGGAGTTCTCACAAAGATATGGGCCACTTTGATCTGTCCACGCGCAGGTCTTTTATCGTGGATATTCAGGATGTGGTAACCATAATCGGTCCTGAAGGGCATGCTAAGGGTGTTCACCGGGCTGTTGTATGCCACATTTTCAAAGGAGTATATCATGGAGAACACAGTGAAATAGCCCAGGTTTCCTCCGTTTCGTTTGACCGATGCGTCGTCAGATGTGGCCCTGGCTACTGTTTCAAAATCCTCACCGTTCACAATCCGTCCCCTGATCTTAGTGATCTTTTCATAAGCTGCTACTGTATCCTCGGGGGTAGGATTGGCCGGAAGTTTGAGCAGGATATGACTTGCATTGATGTCCAGTTGGGCCCTTTCATAGGCTTCCTGCATCATCTCTTCTTTTGTTTCATTATCTGCCAGGTAAGGTTTGGCGAGCTGAGCCCTGTATCCTTCCAGTTCATTAATGAATTTGGCGGTTGTATCCATGCCAAGCGCCTCTGCTTCCTTCACCTTGAGCTTGAAATTGATGAACAGTTCAAGGTACTCTTCAGGGGTTTGTCGGTTCAGCGATGCTTCGTTGTTGTTCTTTTTATAAATCCTTTCAAATTCCTCCAGGGTTACCTGCTCATCGGCAATGGTAAGGAGTACAGGTAGTTCTTGGCCGAGCAGTCCAACGGCTGCAATTAAAACAAGGACCATTGAGAGTATACACTTTTTCATCTTTTAATATTTGTTTTTATGTTAAACGATCTATGTGATTATATATTATCTGCTGTAGTTTGGGGCCTCCCTGGTAATGGTTACATCATGCGGATGGCTCTCCTGAACACCGGCATTTGTAATCCTGACAAACTTTGCCTTCTGGAGGGCTGATATATCTGCAGCACCACAGTAACCCATACCCGCACGAAGCCCGCCTACCATCTGGTAAACTACCTCGGTCAGGCCTCCCTTGAAAGGGACCCTGGCAGCAATCCCTTCGGGGACCAGTTTTCTGATGTCATCTTCCACATCCTGGAAATAGCGGTCCTTGGATCCATGTTGCATGGCTTCCAGGGAACCCATACCACGGTAGGATTTATATTTTCTCCCGTTATAAATAATGGTCTCACCCGGAGATTCCTCCACACCGGCAAAGAGCGAGCCTGCCATGATGGAACTGGCACCAGCAGCCAGTGCTTTGACGATATCTCCCGAATAGCGAATTCCACCGTCGGCAATGACCGGGACTCCCGATCCCTTGATGGCATTTGCCACATCGTATATGGCACTCAACTGGGGTACTCCTACGCCAGCAATCACCCTGGTGGTGCAAATGGAACCCGGACCAACGCCTACCTTGACACCGTCAGCCCCTGCATCAACCAGGGCCCTGGCAGCTTCGGCTGTACCGACATTGCCCACCACTACATCCAGTTCAGGGAATTTTGCTTTCACCTTTTTCAGGCTTTCCACTACAGCCAGGGAGTGTCCGTGGGCGGTATCGATTACCACAGCATCCACACCGGCTTTTTTCAGGGCAGCCACACGCTCAATAATATCGGCTGTTACACCCACAGCAGCAGCTACCCGCAACCTGCCTTTGTTATCCTTGCAGGAATTGGGCCTGTCTTTTGATTTGGTGATATCCTTGTATGTGATCAGGCCGATCAGTTTACTTTCGATGTCAACAACAGGTAGTTTCTCAATCTTGTGCGCCTGCAGTATCTCGGCTGCTTTCGCCAGGTCCGTATTCCGGGTGGTGGTGATGATGTTCTTGCTGGTCATCACTTCTTCTATGGACTTTTCCATGTCCTGTTGAAAACGAAGGTCCCTGTTGGTAACAATGCCGATCAGGGTGTTTTCCTCGTCTACCACCGGGATACCTCCGATCTTGTACTCTTTCATGAGGTTGAGTGCGTCGTTGACCGTCCCTTCCTTCTGAATGGTGATGGGTTCATGGATCATCACGCTCTCTGCCCTTTTGACCTTGCGTACCAGCCGGGCCTGATCCTCCAGGGGCATGTTCTTATGGATCACCCCGATCCCCCCTTCTCGTGCTATAGTGATGGCAAGCTGTTCCTCTGTTACCGTATCCATGGCTGCTGATACAATGGGCGTATTCAGCATGATGTTCCTGGAAAAATATGATTTGATATTCACATCCCTCGGGAGGACTTCCGAATAAGCCGGAAGCATCAGTACATCATCGAAGGTAAGTCCTTCGGAGGTAATTTTATCTTGGACGAACGACATTGTATAAGAATTTAGTTAAATTTAAATGTGGCAAAATTACAAAAAAAAAGCTTAGCTGAACTTGAAGATTACCGGCAGATTTTAACCCGTTACTGGGGCTATACGGAATTTCGTTCGCTGCAGGAAGAAATCATCCTTTCTGTGGGAAGGGGAGAGGATACCCTGGCGCTGATGCCCACCGGCGGAGGTAAGTCAATCACATTCCAGATTCCTTCGCTCGCAATGGATGGAATTTGCATTGTGGTAACACCGCTGATTGCACTGATGAAAGATCAGGTGGATCATCTGATCAGCAGAAAGATCAAGGCAGCTGCCATCCATTCGGGCATGACCAGGAATGAAATTCTAACCACCCTTGACAACTGTATCTTCGGAGATTTCAAGTTTCTCTATGTATCACCCGAACGCCTTGGTACCGAATTATTTCGGGCACGGGTCAGGGATATGAATGTCAACCTGATCGCAGTGGATGAGGCGCATTGCATATCGCAGTGGGGATACGATTTCCGGCCTTCTTACCTGGAGATCAATTCCATCAGGGAAATGTTGGAGCAAGTGCCGGTGCTTGCACTGACTGCTACGGCAACACCTGAAGTATGTGATGATATTCAGGATCGATTGTTCTTTAAGAAAAAGAACCTGTTAAGAAAGAGTTTCGATCGTGCAAACCTGGCCTATGTGGTCAGGCAAACGGAAGATAAGACCAGGGAGTTGACCGGAATTATCCAGAACCTGGAAGGAAGTGGCATTGTGTATGTCCGCAACCGTAAAAAATGCCGTGAACTGGCACAATTGCTTCAGGAAAAGGGCATTCCGGCGGTCTACTATCATGCCGGATTGAAACAGGAGACAAGGGATGAAAGGCAGCGGGGATGGACCGGTAACCGGTTCAGGGTGATGGTAGCTACCAATGCGTTCGGAATGGGGATTGATAAGCCTGATGTGCGTTTCGTAATTCACATGGACCTGCCCGACACCCCCGAGGCATATTTCCAGGAAGCCGGGAGGGCTGGAAGGGATGAAAAAAAGTCATGGGCCATCCTTCTCTACAGTCAGGCCGACAAACGATTGGCTGAACAGCGTATTGGTGTTAATTTCCCTGGAATCCCCAGGATACGGGAAGTGTATAAGGGCCTGTGCAATTATCTTCAGATACCCCTGGGGAGTGGGAAAGGGCATCAATACGATTTTGAGATCGGGGAATTTCTGCACAGGTACCGGTTCAATGCCCTGGTTGCCCATAGCGCCCTGAAGATTCTTGGCAGGGAGGGTTATATTGCCCTGACAGAGGCATTCAACAATCCTTCAAGGATCATGTTTCGGGTGGGACGTGATGATCTTTACAGTTTCCAGGTAAAGCATGCCGGATTCGATGGATTCATTAAGTTGCTCCTCAGATCATACAGCGGGCTCTTTTCCCAGTATGTAAGGATTGATGAAGCATTCCTTACAAAACGATCGGGACTCTCTGCAGAGCAGGTATATGGATACCTGAAAAATCTTTCATCCCTCCATATCATTCATTATATTCCGCGAAAAGATATACCGGTGATTACGTTCCTTGAAGAACGGCTCGATGAAAAAAACATGCTGATCTCACCCGAAAGGTATCATTTCAGAAAAGAGCGATACGAGAAAAGAATCAAAGAGATGATTCGTTATGCGTCGTCGGAGACCCTGTGCAGAAACCAGTTCCTGCTGAGTTATTTCGGACAACGGGATGTACCCAGATGTGGACGTTGTGACGTGTGCAGGGCAGGGGATGGATTGGATCGCGACAGTGCCGAATTTAATGTGATCAGGGAAAAGATTGTGGATCTGCTCTCCACTGGAAAGGAGACCCTGGAAGATCTGGTGGCGGCTACAGGGATGGATCCCGGGAAGGTTATTCAGGTAGTTGAATGGATGGTTGAGCAGGGTAAGATCAGCAGGGAGAAGGACCTGAAACTTAGCTGGACAGGATCCCGGCAATGATTTGTTCTCTTTTACTATCTTTGCCGGATGCAAGTCGAAAATCCCCAGCTTCATAATTATGTGTTTTCCAGTGAAATGGTGGAGTTTGTAACTTCTGCCAATGCATATTGCCAGTTCCTGGAACAACTGAAAGGGGTGGAAGGAAAAGCATTTATCGCGCGTTCTGTAGAACATCTTGCCGGGGTGTATGTGGCCATCCTGAAGATCGCTGAGACTGAACCTGTATTTGATACCCCTGGAGAACCCACAGTCACGGAACAGGATTGGTCCATGGTCTACCAGAGGATTTCCATGCTTCTGGGAGCACACAACGATTGCCTTCGTCCAGCCGAGGATGATGAATTCGATCGGTCGGACCTGGTTACACACACCATATCCGAGGACATGGCTGATGTATACCAGGAGTTGAGGAATTTTACGACCATTTACAGCCGGGGATTGGATGAGCTGATGAATGATGCTGCCTGGGAGTTGAAGGAACGATTCGGGGAGCACTGGGGAAAAAAACTGTTGCGTTCTCTGACCGCGCTGCACGATCTTTTTGTAAAAGGGACAGACCCAACGAAAAAAGAATGATGTTTCAGAGCGAGATGACTAAAGAAGAAGTAGCCGGGCTTGAATTGATCCAGTATGAGGGTCCCATCAGTGTTATTGATTCCATGGGTTCTTTTGAACGGGTTATCGATCAGATTGCAGGACATCACATTCTGGGATTTGATACAGAAACCAGGCCTTCCTTCAAAAAGGGGAACGTATATCCCACGTCACTCATACAGCTCTCTTCATCGGATCATTCATGGCTTGTCCGTGTAAGCAGGATCGGTTACCCGAACAAGCTCCTGGATCTTCTCTCCAGTGAAGATACCATCAAGGTGGGCTCTGGTCTGAATGATGACCTGCGAAGGCTCCGGTCTGATTTCCAATTTGAACCGGGTGGATTCCTGGATCTTCAACGGTATGTAGAAGCTTTTCATATCGAAGAAAAGGGATTGAAAAAATTGAGCGGGATTGTGCTGGGCCATCGCATTTCAAAATCACAACAGGTTTCTAACTGGGATGCAAATCACTTAACCGAAGCGCAATTGCGCTATGCGGCCACAGATGCATGGATCTGCCTTGAGATTTACAATACACTGAGAAATTCCTTAATATAACACCATGGATGAGCGTACCAGGATCATATTGAAATCGGGAAAAGACCAGTCGCTGAGACGGTTACATCCCTGGATTTTTTCCGGAGCTATTAAGAAAATTCAAGGACCGGCCAGGGAGGGTGAAGTGGTGGATTTGTATGATAACAAGAATGAACTCCTTGCTTCCGGTCACTACCAGGATGGCTCCATTGCGGTAAGGGTGCTGAGTTTTGATCCGGTGGAGGTAGACCAGCAGTTTTGGGATGAGAAGATAAGCAATGCATGGCAGCTCAGGGAAAAGCTGGGGCTGGTTTCTGACCCTCAAACGAATGTATTCAGGTGGGTAAATGCCGAGGGGGATGGATTGCCGGGATTGATCATCGATTACTATGCGGGTACAGCAGCGATCCAGATGCACTCCATAGGAATGTACCGGAACCTGAAGGCGATTACCGAATCGCTGATAAAAACGGGTGGAAAGAGAATCCATACCATTTACAATAAGAGTGAATCGACCCTGCCGGACAAACCCGGAATTACTGAACGGTCAGGTTTCCTGTTGGGCGATAGTGAGAGCGGTGAGGTGCTAGAGAACGGATTCAGGTTCAATGTGAACTGGATGCAAGGACAGAAAACGGGGTTTTTCATTGATCAGCGAGACAACCGGAAGCTGGTGGAAAGCTGGTCGGCCGGAAGAAGAGTGCTGAACATGTTTGGCTACACGGGTGGTTTCAGTGTCTATGGACTTGGCGGTAATGCCAGCCTGGTTCACAGCGTTGATAGTTCCGGAAAGGCCATCGACCTGACCCGTCAGCATGTGGAAATGAACTTTCCGGGGGACACCAGGCACGAGGCGTTTGCAGTGGATGCATTCGGTTTCATAAAGGATATAAAAAATAAGTATGACCTGATCATACTTGATCCACCGGCCTTTGCCAAGCACCAAAACGTATTGAACAATGCCCTGCAGGGATACAAGCGGCTCAATCAGAAAGCTTTTGAACAGATAGCCCCAGGGGGAATCCTCTTTACTTTCAGTTGCTCACAGGCAGTGAGCAGGATGAATTTTCGAAAATCGGTATTTGCAGCTGCTGCCAATGCCCGGCGAAATGTCAGGATCCTGTACCATCTTTCCCAGCCTCCTGATCATCCCGTGAGCATTTTTCATCCCGAAGGAGAATACCTGAAGGGACTTGTGCTGGAAGTGGAGTAACAATTTAATGTTCCATTCGTCTTATAATACAGTGATACCTGAATATTAAACCTTAAACGGATAAAACGAAAATGAAAAAAACAACTTTATTATTATTTGGTATTCTGTCTGTAGCCCTCGGGTCCTGCGTCATTAATGGATGGAACAAGAGTGTTTCGGGCAACGGAAATGTTACCGAAGAGACCAGGGATATTTCCGGATTTGCAGGGGTCCATGTGAGTTCCGGTATTGATGTCTATCTCAGCGAGGGTAAGGATTTCGAAGTGAGGGTTGAAGCTGATGAGAACCTAATGGATGTTATCATTACCGAGCTAAAAGGCAACATACTGGTTGTCAAGACCGAACAATACGGAATCAGGCATGCCAAATCAAAAAAGGTACATGTGACTTTGCCGGAGCTTGAAGTGTTGAAGATCAGCAGTGCGGGTGATTGCGTGGGGCAAACCTCTTTCAGTTGCGATGACCTGAAATTGGATATCAGCAGTGCCGGTGATCTTTCACTGGAGGTGGAAGCCGACAGAATTTACCTGGATATCAGTTCCAGCGGTGATGCCAGGATCTCGGGAAAAACAAATATCCTGGATGTATCCCTGAGCAGTGCCGGTGATCTCCATGCCTTTGATCTGATTGCAAAAAAGGTGGATGTGAGTGTCTCCAGTGCCGGGGATGCAAGGGTGCATGCCACCGAGGAGATATCCATGAATGTCTCCAGTGCAGGGAATATTTATTACAGGGGTGATGCCAGGGTAACACATTCCAGGAGTTCCAGTGCAGGAGATATCATTAAGAAAGACTGAACTGATTGGAAAGTTTGATTATCCGAGGTAACTTTTTAGGATTTTGCTTCTTGTGGTGTGCTTGAGCCTTTTGATGGCTTTTTCCTTGATCTGCCGAACCCGTTCACGGGTAAGGTTAAACTCTTCACCAATCTCTTCCAGGGTATGTGGGTGTTTTCCATTCAGTCCGAAATAGAGGCGAATGATACTGGCTTCCCTGTAAGTCAGGGTACTCAATGCCCGTTCTATTTCTTTTCGGAGTGAATCATTGAGCAATCCCCGGTCTGGTGAGGGCGTTTCACTATTGAGCAGTATGTCATACATATTCCCGTCTTCGCCGTCCTGAAGGGGAGCATCCATGGATACATGCCTGCCCGAACTGCGGATGGCATCTTTCACATCCTCAGGTGCCAGCTCCAGTGTCTGTGCAATCTCAAGTACCGTAGGTTCACGCTCGAATTTCTGCTCAAGCTCGGCAAAGGTCTTATTGATCTTATTGATGGATCCGATCTTGTTGAGCGGCAGACGCACAATGCGGGCCTGCTCTGCAAGTGCCTGGAGTATGGATTGCCTGATCCACCACACTGCATAACTAATGAATTTAAAACCACGGGTTTCATCGAATCGCTGTGCAGCTTTTATCAGCCCCAGGTTTCCTTCATTAATCAGGTCGGGGAGACTCAAACCCTGGTTCTGGTATTGTTTGGAGACAGAGACTACGAAGCGCAGGTTTGCCTTGATCAATTTTTCCATGGCCTCCTCGTCCCCTTTCCTAATCCTTCTGGCCAGTTCCACTTCCTCTTCAGCCGTAATCAGGTCCACCTTACCTATCTCATGCAAATATTTATCAAGAGAGGGTGTTTCCCGGTTGGTGACCTGCTTGATGATTTTTAACTGTCTCATGCCTCTGGCTGCTTGAGGTTCGTTATACGTAAAATAAACGATTTTGTTACATGAAAATTTTATCCTAAAAGAGACTAAATATGTTTATTCCAAAAGTGTCTAAATATATATGAAACTATTCTTGATACCAAACCCATATCTGTCTGATACCAATTTATTTTTGGTAGTTCACCATAATTCCTTTAATATTGCAACAGAATTTCATTCTAACGAACGATTGTTCCATTCTGTTTTTATTCCAACGATTTTGATATTACAATTATCCTCACTGGATTATTTTTTAATTACCATATATTTATGTACGATATTCTTGAATTGAATAAAAAGCTTCTCTCCGAGTTGCGAGATGTTGCTAAAGAGCTTAAAATTAAGCGTGTAGAGTCTTTTAGAAAACAAGACTTGATCTATAAAATACTGGATACCCAGGCCATTGTCGTTTCTGAAAGCAAGGCTGCAAAAAAGGAGGATTCCAAGAGGGAGGATTCCAAGAGGGAGGATTCCAAGAGGGAGGATTCCAAAAGGGAGGATTCCAAAAGGGAGGGTTCTAAAAAGGAAAAGGGTTCCAGTGAACGAGAAAGTGCAACGGCCGAACCGAGAAAGAGACCCGGCAGGCCCAAGAAGGAGAAGAAGCGGGAGCCCGAAGTCAAGGCAGTTGCTCCTGAAGAGAAGACAGAAGTCAAACCTGCCCCGAAACCAGAAGCAGAAAAGGTATTGAAAGACCGCACAACTCCGTCACCTGATGAACGGCCCCATAGGAAGGAAAGTGGCCGCAGGGGAGAGGATAGTTACCAGCGGAGACAGGGTGCCGACAGGAGTGACAGGAGTGACAGAGGCGACAGGAGTGACAGAAGTGACAGGAGTGACAGAGGCGACAGGAGTGACAGAAGTGACAGGAGTGACAGAGGCGACAGGAGTGACAGAGGTGATCGGGGTAAGAAACCTTTCGAACGCAGGGAAGTTGATAAATATGATTTTGAAGGATTGATCACCAATTCCGGCGTCCTTGAGATCATGCCCGATGGCTATGGATTCTTAAGGTCATCGGATTACAATTACCTGAATTCACCGGATGATATATATGTTTCCCAGAGCCAGATCAAATTGTTTGGTCTGAAAACAGGAGACAATGTGAAAGGGACCATCAGGCCCCCCAAAGAGGGAGAAAAGTATTTTCCACTGATCAAGGTTGAAGAGATCAATGGCCGAAGCCCCGACTACATCCGCGACCGGGTTCCATTTGATTACCTGACCCCATTGTTCCCCGACTCCAAGTTTACACTGGTCGGAGCCGGTCAGAGCAACCTTTCCGTAAGGATTGTGGATATGTTTGCACCCATCGGGAAAGGTCAGCGCGGGTTGATCGTTGCACAGCCTAAGACAGGTAAAACCGTATTACTGAAAGATATTGCCAATGCCATTGCCTCCAATCATCCCGAGGTATACATGATTGTTCTGCTGATCGATGAACGGCCAGAGGAAGTAACCGATATGGCCAGGAATGTAAATGCAGAAGTGATCTCCTCCACATTTGATGAGCCGGCAGAACGGCATGTTAGAATTGCCAATATTGTGCTTGAAAAGGCCAAGCGCCTGGTTGAATGCGGGCATGATGTGGTGATTCTGCTGGACTCCATTACACGTCTGGCCAGGGCTTATAATACCATTTCCCCGGCTTCCGGTAAAGTACTCTCAGGGGGTGTTGATGCCAACGCACTTCATAAACCGAAGCGATTCTTCGGAGCCGCAAGGAACATCGAAGATGGGGGTTCCCTCACCATTCTGGCTACAGCGCTTACTGAAACCGGTTCCAAGATGGATGACGTGATCTTCGAAGAGTTCAAGGGAACGGGTAATATGGAGCTTCAGCTCGACAGGAAGCTGTCCAACAAGCGTGTGTACCCATCAGTAGATGTGAATCCTTCCAGTACGCGTAGGGAAGATCTGCTGCTGGATAAGCCCATGCTTGATAAGATCTGGATCTTAAGAAATTACCTCTCAGATATGAATTCGGTAGAGGCCATGGAATTCCTTAAGGACCGCGTTAACAAGACGGCCACCAATGAAGAGTTCCTGATCTCCATGAACAGCGGCTGATCTTTATAAACAGCGACTGATCTTTATAAACAGCGACTGATCAAGTCCAAACTATACCTGAAAAGTGACGGTTTTCGCCGTCACTTTTTTGTTTAAAACAAACGCAATTCATGCCACTTCTGTTATCCGTCACAGGGCATTATTTGTAATGATTTTATATTACGAACTACCTATCACAATTGAACCTATTTTACTATTTTTGGGTGACTTAGATCAAGATAGTTAACTAATTGTAATTTAAATACATAAGAAAAATAACATGGCTAATAAGAAGAATTTTTTAACATGTGATGGCAATTATGCAGCTGCGCATATTGCCTACATGTTCAGTGAGGTTGCTGCCATCTATCCCATTACCCCCTCTTCAAATATGGCAGAGTATATAGATGAATGGTCGGCCAATGGCAGAAAGAACATTTTCGGGGAAATCGTTAAGGTGGCCGAGATGCAATCAGAAGCAGGTGCAGCTGGTGCGTTGCACGGATCACTTCAGAGTGGAACCCTCTCCTCTACCTTCACTGCTTCACAGGGATTACTGTTGATGATCCCAAATATGTATAAGATCTCAGGCGAATTATTGCCTGGTGTTTTTCATGTATCGGCGCGCAGTCTTGCAGCCCAGGCGCTCTCTATATTCGGGGATCATAGCGATGTAATGTCTGTCCGCCAAACGGGTTTTGCCATGATAGCCACCGGAAGCGTACAGGAGGTGATGGACCTGGCTGGTGTCGCGCATCTTTCATCCATTAAAATGAGAATACCTTTCCTCCATTTCTTCGATGGATTCCGTACCTCCCATGAGATCCAGAAGGTTGAGGTCCCGGATGAGGGCGACCTGGCCAAACTGGTAGATATGGATGCTTTGAAAGCGTTCAGGGATAATGCACTCAACCCGGAACACCCTGTTACCAGGGGATTGGCCCAGAATCCTGACATCTATTTTCAGACCCGTGAAGCAATCAACAGGTTTTATGAAGTGATTCCCGATGAGGTGGATGCTTATATGCAGGAGATCACTAAGCTTACAGGCCGGGTGTATCATCCATTTACCTATTATGGTGCTGAAGATGCAGAGAACATTGTTATTGCTATGGGTTCTGTTACTGAGACCATTAAGGAGGTGATTGATCACCTGAATGAAAAAGGAGAAAAGGTGGGATTGGTTTCTGTACATCTCTACAGGCCTTTTTCAGAGAAGTATTTAATGAAGGTGCTTCCCAAATCGGTCAAAAGGATCAGTGTGCTTGATCGTACCAAAGAGCTCGGTGCCAATGGGGAGCCCCTCTATCTGGATATGAAAGAAATGTTTTATGGCAAAGAGAATGCTCCTTTGATTGTTGGTGGACGTTACGGTTTGTCTTCCAAGGACACAACTCCAGCCATGATGCTGTCTGTTTTTGAAAACCTGAAGCTGAAAGAGCCGAAGAATGGATTCACTGTAGGAATCGTTGATGACGTGACCTTTAAATCATTACCCTTGTTGCCGGAGATTTTAATTGGGCCAGAAGGTACCTTTGAAGGTAAGTTTTACGGACTGGGATCTGATGGTACGGTGGGAGCCAATAAAAACTCCATCATGATCATCGGTGAATCCACCGACAAGTATTGCCAGGCTTATTTCGCCTATGACTCTAAAAAATCAGGTGGTATTACCATTTCTCACCTCAGGTTCGGGGATCAGCCCATTCGTTCCCCTTATCTCGTGGGCACACCGGATTTCGTTGCATGCCATGTCACATCCTATCTGGAAAAATATGATATGCTGAAGGGTCTTAAGGATGGAGGCACATTCCTGCTGAATTCCATCTGGGATGAAAAGGAGACGCATGTCCACCTGCCCGATCATATGAAAAAATATATGGCGGAGCACAACATCAACTTCTACATCATCAATGCCACCAAACTGGCGCAGGAGATTGGACTGGGGAACCGGACCAACACCATTATGCAGTCGGCCTTTTTTAAGATCGCTGATATTATCCCCTACGACCTGGCAGTAGAAGAGATGCGCAAGTTCATCATCAAGAGTTTCGGAAGAAAGGGTGAAGAGGTTGTGAACATGAACTTTGCCGCAGTAGAAATTGGCGAAAACGTTACCAGGGTTGAAGTTCCCTCAGCGTGGAAAGAACTGAGTGTCTCAGAAGAGAAAGATGAACGGGATATCCCTGAATTTGTGAAGAATGTGATGGAACCCATCAACAACCTTCAGGGTGATGATCTGCCTGTCAGTGCATTCACCGGACGCGAAGATGGAACTTTCCCATCAGGAACTTCCCAGTATGAAAAACGCGGGATTGCAGTAAATGTACCTGAATGGATCGGGGATAACTGCATCCAGTGTAACCAGTGCGCCTATGTATGTCCCCATGCCGCCATCCGTCCCTTCCTGATCGATGAGGATGAGGCCAAAGCACTACCCGAAGGGACTACCACCCTGGATGCCAATGGTAAAGCGTTTGCAGGATTGAAATTCAAGATACAGGTATCTGTACTTGATTGTACCGGTTGCGGTAACTGTGCCGATGTTTGTCCGTCCAAGATCAAGTCCCTTGAGATGAAGCCTCTGGAGACACAGCAGGCTGAAATTCCACGCTGGGATCATCTGATCAGGGAAATCTCTTACAAAGATACACTGGTAGATAAGAAACAGACTGTGAAGAACAGCCAGTTTGCACAGCCACTCTTCGAATTCTCAGGAGCTTGTGCAGGTTGTGGAGAGACTCCCTATATCAAATTGATCACCCAGTTGTATGGCGACCAGATGATCGTGGCCAATGCCACCGGTTGTTCCTCCATTTATGGTGGATCAGCCCCTGCCACTCCGTATTGCGCCAACGTGGAGGGACAAGGTCCCGCCTGGGCCAACTCCCTGTTTGAGGACAATGCTGAGTATGGATTTGGTCTTGCTACCGGTGTGAATAAGAACCGTGAGCGTATCCGCAACCTTATGGAGGCTAGCATGGATGCAGTTAAACCTGCAACAAAAGAAGCGTTCGGTGAGTGGATCACTTCCATGGAAAATTTGGATGCTTCCAAGACTGCCTCAGCCAAACTGCTGGAGGTACTCGATAAAGAAAGCCATGCCGTGGCAGAAGAGATCAAAGGTCTTAAACAATACCTGGTGAAGAAATCGGTATGGATCTTTGGTGGCGACGGATGGGCCTACGACATCGGTTACGGTGGGCTGGACCACGTGATTGCTTCCGGTGAGGATGTGAACATCCTGGTAATGGATACCGAGGTTTACTCCAACACAGGTGGACAGGCCTCCAAAGCAACACCTGTAGGTGCTGTGGCTAAATTCGCTGCATCAGGGAAGAAGATACGCAAGAAGGACCTGGGCATGATGGCCATGACCTATGGTTATGTTTATGTGGCGCAGGTATCCATGGGAGCCAGCCAGTCACAGTTCCTGAAAACTGTCAGGGAGGCAGAAGCCTATCCCGGACCGTCGATTATCATCGCCTACTCCCCCTGTATCAGCCATGGATTGCGTTCCGGTATGGGCAAAACACAGGCACAGGGAAAACTGGCTGTGGAATGCGGTTACTGGCATCTTTACCGTTACAATCCTGCAATGGAAGATGAAGGGAAGAATCCGTTCATACTGGATTCCAAGGAACCCCAGTGGGATCAGTTCCAGCCCTTCCTGAACTCCGAGGTTCGTTATACATCGCTGCAGAAATCGTTCCCTGCAGAAGCAGTTCATCTGTTCAAAGCGGCTCAGACCAATGCCAAATGGCGGTATAACAGCTATGTTCGGATGGCAAGCCTTGATTTCTCACCCACTGCATAGTTAGATACTTCATACTTGTACAGGAAACCGTCTGCGGAAGTGGGCGGTTTCCTTTTTTCGGAAAATTCAATTATCACATATCTCCATGTTATTCAACCGCCACTGAAATTCTCCGCTTCGCGAATAATTATAGGTGGCTATGTGAATATCATTCCGATATGATAATAAGGGTATATTTTTTTAACTTTGCGCGCAAATTATAGACCATTGGCCAGGATATTAGCCATAGACTACGGAACAAAGCGGACAGGACTTGCAGTAACCGATCCCGGACAGATCATTGCTTCACCTCTCGTTACGATCCCCACCCATGACCTGATGCTGTTTCTGGAATCCTATTTTAAAAAGGAGGAAGTGGATGCACTGGTGGTGGGGCATCCCAGGAAAATGGATCATACGGATTCGGAATCGATGAAGCAGATCCGCTTCTTTGTGGAGGCCTTTAAAAAGCGCTTCAAAGGGATTGTGGTGGAGTGGATGGACGAACGTTTCACTTCCAAACTGGCCATGGATGCAATGGTTGCCGGAGGGATGAAAAAATCGGACCGGAGGATTAAGGGCAATGTGGACAAGGTGAGTGCCGCCATCATATTGCAATCCTTTCTGGAGCAGAGAAACAATCGTTCCGGATAGGTGTTATTAAGATCGAATAAGGAGTTTATTACAATGGTATTACCGGTATATGTATACGGAATGTCGGTGCTTCGTAAAACTGCACAGGAAATTCCAGAGGATTATGAAGGGCTGGATCAGTTGATCGCAGATATGTTTGAAACCATGAGGGACAGTGATGGGATCGGCCTTGCAGCTCCGCAAATAGGAAAATCATTGCGCCTGTTCGTGGTGGATGCCAGCCCTATAAGCGAGGATAAGGAGGAGCCTGAACTGAAGGATTTCAAAAAGGTTTTTATCAATCCCTACATCCTGGATGAGTGGGGCGACCCATGGTCATTCGAGGAGGGGTGTCTCAGCCTGCCTAAAATCCGGGAGGAAGTCTCCAGGCCCTCCAAAATACGCATCGAGTATTACGATGAAAAGTGGAACCTGCTTGAGGAAGAATACGACGGGATCAGGGCCAGGATTATTCAGCATGAATACGACCACCTGGATGGAAAACTGTTCGTAGACAAGATCAATCCCATCCGCCGGAAATTGCTAACTGCCCGCCTGAATGCCATCAGTCGCGGTAAGGTGGACTGTGATTACAAAATCATCTTCCCAAAAAAATAAGAGACAGTCGCAGGAGTGAAAACCCATTTTATCTCCTTCAGCTCAGGATCATCTTCACCATATCAATTTCTTCATAAATTCCGTTGTTGGCTTCCACATCGATATCCGGCTCAAACAATCTGTTAAACAATACAAAAGCGTCAGACCCCTCTGAAAGTTCAAAGAAAGTTGCAAAAGATTAACAGATATTTTTCATGGTACTACATATAAAGAGAAAAAGGCCGGCCTGACAATATATGTTTGATCTGAGAAAGGCTCCTGTTGCCAGGGTCCTGATTCCATTTGCAGCAGGATCAATGATGGGATATCAATATGTTCATTCTGAACAGGTTCGGGATGTGGTCCTGGTTTGCTTGTTGCTCTGGATCATCCTGGTAGTTCTGTTCTTTCTTATAAAGAAGAAGGCAGGCTATTTCATCGGAATGTTCAGTGTTGCAGCATTCCTTCTTTTTCTGACAGCAGGGTTCGGAACCGGAATGGTAACCACACCTGAAGATCCGGGATTGCCGTTGGGAGAGCCGGTGATGATCAGAGGGGAAGTTCTGGAGGAACCACAGTCCCGGAAGCGGAACTGGCTCTTCGAAATGAGGCTCTGCATGGTGGTTTCCGGTGACAGTGCTTATGCAGTCAACACCCTTTTGAAAGTATACCTGGACATGCCTGCCGATTCCATTTTACCTGCACCCGGGGAAACATGGCAGTTTTATGGACAGCTTGCTGCCATCAGAAACAGCGGGAATCCCGGCCAGCCCGATTATGAAGCGATCATGCACAGGAAAAATTGCTGGTACAGATTCTTTACAAATGACCAGCTTGCAGCGAGGAGCTTCAATTTCAGGGTGGACGATCAGGTTCACCGGAAGATCAGCGCCATCAGCATCAAAAAGGTAGTTTCAGAACAATGGGAGGGCGGACCAAAGGAGATCTCCCTGCTGAAGGCTGTTTGCCTGGGAGACCGATCCGGACTTACAGATGACATGCGACAGGCATATTCCAGTGCAGGTGGCATGCATTTACTGGCTGTATCCGGTCTTCATGTGGGACTGATCTGGTGGGTATTGCACCATTCTCTTTCCTGGATGGTTCGTCTCCTGCGCCGTGAGATATACAGGGCCCTGACCATTATCGCCCTGCTCTGGTTCTATGCATTTGTTACAGGTTTTTCATCCTCGGTGTGCCGATCAGTTACCATGTTTACCCTTTTCTCTGCAGCACGCATGCTGGATCAGCGGACCCACCCGGTCAATGGCATCCTGGTATCGGCTTTTCTCCTGATCCTCCTGAATCCCGGCAGGCTCCTGGATGTAGGATTCCAGCTGTCCTATGCAGCCATCCTGGGGATCGTTACTCTTTTTCCATTTCTCAGGCGCATGCTGAAAGTGAAAAACCGGATCCTGAAATGGGCATGGGAAGCCACCGTGGTCAGTATTGCCGCACAGATCAGCACCGCTCCCCTGGTGGTTTATTATTTTCACCAGATACCGGCATATTCACTGATCACAAACCTGGTAGCCATTCCAATGCTCAGCTGCATGATTGCTCTTTTTGTGTTCTCCATCCCGTTTATGGCAACCGGTGTGTTTACCGATCTGTTTAACTGGTTGCTGGTCAAACTGGCCAGCCTGATGAATCAGTCCATGGAGATGGTTGCTTCCATCCCCGGATCAGTGATCGACCACCTGTACCTGGATATAACGAGCCTGTGCCTGATCATGATAATGATCTTTCTGGGCATTGTAGTTCTGAATGAGCGGACCACCTTTTACAGGTACATCCTGTTGTTTATGGTCTGCTCTGTCCTGGGCTGGACGTCCTGGAAGCGGTATGCCAGCTATCATACATCGGAATTCATCGTGGCCCATTTCAACGGGGGAAGCCTGGTAACATTCAGGGAGGGCCTCTGTGTGGATCACTATCTCTGGTACCGGGACCCGCAGTCAGTTATCTATATGGATCAATATATAGAATCGGTCTGGGGCAATGGCAGGTACGATTGCCGGAAATACGATCTGAGCGATGTACAACTGCACCAGGGTTCTGTTTCCGTCTGCCGTCCTGTTGACCGGGGGGCATGGATGCTGGGAAACAACAGGATACACGGACTGGTCATTTCGGATTCCTTTGGTCCGGACCATGAGCGTATTCTGGCAGGTAATACAGGGGACTTTATTCTTCTTTCGGGGGAGCCCCGCAATCTGAGGATCCTGGATAATCCATTGCCAGCCAATTGCCATCTGATTGTGGATGGATCGAACAGAGGGTGGTACACAAGGCGGTTTGAAACATTAACGGACCAGATCCATATCACCAGACAACATGGGGCCTACCTGAAAAGATGGTAAAAAAAAGGGCAACCATTCGTGCAATTGCACAATTATCTGTTATTTTGCCATGGAGATTTTCATTTCAATATGCGTATTGTAATTGCCGGTGCGGGTGAAGTTGGAATACATCTTGCAAAGATGTTAAGCAGCGAGGAGCATGAGCTTGTTGTGATCGATAATGATATTGATCGCCTGAAAGCTGTGAGCGGTGCACTGGATGTACTGACCATCGAGGGGAATGCCAACTCAATCTCCCACCTGAAGGAAGCCAGAATAAGCAAGGCTGACCTTTTTATCGGTGTCACTTTCTCTGAGGATGTAAATATCAATTCGGCCATTCTGAGTAAAAGACTGGGGGCCAAAAAGACCATTGCCAGGATCGATAACCAGGAATACCTCCTGCCTGCCAACAAGGAGATCTTCGATAACCTGGGTGTGGATTATATGATCTACCCGGAAAAAATTGCAGCCCGTGAGATTGTGGGTCTTCTTTCTGAGACCGGAAGTACGGAGGTGGTGGAATTCTCAGGCGGGAAGCTGCATATGTATGTGATCCGGCTGGACAAGGATGCACCCATCATTAACAAGACGCTCCGGGAACTCACTCCCGGTGATAATGGCCTTGAATACAGGGCGGTAGCCATTACCAGGCGTGCGCAAACCATCGTTCCCGCCGGCGACGACAGGTTTGAACCTGGAGATCTGGTCTATGTGATCAGCAGCAAGAAAGGACTGAAAGAACTCTACAAATATTCCGGTAAAAAACAGTTTGAGGTAAGGGACATCATGATCCTGGGAGGAAGCAGGATAGGCATGAAAACTGCAGATTCACTGGGGAACCAGCATTATGTAAAATTGATCGAGAAGGACCGCCAGAAAAGTTATAAACTCTCCAACCGGTTAAGCAATACTCTTGTGATCAACGGGGATGGTACCGATATGGAATTGCTCAGGCAGGAGGGCCTCGAAAAAATGGATGCATTTATTGCGGTCACCGGGAACTCCGAAACCAATATACTTTCCTGCCTGCTGGCCAAGCACATGGGCGTTAAGCGGACCATCGCCGAGGTGGAGAACATTGATTACATACATCTTGCTGAAAACATTGGTGTGGACACCATCATCAATAAGAAGTTGATCACCGCAAGCAGGATATTCCGGTTTACCATGTCGGATGAGGTCTCCAGCATCAAATGCCTGACCGGAACAGAAGCCGAGGTAATGGAATTCGTAGTTAAACCTGAGGCCCCTGCTACACAGGGCACCCTGGCTGAAATAAATTTTCCCAGAGAAGCCATTGTCGGGGGAGTGATCAGGGGCAAGAATACTTTTATTGCCCATGGGGAGACTCAGATCAAACCTTATGACCGGGTGGTAGTTTTTGCTCTGCCCGGGGTCATACGCACCATCGGTAAGTTTTTCAACTGACAGGACACATGCTCAATTCCCGGACCATCATCCGTATTTTTGGTTTGCTTCTGATCACAGAAGGGATTTTTATGTGGTTCTCTATTCCTGTTTCATTCATATTCAAGGAACACGATCCCCTGCACTTTCTCCTTTCAGGTGCCATCACTTCAGCTGTGGGAGTTGTGGCTTATTTTTCCGTAAGGAAATCGCCCCTGGTGTTGAACCGGCGTGATGGTTATGTGATCGTCACAGGAGGATGGATCCTGTTCTCGCTCTTCGGGACCCTTCCGTTTCTGTTAACCGGATCCATAACGGGTTTTACCGATGCATTCTTTGAAACAATTTCAGGGTTTACCACCACAGGGGCCTCCATACTCAATAACATTGAGGAGCTTTCACACGGTGTTTTATTCTGGAGAAGTCTTACACAGTGGTTAGGGGGAATGGGGATCATTCTTTTGACACTTATCATCCTCCCGTTTCTTGGGATCGGGGGAATGCAGCTTTTTTCAGCTGAAGTTCCCAGTCCCACACCCGATAAACTCCATCCCCACGTAAAGGATACAGCCAAACGTTTGTGGCTGATTTATATGATCTTCACGCTTAGTGAAACCCTGCTTTTATGGGCTGGTGACATGGAATTGTTTGATGCCATCTGTCACTCCTTCACCACCATGGCCACAGGTGGGTATTCTACAAAGCAGGCCAGTATCGCTTACTGGGATTCGCCCTATATTCATTATGTGATCACCTGTTTCATGTTCCTTGCCGGTACCAATTTTACACTTTCCTATTTTGCCATGCATGGACAGTTCCGAAAGATCTGGTCCAACGAGGAATTCAGGTGGTATGCTGGTTTTATCGGGGGATTTGCATTGCTTATCACATTGGGGCTCTTTTTCTCAACAGGAGGAGGAATGGAAGCAGCGTTCAGGAATTCCATTTTCCAGGTGGTTTCCATCCTGACTACCACCGGGTTTGTTACCGCAGATTACCTGTTGTGGACACCGGTACTGGGAGTACTCATCTTTATACTCATGTTTTTCGGGGGATCGGCAGGATCCACCGGGGGCGGACCCAAGATCATGCGGATCGTGATCCTGCTTAAGAACAGTACACAGGAACTGAAGCGTATGATCCATCCCAATGCAGTTATTCCGGTAAGGCTCAATAAAAATGCAGTGGCAGAAGGCGTGGTCACAAACGTCCTGGCATTTATTGCTTTTTATGGTGTCATTGCAGTTTTTTCTATGGCATTGTTGTCAGCAATGGGCAATGACTTCGATACTTCTGTGGGTGCTGTAGCCGCTACACTGGGAAACATTGGTCCGGGAATCGGGGCCGTGGGACCAAGCATGAATTATGCAGATATACATGTGGCCGGGAAATGGTTCCTCTCCTTCCTGATGCTGGTTGGCAGACTTGAGCTGTTTACCGTGCTGGTACTTTTCTCTCCCCTTTTCTGGCGAAAGTAAAAGCCAGATACTCAGTTAGATCATATACTCAGCAGGAACCTTTCCAAAGGTTTTTCGGATCCAGAGGTGGAATCTGTGGAAACCCTTTCCGTAAAACATCAAGGGGCAAAAACCATGCACAGCTTCTATATTGTTGCTCCCGCATATTTCGAGTGCTGTTTCTGAAGCAGATCCTTTGCCGATACCCCTGTGCATCCATACCCTTTGAATGGGTGTATCCACACACTGTTCAATAATTTCCTCTGTCAGACGGGGAGGTACAACCAGGATCAGGTTATGCACCTCTTCCGGCAGCTCTTTGATTGTGGGAATACAGGTTGTTCCTTCAATTTCTTCGCACCGGGGATTCACCGGGTACACCTTGTAACCCAGTTTGATCAACTCGGTCATCAGGGTTTTTCCAAAGTTCTCTTTGTTGTTGGATGCGCCTGCAATGGCCACTTTTTTGTCATCAAGAAATGATTGTATGGTGTCTTTCATCATTGGGAGTTTTTCTAATCCCAATTTATAAAAACTAAAGGAGAAAAGAAACGGTCAGCATTAATCATCAACAGGTCCCAGGCCTTCTCTTACCACCTCGGGCTCTTCACTGCTGCAATCGATGATGGTTGAAGGGACAATGCCGCCGTATCCTCCGTCGATGACAGCATCCACCAGGTCCCGGTACTCTTCATAGATCAGTTCAGGATCAGTTGGATATTCCAGAATCTGGTCTTCCTTCTTCAGGGAGGTGGTAAGGATGGGATGTCCCAGTTTCCTGACGATCTCAAGGATGATGTTGTTGTCGGGGATCCGGATTCCGATTGTTTTCCGGTGGTGCTTGATGGATTTTGGTACCTGGTTGCTTGCAGTCAGGATGAATGTGTAGGGACCCGGCAGGTAGGATTTCATCAACTTGAAGATCTTATTGTTCACATGCCTGGCGTAATCTGAAAGGTGACTCAGGTCAGAACAGATAAAGGCAAACCTGGCTTTTTCCGGTTTGATCCCCTTGATCCGGGCCACCCGCTCCACGGCCCGGGCTTTGGTAATATCACAGCCTATGCCATAGACCGTATCGGTGGGATAGATAATTACCCCACCATACTCCAGCAACTCAACAATTTTGTTGATGAGCCTGGGATCCGGATTCTGTTCATAGAGCTTCAGAAACATTGTTTCAGGTTGAATCGCGTAAAAGTAGCATAAATGCTTAATAAATGTGCTGTATTTTGTAATTTCAGCAAATGCAACTACCTACCATACAAAGGAACAACTATGCGCTTCGGCCCTGGCATCCGGATGATGCCGGGTCACTGGTGAAACATGCCAATAATCCCAGTATTGCCAGAAACCTGAGGGATGGATTCCCCTATCCATATACCCTGCCGGAGGCAAAAAAGTGGTTGGATATGGTGGGGAAGAACAGGGATGATTTGATCCTTGCCATCGAAGTGAACGGGGAAGCAGCAGGAGGCATTGGCCTCCACGGGTTGAAGGATGTATACAGGTACAATGCGGAGGTTGGATACTGGCTGTCAGAAGCGTTCTGGGGAATGGGGATCATCACTGATGCTGTGGGTGTGATGGTGGAGCATGCTTTTACACAGACCAGGTGGTTGCGCCTGTTTGCCACCATCTATGAACACAATCATCCATCCATGCGTGTCCTGGAGAAAAATGGATTTAAAAAAGAGGCCATTCATAAAAAGACGGTCATGAAAGAAGGAAAATTGCTGGATGAGCACCTGTTCGCATTGCTGAAGGAGCACTGGATCTAACAGCACAAAGAATCACCCGGTTCCTGATCATCAGACTTTTTTTCTTCATCGTTTTCAGGTTCTTCCTCTTCATCATCAAGGAGTGTGCTTTCCGGCTCTGGCCCCTGGTCCCTGTACACCACGGCAAGCATTATTCCGGAAATGGCTCCTGTCAGGTGTGCTTCAAAAGAGACTTCAAAATCAAATGGAAGCAGGCCCCAGACCATGCCTCCATACCAGAAGACCACCAGAAGAGAAATGGCCATCAGGCTCCTCACCCTCCGTATTACACCGCTGAGAAACAGGAAAGCGGCCAGGCCATAAATGAGACCTGATGCTCCTATATGGTAGGCCTGTCTTCCAATGCTCCACAGAAGGATGCCTCCGATGAGGTAAATCAGGCCCCAGATCTTATAGGCTATGTCGCGATAGAAATAGAAAAGGGCCAGGCTGAGCAGGACGACCGGCATGGAATTATCTACCAGGTGTTTCCAGTCACCGTGTATGAGCGGGGAGAACAGGATCCCCTTCAAACCGCTCAAACGCCTTGGATAAACACCTGCTTCCACAAAAGAGATCTCCATAGCCATCTCGAAGAATTTGATGGCCCACAGCAGGAAAAGGAAGAAGGCCGGAAATACCAGGCTGTATATGAATCGCTTTTTCTCTTCCGACATAAAGCAAAGGTATCTTTTTCTGATTTGCTATCTTTATCCATTAAAACACGCGATGATGACAGAGATCCTGCTTGGAGTATTGATCCTTGTGTCCCTTACAACTTTGTTCCTGATGCTTTTCAGAAGAAAGGATAAGGAACGGGATCATTTCTCCCAATCCATTGAAGCTTCCATCAAACGGTTGGAAGTGGTGTTTGAGCAGCTGGGAAAGTCCCTGAAGGACGACTTTCAGCGGAGCAGAGAAGAGGGACAGAATAATTTTGCACAGAACAGGATGGAGCTGGCTAAAACCCTGGAGGTGTTCCAGGGCAGGCTTGAGAAAATGAGGGAGACCATCGAGATCAAATTAAAGGATATCCAGATGGATAACAATAAGAAGCTGGAAGAGATGCGCATGACTGTGGATGAGAAGTTGCAGGAAACATTGAATAAGCGGATCAGTGATTCCTTTAAACTGGTTAGCGACCGATTGGAACAGGTTCATAAAGGCTTGGGGGAGATGCAGGAACTGGCCACCGGGGTGGGCGACCTGAAAAAAGTGCTCAGCAATGTAAAGACCAGGGGTATCATGGGTGAGGTACAGCTTGGAAATATCCTCAAGCAATTCCTTGCACAGGATCAATTCGTCGAAAATGCAATGATCAGGCCGGGTAGCACCGAAAGTGTAGAATTTGCTGTGAGACTGCCGGGAAAAGATGACAGGGAGGAGGAGGTGCTGTTGCCGGTGGATTCCAAATTCCCCATGGAGGATTACCAGCGGTTGATGGAAATATATGAAAAAATGGAAATGTATTCCAGGGAGGATATCCAGAAGGCTGAAAAACAGTTCGATACCATCGTCAGAAAATCCGCTCAGACCATCAGTAATAAATACATTGTTCCGCCGCTCACCACCAATTTTGCGCTGATGTTTGTGCCCACTGAAGGACTGTACGCCCAGATTCTGAGCCGAACCGGATTGTTTGAGACACTGCAGCGGGATTTTAATGTAACCGTGGTTGGTCCCTCTAACCTGGTGGCATTCCTCAGCAGCCTGCAGATGGGTTTCAGGACCCTGGCCGTCCAGCAAAGGTCAAACGAGGTTTGGAAAATACTCGGAGCGGTGAAGAATGAATTCGGCAGGTTCGAGGAGGTTCTGAAAAAGGCACAGAACCAGCTTAACCTGGCGTCAACCAACATTGATAACCTGGTGGGAACACGGACCCGTCAGATCCAGCGAAAACTGAAAAATATCCAGGAACTTCCAAACAGTTCCACACAGGACATCCTTGACCTTGATGAAGGGGAGGAGGATGAGTCAATGTAACGGGCTCAAATATCCTGTATAGATTTAATCCGAAATTTTTATGAGAAAACTTTTGGTGTGTTAATATTATCTCTATATTTGACCCATGTTATAGAACACATGACAAAGAGTATTTTACATATCATTCTAGTGGTGGTGGTGCTGGTACTTATTCCAGGAGCAACCTGAGAGTGGTATAAATCAGAATAAGAATTATACAAAGCCATTCTCAGAAAAGAGGATGGCTTTTTCAGTATATAAAGGAAATATCTCACAGAGATGAAGATTACATACAGAAGTCATACCAGCACGATGGGCAGAAGAATGGCAGGAGCCAGGAGTCTGTGGCGTGCCAATGGAATGAAGGAATCACAATTTGGAAAACCAATCATTGGTATTGCGAATTCGTTTACACAGTTTGTGCCCGGGCACGCACATCTTCATCACATCGGGCAGGATGTCAAGCAGATCTTTGAAGCCGCCGGCTATTTTGCTGCAGAGTTCAATACCATTGCCATCGATGATGGGATTGCCATGGGTCATGATGGAATGCTCTATTCCTTACCCTCACGTGATCTGATTGCCGATAGCATTGAGTATATGGCCAATGCTCATAAGGTGGATGCGCTTTTCTGTATATCCAACTGCGATAAGATCACTCCGGGTATGCTCATGGCAGCCATGCGACTTAATATTCCTGTGATCTTTGTATCGGGTGGACCCATGGAAGCAGGCAGGGACGGAGATGAGGCCTATGACCTGATCGATTCCATGATCATGGCTGCCGATCCCAGTGTGAGTGATGAAAAAGTAGCACACATTGAGAAATTAGCCTGCCCAACCTGTGGATCCTGCTCGGGTATGTTTACAGCCAACTCCATGAACTGTCTGAATGAGGCCATCGGACTTGCTCTGCCAGGCAATGGGACAATTGTTGCTACACATGTGGAACGTAAGAAGTTATTTGAGAAAGCCGCGTACCAGCTTATTGAAAACACCCTCAGCTATTATCATGATGGTGACCAGTCGGTACTTCCGCGCAGTATTGCTTCATACGAAGCATTTGAAAATGCCATGACCCTGGACATAGCCATGGGAGGTTCCACCAATACTGTCCTTCACCTGTTAGCTATTGCACATGAGGCAGAAGTTGAATTTACCATGAAAGACATGGACCGTCTCTCCAGGAGCACTCCTGTTTTATGTAAGGTTGCTCCCAGCTCTAAATACCATGTTGAGGATGTGAACAGGGCAGGAGGAATCATGGGCATATTGGCTGAACTTGACAGGGGTGGTTTGATGAACAGGGATGTATACCGGGTTGATCGGAAAACACTGGGCCAGGCCATCGAATGCTATGACCTGATCAATGCTGAACGATGTGACCAGATTGAGGATTTATATTCTGCCGCACCAGGAGGGATATTTAACCTTCAGATGGGTTCTCAGGAAAAAAGGTATGAGGAGTTTGACCTGGACCGGGTAGCGGGTTGTATCCGGAATATTGAAAATGCCTACAGTGTGGATGGTGGACTTGCGGTTGTCACTGGCAACATCGCCAGAAACGGTTGTATTGTAAAGACAGCTGGCGTTTCAGAGAATGTGCTGGTCTTTGAAGGTCCGGCAAAAATATATGATTCGCAGGATGATGCATGTGATGCCATCCTTCAGGGTGAAGTGATAGCGGGGGATGTGGTTGTCATTCGATTTGAAGGACCCAGGGGAGGTCCCGGTATGCAGGAGATGCTTTACCCAACCACCTATTTAAAATCCAGGAAGTTGGGAGAGAAGTGTGCTTTGATCACCGACGGTCGTTTCTCGGGAGGGACCTCAGGACT
Organism: Bacteroidales bacterium; assembly: GCA_023138875.1. Classification (GTDB taxonomy): domain Bacteria; phylum Bacteroidota; class Bacteroidia; order Bacteroidales. The sequence goes on from JAGLOO010000024.1 coordinate 59,151, forward strand.
ATCCATCGGACATATTTCCCCCGAAGCAGCAGACAGGGGTGAGATCGGTCTGATCAGGGATGGGGACATCATCAGGATCGATATACCGTCACGGACAATTGATGTTGTATTGGGGGAGTCTGAACTGGAGCGACGCAGGATCGAAGAGAATCAAAAACCTTCGGGGTGGAACCCTGAACGTGAAAGGAATATTTCCGGGGCATTAAAGGCTTACGCAAGTATGGTATCCTCGGCGGACAGGGGAGCCATCAGACAAATCAAAGATTAATCAATTTTTCACTTAATACCTTAATCGCATGCAAACACAAGTAAAAACGAAGGCTGATAAGGAGAAAGCTACCCCGAAGAAGATGTCGGGAGCTGAAGCACTTATTCTGGGATTGCTGGAAGAGGAGGTGGATACCATATTCGGATATATTGGTGGTGCCATTATGCCGGTGTATGATGCCCTGTTAGACTATGAAGATCGATTAAAGCATGTCAGGGTGAGGCATGAGCAGGGCGCAGTCCATGCTGCCCAGGGTTACGCCAGGATCTCACGCAAACCGGGCATCTGTTTTACCACTTCAGGACCCGGAGCCACCAACCTGGTGACCGGACTGGCAGATGCCATGCTCGATTCCACACCCCTGGTGTGTATAACCGGGCAGGTGGGTGCACCATTGCTGGGATTCGATGCTTTCCAGGAGACAGATATGGTGAGTGTTTCCATGCCTATTACCAAGTGGAATTTTCAGATTACCAGTGCTGATGAGATCCAGGATACGCTGGCCAAAGCATTTTTTTATGCCAATTCCGGACGGCCCGGACCGGTATTGATCGACATCACCAAAAATGCCCAGTTTGAAGAAGTAGAATTTAATTATAAGAAAATACAGCGGGTGAGGAGTTACGTGCCCAATCCCAAACCCAGTCCTGAATCTATCGACATGGCTGCAGAATTGATCAACAATTCCAGCAAGCCATTTGTATTGTGCGGACAGGGTGTAACTATCTCCCGCGCTGAAGCAGAGTTTAAAGAATTTGTAGAAAAAGCCGGTATACCGGTGGCACATACGCTGAACGGAATTTCGGCATTCCCTTCAGGTCACCCGCTTTCAACCGGAATGCTTGGGATGCACGGCAATTATGCCCCCAATGTAAATACAAACCAGTGCGATGTTCTCATTGCCATAGGAATGCGTTTTGATGACCGGGTAACGGGCAATGTTAATACCTATGCGAAGCAGGCCAAGGTGATTCACATTGAGATTGATCCGGCTGAGATCGATAAGATTGTTAAAACGGATGTGGCCATCAACTCCGATGCCAGATTTGCCCTCCAGCAGTTGATCCCAAAAATTAAACCTGCTGAACATGCCGAATGGCTCGCCTCATTCGGTGAACTTGAGAAGGTGGAAAAGGCCAGGGTAATAGACAAAGATTGCTACTCAACTGGTCCCAAAATGCATATGGGTGAGATCATCCACCAGATATCCGAAAAGACAGATGGATCTGCTATCCTGGTTACCGATGTAGGTCAGCACCAGATGGCGTCAGCACGATACTACAAGTTCCGGGAAAATAACTCATGGGTTTCCTCCGGCGGATTGGGGACCATGGGATTCGGGTTGCCCGCTGCAATGGGGGCCAAGTTCACGGGGACAAAACGACAGGTAGTGGTTGTTGTTGGTGACGGAGGATTTACGATGACTATTCAGGAGCTGGGCACAATTGCCCAGTATAATCTTCCTGTGAAAGTGATCCTGCTCAACAATCAATTCCTTGGAATGGTACGGCAATGGCAGGAACTCTTTTTTGATAGACGGTATGCAAGTACAGGGCTGACCAATCCCGATTTTATGAAAATATCAGAGGGATTTGGAGTGCCTTCAAAAAAAATTACCGAGAGGGAAGAGCTGAGTCAGGCACTGGACGAGGCGCTGGCTCATGACGGACCATTTGTACTTGAGGTGGAAGTAGAGAAGGAGGGTAACATCTTCCCCATGATACCGGCCGGAGGAACAGTTTCAGAAATGCGTTTAGAATAATACTATAAAAAAGATGAAGAAAGAATTCACAATATCCGTTTTCACCGAGCATAAGGTGGGACTCCTGCACAGGATCACAGTGATCTTTTTACGCAGAAAGATTAATATTGAGAGCCTGAATACATCCGAATCGGAGATCAGGGGAATCTATCGCTTTACGATTGTCATCCAAACAACGGAGGATATGGCGAAGACCGTAACCAGGCAGATCGAAAAACAGATAGGTATTTTGAAAGCGTTTTATCATACCCTGGATGAGATCGTTTACCAGGAGATCGCCCTTTACAAGGTGCCTACCGCTGCTTTTACCCATGGCGATGATGTGGAGAAACTGATCAGGAAGCATAATGCCAGGATACTGACCATTGAACCGGAGTACATCGTTGTTGAGAAGACCGGTCATAAGGAGGATACAAAGCAACTGTTCAGGGAGCTTGAACCCTATGGGATCCTCCAGTTCGTAAGGTCGGGACGTGTTGCCCTCACCAAGCAGATAAAGGAGATAACAGCCTACCTGAAAGAAATAGAGAAACACCAGGCAGCTACAGCAGATGAATTATTAACCTATCAATAGATATAGAATAAAATGGCAAAACTGAATTTTGGAGGCGTTGAAGAAAACGTCGTAACCAGAGAGGAATTCCCGCTTTCGAAGGCACAGGAAGTACTTAAGGATGAAGTAATAGCAATCATAGGATATGGAGTGCAGGGACCTGCCCAGGCATTGAATCTCAAAGATAACGGTATAACCGTAATTGTGGGTCAGGCCCCTGAATTTAAAGAAGACTGGGAAAAGGCTGTAAAAGATGGTTTCATTCCGGGCGAGACCCTCTTTCCTATTGAGGAAGCGGCAGAAAAGGCCACGGTGATCCAGTACCTGGTTTCAGATGCTGCGCAGCGTGCTGTATGGCCGAAACTCAAGCCGTGCCTGAAGGAAGGAGATGCCTTATATTTCTCCCATGGATTTTCCATTACCTTCAAAGAACAAACTGATGTAATTCCCCCGGCAAACATAGATGTCATACTGGTTGCTCCCAAAGGATCCGGCATAAGTGTAAGGCGGAATTTTCTTGCCGGCACCGGGATAAATTCCAGCTATGCAATCTTCCAGGATTTCACCGGCAGGGCTGAAGAACGCACTCTGGCCCTGGGGATCGGAATCGGTTCCGGTTATTTGTTCCCGACCACCTTCGAGAATGAAGTCTACAGCGACCTTACCGGTGAGCGTGGTGTTCTCATGGGCGCCCTTGCAGGCATCATGGAAGCACAGTACCAGGTTTTACGCGAAAATGGCCACAGTCCCTCAGAAGCCTTCAACGAAACCGTCGAAGAGCTGACCCAGAGCCTGATCCGCCTTGTGGATGAGAAAGGGATGGACTGGATGTATGCGAACTGCAGTGCTACCGCACAACGCGGTGCACTGGACTGGAAGCCGAAGTTCAGGGATGCCAGCCTGCCCGTATTCAATGAATTATACAAAAGGGTCAGAAGCGGGGAAGAGACAAAAGTAGTGCTTGAAAAAACCGGTCACGCAGATTACAAAGCCCATCTTTCAGCCGAGCTGAAGGAACTTCGGGAGTCAGAAATGTGGCAGGCGGGCGCCCAGGTAAGAAGCCTGCGTCCGGATGCGCAAAACTAGATCAGAATATTTCTGGAGCATGTTCAATGAGATGCATGTTGTCAGATACGCTTTTTCTTCTTAAATTTGTAACTTGGGCAAGTCTTATACGACTAGCTCCTGCTGAATTCCCCCAGGACCGGAAGGTAGCAAGGGTAAGCGGTTGTAGCGGTGCGATATAAGTAGCTTGCCCATTTTACTATTAATTAAACACCACCAAATAGATTAACATCATGGAAGAAAAAGTAAAAGCTCCATTCTGGAAACCTGCACTGATTTACGGTGCCATCGTTGGATTGATAAGTATCCTTCTTGCCGTAGTATTTTATGTACTCAATGTTCAGTTCAGAACCTGGGCAATGATCGTATCATTGATCGTATCTATTGTGGTAGTGGTGTATTGCCTTAAAGCGTACAGGGATGAACACCTCGGGGGCTTTGCCACCTATGGAAAACTGCTTTTAATGACACTCGCCATTGCTGTAGTTTCAACTCTTCTTTCAACAGCTTATACCTATGTCCTGGTAAACTATATTGATGTGGAGTACGTAGAAAAGGTGAAGCAATTTACCATAGAGAAGATCTCGGAGAATCCACGAATCACCGAGGCACAACTGGATACACTTATTGAAAGAACAGAAAACAAAACCACCAAGGCAAAGGTCATCAGGCAGCCGTTGGTGGGTGGAATAATCTTTACATTCATAATCGGATTGATCGCCGCCGCATTTCTCAAAAGGGAGGAGAATCCGGTCAGCAACACGATGTAATTGCAATACCCTTCCGATGGACCTTTCAATTGTTGTTCCTCTGTATAATGAAGTCGAGTCATTGCCCGAGTTGTGTGACTGGATCAACCGCGTCCTCACTTCCAGCAAGCTTTCCTATGAATTGATCCTGGTGGATGATGGCAGCAATGATGGCTCCTGGGAACAGATCGAAACTCTGAAGAAAGATTATCCTGCCATAAAGGGGATCAAATTTCGAAGAAATTACGGTAAATCAGCTGCCCTTCATACCGGATTTGCTATGGCTGAAGGTGAAGTCGTATTTACCATGGATGCAGATCTGCAGGACAGCCCGGAGGAGATCCCTGAAATGAGAAGAATGATCATTGATGAGGGGTATGATGTGGTCAGCGGGTGGAAGAAAAAAAGGCATGATCCCTTTTTCTCAAAGAGACTACCCACCAAGCTCTTCAATTGGGCTGCCAGGAAGGTGAGCGGGATCAGGCTGCACGATTTCAATTGCGGATTGAAAGCTTATCGGCACAACGTAGCCAAGAGCGTGGAAATCTATGGTGATATGCACAGGTACATTCCGGTTCTGGCCAAAAGCAATGGTTTTACCAGCATAGGCGAAAAAGTTGTTCAGCACCAGGAGAGGAAATACGGAGTGACCAAGTTCGGGATGGATCGTTTCCTGAAGGGATTTCTGGACCTGGTGACGGTCACTTTCCTGACACGGTTCGGGAAAAAGCCCATGCACCTGTTTGGTACCCTGGGTTCGTTCATGTTCCTGGTGGGTCTGGCCATTGCTGTCTATATAGGGATTGATAAGCTGATAGCACTTGTCAAACATATTCCCCAGCGTTTGATTGCTGACAGTGCATTCTTCTATATCGGTCTTACAAGCATGATCATGGGAACCCTCTTATTTATTGGAGGTTTCCTGGGTGAATTGATCTCCCGGAGTGCAGTGGAGCGGAATAATTACGAGATTGAGAAGAAAATATAGTTCAAAAAACAGATTCAGAGGGAAATGAAGATTCATTTGATATCGGGTGCGTGTGGATTCGTTGGCAGGAACATGGTAAGGAGGCTTCATCAGACCACAGGGGATGTTTTATTTATTGTAGACGATCTGTCCATCGGTACCCATCCGTCCACCTGGATGGAGTATACCCAATCGAAGAAGATCAAGGATGTGGAGGTCATCGGTGAGGATGAACGCATCTATTTCTGGAAGGGCGATTTTCGTGACCTGCTCTTTAAGTTCAGGATGAATCCCCGGCACATCCAGGACACCTACGGACTGGAATTCGACAGGTTCTCAGATGTTTTTCACTTTGCGGCCATCGTAGGAGGCAGACTAAAAATTGAAGGCGATCCTATGGCGGTGGCCCTGGACCTGTCCATCGACGCCGAGTTTTTTTACTGGGCCTGCCAGCACAAACCGGAAAGGGTACTCTATCCCAGTTCCAGTGCTGCGTATCCCATCAGTTTGCAGTCGACCACCGGAGCCATTGCACTGAGTGAATCGGATATTGATTTCACAAAGAACCTGGGGGTTCCCGATATGACCTATGGATGGTCAAAACTGACCGGTGAATTCCTGGCCCAGATTGCCGCCAGGCATTACGGTATTCCGGTGGTGTGCATCCGGCCCTTTTCCGGTTACGGGGAGGATCAGAATCTCTCATATCCTGTTCCGGCCATTGCTGCCCGGGCAGCCCGGAAAGAGAATCCCTTTGAAGTATGGGGTTCCGGAAAGCAGGGGAGGGACTTTGTCCACATCGATGATGTACTGGACCTGATTTTCATACTCATGGCCAATGTTTCCGATGGAAGTGCCTACAACATCGGATCGGGTAAGCTCACCTCTTTCCTGGACCTGATCAGCATCTTTGCAGAGTTTGCAGGCTACTCTCCGGAGATCAAAGCTTTGCTTGACAAGCCGGTGGGTGTACATTCACGTTATAGTGACATGTCGCTGGTGCAGGGTAAATTTGGATGGATGCCAAAGATCTCAGTTGAGGAGGGTATGAAAAGGGTGTATGATGCAGCCCTGATGCAGATATGAAACGAATCGTAACCTTTGGCCCGGGTCCGCAGTTCAAAGGAGGTATCGCTAATTATAACACCTCACTGGCCAAAGCACTGGACAGGAATGAGGACTTGGAAGTTCATATCGTTTCCTGGACCCAGCAATACCCGGCCATCATCCCCAGGGATTTCATCGATCGAAAGAGTAAAAAGGACCAGCTTGCCGGCTACCGCATCAAGGTCCATTACCTGCTGAATTATAACCGGCCCGGTACATGGCGTAAAACAGTCCGCTTTATCCGCGATCTGAACCCCGACAGAGTCATTATCCAGTGGGCCATTGCCATCCAGGGAATCCCGCTTCGGTACATGGCCAGAAAGCTGCAAAAAGCAGGGATCCGTGTTTTTTTTGATCTCCATTTTGTGGTGCAGAAGGAGAATAGCAACCTGGACAGATTACTCACCCGCAGGTGTATCCGGTTCAGCGATGTCTACATCACCCATTCCCTGAAGACATTTAAGGAACTGAAAGAGTTGATTCCGGGAAGGGATTACAGGCTGAGTGGAATGGACGATACACCTCCCTCAACGGGGATCCCCGTGCTTAAGCTTTTTCATCCTGTATATGATATGTTTCAGAAAGATGAATCGTTCGATGTGGAGAGATTCAAGTCATCACTGGGATTAAAAGAGCACGTTTTCCTCTTTTTCGGATTCATCCGAAAGTATAAGGGATTGCACAATGTGATTGAGGCGTTTAACCTGGTTGCACAGCAAAGGGATGATGTCTCCCTGTTAATCGTCGGGGAGCTTTTTTGGAACACACTGGATAGCAGGAAATTTTCAACGCGATTGAAAAACGCTCTCTTTGGACTGGCCAAAAAGCTCTTCCTCAAAAAACAGGATGATGAGCAGAACTACCGGCCACTGGACCTGGTTGAGAAATATGAACTGCAGGACCGGGTGGTTGCCATTACCGAATTTGTACCCAATGAGGATGTACATAAATATTTTCAGACCAGCGATTCCATTACGCTCTTTTACCTGACTGCCACACCCTCCGGTGTGGAATCCATGGCCTATAATTTCGGTATGCCCATCCTGGCCACCCGGGTAGGGCATTTCCCGGAGACCATTCAACATGGTTTCAATGGGTACCTGGCCGAACCTGACAATCCTTCTTCCATGGCAGAGGTGATGGTTCAATCCATCGAATCACCCATCCTGGCAGACAATGTCTATGCCACCTCGGCTGAAATGAGCTGGGATAACTATGCATCAGTGATCCTCAAACACTAGTTTTCCTCGATCCAACGGATCACCTTCTCCGGATCATCCGGTAAAAACCACTGATAGAGATTGTTTTTTCTGAACCAGGTAAGCTGTTTGCGTGCGAATTTTCGGGTATTTCGTTTGATCTGGTCCACTGCTTCTTCCAGCAGGACCTCACCATCCATGTACCTGAAAAGTTCCCGGTAACCCACAGTCTTCATGGCTGTGTACCCCCGAAAATGTTGCAGTTGTTCCACTTCGGCCAGCAATCCGGCTTTCATCATCCTGTCCACACGGAGATTGATCCTATTGTAAATATGTTCCCTTTCCATGTCCAGCGCAATCCTCTTGATCTTAAAAGGCCTTTCCTTCCTGGTTATCGAAAGGAAGCTGGAATAGGGCTTGCCTGTCTGGATGGAAACTTCAAGTGCTTTCAGTACGCGCATGTGGTTTTTCAGATCGATGCGGTCATGGGAAACCGGGTCCAGCTTTTTCAGTTCCTGTGTCAATGGTTCAAGCCCTTCCGCCTCATGCCTTTTCAATAATTGCGACCTTAATTCCGGATCTGCCGAAGGAAGTTCATCAATGCCCTGGCATACTGCATTGATGTAAAGCCCTGAACCTCCCACCATCAATACCAGGTCATGTTGCTTAAACAGTTTGTTAAGGCGGTACAGCACTTCCTGTTCATACCTGCTTGCATTGTAGGATTCCTTCAATGAAACTGTCTGAATAAAATGGTGTGTAACGGCTGCCAGTTCATCAGGAGAGGGGACTGCAGTTCCGATATTGGTCTCCCGGTAGATCTGTCTGGAGTCAGCCGAAATGATCTCGGTCCGGAAGTGTTTTGCAATCTCAATACCCAGTGCGGTCTTTCCGATAGCCGTGGGTCCGGCCAGCACAACCAGTCTCTTTTCCATGCTAAAAATCCTCGGGGATTTCGGTATCGAACATGTCATGATCCAGTTCGTCCAGCCGCAGGTGATCCTGCTCTTCTTCCGGATCAAATTCATCCAGTGTTTCCTCCGGTTCATCCATCAGCAGGTCCAGTGCCAGCTGAGGAGGAGCCTCTCCTTTTGAGTGACCTATGAAGGGAGTTTCGCGATCGGAGGTTTGATCTGATTTTTCAATGAGTTCCATGAAAAAGGCCCTTTCGGAGAAAAAATCAAATACATAGATCATGCGCTGGGTTACCTCTGAGATATGGTCCTGAATGGATGCCTGGTCCATGATGGCAGTCTCTGCAACGGAGTCCGCCATCATATCGATCAGTGTAATCTCCTGCTGCTTCTCCCACATCTCATTGGTGATGAAAAATGAAGCAAGTTGTGAAGGGTCATAACCCAGGTTTTCCTGGAGGATGTGATGAAAGTCCAGGAATGTATCTGAACCATCGATCACCAGGTCACGAAAAAACTCCTGGTCCTCATCGCTGATAATTCGGAAAAGATAGATCATGTCATTTCCGTTAAAAACCTGATCGTGTCAATCCCATCCGCATAATCCCAGGGCATGGGAACCTGGGATGTTCCCGGTTGTAATGCACCCACGATGTCCGGGTGGATGGAAACACAGCACTGAATTTCCTCACTTCGGGATGTCAATTCCTGCTGCACCAACCCAATTTCCGAATATCTTTCATAAAAAACAACTCCAACCGGACTGGCAATGGCCGGATCTTCCTTCAGCAGAAGTACACCGTTGTCCAGAAAGTCGATTCTATTCATCAGGTAGATGGTGCGGTAATAATCCACATTATTGCCATACTTATGGTGCTGGTAGAGATAATTGTACCTGTCCAGGACTCTTAATAATATCTTAAGATCATATGAATCAGGAATATAGAGTTTGGTTACATTCCTGCAACCCAGTCCAAAATAGGTAAAAATATCTTCTCCGATCCCGGCCAGTTCCTCCTCTGTTTCCTCCCCGGTGAGGACAGCAATCCCATTGCGGTTCTTACGAATGATGTGGGGAACATTCCTGAAATAATATTCGAAATAGCGGGCACTGTTATTGCTTCCGGTGGCAATCACAGCATTTATGCCCGACAAGCGTTCGTCCGTAAACCGGATCCTTTCGCCCAGGGAGGGATTGATATCTGAAAGAATGGCTGTCACCTTCCTGATCAGCCTGTCATCTTTCGAGGAGGGTTTGGCCAGCACCGTATGACCAGCGGCAAGTACACTCATCAGGTCATGGAAACCCACCAGGGGTATATTCCCGGCCAGGACCAGCCCAACTGTTTTCATTTGAACCGGTAATGAAATGGTATAAGCTGCCAGCCACCTGCGCAGGACCTCTTCCTTCAGCATCATGACAATCCCCCGGATTGCTCGATTCAGGGATTCCGGTGTGAACCAGGGATTATATATTTGTTCCTGATCCAGAATGGACCCAAAATTTTTGTAATGGATATCGTTGAGTGAAGACAAAGCCGGTGAATCATTCCTGGAATCTTCCAGGAATTGCTGAAGAAATTCACCCAGCAAGGTGAATGCACTAATAAAGGGATCTCTTTTTTGCAATTTGCTAATGGTTTTCCTGCCTGAGAAGGTTCAATGCCGAACCGGCCCTGAACCATTTGATCTGGTTTTCATTGAGTGTGTGATTGGCCTTGAAAGCATCGGTGGCACCATCGATGTGATGCAAACGGATCTCCAACGGTGTTCCTGGTACCAGTTGCTTTAATCCCAGTACATCGATCACATCGTCCTCCCGGACCAGTTCATAATCATTTTTGTTGTCGAAAGTCAGACCAAGCATCCCCTGTTTTTTCAGGTTGGTTTCGTGGATCCTTGCAAAGGACTTCACCAGAACCACCTTAACACCCAGGTGCCTGGGTTCCATGGCTGCATGCTCACGGGAAGAACCCTCGCCGTAGTTCTCATCGCCCACGACGATGGTCCTGATCCCCTCCGCTTTATAAGCCCTGGCTACATCGGGAACCGGTTCGTATTTTCCCGAGAGCTGGTTCAGGACTGAATTGGTCTGGTTGTTGGCTGCGTTGACAGCACCGATCAGAAGGTTGTTGGATATGTTGTCCAGGTGACCCCGGTACCGCAACCATGGTCCGGCCATAGAGATATGGTCCGTAGTACATTTGCCTTTCGCCTTGATGAGAAGTTTCAGTCCGGTCAGATCCTGTCCATCCCATGATTCGAAGGGTGTCAGCAACTGTAAGCGTTCTGATGCCGGATTTACGGTCAGCTCGATACCACTGCCATTTTCAGCCGGTGGCTGGTAACCGTTGTCTTCCACGGCAAATCCTTTCACCGGTAATTCCAGCCCTTCGGGTTCATCCAGTTTTACCTTTTCCCCGTATTCATTGACCAGGGTATCGGTCAGCGGATTGAAGGTCAGATCCCCCGCAATGGCCATGGCGGTAACTATTTCCGGGGAGGCCACAAAAGAATGGGTATTGGGATTGCCATCATTCCGCTTGGCAAAATTCCGGTTGAAGGAAGTAATGATAGAATTCTTTTCCTGTTTGTTGGCATTGTGCCTGGCCCACTGTCCGATACAGGGACCACATGCATTGGCAAGCACCACTCCTCCAATTTCCTGGAATGTGTTGATCAATCCGTCTCTTTCGATCGTAAACCTGACCAGTTCTGACCCGGGTGTTACCGTATATTCAGAGGAGACCTTCAGATGCTTCTTTTTAGCCTGTCGGGCCACCGAAGCAGCCCTTGTAATATCTTCATATGACGAGTTGGTACAGGACCCTATGAGTCCCACTTCAAGTTTTTGAGGATAACCCTCTTTTTTTACAGCATCGGCAAATGCTGATATGGGTCGAGCTTTGTCGGGACTGAATGGCCCGTTGATATGGGGTTCCAGGGTGGAAAGATCGATCTCGATCACCTCGTCAAAGTACTTTTCCGGATCAATATAGACCTCCGGATCACCTGTAAGGTGCTCAGCAATCCCGTCTGCTTCATCTGCCACGTCTGCACGGTCGGTCCCCACCAGGTAATCCCTCATTTTACGGTCGTATCCGAAAAGCGATGTAGTTGCTCCGATTTCCGCACCCATGTTGCATATGGTGCCTTTTCCTGTGCAGGAGATGGAGTCTGCACCTTCTCCAAAATACTCCACGACTTTCCCGGTACCTCCCTTTACGGTCAGGATACCTGCCACTTTCAGGATCACATCCTTTGCCGAAGCCCACCCATTCAGTTTTCCGGTTAGTTTCACACCCACGATTTTCGGAAACTTCAATTCCCAGGGCATTCCGGCCATCACATCCACTGCGTCGGCTCCTCCTACACCAATGGCCACCATACCCAGTCCTCCTGCATTTACAGTATGGGAATCAGTCCCGATCATCAATCCGCCGGGGAATGCATAATTCTCCAGCACCACCTGGTGGATGATCCCGGCCCCGGGTTTCCAGAATCCTATTCCGTATTTATTGGAGACATTGCCGAGGAAGTCATAGACCTCCTGGTTGGTAAGAAGCGCACGCTGAAGGTCCTCCTGCGCTCCGGCTTTAGCCTGGATTAAATGATCGCAGTGGACTGTTGAAGGGACGGCTACCCTGGATCTTCCGGCCTGCATGAATTGTAGCAGGGCCATCTGGGCCGTGGCATCCTGCATGGCCACCCTGTCGGGTTTAAAATCCACGTAATCAGTACCCCTCTGGAATGGACGCATGCCATTCTCCTCAAAAAGATGTCCGTACAGGATCTTTTCAGTCAGGGTAAGGGGTCGCTGCAGGATTTTTCTTGCTGCACTAATTCTCCCGGGGAATGCCCGGTAGGTCTGTTTGATGATGTCAAAATCGAAAGCCATGGAAAAACTTATTGAATAAAATGCAAATATATATGAAAATGATTTGCATGCCTGACGCATTACCTGTAAGATTGTTTAGAATTTTATAATTTTGATGTTCCATCAGATAAAACGCCCATGCGAGTAACTATGTTTATTGAAAATGTTCGGATTGCGCTGAAATCCATTCGGACCAATCTGCTTAGGACCATCCTCACCGTTTTCATCATTGCTTTTGGTATCATGGCGCTGGTGGGTATCCTTACAGCCATTGATTCCATCAAGAACAGCCTTACCGAGTCGTTCAGCCTGATGGGTGCCAATACCTTTACCATTGAATCCAGGAGCATGCGCGTACAGATTGGCAACCAGACCTACAGGAAAAAGAACCATGACTTTATTTCTCACAGGCAGGCTGAGGAGTTTAAGGAACGCTTTCAATTCCCGGCCCGGGTATCCATCTGGACCAGGGCTTCGGGGTCCGCCATTGTAAAGTATATGTCTTATCAGTCCAATCCTAATACTTCGGTGATCGGGGCCGATGAGGATTATTTGTATACCGCAGGATATGAGATTGAGACGGGGAGGAATTTCACCAGCACTGAAGTTGATAACAATGGGAACCTGGTGCTTATTGGAAAAGATGTGGCCAGCCAGGCATTCGGGAATAATCAGAATCCCCTGAACCGTTTTATTTCAGTTGGCAATGGCCGCTACAGGGTCATCGGAGTATTGAAGTCAAGGGGCCAATCCGGAGGTATGGGAACCGACCGTGTTTGTATTATCCCATATACCAATGTGAGGCAGTACTTTTCCAGGCCCCAGATGAGATATTCCCTGAATGTAATGCCCAATACACCTGAGATGCTGGACATCTCTGTTTCAGAGGCAGAAGGGATTTTCAGGCAGGTGAGAAGGCTGGAAGCCCGTGACGAAAGCGATTTCAACATTACCAAAAGTGATCAGCTGGCTCAAATGCTAATCGAGAACCTGAAGTTTGTGACCATGGCCGCCACCATTATCGGGCTCATTACCCTGATGGGTGCTGTGATCGGGTTGATGAACATCATGCTTGTTTCGGTTACCGAACGGACCAAGGAAATCGGGACCAGAAAGGCCCTTGGGGCAAAGTCTTTGATGATCAAGAGGCAGTTCCTGTATGAAGCTATTGTGATCGGTCAGCTGGGTGCAGTTGTTGGAATATTGTTAGGAATAGTCATAGGAAATGGTGTATCTTTAGCCATAGGTTCCAGTTTCATAGTTCCGTGGAAATGGATCCTGCTAGGGATTGGATTATGTTTTGGCGTAGGTGTTGTATCCGGGTATTTCCCGGCTGTCAAGGCATCGCGACTCGATCCTATCCTGGCTTTAAGATACGAGTAAACAAACGAATTGTATATGGAAGACCTCTATTTGAAAAAGACATTCAACTCACCTGAAGTGGAGTTTATAGCAGATACAGGCGAACTCTCCTTGGAGGGCAGATCGATCCCGGAAGATCCGGGTGAATTCTTCGAGCGGTTGATTGACTGGATCAATGAATATTTTCTTACCCCGGCTGAAAAAACAAGAATGACTATTAAACTGGAATACATCAACAGCGGATCCTCAAAATATATGCTGGAGCTTCTGAGGATCATGAAGATCAACCACGACTCGGGTAAGGATGTCCATATCAAATGGTACTTCGAAGAGGGTGATGAGTCCATCGAAGAGTTGGGACAACATTACGAACAAACCATCCAGATTCCCTTCGAACACATCGAATACTATTAGTTCCAACCCCCATTATTGCACACAACCGCCTTGGTACTGCTGGGGCGGTTTTTCTTTACGGAATACCCAAACGCCACTTAAGAGGCTACCCTTATGAGACAGCATGATTGTAAATCATTTTCGGAAAACAAAAAAAGGGGAGCTGATTGAGCCCCCCCTTGATGTTATGCGAAATGCTTAAAGCCTACGCGTTGTCCACAGAGTTCATGTGGATCAGCAGTTCAACAACCTTGGCGGAGTATCCCATTTCATTGTCGTACCAGCTAACCACCTTCACGAAGTTATTATTCAGTCCGATACCGGCACCTGCATCAAAAACAGAAGTACAGAGTTCGCCGAGGAAATCGTTGGAGACCACAGCCTCTTCAGTGTATCCAAGTACGCCTTTAAGTTCGCCTTCGCTGGCTTCTTTCATGGCAGCGCAAATTGCTTCATAGGAAGCGCCTTTATCGAGACGGCAGGTAAGATCCACTACGGAAACATTGGGGGTAGGGATCCTGAAGGCCATACCGGTGAGTTTGCCATTAAGTTCGGGAATTACTTTTCCAACAGCTTTGGCAGCTCCGGTGGAAGAAGGAATGATGTTCTGTCCGGCTCCGCGTCCACCTCTCCAGTCTTTCATGGAAGGTCCATCTACGGTTTTCTGGGTTGCAGTTGTGGCATGAATAGTAGTCATTAATCCTTCCACAATTCCGAACTTATCATTCAGAACCTTGGCAATAGGGGCCAGGCAGTTGGTGGTACAGGATGCGTTGGAAACAAAGTTCATGTCGCTTGAATATTTCTTGTGGTTCACACCCATGACGAACATCGGGGTGTCGTCCTTGGAGGGAGCAGACATGATCACTTTCTTGGCTCCTGCATCGATGTGACCCTGCGCTGTTTCCTTGGTGAGGAAGATCCCGGTGGCATCAACCACATAGTCTGCGCCCACTTCATTCCACTTGAGATTCGCTGGTTTGGTCTCGCCTGTAACCCTTACAGTAGAACCATTCACAACCAGATCCCCGTCTTTTACTTCAACAGTACCGTTAAAACGTCCGTGCGTTGAATCGTATTTCAGCATATACGCTATATAGTCCACATCGATCAGGTCATTGATGGCTACAACTTCTACCTCAGGCATATCTGCAGCAACCCTGAATACCAGTCTTCCGATCCGGCCGAATCCATTAATACCAACTTTAATTTTTCCCATGATTTTAATTATTAAATGATTATGATAAACACTGTTTTTTTTATAACAGGAGTGCAAACTTAAGGAATAATATCAAATCGTCAAAGTGCTAACCCGGGCAAAATCCGGATTTCATGAATTATTAAAACATGGGGTAGGGAAGGGTGGATTTCTGGGATTTCTTTTCCTGCCGGCGCTCCTTCCTGGACTTTGCCCTGGCAGCCTCACTGATGTTCACAATATTGCCAAATCGATAGCCTACAATCAGATTGATAAACAAGAAGTTATTCTGTTCTGTGGCCATGATGGGGATATCCCTTGGATAGACCGTCAGACTCACGCCGGCTTCCAGCGCATGGATGATGGCATCCCGTTCGCTATATTCAAAACTGAGTCCTGCCTTACCAGTTAATCCGGGAACCACCCGCAGCTCATCAAATCCCATGAAAAAGGGACCACGCCCCCCTATCTGGGTCTGGTGAATGGCCGCATCAAATTTCCTGTAGTCCCATGTAGTGGCCTCCCCGATGGATGAGAAGGTAAAGACCTCATAATAGATGGGTTTGAGGAAACCAATAGAGAGCCCTCCGCTGTAAAACATTCTGACAGAAATTCCAGTTTTGTCGTATTTCCTGTACAGTTCTTTTTGCCAGCCCGCCATCCCTTTTAATTCCCAAAAAAGATTCTCTTTCCCAAAGACATAGCGATGTGTGCTGTAGTTATACGGCACTTGGGTTTTTACTTCTTTTGGATGCTTCACATAGGTCAGGTCTCCATCAAGGATGAATTGGTTCCTGGCATTTCTCCAGAATCCATACCTGTAATTCGCACCAAATCCATTGGAATTGAGGAATCCTCCATAGGAGCTTTCATTCCTGAACATGACCCTTTTTTGCTCATCAATCTCACCCTGTCCCATCAAAGGAAGTATAGCTGACCATGTGATCGATATGAGTATAAGGTACTTTCTCATTGATAATCAGGAATTCTGCTCTTCAAAAATAACGAAAAAAAGAGTGGATTGTTGATGCCGGGACAAAAAAAAAGATTTACCGGGAGTAAATCTTCATGCCTTATAAAATAGGATACTTGTGACCGATTAACCGTCATGCTCGGTTTGCTCGGTGTCAGCCTGGCTGTAAGCCGGACAGACCTGCTTGTTGCAAGAACTCATGAGAATACCCACCGCAAATACAACTGCTAGTATGATTGCTGCTCTTTTCATGGCATTTTTGTTTTGTTCCGGTATTGATATGCTACAAATATAGAATATATCTTAAAAGAAAAAAATTGTATGTATTATGTAAAACTCATCACGGGAGAAAAAGTTTTACAAACGGTCTATTTTTATTGATTATTCATAAACCCCTGTTGTTCTAATATGTCAATCAATGCCCTGGAAAACAAAACATTATCCGTCTTTTTATACCTTACATCGGTAAATACCTGAGCCAGGGTCTCCTTGTTATTCTCTTTGACAAACTCTTGATAAGTTGTGATTAACTCCTTTTCCCTGTAGAATTTTTCAATGTCCGGGTCTGAATAATCCCTGTATTTCTCCATATGAACAACGGCTGCCAGGGGAAGCCGGTCCGTCAGATCCGGTTCTTCATCGGGGTAACCCAATGTAACGGTTGTAACCGGTACCACACCTTGTGGCAGGCCAAGGATGTCGATGATCCTCCCGGCAGTGTATGTGGTTGTTCCCAGGTAACAGATACCCAGTCCTGCATCCTCTGCTGCTACACACACATTCTGGGCCACCAGCAGGGCATCGATGGCAGCTGTAAAAAACGAAAGGAAATTGTCATATCCGGGTTCAGCATTGCGGAGCCTGCACCATTTGTTAAACCGGTTGAAATCAGCACAGAAGGTGAGAACAACAGGCGCCTGTATTACCATAGGCTGGCTGAAGTGGCAGGGAGCCAGTTCCTCCTTGATGGCATCATCCGTGGTTACAATGATGGAATATACCTGCATGTTGCCCGTGGTAGATGCCCGGATCCCGGCTTCAAGGATTCTTTGAAGAATGTTTTCCGGAACCGGTTCATTTTTATATTTCCTGATGGATTTGTGATTGAGCAGTGTGTCGATCATGATTAAGATATTTGGGCAAAAATAACCAATATAATTTGCTCCGGATGATGCAAAGTTGAAAAACATGCGTTAGCGTTTAAAATATCCGGTATGAATAATTATTTTCACATATTCTTTTATAATTCACTAAACCTCAATATGATGAAATACTTAAATCAATCCAGGTACTATTTAATGCCTGCTTTACTCATTATTTCCCTTGTATTCTTTCCGGTTGAGATGCAATCAAAAGAGAAGAAAAAGAAGGATGAAGAGAAAACTGAGGGGGTAGACTCAAAAATTTATAGTGGATTGAAGTGGCGGAGCATTGGTCCGGCCCTGACCTCGGGCCGAATTGCTGATTTTGCTGTGAATCCGGAAAATCACAGTGAATGGTATGTAGCTGTTGCCTCAGGGAATGTATGGAAGACCTCTAATAACGGAACTACCTTCAAGCCCGTATTTGACAAGGATGGAACCTATTCTACCGGTGTGATTACCATGGATCCAAACAATCCTAACATGTTATGGCTGGGAACAGGGGAAAACAACCACCAGCGGGCGCTTGGTTATGGAGATGGTGTTTATAAATCTGAGGATGGAGGAGAATCCTGGAAAAACATGGGATTAAAAAATTCAAGGCATATTGGTGGGATCGTTGTGGATCCAAGGAATTCCGATGTGGTCTTTGTTGCCGCTGAAGGTTCGGCATGGGGACCTGGAGGAGATCGTGGTCTATACAAAACAACAGATGGTGGTGAGACGTGGAAAAAGGTACTTGAGATCAGTGAAAATACTGGAGTAAACAATGTAGTGATGGATCCGGTGGATCCTGATGTGATGTATGCCACCAGTGAACAACGAAGGCGGCATGTGTTTACCAAGATCGGAGGCGGACCCGAGTCGGCTGTGTACAGATCCACCGACGGGGGAGAGAGCTGGATCAAATCCATGAAAGGATTGCCAGAAGTGCATATTGGAGGTATGGGAATCGCCGTATCTCCCGTTGATCGGAATGTGGTGTACCTGATCATGGAAGCCGCAGAAGGAGAAGGTGGGTTTTTCCGTTCAGAGAGCAGGGGAGCTTCCTGGAGTAGGATGAGTGATCATGCCAGCAGTGGACAGTATTATAATGAGATTTATTGTGATCCTGTGGATGTGAACAAAGTATACTCCATGGAGACTTACTCAAACATAACCATGGACGGAGGTAAGAATTGGAGTCGATTGGGTAATGATAACCGGCATGTGGATGACCATGCATTGTGGATCGATCCTTCCGACTCCGATCATTTCCTTATAGGAGGCGATGGTGGGGTATACGAATCATTTGATGGTGGGGAGACTTACCAGTTCAAGTCCAACTTGCCTGTGACCCAGTTCTACAGGGTATTTGTGGACAATGAATTCCCTTTCTATAACGTATACGGGGGAACCCAGGATAACAATACCCTGGGAGGACCTTCCATGAACAAAAGTTCGGCTGGTGTGAGCAATGAAGATTGGAAAGCAATCCTGGGCGGCGATGGTTTCTGGTCTGCTGTGGATTCTAAGGACCCGAATATTGTATACTGTGAATACCAGTATGGGAACATGAGCAGGCACGACCGCCGAAGCGGAGAGAACATTAATATCAAACCCCGACCCGGAAAGGGCGAGGATACCTATAAATGGAACTGGAATGCTCCACTGGTGATCAGTCACCATTCCAACACCAGGCTTTACGCCATGGCCAATAAGGTTTTCAGGTCGGATGACCGGGGTAACTCCTGGGAGGTGATCAGTGAGGACCTGACTTCGGGAACTGACAGAAACACCTGGCCGGTAATGGACCACTACTGGAGCTGGGATGCGGTGATGAAGGATGTGTCAACCAGTTTATGGGGAACAGGCGTTTCCATCTCTGAATCCATGCTTGATGAGAGCCTGCTTTATGCCGGTACGGATGACGGGGTTGTATCCATTACTGAGAATGGAGGAGAGAGATGGAAGAAGATACAGAGTTTTCCGGGAGTGCCAGAATACACCTATGTGAGTGACCTGCTGGCTGACCGGTTCGATACCAATGTGGTGTATGCCACTTTTGACAACCGGAAACGAGATGATTTTACACCCTATGTGTTGAAAAGTACGGATCGGGGAAATAGCTGGGTATCCATTGCTGGCAACCTGCCGGACAACGAAACGGTGCATGCCATTGAGCAGGATCCGGAAGTGCCCGGACTGCTTTTTGTGGGGACAGAATTTGGATTCTACTTCAGCCTGGACGGAGGAGCAGAATGGACAAAACTCAAATCAGGCATGCCCACCATCAGTGTGCGTGATATGGCCATCCAGGAGCGGGAGAATGACATGGTGCTGGCCACATTCGGACGAGGCTTTTATATTCTGGACGATTATACTCCTTTACGCGAACTTGCGAAGGAAAAAGAGATCATGGAGAAGGCGGCACATATTTTTCCAGTGGCTGATGCGCTGATGTATATGCAGACCAGGGGGAAAGGCAGTCAGGGATCGACGTTTTACAAAGCAAAGAATCCTGATTTTGGAGCCACGTTTACATACTTTTTAAAAGAGGTGCCTAAAACCATGAAACAGGAGCGCCAGGAGAAGGAGAAAGAGCTATTCAAAGAGAAGCTACCCATTCCACAGCCCACCCGAGAAGAGTTGCGGATGGAGGAAGCTGAGCAGGATCCACAATTGATCTTTACTGTGTATAACGAAGATGGTAATGCCATCAGGAAATTGACTAAAAAGGCATCCAAAGGGATCAACCGGATCACGTGGGATCTGCGTTATCCGTCCACACGTCCGATATCTTCCAGTGCTTCTGGGTCCGGTAGCAGAGGAGGGTCATCGAGCGGAAGTGGATTGCTAGCTATGCCCGGGACCTACAGTGTGGGTATGGATATTTTAGAAGGTGGGGATGTGATTGCGCTGGTGGAGCCCGTACCCTTCGATGCAACCTTGCTGCAGCATGCTACCCTGCCAGCGAAGGATCATCAGTCGCTGGTGGCATTTCAGAATGAAGTATCTGAACTCTCCAGGGTAATGACCGGAACGCACCGCATGGCCCAGGAGCAATTGGGGAAACTGACCTCCATCAAGAAAGCCCTGGATCAGACTCCTGGCGCAGAAGTTGAGATGATCCGAAAGGTATTGGACCTGGAGGGACAATTAAGGGATCTGCTGTACACGCTTGAAGGACCCCAGGCCAAGGCCAGCTCAGAAGAACTTCCACCCATGATGATGCCATTGAACCGACGCTTGAGTGCGATGATCAGAACCCACTGGTCGTCAACCTCGGATCTGACTAAAACCGAGACCGACCAGCTGGAAATCCTCAAAGAGGAGTTTCCGCCGGTGCTGGACAAGCTTGAGCAGGTAGTGGATGAGATCAGGCAACTAGATTCTGAGCTTGAGGAGTTGAAGGCACCGTGGACTCCAGGAAGGGTGCTGGAGATGGATTAAGCTGGGTATATCAGACAGAATCAGATATTCCTTATCTTTGTCAAATGACCTCTGAACTATTACATAAGACAATTATCAATTACCTCAGGGATTATAAGCCTGAGCGGATAAGGAAATGTATTCAACAAGATCTCCAGGTGATATTCGAAGCATGAAAGATGATCTGGCCTATATCGAGCATATTCCAGAGTTAGAAAGGCTCCTGAAGAATTCATTTTTCGATAAAGAATGAAAACGCCCTGGACCCCCGGAAGGGTGTCCGAGAGAGCACCCTGCTTTTTGATCAATACCCCGGATTCTGCTTGATCCTGCCCTGGGAAGCACTAACCTCATCACCGGGAATGGGAAGCAACCATTCATGATCCTCAACGGTACAGCCTTTGTCACCTTTAGCTGCTTCCATTCTCTCCTTGAAACGCCTGGTCCGAATGAGGTTCCAACGTCGATGACCCTCCTGGGCCAGTTCCACCCTTTGCTCATGCCAGATGTCTTCATGCAGTTCCAACTTGTTACTGGTGGTCACATCGGGGAGCAGATCCCCGACATAGGTGCTGTCCCAGACAGATGAGATGCGTTGCGGATCGATTTTAGGAGTATTTCGGGCCCTCTTCCTCACCATATTCAGATAGATCTTTGCCTGATCGGGCTGACCTGTTTCATTCAGTGCTTCTGCACAGTACAGCAGCACTTCGGCATAGCGGCAATATCTCCAGTTAAAGGCGGCACCATAGATTTGTTGGCCATCCTGTACAGGAAAAAAGCTTTGGGATAAAATTACCCTTTGGTGGACCCGTGATTCTACCTCAGATCAGTCAGATGCATGAACATATTGGGCAAAAAAAAAGGGTGCCGGAATAGCACCCATACTCAATGAAGAATAATCCTGATCAAAGCGGTTTCACCGGAATACAGATATCTACCGTGAAGATGGGTGGATTGCCTTCCTCATGTTCTTTAGGGTAGTACTCATAAGGGTAACCGTCAGAAGGTTGGTAACCGCTGTCGGTCAGCCACTGGCAGACCGAGTCCCATGCGTCTCCGAATTGATGAGGTTTTACCACGAACCTGCCCACGGCATATTTGCCTCCGGGGAGATGCATGTTGCCGAATTCACCTTCTGATTTTGCGTCACTCTCAACGGTGATGCATGCACTCTGGCGGAGTTTTTCGATCTCCACTACCTTAGGATCGTCGTGGTAGACAGTAACCGTTTTGGTCTTTGGGAACTGGAGTAAACCCCTTGGACCGGCCCATTTGAACAGTTTTTCGAATGCTCCTGAGATTTGATCAAAGGGTCCAACATGCCTGCAATAAATAAGATCCATTGCCGGCATCTCTTTTACTTCAATGTTTGTTTTCATGTGTACATTGCGATTTTGGTTAATACTTTCATCGCTAATGTACAGCGAGGATTCAAGGGGGGATTGACCGTTTTTGCGGTTGGGTTGACCGTTCTTGCTAACCTCCTTACTATAGTATTTACGGAACTCCCCGGTACTTCGTCCGTAGTGATCCCTGAAAGCCCTGCAGAAGACTGCGGTGCTGTTAAAACCGCATTGTACTGCAATATCAGAAACCGGTCTGCGGTAATCATTCAACAGCATTCTTCCGGCCATCTGGAGCCGGATCCGCTTCACATAATTGTTGATGGTTTCACCTGTTAGTGCCCGGAAGATCCTGTGAAAATGAAATGGGGAAAAGTGCGCCACCTGTGCAAGCGTTTGAAGCGAATGCTCTTCATCCAGGTTGGCTTCTATATAATCCACTACACGGTTAATCCGGTGGATATACTCATTTCTGGATTGTTGCTGAATGTTCATTCGTTATTCAAGTCTGTTGTATTTCGTAGCGCTATTATAAGATTTATCTGCGGGATACTTTTGACCATTCTTGCGGATCTTGTCCAGTACGATCTCTTTAATTGGATTCATATACAATTAAATATGTGTAGTATGCAAAAATAGCATTTCATTTTTTGATTGAAAAACATGAAGCGTGGAGCCGCCGCCGCCTATTACGTATCACTCTACCTCTGGCTGGTCAGAAAAGCGGGTGTCAGGAGGGAAACAATTGTTTTTCCTGTATAATTTCCTGGAAAAAAATGCAAACATTTGTCGTTGTATTGCGTACAAACACGCATGGATCAATATATTACAGTGCAAGATTCTCCGGTTGAAAAATATTTTTTTTTCGTCTCATAATATTTTATAAATTTCAAAAAAAAAAAAGCCATGAAGAAAGTTTTCACATTATCGGTAATACTGTTGTTTACAGGCTGGCATGTTCTCATGTCGCAAACTGCTACCCTCGCGGCCAAGTGGCCTGGGTATAATGCTGCCACGGAAACATTCCCGCTTGCAGCTTCCGCACTTTCAGGTGATATAAGCTCAGGTACACATGATTATTATTTAATCACTCCTCATGACGACGGCAGAGCTGTATGGTACAGCAGCTATGAAGAACCTACCATCAGTCTTTCAACTACCCATTATCTGAGCTATACCATTACCACAACCCTTCCTTTTATTCATTTTGACAGGTTTGTTTACAATGCTCTGGCTACATTGAACAGTGACATCAAGCTTCAGTTGCGGTGGAGCGTGGACAATTTTCAATCGTCCCTGGGCAATTTCAGTTATGCCGGGACCAATTATACACTCTGTTCACGGGATCTGTCAGGATTGGGTGCTATACCGGGAGGAACCATAGAGTTCCGGGTATATATATATAACGGTTCGGGCAGGGTATACGTTCCTGCAGGAACCGGCTACCCGTCATGGGACGGAACACCGGCTTCACATGGAGCGGAATATGCATCTGCATCCATCTGGTACATTATTACTCCACCAGATCCTCCGGTCGCAAGTGCAGCCACTGATATCAGTGCAACAGGTTTTACGGCCAATTGGTTTCCTGCGGAAGCAGCGTTAAAGTACTATCTGGATATAGCTACGGATGATCTTTTTGCCAACCTGGTGACAGGCTTTGACAACAAGGATATGGGCACAGATACAACAATCGTTGTTTCCGGCCTGGATGCTGGTACTGATTACTATTACAGGGTCAGGGCCGAGAATCTGGGCGGTGCAAGCGGTAACTCCGCAACGGTGATGGTAACAACCCTTAAAAACGACCAGACCATTACTTTTGATCCACTTGCTGTGGTAACCTATGGGGATGCCGATTTCGATCCTGGAGCAACTTCTTCTTCGGGACTGGCAGTCACCTATACAAGCAGTGATCCCCTTGTTGCCACCATTGAGAGCAATCAGGTTCATCTTATTGGAGTGGGTACTGTCACAATTAGTGCTGACCAGGCCGGTGATGCAACCTACAACGCAGCTCCGCAGGTTTCACATGAACTTACTGTGAATCCCAAAGCTCTGACTGTTACAGATGCGGTTGCCGAAAATAAGGTATACGACGGAACAACTGATGCCACGATTTCAGGAGCTACACTTTCAGGAGTCGTTGGTACTGATGATGTGACCCTGACCAATGCTACTTCAGGTACATTTGCGTTAATGGACGTGGGAATTGGTATCAGTGTTACCACTGCCATGGATCTGGGTGGAGCAGCTGCTGGAAATTACACCCTTACCCAACCAATCCTGACGGCTGATATTACGGCAAAGGATCTGACCGTTACAGATGCGGTTGCCGAAAACAAGGTTTATGACGGAACAACTGATGCCACGATTTCAGGAGCTACACTTTCAGGAGTCGTTGGTACTGATGATGTGACCCTGACCAATGCTACTTCAGGTACATTTACCTCCGCCGATGCGGGAACAGGAATCAGCATGACCACAGCCATGGACCTGGAAGGTGCAGCGAGTGGTAATTACACCCTTATCCAGCCTGCCCTGACCGCTGATATCACAGCACGTCCACTTGAAATTACACCCGATGCTGAACAATCAAAACTTGAAGGTGAGGATGACCCGGTATTCACATATAGCGTTACCTCTGGCAGCCTGGTAAGTGGGGATGCATTTTCAGGATCCCTGAGCCGGGTGGCTGGTGAATCCCCTGACTTCTATGCCATTGAGATGGGGACGCTGACTGCGGGAATGAATTATACCCTCACGCTGGTTGCAGTTGATTTTGAGATCAAGCCCACAGTTGGGATCGATGGCCAATTCATTACAGAGACCAGGGTTTATCCTAATCCTGCAGATGAACACCTGACATTGGAGGGATATGGATTCACCAAAATCACCATCTATAGTATCATCGGTTCGCCTGTTCTTTCTACAGAGCTATACGGTCAGATGCTGGATATAAGTGAATTACCCAAGGGTGTCTATTTCATAGTTACCCCTGATAAGCAGATAAGGAACAGGTTTATTAAGCAATAGCAATTTAACTATTTGTCAAGTTCAAATGGAGAGGCCGTCTCAGGTAACTGAAACGGCCTCCTTTTGACTTTAGAGGTGCCCTTTATCTTTCACTTTTGTTCTTGCTGCGACGCAGCCATTAGGCTTGCATTTCAAAGTCAATGTCCAGGAAATCAGCTATTTCTTTCATATCCTTTTGAACCCCAGCCAGTACATCTACCCCCTCTTTGCTGATGCGCTCTTCGTTCTCCCTTTCGGGATCGCCGGGGATCATTACCCGGTCGTGACCTTTGGCCGGTTTGGCGGCGCGGAAAGTTTCGATCCATTTATCCATCTGGGATTTGAAAGCTTCCGGCTTCTGGAATGCGTCAATGCGCATGGCACCGAAGAAGTGTCCTGTGCCTTCCCCAACTTTTTCTTTCTTCACCGGCAGATAGGCAACCGATGGAGGACAGAAGGGGCCAAAATTGGCGCCAGATAATACGGCTGAGAAAATATCTACGATGGCGCTCATGCAATAACCTTTATGGCTACCCTGTTCCCTGGTGCCGCCCAGGGTAACCATGGAGCCGCCCTGCTTGATAATGTCCGGATTATCCGACGGAACGCCGTCGGCATCCTGTACATACCCAATGGGCACTTTCTCTCCCTTTTTGCCGGCCACAGCCAGTTTACCACGGGCAATGGGGGTGGTTGAGAAATCAGCCACGAAAGGCGGGTGTATTCCGGCCGGGACTGCCACAGCAATGGGATTGGTTCCGAGCATCTGAGAAACGGAAAAGGTCGGGGCTACCAGTGGATTGGCAATGGTCATACAGATCCCGATCATATCGTGTTCCAGGGCCATCATGGAGTAGTAGCCGGCGATGCCATAATGGTTGGAATGTCTGGTGGATACCCAACCGGTCCCTGCGGTTTTCGCTTTCTCAATGGCGATTTTCATGGATTTGGTGGCTGCTATCATACCGATGGCTCCGTCACCATCAACCACGGCTGTACTTGGTGACTCGTGGACCACTTTCACGTCAGGTGTTACATTGATCCTTCCGGCCTGCCACAACTGGAAATAGTCCTTGATCCGGATCATACCGTGACTGGAGTAGCCCCTTAGCTCGGCTGCAATGAATACATCGGTGGCCATTTTTGCATCTTCAGGGCTGCAGCCCATCTTTTCAAATACTGTCCTGGTAAACTGCTCGAGATATTCTACTGTATACATAGAGTTTTAGTTTTAGTGTTTGTGTTTTTCTTTGTAATTATCCTTGTCTGACAACTTTAGTTGCACTGGCCTGGGAGGTGGCCATGATCAACATGTCGTCAATGTTCACATGGGGAGGGCGGGTTACTGCAAACAGGATGGCTTCTGCAACATCCTCAGCATACAGTGGTGTAAACCCATGATACACCTGTTCGGCTTTTTCAGCATCTCCCTTGAAACGCACCAGGCTGAATTCAGTCTCCACCGCACCGGGATTGATGGATGAGACCTTGATCCCATATCCGACCAGGTCAATGCGCATGGCCCGGGTAAGCCCATCCACTGCAAATTTGGTGGCATTATATACATTGCCATTCTCATAGGCCTCTTTTCCTGCTATGGATCCCAGGTTGATGATATGTCCCTTCTCCCTTTCCACCATACCGGGAGAGATCAACCTGGTGATATAGAGCAAACCTTTGATGTTGGTATCAATCATCTGTTCCCAGTCGTCCACCACCCCTTCATGGATCCTGCTCAGTCCTGCCGCAAGCCCCGCATTGTTAACCAGCACATCCACATTTGTCCATTTTCCGGTGAGTCTATCACAGGCTTTCTTAACTGCTTCAGGATGCCGGATGTCAAATGCCAGGGAAAGTACATCGGCCGGGGTTTTGGAGCGGATCTCCTCTTCAAGGGTCTCCAGGTTCTCGTTTCGACGCCCGGTGGTGATCACGTCAAAATCATTCTTTGCGAGAAGGATTGCAGTGGCTCTGCCAATCCCGGAGGTAGCACCGGTAATCAGTGCAATTGGATTCATAGATTCCGTTTTCCAACAAATTTAAAAATTATCTTGATATGATCTATTCACTATATTTGCGTATAAATTTTTACAAATATGGATCTGAATTCAGCGCAGTTAAAAGAACGTGCACTTTCTTACCTGACCCAGGATGAGGTATATTCCATCGAGACGATGCTTGGTCGGGAACCTAATCCTTTCGAGATGAATATGTTTGCAGCCATGTGGTCGGAGCATATATCCTATAAAAGCTCTATTAAATGGCTGGAGGAAATGCCAGTGGAAGGAAAAGATGTGTATGTCCCGGCCAGGGAGGAGAATGCAGGCGTGATCCATATCAATGACGAACTGGGGTGTGTGGTGAAGATGGAATCCCACAATCATCCCATCGCCGTTGATCCCAGACAGGGCGCAGTAGGGGTCGGAAATGTGAACCGGGATCTCATTTCCATGGGGGCTGAACCTGTGGGCCAGTTAAATATTTTGAGGTTTGGCAATCCCAAAATGAAGCATATCCGGGACATGGTGAATGCAGTGGTGGCCGCACTGGGTAGTTACTCTAATAACTTTGGTGTTCCTGTTGTGGGAGGTGAGATACTGTTTGACGACAGCTATAATTTCAATCCCCTTGTGAACCTGATGAGTGTGGGTATCGTCCACAAAAGCAGAATGATTAAAGCAACTCTCAGCGATGTAGCACAGGTCATTGTCCTGCTGGGAAAGAAGACTTCCGGGCGCGGGGTCCACGGTGCCGGATTTGCGTCCAAAGCCATAAAGAATAAAGGGCAGATGGTACCTGATTCCCAGATAGCCGATCCTGCCAGCGGGAAAATCTTAATGGACTGTATCCATGAAGTAAATGGGGAAGGTCTGATCGATGGCATGCAGGATATTGGTGCCGGGGGTGTACTCTGCGCCGCTGCTGAGATGGCCTTCAGGGGAAGAATGGGCGTAGAGATCCAGCTGGACAAGATACCCCTGCTCAGGGAGGACATTGATGCATTGGGTATCCTGCTTTCCCAGACCCAGGAGCAGATGTTGCTGGCGGTACATGGGGAAGATGTTGACAGGATTCGGGTAATTACCGACAGGTGGGGACTCGAATATACCGTGATAGGTTCGGTTACCGAAGGGGAAAGGATCAGGATCGTGGAAGGTTCAACGGTGCATGGAGATCTTCCGGTACAACTTCTGGTCAGGGGAGGAGGGGCTCCCGTTTACATCAGGGATATGAAATCCAGGGGCAAAACTCCGCGTGCCGTATCAGCCGAGGAGGTACCTGTTCCTGGAAATTTAAAAAATATTGCCAGGACAATGGTTTCATTGCCGAATATTGCATCCAGAAGATGGATCTATGAACAATTTGATACAATGGCAGGGCTGTCGAACCTGAGCAGTGAGCAAGCATCCGATGCAGGTATTGTGAAGATCGACGGTTATGAAATAGCGCTGGCCATGAGCGTTGACGGTAATTCACGTTATGGCAGGCTCGAACCCCGAACCGGGGCCATGATCGCTGTGGCCGAGGCATCCAGGAATATCATATGTTCCGGTGGCAGGCCCCTGGCGGTGGCTGATTGTCTCAATTACGGGGATCCTTCCGATCCTTTTGTATACTACGATTTTGCGGAGAGTGTGAAGGGTATCAGTGAGGTCTGCAGGAGAATGGAGATACCTGTTATTGCCGGGAATGTGAGTTTCTATAACCTGACATATAATGGTGAAGACATCTCTTCTGTGATACCCACACCGGTGATCGGTATGGTCGGGATCCTGGACAGCCACGAGGAGGTGATGACTGTTAATTTCAGAAATAAAGGAGATATGATTTTTCTTATTGGAAGGTCGGATAACGATATCTCCTCTTCAGAATACCTTTCCTTTGTCCACCTGATTAATGAATCGGCTGCTCCCAAATTCGACCTGGATTATGAAATGAAATTACAGGATGTGGTGGGTAAACTGATTAAAAACCAGTTGGTCAAATCTGCCCATGATGTTTCGTTGGGAGGACTTTTCGTTACGCTCGTGGAATGTGCACTGCCGGGTGGACTGGGTTTTGATATCACATCACCGGCAGAGATCAGAAGTGATGCTTTCCTGTTCGGGGAATCCCAGAGCCGGGTGGTGGTAAGTGTTTCATCTGAACAGGAGACTGATTTCCTGGATTATATGATGGAAATAGGAATTCATTTTTCAGCCCTCGGGCATGTAACCAAGGAGGAGTTCAGGATCGATGATGTGTCGTTCGGATTTATTTCTGACTATGCCAGGGATTTTGAGAATGCCCTGGAGTCGCTGCTTGGTGATTAGCGCTACTTTGAGGTGCTTTCATACTAATTGCTATATTTACTTCGTTTAAATCTATAATGAAAAAACTGCCCCTTTTCATACTGATCCTTCTCTTTTCGGTAAATGGATTTTCACAGGAAAAAAAACCACGAAACCTTCCTGCTTTTGATTTGAAAAAACTTCATTTTGGTTTTACCGTTGGATTCAATTCCATGGACCTGGGTATTAAAAGGAATTATGATGCGGACGATTTCATCTATGCAGATGTGAGTCACGTTCTGCCCGGTTTCCAGGTGAGTATTGTATCTGACCTGCGGTTGAGCAAGAACTGGAACCTCCGGTTTCTGCCGGGCATTAGCTTTGGTTCAAGAGAACTATATTATTATGAATACGATCAGGGACAGGGACAGGGTGGACAGGTAGAGATTCCTGACGCTGACAATCCGGTTTCACTTGGACCCAGTTTTCTCGATTTCCCCCTCCATTTTAAGTACCGGTCTGCAAGGGTTAACAACTACCGCCCATACCTGGTAGGAGGATTGAATTTTAGATATGACATGTCAGCAAAAAGGGAGTATGACGGTGAATCGGATGATTATGTCAAATTTAAGCCGGCTGATTTCTACCTGGAGTTTGGATTTGGTGTGGATACTTACCTGAGGTACTTCAAATTTGCACCCGAGATCAAACTGGCAGTTGGGTTCAGGAATATTATTGCTGATGAGGGTAGACCGCCCTACCATCAATTTGTTGAGTCCATCGATCGGGTTACCTCCTACATCGTCATGCTCAATTTTCACTTTGAATAGCCTTGGGGTGATCCCCCTCTCCTTAATTCTGAACAGACCACTGCAACTGAAGAGGCCACATTGAGTGATTCTGATCCCGGACCGGATTGGGAGAAGGAAGGAATGGATATCCTCTGGTTAATGTAATGATCAAACCTGCTGGAAAGCCCGTGTGATTCATTTCCGAAAAGGATTAATGGATCTTTATCCAGCGATATCCCATACAGACTGGTTCCATCCAGGAATGTACCATAGACGCTCTTCTCCTTCATTCCAGGCTTCTCCAGTAAACGGTCCATCTCCATGTAGTGAACGGTTATGCGGGCAATGGCACCCATGGTAGCCTGCACAACCTTTGGATTAAAAACATCCGTCGAGTCGGGTGTACATACAATGTGGTTGATCCCGAACCAGTCGGCTGTGCGGATGATCGTACCCAGGTTCCCTGGATCACGAATGGCTTCAAATCCCAGCACTGTTGTTTTGATGAGGGCCTCAATACCGGGCTTCCTGTCGGGCATGGTGACCAGCGCAAGAACCGGTTGGGGTGTGACCAGGTTGCTAACCTTCTTCATCTCAGCGGTGGTGGCATTATTCAACGTGATCCCCGATTGATGAAGCACTTTATCGTTTTGTTCAAACCACTCTCCGGTAGCAAAGAGCTGCTGCACTGTGTGACCACTTTCCGAATGCCCTCTGATCAGCTCCCGGATCATCTTTTCACCTTCAACGATATATAGCCGGTGTTGATCCCGGAATTTCTTCTGACGAAGCGATCTGATCAGTTTTGAATTCGAAGTTGAAATCATGCAAGAATAATGTATATCTGCAAAGATGAAAAAATATTTGGGAGCATTAAAATTTGTACTTTTGTTTTTTTAACAGACAACTTTGCGCCGCAGGATCCCATATATATTGGTCTTTATCATCCCGATTCTCCTCTTTTCCTGCCGTGCAACCAAATATGTACCGGAGGATCAATACCTATTGCACAGTTATAAAATTGAATCCGGGAACGGGGACTTCGAAAAAAAAGCCCTGAACGACTATATCAAGCAGAAACCCAATAAGCGCATATTCTTCTGGAGGTTCTATCTTTCCCTGTATAACCTCTCTTCACCTAAAAAGGACAATGGTTTTAACAGGTGGCTGAAACGCATTGGCGAACCTCCGGTGGTATACGATGAAGATCTGAAGGAGAAATCGGCGGAACAGTTGATCCTCTACATGCGCAACAAAGGTTTTTATCAAGTGGAGGTTTCAGATACAACGCAATACAGGAAGAAGCGGGCAACAGTAATGTATACAGTTACTCCAAATCAGCCTTATAGGATACGCGATATCAGCTACTTTTTCCATGATGCTTCACTTTCTTCCCTGGTTATGGCCGATACTACCTCCAGCGGATTCAGGCAGGGAGAGCTTTTTGATGTGGATTTGCTTCAACAGGAAAGGATCCGCATTGAAACAGTCCTTCGCAACAGTGGGTATTACAGCTTTAACCGCGATTTTGTTTATTTTGAAGTAGACAGTTCGCTGAACAGCCACCAAGTGGACATTACCCTGGGAATACGCAACTTTCCTGACCAGGACAGGAGCGGGAAGGTAGTACATGTGGATCACCCGGTATATAAGATCAGGGATGTCTATCTTATTAGTGATTATGATGCGGTCTCTTCTCAAAGGATGAGGGATTCGGGATTGGTCCGGAAGGATACACTCCTTTTTGACAGTATCCATGTGGTTTATTCCGAAAAACCAAACATCCGCCCCTCGGTGGTTACTCAGAAGAATTATATCATTCCCAACAAGCTTTTCAATGCATCCAACGTACAGCGTACCTACCGCAACCTTTCCTCGCTCAGCGCTTTAAGGATGGTGGATATTCGATTCAATGAAGTTGAATCGGACAGCAATCTGCTGGATTGTGAAGTCATGATCGCAGCGGCAACACGCCAGTCATATACCATCAAACTTGAAGGCACCAACTCGGGAGGGAACATCGGCGCTGCAGGAAACCTGAACTACCGGCACCAGAACCTGTTTGGCGGATCAGAGCAGTTTGATCTCTCTTTTCTGGGGGCCATTGAAACCCTGAGGGAAACAAGCTCAGATACGGTCAGCAGTTTAAATTTAATGCAGGAGTTTGGAGTGGAGGCCCGGCTGAGAATCCCCAAGTTCCTGCTTCCTTTTAAAACGGACCAGTTTATCCGCCGTTATAATCCACAGACCAATATTCGTCTCTCATATAACTATCAGAAGAGGCCCCAATATACAAGGACCCTGGCCAACGCTTCT
Source organism: Bacteroidales bacterium (assembly GCA_023138875.1). Lineage (GTDB taxonomy): Bacteria > Bacteroidota > Bacteroidia > Bacteroidales. The sequence goes on from JAGLOO010000024.1 coordinate 91,830, forward strand.
TTCGGGTATGAATGGAAGGGTAATAAAAACCTGACCCACCGGGTATATCCCCTGGAGGCCAGTTTGATCCTGACGCCATTTATGAGAGACGATTTCAGGGACTGGCTTGAAGGCATGTACCTTTTCTACAGTTATCAGCCTCACCTGATTATCGACAGCAGGTATACCATGATATTTACCAACCAGAAGCTTTTGAAGAACCAGGATTTCCAGGATGTGAGGGTGAGCCTGGAAACTGCAGGGAACCTCCTTTATGGTGGATATAAGCTGCTGGCACCCGATCCGGGCGATGACAAATACCAGCTGTTTGGTGTGGATTTTGCACAGTACCTGAAGGGGGATATCGATTTAAGGAATTACAATTTCCTGTATGAAGACGTGAGCCTGGTGCTCCGTGGTTTTGCAGGAGTCGGTTATGCATTTCTTAATTCCAACGCCATGCCCTTTGAAAAACAGTATTTCTCTGGAGGGGCCAACAGCATCAGGGCATGGCAGGTAAAGAATCTGGGACCAGGTTCTTATAATGACACCACCGTCACTTCCTATCCAAACCAGACAGGGGATGTGAAGCTGGAGGCCAATATGGAGTATCGCTTCAAACTGTTCTGGAAGCTGGAGGCCGCCTTTTTTCTGGATGTGGGTAACATCTGGTCACTCTCCGATGAAGATGACAGGGAGGGAGCAGGTTTTGAGTTCAAGCGATTTTATAAAGAACTTGCTGTGGGAACAGGGGTAGGCACCCGCTTTGTATTCAGCTTTTTTATTTTCAGGTTTGACCTGGGTATTCCCCTTCGTAATCCCTACCCCATTGAAGGTTACAACTGGCTGCCCGGAAATGCGGGGGTCAAAGGAAGTGATCTGACCTTCAATATTGCTATCGGTTATCCGTTCTGATCCTGTTGATTTTACCAATATTTATTCTAATTTTGTTCGCTCATTTTAAACCCAATCTTTTAAACCAGTTTGATCATGTCCAATAAGATTTTAGATGTTGTGAAACCCGGTGTTGTAACGGGTAAGGATGTTCAGAAAATTTTTTCTGTTGCCAAGCAGAATCAATTTGCCATCCCCGCAGTGAATGTGGTGGGAACCAACACTGTAAATGCTGTTATAGAATCAGCCAAGGAGGTCAATTCTCCAGTTATCATTCAGTTCTCAAACGGTGGTGCGGTCTTTTTTGCAGGAAAAGGACTCTCCAACGAGAACCAAAAAGCTGCCATCGCAGGAGCTGTAAGTGGTGCAAAACATGTTCATTACATGGCAGAGGAGTACGGAGTGCCCGTCATTCTTCATACAGACCATGCGGCGAAAAAATTGCTTCCATGGATCGATGGTTTGCTGGATGCAGGGGAGCGGCATTACGAAAGGTGGGGAAAATCACTTTACAGTTCACACATGCTTGACCTTTCCGAGGAGCCGCTGGAAGAGAACATTGAGATTTGTAAAAGGTACCTGGAGCGCATGAGCAAAATGGGCATGACCCTGGAGATCGAGCTTGGTGTGACCGGCGGTGAGGAAGACGGTGTGGATAATACCGGTCTGGATAATTCATTGCTCTATACGCAGCCTGAAGATGTTGCTTATGCTTACGAGGAGCTTTTAAAGGTAAGTGACCAGTTCACCATTGCTGCTTCATTCGGGAATGTACATGGTGTTTATAAGCCCGGTAATGTAAAGCTTACTCCCAAGATCCTGGATAATTCCCAGAAATTTGTGGCTGAGAAATATGGTACAGGAGAGAAGCCCCTCTACTTTGTATTTCACGGTGGATCGGGTTCTACTCAGGAGGAGATCCGTGAGGCCATCGGCTATGGTGTGATCAAGATGAATATCGATACCGATACCCAGTGGGCATACTGGGATGGAGTCAGGAAATTTGAAGCAACCCGTCACGATTACCTGCAGGCTCAGATCGGGAATCCCGAAGGAGAAGACAAACCCAACAAGAAGTTCTATGATCCAAGGGCATGGTTAAGGGAAGGTGAAAAGTCGATGATCGACCGCATGAAAGTGGCCTTCAACGATCTGAAGTGTATTGACACGCTTTAAGCAGAATTTTAATGTTGCAGGGCGGAAACGGGGGACGAGACAGTTTTAGCAGCAAGTTCGGTGTTATTGCAGCGGCCGCCGGTTCAGCCATTGGACTGGGGAACATTTGGAGATTTCCGTATGTGGCAGGAGAGAACGGGGGAGGAGCATTCCTGCTCATTTACCTTCTCTTTGTTGCTGCCATTGGGATTCCGGTGATGATGTCAGAATTTGTCATCGGCAGGTCCGCCCAGCTCAACCCCGTGGGCGCTTTTAAAAAAATAGCTCCCGGTAAGAAGTGGCATCTGATCGGTATACTGGGAGTTGTTTCGGCATTTATTATTCTTGCATTTTATACAGTGGTGGCCGGATGGACCCTGGAATACCTGGTCCAGTCGGTCAAGTGGATGCTCCTCTCAAACAAGATCGGTTTCAGTGAAATGGACAACGAAGCTGTGAGAGGATTTTTCAGCAACCATTACGAAACCTTTGTGTCAGGCATCTGGAGGCCCATTATCTGGTTTGTGGTGATGATGTTTTTTACAGGCTACATCGTGATCTCAGGTGTGAAAAACGGGATTGAAAAGTATGCCAAAATCCTTATGCCCATTCTGCTGGTATTGTTGCTGATCCTGGTGATCAGGTCTGTCACCCTGGATGGTGCACGGGATGGACTGGTCTTCCTGTTCAAACCCGATTTCTCCACCATTAAGGAGGCGCCGGTCAAGATCATCATTGAAGCGCTGGGACAGGCATTTTTCTCCCTCTCCATTGGAATGGGGACGTTAATTACCTATGGTTCCTATATCCGTAAGAAGGAAAACCTTGCCAACACTGCTGTGAGTGTGGCAGTAGCAGACACTTTTATTGCCGTCATTGCAGGAGTAGCAATTTTCCCGGCAGTCTTTGCCTTTGGGATTGATCCTGGTGAAGGTCCGGAACTGGTTTATATTACCCTTCCCGTGATCTTCCAGAGCATGGCCGGAGGACTCATTTGGGCGTTTATGTTCTTCTTGTTACTCTGTTTTGCAGCCATCACATCCACCATATCGGTGCTGGAGGTGATAGTGGCATATTTTTCAGAACAGCTGAATATGTCCCGCAGAAAAGCCACCATCCTGGCCATGATTTCAGTCGGATTCCTGGGTATCATCTGTACGGTTTCATCCGAAGTATTTAGCCTCTTCAATGCCTCACCTGACCTGATGCTCCCCCTGGGAGGATTCTTCATTGTGGTCTTTATCGGATGGTTCCTGTCGAAGGAGAAATCCAGGAGTGAACTCTCCAGTAATGGAGCGTACAGGACCAGGTTTTACAGGCTTTTCATGTTCCTGGTCAAATTCGTGGCTCCTCTGGCCATCGCATTTTTATTTGCCCTGGGTGTATACAGCAAGGTCATTTCACTTTTTCCGGGTATAGGGTGATGGTGTGACCTCTTGTCACATAAACCCCTGTATGATCAGAAGATTCTTAAGGGAATTGTATTTGTTACCCCGTGGTGAGCAACGGGCCATGTTGCTGCTTTCCCTTTTGCTTATCATGGGGGTCATGGCCAGAGTGACGGTTCAGCTCCTGCCCGCCAGGGATCCTCCTGGAATGGATAAATTCGTGACGGCATCCCGGTTGATCATGGATGCTTTTGAGAAGGCGGACAGTTTGAAGGAGTCCGCGAATTGTCTTCCGGGAACAACACTCCCCGGTCCGTCACCCTCACCACGCTATGCATCTCAGGCACAACCGATCAATATAAATATTGTCGACTCGGCTCAGCTACTGCCACTGCCCGGAGTGGGTCCTGTATTTGCAGGACGGATCATTAAATATCGCAATCTGCTGGGTGGATTCACGAATATCGATCAGCTGGATGAGGTTTATGGATTGAAACAGGAGATCATACACCTGATCACGGATCGTCTCTATTTTGATACTACGTCCATTCGAGCCATGAACGTGAACCTGGCGAGTTTTCGCGATCTGTTGAGGCATCCCTATCTGCAGATGGAAGATGTAAAGACCCTGGTGAAATACAGGGATTTCAATGGTGGCATAGGATCGCTGCGTGAAATTGAAGCGAACGAGCTGTTGCCCGATTCAACCCTTGAAAAGGTAAGTCCCTATCTTGAATTCAATCACTGATCAACAACTTTTGATTTCAATTGCCTCGCAACATTTTTTTTTATATTTTTAAGGGGATGATGAATGATTTGTCAAAATTCCTGAATAATAATATATTTTTTACTGCTGTCATTTCCAGTTAATTTAAAAAAATGTTGGGTTTAGTTGAATATTAGAATATGAATTTCTAAATTTGCGGCTCGAAATTAAAACAGATTGAAATGATTGTTATTCCCATTAAAGAGGGTGAGAATATTGAGAGGGCTCTTAAAAAATTCAAGCGGAAGTTTGAAAAGACTGGTGTGGTGAAGGAGTTAAGAAGCCGTCAGGCTTTTGCCAAGCCGTCAGTTGTCAAGCGCCAGCAAAAGCTTAAGGCCATCTATATTCAGCAATTGCAGCAGCAGGAAGATTAGTATTCCGGGGTTTTGGCAGAATATGAATTGCTGCCCATGACCAGGATCGATGAATTTCTCATATACCTGCAGGCTGAGAAACGGTATGCCAGTCATACCATCAAGGCTTACAAGAACGACTTAAATCAATTCCATGCTTTCTGTCACGAAAATGGTTCAGAGGGCATGGATTTGCATTATAAGACCATTCGGTCCTGGGTGGTTTTCCTGATGGACACAGGATACTCCTCCAGGACAGTGCATCGCAAATTAACTGCCTTAAGAACCTACAGCAAATACCTGATCAGGCTGGGTGAACTGGATGCCAATCCCCTGGACCGGGTTCTGAAACCAAAACTGAGCAAACGTATGCCTGCTTTTGTGGATGAAGGCAACATGGATCGTCTGCTGGACGATTATGCTTTCGGAGATGATTTTACAGGTACAAGAAACAGGCTGGTAATCGATCTGCTTTACCAGACAGGTATGCGAAGGAGTGAACTTATCGGACTGAAGACCGGTTCGGTGGACCTGGCGGGAAAGACGCTGAAGGTTACAGGCAAAAGGTCCAAAGAAAGGATCATTCCCCTGAACGGCGAAATGGTGACAGCCATTGAGCAATACATGGTCATTCGCAGAGCCATGGTGGAAGATCCGGGGTACGATTACCTGCTGATTACCGAAAAAGGCAAACCTGCATATGATAAGCTGGTGTACAGAATTGTTAATAAATACCTTGCCCTGGTTACTACCCTTGATAGGAAGAGTCCACATGTGTTAAGGCATACCTTTGCCACGCATATGCTGAACCGGGGAGCCGACCTGAATGCCATCAAAGAGTTACTGGGGCATTCCAACCTTTCGGCCACACAGGTGTATACTCATAATACATTCAAGAAGTTAAAATCAATTTATAACCAGGCCCATCCAAGGGCTTAAAAGAAGGAGGTGCTTATGAATATTAAGATGCATTCAATTCATTTCGATGCGGATAAGAAACTGCTGGAATTCATTCATTCGAAAATCAAGAAACTACCTACAGTTTATGACGACATTCTGGGTGCAGAAGTATTCCTCAGGCTTGATAAGGATTCAGCCGATCGGGAGAATAAGCTGGTGGAGATCAAGCTTGACGTCAAGGGTCAAACCGTATTTGCCAAAAAGCAATGCAAAACATTTGAGCAAGCAACCGATCTGTCCATTGATGCACTGAAGAAACAACTGGTCAGACGAAAGGCAAAAATCAGGAAAAAATAGCCCCATCAAAACCTGTTAAAAAGTCTGCTTCGGCAGCTTTTTTTATACCTCTTAAAAAAGTAACATTTTTTTTTGTGATATAATCAAAATATTCATACATTTGCGAACCGATTTTGGAGGGTGTTTTTCATTGACGTTCTTTGTATGCCGATGTAGCTCAGTTGGTCAGAGCAGCTGATTTGTAATCAGCAGGTCGTGGGTTCGAATCCCTCCATCGGCTCTGATCTTTTCAGGCGTACTCTATTTATTTGATATATAGGGGAGATACCAAAGTGGCCAACTGGGGCAGACTGTAAATCTGCTGTCGCACGACTTCGGAGGTTCGAATCCTCCTCTCCCCACTAACTCTCAAGAGTAACCAAGCGGGAATAGCTCAGTTGGTAGAGCACAACCCTTCCAAGGTTGGGGTCGCGAGTTCGAGCCTCGTTTCCCGCTCAAACCTTGAGTAAGCCGATGTAGCTCAGGGGTAGAGCGCTTCCTTGGTAAGGAAGAGGTCACGGGTTCAATTCCCGTCATTGGCTCTGGAAAATGATAAGATAATAAACATTAACAAGTACCAAATTAATTAAGATTAAGTTATGGCAAAGGAAAAATTTGATAGGTCCAAACCGCACGTCAACATTGGTACCATTGGTCACGTTGACCACGGTAAAACCACATTGACCGCTGCTATTACTCAGGTCCTTGCAAAAAAGGGTCTCTCTGAAATCAGGGATTTTGACTCTATTGACAATGCACCGGAAGAAAAAGAGAGGGGTATAACCATTAATACTGCTCATGTTGAGTACTCGACAGAAAAGCGTCACTATGCACACGTTGACTGTCCTGGTCACGCTGACTATGTAAAGAACATGGTTACGGGTGCTGCTCAGATGGATGGAGCGATCATCGTTGTTGCCGGAACTGATGGTCCCATGCCTCAGACAAGGGAGCACATCCTCCTGGCCCGCCAGGTAAATGTTCCCAAGATTGTTGTTTTCCTGAACAAGGTGGACATGGTTGATGATGATGAGCTGTTAGAACTCGTTGAAATGGAAATACGTGAATTGCTCGACTTCTATGAGTTTGACGGAGACAATGCGCCTGTTATTCATGGATCAGCACTTGGAGCTTTGAATGGAGAAGAAAAATGGGAAGATAAAGTAATGGAACTGATGAATGCAGTTGATGAGTATATTCCCATTCCTCCCCGTGAAATAGAAAAGCCATTCCTGATGCCGGTTGAGGATGTATTCTCAATCACAGGTCGTGGTACTGTTGCAACCGGTAGAATTGAAACCGGAATTGTGAATACAGGTGATGAAGTGAACCTGATTGGATTGGGCGCCGGTGGAAAGAAGACAGTTGTAACCGGTGTTGAGATGTTCCGTAAGATCCTCGATAGAGGAGAAGCTGGTGATAATGTAGGTCTGCTGCTTCGTGGTATTGACAAGAAGGAGATCTCAAGGGGTATGGTAATTGCCAAGCCCGGATCGATCACTCCTCATACCCAGTTTAAGGCACAGGTTTACGTATTGAAGAAAGAGGAAGGTGGACGCCATACTCCCTTCCACAACAACTATCGTCCCCAGTTTTACCTGAGAACACTGGATGTAACCGGTGAGATCCAGCTTCCCGAGGGAACTGAAATGGTTATGCCTGGAGATGACGTGGAGATCAGGGTTAATCTTATCTATCCTGTGGCCATCAATGTAGGTTTGCGTTTTGCAATCCGTGAAGGTGGCAGGACTGTTGGTGCCGGTCAGGTAATTGATATCATTGAATAGCATTACCTTTACTATACTGGATAGGGAGCTCGGATCGTATTGCATGAACCCGGCTTCGCTATTTAGATACACTAATAATAGCGGAGTGGCACAGCCACATTGTCTATACGGGTGTAGCTCAGTTGGTAGAGCACTGGTCTCCAAAACCAGGTGTCGGGCGTTCGAGTCGCTCCTCCCGTGCAAATTTTAATTGAGATGAGAAGAATAGTTAACTATCTGAGAGAATCCTATAACGAACTGGTGCACAAAGTTACCTGGCCAACGTGGAAAGAACTACAAAGCAGTGCACTTGTTGTCATGATTGCATCTCTGATTTTCGCATTGATTGTCTTCGCGATGGATATCTCATTTCAAAAGATCCTTGAAGGCATATATAAATTAGTGTAATCCATGAGCAATCTGGAAAAAAAGTGGTATGTTCTCAGAGCTATCGGAGGTAAAGAGAAGAAGGCCAAAGAGTATTTAGAAAGCGAAATAAGCAGGTTGAACCTGCAGGACTATATTGCGCAGGTACTGATACCGACCGAGAAGGTTTACCAGATCAGGAATGGTAAGAAGATCAGCAAGGAGCGTAACTATTTCCCCGGGTATGTGCTGGTGGAGGCCGTATTAACGGGAGAAATCCCGTATATCCTGAGAAATATTCCAAACATCATCGGATTCCTGGGATCGGAAAGAGACCAGGCACCAATACCTCTGAGGCCTGCTGAAGTGAACAGGATCCTTGGTAAGGTGGATGAACTATCGGCCAGTGATGAGGAGATCACCGTACCCTTCTTTGTGGGTGAATCCGTGAAGGTGATCGACGGTCCGTTTAACAGTTTCACCGGTATCATCGAAGAGGTGAACGATGAAAAGAAAAAGCTTAAAGTAATGGTAAAGATATTTGGTCGCAAGACCCCCCTGGAACTGAGCTTTATGCAGGTGGAAAAGGATGGTTAATAATTAAAAGATTACAATTTCCTGACAATGATATATCCAATGAATGCTTCCTGTATTGTTGTCGACGGATGTTGTAAGCGGTAAGTATATATACAGTAAATAAAATGGCAAAAGAAGTAGAAGGCTTAATCAAGTTGCAAATCCGGGGTGGAGCAGCTAATCCATCCCCGCCCGTGGGACCCGCACTGGGTGCCAAGGGTGTCAACATCATGGAGTTCTGCAAGCAATTTAATGGCAGAACCCAGGAACGTGCCGGGAAACTATTGCCAGTAATCATTACCGTCTATTCCGATAAATCATTTGATTTTATCGTGAAAACACCCCCGGTGGCAGTTCAGCTGCTGGAAATGGCGAAGATCAAGAAAGGATCTGCCGAATCCAACCGGGAGAAGGTAGCAAGCGTAACCTGGGATCAGGTTCGCCAGATTGCTGAAGCAAAGATGCCCGACTTGAACGCGTTTACCGTTGAGTCTGCTATGAGAATGGTTGCCGGTACCGCAAGGAGTATGGGAGTTACTATTGATGGTGAATTCCCGTCTAACAATTAATTCGTTTTGAAAAATGAGTAAACTTACTAAAAACAGGAAGTTAGCTTTAGAGAAGTTAGACAAGGACAAACAACACACCATAGGTGAGGCTGCTAGCCTGGTAAAAGAAATGACAACCACTAAATTCGACGCTTCGGTGGATATCGATGTGCGTTTGGGTGTTGATCCCAGGAAAGCCAACCAGATGGTTCGTGGAGTTGTTACCCTGCCCCATGGAACGGGAAAAGAGATCAGGGTGCTGGTTCTGTGTACTCCGGAGAAGGAAGATGAGGCCAAACAGGCAGGAGCCGACTTTGTGGGGCTTGATGAATACATTGAGAAGATCGAAAAGGGTTGGACCGATGTAGACGTAATCATCACCATGCCCCCTGTGATGGCTAAGATTGGTAAACTCGGCCGTGTGCTGGGTCCCAGGGGCCTGATGCCCAATCCCAAAAGTGGTACGGTTACCATGGAAATCGGCAAAGCTGTGAAGGATGTGAAGATGGGGAAGATCGATTTCAAAGTAGACAAATATGGTATCGTCCATACCTCTATTGGTAAAGTTTCCTTTACTGCAGAGAAAATAGGTGATAATGCTCGTGAGTTTATGCAAACGATCGTTAAACTGAAACCCTCCTCGGCAAAAGGAACCTATATCAAGAGTATCTATCTTTCCAGTACCATGAGTCCTGGAATTAAGATAGATCCTAAAGCTATCGAAGATTAATAATCGCTAAAGTGTCTCAATACAATGAGAAGAGAAGAAAAGGATGTAATCATTGAAAACCTTGCAGAGCGACTGAACGACACAAAGCATTTTTATCTCACTGATATTTCTGAACTGAATGCTGAGGAAACATCAAATCTGAGAAGGAAGTGTTTTGAAAAAGAGATCGGTCTCCTGGTTGTCAAGAATACATTACTCCGTAAAGCAATGGAGAAATCCAACGGCGATTTTAACGATCTCTACGATGTATTGAAAGATTCAACTTCAATTATGTTCTGTGAGACAGGAAATATTCCTGCCAAACTGATCAAGGAGTTCAGGAAAACAATGGAAAGACCAATCCTGAAAGCCGCTTTTGTGGAGGAATCAATCTATATCGGAGATGACCAGTTGGATACACTCTCCAGTATTAAATCAAAAGACGAACTTCTGGGAGATCTGCTTACACTGCTGCAGTCACCGGCAATGAACCTGGTTTCTGCACTTGCATCGAGTGGATCGAAAATGGCAGGAGTTCTGAAAACTTTATCAGAAAAAGAAAACTAATAACATTAAAAATCAATAGAAATGGCAGACGTTAAAAAACTTGCTGATCAATTGGTCGAATTGACTGTAAAAGAAGTAAATGAATTGCTCGATGTCCTGAAGGAAGAGCACGGTATTGAACCTGCAGCTGCTGCAGTTGCTGTTGCCGGTCCTGCTGCAGAAGGCGGTGAAGGTGGTGGCGCTGAAGAAAAGACCGAATTTGATGTGATTTTGAAAGCTCCGGGAGGAGCCAAACTGCAGATTGTTAAGCTTGTGAAGGAACTCACAGGACTTGGACTTAAAGAAGCGAAAGCTGTTGTTGATTCCGTACCTTCTCCTGTTAAAGAAGGAGTAAGTAAGGATGAAGCAGAATCTCTCAAAACCCAATTAGAAGAAGCTGGAGCAGAAGTTGAGCTTAAATAATAGGGCAATCGCATTATCCACTTCCAGGTTTAGATTCTTGCCCCGCGCAAGGGTCTAAGCCTTTTTGCAATTAAATGTTCACACCTTAATCCCAGGATTAAAACGCGATATCAATGCCAAGTATAAATCAAGACCGAATTAGTTTCGCTTCCATTAAAAATCAGTTGGAATATCCTGATTTTCTGGAAGTACAGCTGAAATCATTCCATGATTTCTTTCAAATGGAAACAACCCCTGAGAACAGGAAAATTGAGGGCCTGTACCAGGTTTTCCAGGAGAACTTTCCCATTACCGATACAAGAAATAATTTCGTACTGGAGTTTATCGACTATACCATCGATCCACCCAGGTATTCCATTGATGAGTGTATCGAGCGGGGACTTACATTCAGTGTTCCCTTAAAGGCAAAACTGAAGCTTTATTGTACCGATCCTGAACATGAGGATTTTGATACTGTGATCCAGGACGTGTACCTGGGGATGGTTCCTTATATGACCGACAGGGGGGTATTTATCATCAATGGCGCTGAAAGGGTGGTTGTATCCCAGTTGCACCGTTCACCAGGAGTATTCTTCGGGCAGAGTGTCCATGCCAATGGTACCAAACTCTACTCCGCAAGGATCATTCCCTTCAAAGGTTCCTGGATCGAGTTTGCAACAGACATCAACAATGTGATGTATGCATATATCGACCGAAAGAAAAAATTACCGGTAACCACACTGCTTCGGGCCATCGGGTACGAGAGTGACAAGGATGTGCTGGAGATATTCGGTCTGGCCGATGAGATCAAGGTTTCGAAGACCGGTTTGAAAAAACTGGTGGGCCGCAAACTGGCCGCCCGTGTGCTGAAAAGCTGGATTGAAGACTTTGTGGATGAAGATACAGGCGAAGTGGTATCTATTGAGCGAAATGAAGTGATCATCGACAGGGAGACCGTTCTTGAGACCGAGCACATTGATGAGATCATCGATTCGGGTGCCAAGACCATTCTGTTGCACAAGGATACAGCTAATATTACCGATTTTGCCATTATTTACAATACCCTTCAGAAGGATCCGTGTAACTCGGAGAAGGAAGCGGTGATGCATATCTACAGGCAACTGAGGAATGCAGAACCACCGGATGAGCCCACTGCCAGGGATGTCATTGATAAGTTATTCTTCTCTGACAAGCGGTATGACCTTGGAGAGGTGGGTCGATACAGGCTCAACAAGAAGCTTGGACTGGAAACCGACATGGAGCACAGGGTACTGACCAGGGAAGATATTATCCAGATCATCCAGTACCTGATCAAGCTGATCAACTCCAAGACAGATGTGGATGATATTGACCACCTGAGCAACAGGAGGGTCCGTACTGTGGGAGAACAGCTGATGAACCAGTTCAGCGTTGGACTGGCCCGTATGGCAAGAACCATTCGTGAACGCATGAATGTGCGTGACAACGAGGTGTTTACACCGACTGACCTGATCAATTCGAAGACGCTTTCTTCGGTGATCAATTCGTTCTTCGGTACCAACCAGCTGTCCCAGTTTATGGACCAGACTAATCCGTTGGCAGAGATGACCCACAAGCGCCGTATGTCGGCTCTTGGTCCGGGTGGACTGTCCAGGGAAAGGGCCGGTTTTGAGGTACGTGATGTACACTTTACCCATTACGGAAGGCTCTGTCCTATTGAGACCCCTGAAGGTCCGAACATCGGACTGATCTCATCCCTGTGTGTGTTTGCACGCATCAGCGATCTTGGATTCATTGAAACCCCTTATCGTAAAACCGAAGCCGGGAAGGTTGAACTCTCAAACAAAGGAGTGGTTTACCTCAGTGCTGAGGAAGAAGAGGGCATGCTCATTGCCCAGGCCAATGCGCCATTGAATGAAGATGGAACATTTGTGAATCCGAAGGTGAAGGCCCGTTATGAGGCCGATTATCCGCTTGCAGAGAAGGATGATGTGGTATTGATGGACGTTGCTCCCAACCAGATAGCTTCTATTGCGGCTTCACTGATCCCGTTCCTGGAGCATGACGACGCCAACAGGGCGCTTATGGGATCGAATATGATGCGCCAGGCTGTTCCACTGATCTATCCTGAGGCTCCTGTGGTAGGAACCGGGATCGAGCAGAATGTGGTACGCGATTCAAGGCTCCAGATCACTGCCACGGAAACTGGTGTGGTAGAGTTTGTGGATGCCAATGAAATTGTGGTCAGGTATGACCGGAGCGAAGAAGAGAGGTTTGTCAGGTTTGATGATGATGTGAAGCGGTACAAGCTTCCGAAATTCAGGAAAACCAACCAAAATACCTGTGTCAATCTGAGTCCCATTGTTCGCAAAGGACAGAAGCTTAAAAAGGGAGATATCCTGACACAGGGATACGCCACCCAGCAGGGTGAGCTGGCTCTTGGAAGAAACCTCATGGTGGCGTTCATGCCATGGAAGGGGTATAATTTTGAGGATGCCATTGTAGTTTCTGAAAGGCTTGTAAGAGAGGATGTTTTCACCTCCATCCATGTGGATGAGTACCTCCTGGAAGTGAGGGATACCAAACGTGGACTTGAGGAACTCACCTCCGATATTCCCAATGTGAGCGAAGAAGCTACCAAGAACCTTGATGAGAACGGACTGATCAGGATCGGAGCCGAGGTGACACCCGGCGATATCCTCATCGGCAAAATCACCCCCAAGGGGGAATCGGATCCTTCTCCGGAGGAGAAACTGCTCAGGGCTATTTTTGGCGATAAGGCTGGGGATGTGAAGGATGCTTCACTCAAGGCCGGTCCGTCGCTCTATGGTGTTGTGATCGACAAAAAGCTGTTCTCACGGACCATGAAGGAGAGGAAATCGAGGCCTGCAACCAAGCAGATTCTTGAGAAGATCGAAGAAGTATACAACAGGGACATCGTAGAACTGAGAGGACAACTCATTGAAAAACTGTTCGAGCTGGTGAACGGGAAAACTTCCCAGGGTGTGAAAGACTTCCTGAATGTGGATGTGATCCCCAAGGGAACCAAGTTTACCCTGAAGCTTCTCCAGGAACTGGTTTTCGCAAACGTTAATCCCACCAAGTGGACCACCGATAAACACAAAAATGACCTGATCAGGGACCTGCTCCATAACTATATTATTAGGTTCAAGGAAATAGATAGTCTTTACAAGCGCAAGAAGCATAGCATTACCAGCGGTGATGAACTGCCTACAGGTATCATTCAGCTTGCCAAGGTTTATGTGGCTAAGAAGCGTAAGATCACCGTGGGTGATAAGATGGCCGGACGTCACGGAAACAAGGGTATCGTGGCCAAGATTGTCCGCGCGGAAGATATGCCGTTCCTGGAGGACGGAACCCCGGTGGATATCGTACTGAATCCGCTGGGTGTGCCTTCCAGGATGAACCTGGGGCAGATCTATGAAACCGTACTGGGCTGGGCCGGACTGAAATTGGGACTGAAATTTGCAACCCCGATCTTTGACGGAGCCAAGATCGATGAGATCAATGAACTTACCGATAAGGGAGGTGTCCCCAGGTATGGAAAAACCCACCTTTATGACGGAGGAACCGGGGAGAGATTTGACCAGCCAGCCACTGTGGGTGTGATCTATATGCTGAAACTGGGACATATGGTTGAGGATAAGATGCACGCCAGGTCAATTGGGCCATACTCACTGATAACCCAGCAGCCTCTGGGTGGTAAAGCACAGTTTGGAGGCCAGCGATTTGGTGAGATGGAAGTCTGGGCTCTGGAGGCATTTGGGGCAGCCAATATTCTCCAGGAGATCCTTACCGTAAAATCGGATGATGTGATCGGAAGGGCCAAGGCATATGAAGCCATTGTAAAAGGTGAGCCAATGCCCACACCCGGAATTCCCGAATCACTGAACGTATTGTTGCATGAATTGCGTGGACTGGGATTGAGTGTTAACCTGGTTTAATCCTGCTGTTACGGGCTACGGCCTGATCATTCAAAGTTTTAAAACAATAAATTCCTTATTATATGTCATTCAGGAAAGACACCAAAATAAAAAGCAGTTTCACCAAGATTACCATCGGATTGGCTTCACCTGAAGAGATCCTTGAACGATCCAGTGGAGAGGTCTTGAAGCCCGAAACCATCAATTACCGTACCTATAAACCGGAAAGAGATGGTCTGTTTTGCGAGAGAATCTTCGGACCGGTGAAGGATTATGAGTGTCATTGTGGTAAGTACAAACGCATCCGTTACAAAGGTATTGTATGTGACCGCTGTGGTGTTGAAGTTACTGAGAAGAAGGTGCGTCGCGAAAGGATGGGACACATTTCACTGGTTGTACCGGTGGCACACATCTGGTATTTCCGTTCACTACCCAATAAGATCGGGTATCTGCTTGGACTTCCCACCAAGAAACTTGATTCAATCATCTATTACGAAAGGTATGTGGTGATCAATGCGGGTATCAAGGAAGCCGACGGAGTAGACTACCTTGATTTTCTTACAGAAGATGAGTACCTGGATATCCTTGCCAGCCTTCCTAAGGAGAACCAACTCCTGGAAGACGACCATCCGGATAAGTTCATTGCAGGGATGGGTGCAGATGGATTGCACCAGCTTCTTTCAAGGCTTGACCTGGATGAACTCTCTTATTCATTAAGGCACAAGGCCAGTACTGAGACCTCCCAGCAGAGGAAGAATGAAGCATTGAAACGCTTGCAGGTAGTAGAGGCCTTCCGCGTATCCAAGGGTATTAATCGGCCCGAGTGGATGATCGTGAAAGTGGTCCCGGTAATCCCACCGGAATTAAGACCCCTGGTACCGCTTGATGGCGGACGTTTTGCCACTTCTGACCTGAACGATCTCTATCGGAGGGTAATTATCAGGAACAACCGCCTGAAACGGTTAATCGAGATCAAAGCTCCGGAGGTGATCCTTCGCAACGAGAAAAGGATGCTCCAGGAGGCCGTTGATTCACTGTTCGATAACTCCAGGAAGGCCAATGCGGTTAAGACCGATGCCAACCGTCCGCTCAAGTCGCTTTCTGACAGCCTGAAAGGTAAGCAGGGTCGGTTCCGTCAGAACCTGCTGGGAAAGAGGGTGGATTATTCAGCCCGTTCTGTGATCGTGGTTGGGCCTGAATTGAGACTTCATGAATGTGGTCTTCCAAAGGATATGGCCGCTGAGCTTTATAAGCCTTTCATTATCAGAAAATTGATTGAAAGAGGAATTGTAAAAACCGTAAAATCGGCCAAGAAGATCGTGGATCGGAAGGATCCGGTTGTATGGGATATTCTGGAAAATGTACTGAAAGGACACCCGGTGCTGCTGAACCGTGCACCTACCCTGCACAGGCTCGGGATCCAGGCATTCCAGCCGAAACTTATCGAGGGAAAAGCAATCCAGCTTCATCCACTGGTATGTACCGCTTTCAACGCTGACTTTGACGGTGACCAGATGGCTGTGCATCTCCCTCTTGGAAATGCAGCCGTCCTTGAAGCACAGATCCTGATGCTGGCATCACACAATATTCTGAATCCTGCCAATGGTGCGCCTATTGCGGTACCTTCGCAGGATATGGTACTGGGCCTCTATTACATTACCAAGGCCAAGCGCAACATGAAGAACGATCCTGTGAAAGCAGAGGGAATGTTGTTCTATTCACCTGAAGAAGTGACCATTGCATACAATGAAAAGCGTGCAGATCTGCATTCCGTCATTAAGGTTAGGATCCCCAAACTGGGAAGTGAGAACGGGGAAACGGAACTCATCGAGACCACTGTGGGTCGTGTATTGTTCAATGAATTTGTACCCGAAGAGATAGGGTACATTAACGAACTGCTGACAAAAAAATCACTTCGCGACATCATCGGAAGGGTACTCAAGATTACAGGAACTGAGAAAACCGCCAAGTTTCTGGATGATATCAAGAGCCTCGGTTATAGCATGGCTTTCAAAGGAGGCCTCTCCTTTAACCTGGATGATGTGATCATCCCCGCCGAGAAGGAGACATTCGTTACCGATGGTTATGCCCAGGTTGACGATGTGATCGCCAGTTATAACATGGGTGTGATTACAAACAATGAAAGGTATAACCAGATCATTGATGTGTGGACGCATATCAATGCCAGGCTGACCCAGACACTCATGAAGCAGTTGAGTTCAGATAATCAGGGATTTAACCCTGTGTATATGATGCTCGATTCTGGTGCGAGGGGCTCCAAGGAGCAGATCCGGCAGCTGTCCGGTATGCGTGGTCTGATGGCCAAACCACAGAAGTCAGGTTCTTCAGGCTCAGAGATCATAGAGAACCCCATCCTGTCTAATTTCAAGGAGGGACTTTCGGTACTGGAATATTTTATTTCAACCCACGGTGCCCGTAAGGGTCTTGCCGATACGGCACTGAAGACAGCTGATGCGGGTTACCTGACCCGCCGTCTTGTGGATGTTTCACAGGATGTAATTATCCAGGAGCCCGATTGTGGTACCTTGCGCGGACTGGTGGCCTCTGCTATAAAGAAAAATGAGGAGATTGTGGAAACACTTTTTGAAAGGGTGCTGGGCCGTACCACCGTTCACAATGTCTATCATCCCCTTTCAGGTGACCTGATCATTGCTTCCGGAGAAGAGATCACAGAAGATATCGCCCTGACCATTGAAGATTCACCCATTGAGCAGGTTGAGATCCGTTCGGTTCTGACCTGTGAGTCGAAAAAGGGTGTATGTGCCAAGTGTTACGGACGTAACCTGGCTACAGGAAAAATGGTCCAGATGGGTGAAGCGACAGGAGTTATTGCAGCGCAATCCATCGGGGAACCAGGAACACAGCTTACTCTGCGTACATTCCACGTAGGAGGCACGGCTTCCAATATTACTTCGGAGTCCAATGTGATCTCCAAATATGATGGAGTGGCTGAGATTGAAGAGTTGCGTACTGTACCATCCGCCGATCCCGAGACCGACAAGAAGTTTGAAATAGTCATAGGACGACTTGCCGAATTGAGGATTGTGGATAAAAACACAGGGATTGCACTGACTACCCATACCATTCCATATGGCTCCAAACTCTATATCAAGAATGGAGCAAAGGTGAAGAAAGGACATCTGATTTGCGAATGGGATCCTTATAATGCTCTTATTATCAGCGAGGTGCCCGGAAAGGTCGATTTCGAAAATGTGATTGAAGGTATTACCTTCCGGGAGGAATCCGATGAGCAAACAGGATTCAAGGAGAAGGTAATCGTGGAAACCAGGGACCGTACTAAAAACCCGTTGATTAGGATCATGAATAGCGAAGGTGAGCTCATTAAGAACTATAACCTGCCTGTGGGCGCCCATATTGCAGTGAACGAAAATGAGAAGGTTAAGGCAGGTGAGATCCTTGTAAAGATACCCAGAGCCGTTGGGAAATCAGGTGACATTACCGGAGGTTTGCCACGTGTTACAGAGTTGTTTGAAGCCAGGAATCCTTCAAATCCTGCGGTTGTATCCGAGATCGACGGCGAAGTGGAATTCGGAAAGATCAAACGTGGAAACCGTGAGGTCATCATCACATCCAAGGCTGGTGAGGTGAAGAAATACCTTGTACCACTTTCAAAGCAGATCCTTGTCCAGGAAAACGATTATGTGAGGGCTGGAACGCCTCTGTCGGATGGCGCCATTACACCGGCCGATATCCTGGCCATCAAAGGGCCTACCAAGGTTCAGGAGTACATCGTAAATGAAGTTCAGGAAGTATACAGGATGCAGGGTGTGAAGATCAACGACAAGCATTTTGAGATCATCGTTCGCCAGATGATGCGGAAGGTGGAAATCGTCGATCCGGGTGACACTAAATTTCTGGAGAAGCAGGTTGTGGATAAGTGGGGATTCATGAATGAAAACGACTGGATTTATGGTAAGAAGGTAGTGGTTGAAGCGGGAGACGCCGAGGGCTATAAGCCCGGACAGATCATTACGGCCCGCAAACTCAGGGACGATAATTCTGTTCTAAGGCGCAAAGACCTGAAACTCATTGAGTCAAGGGATGCGATACCCGCTACCTCCTCGCAGGTACTTCAGGGAATCACCAAGGCTGCACTGCAGACCAAAAGCTTCATCTCAGCTGCATCATTCCAGGAAACCACCAAGGTACTGAATGAAGCTGCGATCTTCGGACGTGTGGATATATTGGACGGATTGAAGGAGAATGTGATCGTGGGTCACAAGATCCCCGCCGGTACCGGTGCAAGGGTTTATAACAACCTGGTGGTCGGGTCACGTGAGGAATACGAAAGACTCACATCCGGAAAGACAGAAGAGAAAAACTCGGCAGAAGAGGAGGTTACTGAATCTGCACAGGACTAAATACAGTTCAATATGGAAGATAAAGCCAAGAAAAACCAGATCAACATTGAGTTGAAGGAGGAGGTAGCTCAGGGTACCTATTCCAACCTGGCCATCATTACCCATTCATCGTCTGAGTTTGTACTCGACTTTGTGAGGGTAATGCCCGGGATTCCAAAAGCAGAGGTGAAATCCAGGGTGATCCTTACCCCGGAACATGCCAAGCGCCTGTTGCATGCGCTCACCGATAATATCGAAAAATATGAGAAGATGCATGGGCCTATCAAGAACATAGAACCTGCCGGCGGATCAGTGATCCCGATGAATTTCGGGGGACCAGCCGGGCAGGCGTAAAACTAACATAAACAATTACTTAATAAGGGTTTCTGGATTTCCATGGAACCCTTTTTTGTATTGATTTTAGATAACTATATTTTTATGGGTCATTTTTAGATTTCTTTTATATTTGTCAGGTTATTAAAATATCTAGATATGCGAATTCTCGTTTGTATTAGTAATGTTCCGGATACCACCACCAAGGTGAAGTTTTCGAACGACAACACAGCCTTTGATGACAGCGGGGTACAATGGATCATTAACCCCTGGGATGAACTGGCCCTGACAAGGACTATGGAGTTGAAAGAGGACGCTTCCAATCCGGTTTCCAACGTAACGGTTGTTACTGTAGGACCAGCCGGAGCCGAGCCAACCCTCAGAAAAGCGTTGGCCATCGGAGCCGATGATGCCATCAGGGTTGATGCTGAATCCGGGGATGCTCATTTTGTGGCTGCCCAGCTTGCGTCGGTGGTAAATGACGGAGAATATGATATGATCTTTTGCGGCATTGAATCAAGTGATTACAATGGATCAGCCGTGGGAGGTATGCTATCCGAGATGCTCGATATTCCCTCCGTTTCAGCGGTTTCATCCCTGCGTATTGAAAATGGGGAAGCTGTGATCACCAGGGATATTGACGGTGGTAAAGAAGAGGTGTCGGTCCCCACTCCATTTGTGGGTGTGGTGCAAAAGGGAATAGCTAAGGAACCCAGGATCGCAGCCATGCGCGGGATCATGATGGCCAGGAAAAAGCCCCTGCAGGTAGTCCCTGCCATTGAAGCCGAACCGTTAATCCATTACCAGGAGTATGTGATGCCCGAACCGAAGGCTCCCTGCAAAATGATTGAGGCAGACCAGGTAAAAGAACTGGTGAACCTGTTGCAGAATGAGGCAAAAGTGCTCTAACCTAACATTTTCAAACGATTTCTAAACTATTAATAATATGTCAGTATTAGTATATACCGAGAACTGGGATGGCAAATTTAAAAAACTCTCCCTTGAATTGGTCTCCTATGCTTCCAGTTTGGCCAAAATGGTCGGAGGAAGCGTTACCGCACTATCCATTGGAAAAGTAGAACAGGATGAACTGTCAGCTCTTGGCGCCTACGGTGCTACAAATGTCCTGAGTGTAGATGATGCTCCGGGTGGACTTGATAACCAGCTCTATACAAGTATTATTACCGCAGCAATGGAAATGACCGGGTCGAAAGTCCTGGTACTGGCCCACAACAATACAGGAAAAGCAATTGCCCCCAGATTGTCGGTCAGGTTAAAAGCAGGCCTTGCTACCGGAGTTACAGCACTACCGGAATCTGTTGATCCATTGGTGGTGCCTAAGAAAGTATTCAGTGGCAAAGCATTTGCAAAGGTGAAGATCCTGACCGATTCAGCCATCCTGACACTGGCACAGAATTCATTTGAACTGACCGAGACAGGAGGTTCAGCATCCATTGAGGCATTTGATCCTGGAGTGGATGTGGCAGGTGTAAGAACCAGTATAAGGGATGTTCAGAAGCAGGAGGGTAAGCTGCTGCTTTCGGATGCCGAAGTTGTAATCTCCGGTGGCAGGGGAATGAAATCTACTGATAACTGGGGTCCCATCGAGGAACTGGCTGAGGTACTTGGAGGAGCAACAGCATGCTCCAGACCTGTATCTGATGAAGGCTGGCGCCCCCACGAGGAGCATACCGGACAGACAGGGAAGATCATTGCCCCCAATCTGTACATGGCATTTGGTATTTCGGGTGCCATTCAGCACCTGGCTGGAGTAAGCTCTTCAAAGTGCATTGTTGCAGTGAACACTGATAAAGATGCACCCATTTTCGAAGCAGCTGATTACGGGATTGTCGGGGACGCCCTGAAAGTACTTCCTGAGCTGGTTACAGAGATAAAGGCTGCAAAGGCCCAGTAGTACCTCTCAATCCGCTACTTATGACAAATCAAATCATTTTTCTGGCTACGTTGCTGGTCACCCTGCTGGCTTTTGGCTACACAATACGCAGGTTTGTGGGTTTTTTCAGCATCACCCGGGCGGGATTTCCTGTCAGGCAGATCGGGCGTCGCATCGGAGTGATGCTTGAAGTGGCCATTGGCCAGACAAAGATTTTTCGCAGACCGGTCATGGGATTTTTGCATGCCCTGGTTTTCTGGGGATTCTGTGTGATCCTCATCGGAAGTGTCGAAATGGTGATTGATGGTTTAACAGGAAAGGAACGGGTGCTTTCCTTTCTCGGAGTTGTTTATGATATCATCATGGCCTCGGGAGATGTGTTTGCCCTGATCATTACGTTAGCCATCATTGTTTTTCTTGCCAGGAGGGTATTCCTCAATGTGAAGAGGTTCTCCGGTATTGAAATGAAACATATTTCACACCTGGATGCCAATGTAGCGCTCACCATGATCCTTTTGCTGATGCTGTCACTGCTGGGAATGAATGTGTTTTATGTCCAGGCTACCCTTCAGGCAGGTCATGAGATAGCAGGTTATTACCCCGTTGGTCGGCTTCTGGCATCATGGATCGATACGGATGCCCACACCAGTGAAGTATTGTACCAGGTCAACTGGTGGATGCATATTCTGCTCATCTTCATTTTCGCCAATTATCTGCCGTATTCAAAGCATTTTCATGTATTTATGTCGGTACCCAATGTATTCTTAAGTCGCCTGGATCCTCTGGGCAAACTGGATACCATGGAGAGCATTACGAAAGAGGTAAAGATCATGATGGATCCGGAGCAGGCATTTTCTTCACCGGCCGAAGGAGAAGGGGAAGAAGAGGTCCCGGAACGATTTGGCATTCTCGATATAGAGGATATAAGCTGGAAAAGCTACCTGGACTCCCTTTCGTGTACCGAGTGTGGCCGATGTACATCGGTTTGTCCGGCCA
Source organism: Bacteroidales bacterium (assembly GCA_023138875.1). Classification (GTDB taxonomy): domain Bacteria; phylum Bacteroidota; class Bacteroidia; order Bacteroidales. Next base: position 114,042 of record JAGLOO010000024.1, read on the forward strand.
ATATTACCGGGAAGAAATTGTCGCCCAGAAAGATCGTGATGGATGTGAGGGCCAGGATGAAGGAAAAAGGCCCCGGAATTTTGAAGATCGGGAAGGAGTATACGGATGAAAGGTCCCTGATCAGGGATTTTATTTCGGAAGAGGAATTATGGGCATGCACCCTGTGTAATGCGTGTGCACAGGAATGCCCTATCAATATTAACCAACCTGCCCTGATCGTGGGGATGCGGCGATACCTGGTCATGGAAGAATCTGCAGCGCCTGGGGAACTGAATGCAATATTTTCCAACATCGAAAATAATGGTGCTCCCTGGCAATTCTCCCAGGAAGACAGGATGCTCTGGGCAGAGGATATAGTGATCAATGAAAAGAGCCAGTAGGTATGGAAACAAGTCAGAAAAAAGTTAAGGTACCTGTAATTGCGGATCTGTTTTCACAGGGGAAGAAACCCGAATACCTTCTCTGGGTGGGAAGTGCCGGAGCGTTTGACGATCGATACAAGCATGTTTCCCGTGCTTTTGTTAAGGTGCTGGATCAACTGGGCATTTCGTATGCTGTGCTGGGAACGGAGGAATCGTCCAGTGGGGATGTGGCCCGCAGGGCTGGAAACGAGATGCTCTTTCAGATGCAGGCGTTGATGAATATCGAGATCTTTGAGGGCTATGAAGTAAGGAAAATCCTTACCTGTGATCCGCATGCATACAATACATTTAAGAACGAGTATCCCGATCTGGGTGGCACATATGAAGTGATCCATCATACACAGTTCCTTCGTGACCGGATTGCTGACGATTCATTGAAGATCCCGGGTAACGCCCTGGCAGGGAAGACCATTACTTTTCATGATCCCTGCTACCTGGGTCGGGCCAACAGGGAATACAATGCCCCGCGACAGGTTCTGGAAGCCATGTCAGTCACCAGGAAAGAGATGAAAAGGAACATGAGTTTTGCCCTCTGCTGTGGTGCCGGCGGTGGACAGATGTTCAAGGAGGCTGAAAAAGGAGAAAAGGAAGTGTTTATTGAGCGGACCGAAGAGGCACTCGAAACGGGGGCAGATATCATTGCCACGGCATGTCCCTATTGCATGGTGATGATCACCGATGGGCTGAAATATAAGAATAAGGAAAAGGAAGTTAATAATTACGATATTGCTGAACTGGTGGCATTTGCCCTGGACCTTTAAGCTGAAAGTCCAAAGTCAAAAGCTAAAAGAAACTGATTTAAACTATACAAAATGGAAAACAAGAGACTAATAACCGGGGGAGAGTTCATGGTGAAGCAAACCGATCCGGCTGATGTTTTTATCCCTGAAGAACTTGATGAAGAGCAGAGAATGATAGGGGAGACCTGCCAGGATTTTCTGGATACAGAAGTATTTCCGGTACTTGATCAAATCGATGCACAGGAAGAAGGTTTGATGAGGAAACTACTGGCCAAATCCGGAGAACTCGGGTTACTCGGGATCGCCATCCCGGAGGAGTATGAGGGATTCGGACAATCCTTCATTACAACAATGTATTCCAGTGAGATCCTGGGTGCTGGTTACTCCTATGCTGTTGCCTATTCCTGTCATACCGGGATTGGTACGTTGCCCATTCTTTATTACGGGAACGAGGAACAGAGAAAAAAATATATACCCAGGCTGGCTACCGGAGAATTGGTGGGAGCCTACTGTCTTACAGAACCGGGTGCGGGCTCGGATGCCAATTCGGGGACTACGAAAGCCGTACTTTCAGAAGACGGAAAACACTATATCCTGAATGGTGCCAAGATGTGGATCACCAACGGTGGATTTGCGGATGTGATGACTGTCTTTGCAAAAATTGACAATGACCGGGTATTAAGTGCTTTTATTGTAGAGAGAGATTTTCCAGGGATCACCTTCAATCCGGAGGAGAAGAAGATGGGGATCAAAGGTTCCTCCACACGGCAGATATTCTTCAATGATTGCAAGGTTCCGGTTGAGAACCAGCTGGGTAAGAGAGGTGAAGGTTTCAGGATCGCTCTGAATATCCTGCATATGGGACGCATCAAGCTGGGAGCCAATGTAATCGGTTCTGCCAAAACAGCCATCAGTCAGTCTGTAGGATATGCCAATGAAAGAAAGCAATTTAACTGTCTGATCTCACAATTTGGGGCCATCAAGCATAAACTGGGTGAGCAGGTGATCAGGACTTTTGCCACGGAGAGTTCAGTATACCGTGCAAGCCAGGCGTTGGATGATGCCATTGCGCATTATGTGGCCAATGGCGATGACAAGGGTCGGGACACCATGAAAGCATTCAATCATTTTGCTGTAGAGGCTGCAGCCATGAAGGTGTTCGCTTCAGAATCATTGGAATACGTTGTGGATGAGGCCGTGCAGATCTATGGTGGTATGGGTTTTTCAGCAGAAATGCCGGTAGACAGGGGGTACAGGGATTCAAGGATCAACAAGATTTTTGAAGGTACCAATGAGATCAACCGGTTACTGCTGGTAGATAGTATCCTGAAAAAGGGAGCGAAGGGTGTACTTCCCATTATGGAGGAAGCGGAGAAAGCCTTTGAGGAGGTTAAGAACCTGAATGGTACCGGGACGGATACCACAGGGTATTTTGAAGAGAAGGATAAGTACATTGCCAACTTCAAGAAGATTGTACTGATGCTTCTGAAAGCTGCCTCCGAGAAATTTACCCGTTCACTGGTGACCGAGCAGGAGATACTGAGCAATATTTCCGACTGTATCATTCAGCTGTATGCCGCTGAATCTGTGGTGCTCCGCCTTAAGAAAATGGAAGCTTTGAAGAGTGAGGAAGAGATGAAGATCTACAGGGAAATTGCCGATGTATTCGTATACGATGCTGCAGCGCAAATCAGCAAGTTTGCCAGTGATACAACTTACTCCTTCGCCAATGGTGAGGTATGTGAACTGCTTGAAAAAGGGATCTCCCATTTTACTGCAGTAGCTGGCGTAAATGTGAAAGAAGCCCGCAGAAAGATCGCTGACCGGTTGATTGAAGAGAATAAATACTGCTTCTAAAAAACAGGCTATCGAATCCTTCACCTCGTACGATATTGCTATTCTCGGTGCCGGAAATGTGGCCACCCACCTGGCCGGGTATTTACAGAAATCGGGTCACAGGATATCATTTATTTATTCGAGGAGCAAAAGTTCGGCTACCGGACTGGCAAACATGATCGGGACAAGGGGTAGCTCCATGGTTGAGGAGCTACCTGAAACCGCAGATTTCTTCATTGTTTCTGTCCCCGACCGGGCAGTTCCCGAAGTACTTCGGGAGTTCAAGGATTATAAAGGGATCTGGCTGCATACCGCAGGGGCGCTTTCCTGCGATGTTTTCGCAGGTCTTCACAATGAATTCGGGGTGCTCTATCCGCTTCAGACCCTGAATCAAAAACGCCCAATCTCACTGAACGAAAGTCCTTTTCTGATTGAAGGTTCTTCTCCGGAAGTAACAGGAAAAATCAGGAGTCTTGCCTCATCGATCTCAAGTTTCGTTCAGGAAACAGACTCCCCGACCAGACTGAGGATCCATCTGGCTGCAGTATTTGCCAATAATTTTTCCAACCATATGGTCCACATCGCACAGCAAATGCTTAGGGAGCAGGGAGTTGATTTGAAGTTGTTGGATCCCATCCTGAAGGAGACCTTCAGCAAGATCGCAGACATGGGTGCAGAGGCATCCCAAACCGGACCGTCGATGAGGGATGACCGGGAGACCATGCAAAAGCATCTGGAGTTGCTGATGGAGCACCCTGAGTGGGGGAAATTGTATACTTTTATAAGTCGCGATATCAAGAAATCCCGGAAACAAAACCCATAGAACCATTGCAAGGAAATGACCAATTTTAAAGAAGGACTAAAAAAAGTAAAAGCATTTGTGTTTGATGTGGACGGAGTACTCAGCAATCCAAAAGTTTATCTCCATCCCAGCGGTGAGTTAATGAGGACCATGAATACCAAGGATGGCTATGCACTCCAGTATGCAGTAAAAAGGGGGTACCCCATTGCCATCATCACCGGGGGACAAACCGAGTCGGTGGGATTGCGTTTCAGGGGGCTTGGCATCACCGATATCTATCTGGGTTCCTCTCACAAACCGGATGATTTTAATAACTTTATCTTCAAGTATAGCATCCAGCCAGAGGAAGTATTGTACATGGGCGACGACCTGCCTGATTTTGAGGTGATGAAGAGCGTAGGTGTGCCTTGCTGTCCCTCTGATGCCGTGGAAGAGATCAAGTCAGTGGCACACTATATATCTCCGCATGCCGGTGGAGAGGGATGTGCAAGAGATGTGATTGAGCAGGTCCTTCGGTTGCATGGCCGCTGGATGGATGGTGAATCATTTGTCTGGTAAAAGAATGTAACAGATGATCAAACAACTCCGTTCCATACTAAGGTTGATCAGGTTCCCGAATCTGTTGATCATTGCTGCAACGCAGTATGCCATGCGGTACCTGGTAATGGTTCCACTGCTGCCTTCCAGGACTTTTACACTGCAATTTGGCGATTTCCAGTTTGCATTGCTGGTGTTATCAACCATTTTTATCGCTGCCGCCGGATACATTATTAATGATTACTTTGATACACAGTCCGATATGATCAATAAACCGGACCGCGTTGTAGTGGGGATAAGAATTGGCAGGAGGGTGGCCATGAACCTGCATGCCATGCTCAACATTATCGGAGTGGGGATCGGGGTCTACCTGGGTTTTTATATCGAGCTTCCGTCACTGGCACTGGTATTCATCATTGCTACCGGTCTGTTGTGGTTCTATTCCACCAGCTATAAAAGGCAGTTCCTGGTTGGTAACCTTTCGGTGTCATTTCTAACCGGTCTGGTTCCTCTTATGGTGGTTCTTTTTGAGATCCCTCTGCTGAACAGGGAATATGGCAGGGTGATGCTTCAGAATGAAGCCAGTTTTAACTATATCATTGCCTGGGTGGCAGGTTTTAGTTTTTTTGCATTTCTTACCACCCTGATCAGGGAAGTGATCAAGGATACTGAGGATTTTGAGGGTGATATGGCTTACGGAATGAAGACTGTACCCATTATCCTTGGAACGTTCTGGACAAAGATCCTGGTGGTGGCATTGATTGGACTGACTATTTTCATGCTGGTAATCCTGCTCCTCAAGTACATCCTCTTTTCCGTGGAACCGGCCGATTATATCTCATTGGTCTATTTTACCATGTTCCTGGTATTACCATTGATTGTCCTGGCCATCCAGGTCCTGGTTGCAAAGGACAAGCAGGATTTTCACAGGGCAAGTACCACGATCAAGCTGATCATGCTGTTCGGAATTCTCTATTCAGTGCTGGTATTCTACCTGGTCAACTTTAGGTATTAAGCTTTGCTAAAGAAACTGCAGTCATATGAAATATTGCTGGCATCCCGATCACCCAGGAGGATTACCCTTATAGAGGAGCTGGGGATTCCATTCAGGGTGGTTGAAACAGGTCATACAGATGAACATTACCCTTCCCATCTGCGGGGTGGTGAGATCGCCAGATACCTTGCAGACCATAAATCGGACGCCTATGTGGTTCCATTGTCCGGAAAACAGATCCTGCTGACTGCCGATACCATTGTTTGGCACCGTGAAAAGGAGTTGGGAAAACCTGGTAACAGTGAAGAGGCGCTTGTGATGATCGGAGACCTTTCGGGTGGTACACACCAGGTCTTTACGGGTGTTTGCCTGAGATCGAATTCCAAAAGAAAATCTTTCTATGCAGTCACAGATGTGACCTTTTCCAACCTGGAACAGGAGGAGATCGAGGAATATGTATCCAGGTACCAACCGTTTGACAAGGCAGGTGCGTATGGGATCCAGGAATGGATCGGATATATCGCCGTTGAGAGAATTGATGGCAGTTACTTTAATGTAATGGGTTTGCCGGTTCAGAAAGTTTACAGTGAATTGAAATCGTTTATCAGTCATTAGATATAAATCAGGTCGAACACATGAATAAGTATCCGAACAAATTATGGAGTAAAGGAGCAATATGCCTGGTGGGTGTTCTTATTTTCTCCGGATCATTGAACCTTAATGCAGAAGAGGGGATGTGGATCCCCATGCTGATTGAGAAATACCAGATTGAACAAATGCAGGAAGCCGGCCTCAGGTTGAGTGCTGAAGATATTTACAGCATCAATCACGATTGTCTGAAAGATGCCATCGTGATCTTTGGCAGGGGTTGCACAGGTGAGATGATATCAGGGGAAGGGCTGTTGCTTACCAATCATCATTGTGGCCAGGGAGCAGTGCAATCACACAGCTCTGTGGAGAATGATTACCTGACCCATGGGTACTGGGCCATGAACCGTGAAGAAGAGCTGCCCAATGAGGGGCTGTCTGTGACCTTCCTCAGGTATATGAATGATGTCACTACCGAAGTGACAGATGGAATTACACAGGGTCTGGATCCCCAGGTACAACAGCGCATGATGGATGAAAATATGGGCAGGATTATTCAGGAATCCACTTCCGGGACCCACTATAGTGCTGTTGTTAAGCCCTTTTATTATGGGAATGCATATTACCTGTTTGTGTACGAGGCATTCCGGGATGTGAGGCTGGTGGGAGCTCCACCGGTTGCGGTAGGGAATTTTGGGGAGGACCATGACAACTGGATGTGGCCCAGGCACACAGGAGATTTTTCCCTTTTCAGGGTTTATGCCAATGAATTGAACCAACCTGCTGACTACAGCCCTTCAAACAGGCCCTATGAACCGCGTAAACACCTGGAGATTGCAGCAGGTGGAATTGCAGCAGGTGATTTTACCATGATCCTGGGGTACCCGGGTTCCACCACCCGGTATCTCTATTCAGATGCCGTACAATCAATGCTGGATAAGAGTTTACCGTTTATGATCGAACTCAGGACAACCAGGCTGGAGATCATGGACAGGTATATGAAGGAATCGGATGTAGTGCGGATCCAGTATGCAACCAAATACCGCAGGGTAAGCAATGCCTGGAAGAAATGGCAGGGCATTATCCTGGGTCTGAACCGCATGCATGCTGTGGAGAAAAAGATTGAAGAAGAGAAAATTTTTAAACGCTGGGTAGATGCTGATGGAGAACGCCAGTTGAAGTATGACGGGCTGCTTGACGAGTTCTCCGGACTGTATGCGGATTTGGAACAGTATTCTGTGGCCGTTGATATCATGGATGAAGCTATCATGCCAGTTGAGTTGTTCAGGCAGGTTTCCGGATTAAGCGGGATGATGAGACAGGGATTGGATCCGGAGACGCTGGAAGCCCAGGTGGAGAGCTTCTACAAGGACTATCATTTGCCCATTGACAGGAGTATCTTTGCAGCCATGATGGAAGCATGTCATAAGCATATGCCAGGTTCATTTCTACCGGCGTTTTTTGCAGATATCCACGGTAAATATAAAGGGGATTTTACAAGTTTTGCACACGCCACCTACCGGAAGTCAATTTTCGGAGAAAAGGACCGTGTTATGAAGCTCCTGGACAGTTATCAGAACGATCCGGAAGATGCACTGAAGCAACTTATGAAAGATCCTATGGCCATCTACCTGAACCAGTTCAGGGAGCTTTACCTGGTCGGAGTCAATCCGGAGTATGACAGACTGGAGGCGGCACTGGAAAAGAATTACAGGACCTACATGGCTGCCCTGCTTGAAATGTCATCGGACGGGTGGCTCTACCCGGATGCCAATTTTACCATGAGGTTGACCTATGGGGAGGTGCATGGCTATCAACCATGGGACGGTATTCAGTACCATTTTTCCACCACGCTATCGGGACTCATAGAGAAGGTCGGCGAAGGGGCGGATGATTACCTGGTCCCTGATAAGCTCGCGCAGCTTTACCAGGCAAAGGATTTTGGTAACTATGGTGTGAATGGGACCATGCCGGTCTGTTTCATTGCCTCCAATCATACCTCGGGAGGAAACTCGGGAAGTCCGGTCCTGAATGCAGACGGCCGGTTGATCGGTATCAATTTTGACCGGAATTGGGAAGGAACCATGAGCGATATCCACTATGATCCGTCATTGTGCCGCAACATTGCTGTGGATATACGGTATATTTTGTTTATAGTAGATAAGTTTGCAGGGGCCGGATACCTCCTGGAAGAGATGGACATCACCTGGTAAATGGAGAAGACACAGCAGATTATTGTTCATGGCAGGGGGAATGCCTGGCCAGTTCTCCTGGGAGAAACTCACCCGTTTTATGACAGGACCGATCCCCGGGATCTGTCAAATGCAGCTTTTTCCCTGGTAGCATCTGAAAATGGCAAAATAACCGGGGATGTCCTGGTCGATGCCGGACACGGAACCGTACAGAGCCTGATTACCGGATCAAACCGCATCCCTGGCTGCATCTGTCTGACACATGGACACATGGACCATACCCTGTCGGTGGACTGGGTGGTGCAAAGCTTCTGGCAAAGGTATAACAGGGAAAAGCGCTATCCTGTTTACACTACTGCACCGGTGTACCATTTCCTGATAAGATCATATCCCCATCTGGAGGACCTGATCGAATACAGGGAACTGAGTCCTGGTATCACTCAACCATTGGATCATGCCATGCCATTCAAGCTAACATCCTATCCTGTATATCACGGAAAAAGTGCTGCCGGGGCATCCATGCTTCTGTTTGAAACAGATCAGAAACGGGTGCTTTTCACAGGAGACCTGTTTTCTCCGTTGCTAAGGCTGGAGGATTATCATCAACTCAAAGGTGTGGACCTTGTGGTGGTAGATGCCAACAACAGATTTCCATGGCCCCGTACAAATCACTGGAGTTTTGCCGGTCAGCCCGGAAAACCCATGGAGCGTAGTGAAGCACTGAACGCATTCCTGGACTCACTGGATTGGGAAGAACTCACCACTCCTCATGGACCGGAAGCCTGCGGTAAAACCACCAGGTCCTATTTCAAAACACTCAGGGATGGTTGGAGCATATTGCATCAACCCTTTACCATTTTAGAGTTTCTTAAGAAGATTGAACCACGCAGGGTCATGCTGGTCCATTACAGCGGCACCGAGGACTCAGCCTATTATAATGAGCCCATACTTCCGGCACATGAACTGCAGGATTGGGTAACCCGCACGGCACAAATAGCCGGCATCGATTCCCATTTCATTGTTCCTGAAGCAGGTCAGATCATTAGTATCTGATCCACCTCCTGTAACGACCTGTCATTATATTTCGCATCTTTGCATACTTTACAATCATGGGTACAGATAATCGGAAAGGAGTCCTTTACGCCTTCTTTACAGCATCCCTTTGGGGATTCATGGCCATCATCCTGAAGGTGATTACTTATGAACTTCCGGCAGCTACAGTGGTCTGGTTCAGGTTTTTCTCTGCATTTCTGCTGCTTTCCATCTGGACCTTACTGTTTCGTAAATCGGACTTCAGGATATTTCTGCGGCCTCCATTTCTACTTTTCCTGGCAGCCATTTTCCTGGGTCTTAATTACCTGGGTTTCATAGCAGGTATCCAATATGTATCACCTTCCAGTTCTCAGATATTTATACAGATAGCCCCTGTAAGCTTTGCACTTTCGGGCATCGTAATTTTCAGGGAACATGTGAACTGGAAACACATCGTCGGTTTCATCCTGGTACTTTCCGGGATAGGCCTGTTCTATTCAGAGCAGATCAGGGAACTGACAGGTACAGAGGATAATTTCACCCTCGGAATGTTGCTGGTCCTTGGTGGGGGACTCTCCTGGGCTGTTTTTGCAACCCTTCAGAAGGCACTGGTCAGGAAACTACCACCGAACCAGTTGAACCTCTTTATTTATGGATTTTGTTCTGTGGCTCTAATCCCGCTGGTGCAATTTTCCAAACTGCAGGATATGCCTGTCACCAACTGGATTCTCCTGTTGTACCTTGGTTTAAATACGGTGCTGGCTTATGGGTCACTGGCCCTGGCCATTAAACTCACCGAGGCAACACGGGTAAGTGTCATTATCACACTCAATCCCATTATTACGTTTGTGACCATGGCAATACTTACACGGATGGAGGTCAGCTGGATCGAACCGGAATCATTCTCTTACCTGAGCTTTATTGGAGCGCTCACAGTGCTGTTTGGCGCCATCATGGTAATTTCAGCCGGCTGGAAAAAGAAGAACTCCAGCTGACGTTCTGAGACTCGTATTGAGACTTACTCCTTCTTCTTCTTTTTTACCAGTGTGGAGGTCAGCAGCATGAAAGCCCCAAAGACGATCATAGACAAACCGGACCAGAGGTTGATGTTGTGTCCCAGCGATCGTTCATACATTTCAGCATCACCGTTGGTAATAAATCCAAGAATGGTGAGGATAATCCCCAGGATGCTGAACATGAGTCCGATCGGTATTTTTATATCTAAGCCCATAATATTTTGTTTTTTTGTTTACCAGAATATAATACTTAATGCCAATGCAATAGCACCCGCAACGATCGCCATGAAACCTGGTTTCTGGTACCAGTATTTGGAATCATCCTTAATTCTTGGAGTAAGCGAGTATACCAGGCCTTTCAGATCTTCATCAGACTTCAACCGGCGTGTGACCAGGGTGATGACTATAGTGAGGAGCAAGGCCGTTGAGAATGCATAGATGGCAGTCCAGAAGTTCTGGGCCATCTCGCTGGGATAGGTGTGCAATACATTGATGAAGCCACCTTTTACGCCCACAGTTGCTTTGGCCGGCAGGGTAAGACCATGATGAATGGTGGCTGCGATGGTACCGCCGATCAAACCCCAGAATGCAGCGTGACCGGTGGTGCGTTTCCAGAACATACCCAGCAGAAAGGCTGCAAAGAGCGGAGCATTAATAAATGCAAATATCAACTGAAGGAAATCCATCACATTATTGAAGGACCTGGCCACATATGCAGTCAGGATACTCACCAGTACACCGACCACAGTGGTCCATTTCCCCACCTTAAGATAATGCTGGTCAGGTTTGTTCCGGTTGATATAGCTCTGGTAAATATCGTAAGTAAAAACCGTATTGAAAGCGGACACATTTCCTGCCATACCCGACATGAAGGAGGCCATCAGCGCAGTGAGTCCGAGTCCCAGTACTCCTACAGGCATATATTTCATCAGCATTACCGGAATAACTTTGTCGAAATCGGTGATCATGGTCCCCTCTTTTAGTGGAAGTTCCAGTTCCCCGATATTTGTCAGTGCCAGTGCGATCATCCCGGGTATGATCACCAGGAATGGAATAAACATCTTTGGAAAGGCCCCGATCAGGGGTGTTTTGCGCGCTGCGGACATCGATCCGGCAGCCATGGCACGCTGCACCACAAGAAAGTTGGTGCACCAGTAGCCAAAGGAGAGTACAAATCCCAGTCCCATCAGGATCCCGAACCATTCCACCCCCATTGGATTGGCATCGGGGCTTCCCGATACTTTCCATGTATGGATCATATTTTCAGGCAGATTGGCCTTCAATCCCTCCCATCCGCCTATATCTAACAGTCCGATAATCACCAGTGGAGCAAATCCGATCACAATCAGGAAGAATTGAAGCACCTCATTGTAGATCGCAGAGGTGAGTCCTCCGAGTACCATATACACCAGAACAATGATAGCGGAAACAAAAAGGTAGAAATCAAACTCCCCGATATGTATACCCAGGAAATTCCAGTCAATTTGCATAGGTATGATTACCTGTGCCAGCAGAGCCAGGGCATACATGGAAATTCCCGATGCAAAGACAGTCATGATGGCAAAGGCAAACGCATTGAATCCACGTGTTTTCTCATCAAACCTCAATTTGAGGTATTCGGGGACCGATCGTGCCTTGGAACCATAATAGAAGGGCATCATGAAGATGGCCAGGAAGATCATAGCAGGAATGGCTCCGATCCAGTAGAAATGGACGGTCATCATCCCGTACTTGGCTCCTGATGCAGCCATTCCGATCACCTCAAGGGCGCCCAGATTGGCTGATATAAATGCCAGTCCGGTTACCCAAGCAGGCAGCGATCTTCCGGCTTCCAGGAAGGCTGTAGCATCTTTCATATATTTTTTCAGAGTCCAGCCAATTCCAAGTACAAATACAAAATAGATCAGGATGATTGCCCAGTCGATTGTACCCAGTGAAAATGTAGTTTGCATACGGATATAGATTTTGTAAGAATAGAGTATGATAAAAAACTCGTTAAAAATATAAACTATAATTTATCAGGCAAATTATAACAATCCGATTTATAGAATATCTTCGGCTTCCGCAGTGTTTGAGATGTTTTGTTGCACTTGTTTGAATTCGTTCTAAATAATCTGCCGATCTTGAACTTCTGGGAGAAAGTGTTACTATTACACTTAAGGTTAGAAGCACGACTGTTTGTTCTCAATTTCAGTTTGCGGTTCAACTTTGCCAACTACTAATTATTTTTTTTTGATTACACTATAGCATTATGGCTACACTCGACTGGATTGTTCTGGGACTTTTCTGTCTCGCACTTATCGGAATTATCTTCTGGGTATTAAAGAAAAAGGATAAAGACACTTCCGACTATTTCCTGGCCGGACGGGATGCCACATGGATCGCCATCGGGGCTTCTATTTTTGCCTCCAATATAGGATCGGAGCACCTGGTTGGACTGGCGGGAGCAGGAGCAGGTAGCGGCATGGCCATGGCCCACTGGGAGATGCATGGATGGCTGATACTGATGCTGGGCTGGCTCTTTGTCCCTTTTTATGCCCGGAGTGGTGTATTTACCATGCCTGAATTCCTGGAAAGGCGATACAATTCAAAATCCAGATCATTCCTCTCCATTATCTCACTGGTAAGCTATATACTAACCAAGGTTGCGGTAACCGTATATGCCGGTGGGGTGGTTTTCAAAGATGTATTTAACATCGATTACATCACTATATTCAATTACAACATTGATTTCTTCTGGATCAGTGCCATCGGGCTTGTTGTGATTACAGGGCTCTATACCGTGTTTGGAGGAATGAAGGCTGTGCTTTATACATCCGTGCTACAAACACCAATCTTGCTGGCAGGTTCCATTGCCATCCTTGTGATCGGGTTGACTCAGCTGGGAGGCTGGGCAAACCTGATGGAAATAGTCAGAGCTACCGACGTGACTTATCTGAATGAGACAGGAGAGGTGGTATACAGATCTACCAGTGATACCATGGCCAACCTGATGCGTTCCCCCAACGATCCTGATTTCCCGTGGACGGGCGTTATACTGGGCTCGGCCATTATCGGATTCTGGTACTGGTGTACCGACCAGTTCATTGTACAACGGGTACTGTCTGGCCGTGACCAGAAGCAGGCCAGGCGGGGAACCATTTTTGGTGCCTACCTGAAACTGACACCCGTATTTCTTTTTCTGATCCCCGGGATGATCGCTTTTGCTCTCAAACAGCAGGGAGCATTGGATTTCAGTACCAATGATGCCGCATTTTCCACACTTGTTAAAGAGTTGCTACCCAAAGGATTTACGGGGATCATGGTGGGAGGTATTCTGGCTGCACTGATGAGTTCCCTGGCTGCCCTGTTTAATTCATCTTCCATGCTTTTCACCGTTGATTTCTATAAAAAGTTCAGGCCGAAGTCATCAGAGAAACACCTTGTACGGGTTGGACGGATGGCCACGGTGGTAATTGTGGTACTCGGTATTCTCTGGATTCCCGTAATGAAAGGTCTGGGCAAGGTGCTTTATGAATACCTCCAGGATGTTCAGTCATTGCTGGCTCCGGGAATTGCGGCTGTATTCCTTCTCGGTGTCATTTCCAAAAGGACCACGCCTTCAGCAGGATTTACCGGACTGGTGGTTGGTTTCATCCTGGGCATGTTACGGCTTGGACTGAAGGTTTACTATGGGGATACGGTGGGAGACGGGATGATCTATAATGTTCTTGTGGCTCCCAACTGGTTGCATTATGAGATTGCGCTCTTTTTTATCATTATCGCCATGATGGTGATCATAAGTTTCTTTACAAAGGGTGTGGATGCCTCCAGGATACAGGGACTCTATTTCGGTTCGGCCACAGCTGAACAACGCGCCATTACACGCGCGAGCTGGAACAAATGGGATGTAATAAATTCTGCCATTATCATTTCGGTTATCATCGCATTTTATATCTATTTCTGGTAATCGTGAAACTCTGAATTCATGGGTCCAAAAAATCAAGACTACTCCGAACATCCGAAATTCCATGTGGCACTGGACTGCATCATCTTTGGATTTGAGCAGGGAGAATTGAAGCTTTTGATACACAAACGAAGGATTGAACCCTTCAAAGGTCACTGGTCCCTGTTCGGTGGATTCCTGAAAGACAAAGAGAGCCTTACGGATGCGGCCAACCGGATCCTCCGGGAACTGACAGGCCTGGAGAAGATTTATATGGAAGAAATCCAGACATACGGGGAGATTAAGCGCGATCCGGCCGCAAGGGTTATTTCAGTAGCCTATTATGCATTGATCCCGTCGCACAGGTATTCGGATGAGCATTCAAAACAATACGGGGCTACGTGGGTCAGTCTGAAAGACCTTCCTGCACTGATCATGGACCATGATACCATGGTGGAGAAAGGCCTCATGAGGTTGAGGAGAAGGGCCTCATCACAGCCTATTGGGTTTGAACTCCTGCCCAGGGAGTTCACCATCCCTCAGCTTCAAACTCTTTATGAGGCTATTTATCAGTCCGAATTGGACAAGAGAAATTTCAGAAAAAAGATCCTTTCCAAGGATGTGCTCATCAAGCTGGAAGAGAAGGATAAGATCCATTCCAGGAAGGGCGCTTTTCTTTACAGATTTGATAAGAGGAAGTATAAGCACCTGGTGGATGGGGGATATAATTTTACAATATAGATTACAAGTATAGACTATCATGCATGAATTATTAAAGAAAAAAGTACTGGAAGCCAACCTTGACCTGGTAAGGCATAACCTGGTTCTCTTTACGTGGGGTAATGCCAGCGAACGGGATCCGGAGACAGGGCACATTGTCATCAAACCTTCGGGAGTTCCCTACGATGAAATGAGGGCCGATCAGATGGTGGTCCTTGATGCTGAGGGTAAACAGATTGAGGGAGACCTCCGGCCATCCTCAGATGCGCCCACACATGTGGTCCTCTACAGGCATTTCAAGAACATCGGCGGAGTGGTACATACCCACTCGGAATGGGCCACTTCATGGGCACAGGCAGGAAGGAACCTGCCTGCTTATGGAACCACTCATGCAGACTATTTCTATGGAAAGATCCCATGTACCAGGCCGCTTACACAGGAAGAAATTGAAGAGGATTATGAAGTGGCCACCGGGGATGTGATAGTAGCAACCTTCGGGAACAGGGAATATGAGAGCATGCCGGGCGTGCTGGTGCATGGTCATGCACCCTTTACCTGGGGGAAAGATGGCCGCGAAGCAGTTCATCATGCGGTGGTCATTGAAGAGGTGGCCAAGATGGCATTCCGCACTGAAGTGCTGGGGAACCGACGCTCCGTTGATCAGTACCTGCTTGATAAGCACTACCTCAGAAAACACGGCAAAAACGCCTGCTACGGCCAGCATAAACCTCCAACTTTATGACTTTAACATAATAACTAAGCTATGACTTATACGATAGGAATTGATTACGGCACAGATTCAGTACGGGCTCTGATTGTGGATACCCAGACTGGCGAAGAGATAGGAACCCATGTATTCTATTATCCCCGCTGGAAGGAGGGAAAATATTGCGATCCGGTAAAAAACCAGTTTCGTCAGCATCCGCTGGATTACCTGGAGGGACTGGAAGTATGCATCCGGGAAGCATTGAAGAAGTGTCCGGACGGAGTGGCAGAAAATGTGGTTGGAATCTCTGTGGATACAACGGGCTCAACACCGGTTCCTGTGAATCGGGAGGGAACACCTTTAGCACTTTTGGCTGGATATGAAGAAAATCCCAATGCCATGTTTGTCCTCTGGAAAGACCATACTGCTGTAAAAGAGGCTGATGAGATCAATGAACTGGCCCGTTCCTGGGGGGGAGAGGATTTTACGAAATTTGAAGGGGGTATTTACAGTTCCGAGTGGTTATGGGCCAAGATCCTGCATGTGATCCGTGAAGATGCAGATGTAAGGGAATTGGCATATTCATGGGTGGAGCATTGCGACTGGATCCCAGCCATCCTGGTGGGGGATACCGAGCCTCATAAATTAAAGCGGAGCCGTTGTGCCGCTGGACATAAAGCCATGTGGCATGAGAGTTTTAATGGTCTGCCTGAAGAGGAATTCCTGGTGAAGCTGGATCCATTGCTGGGAGGATTGAAAGAGCGGTTGTTTAAGGAAACCTATACCTGTGATGTGAAGGTGGGAGAACTGAGTGAGGAATGGGCAAAGAGACTTGGATTATCTACGTTGGTGAGTGTGGGTGCTGGTGCATTTGATGCACACCTGGGTGCCCTGGGCGCGGAAATTGAGCCTTACTACCTGAGTAAGGTCATGGGTACATCCACCTGTGACATGCTGATCGCTCCATCGGATGTGGTCGGGGATAACCTTGTAGGAGGTATCTGCGGACAGGTGGATGGATCCATTGTACCCGGTATGATTGGCCTGGAAGCGGGTCAATCGGCATTCGGCGATATTTACGCTTGGTTCAGCAGGGTCCTGATGTGGCCTTTGGATCATGTGGTGGCCAAACTGGAAGGGGTGGATGATGTCATAAAAGAGATGATCAGGAAAGAAACGGAAGACCGGATGATTCAAGCGCTCAGTGAAGCAGCAGAAAAGGTAAGCCCCGATGAATCATCGGTCCTGGCCCTTGATTGGATGAACGGTCGAAGGACTCCCGATGCTAATCAAAATCTGAAGGGAGCCATTATGGGTCTAACGCTGGGTTCAGACGCTCCAAGGATCTTCCGGGCACTTATTGAATCGACCGCTTTCGGTGCGAAGATGATCGTAGACCGGTTCGTGGATGAAGGTGTGCGTATTGATGGTGTGATTGCACTGGGCGGAGTGGCCAAAAAATCATCGCTGGTGATGCAGATTGTAGCCGATGTATTGAACAAGCCCATCAAAGTGGCCAGGTCAGAACAGGCTGTGGCCCTTGGATCGGCCATGGCGGCTGCCGTTGTTGCAGGGGTTCATAAAACCATTCCTGAAGCCCAGGCTGCCATGGGTAGTGGATTTGAAACCGAGTACCACCCCAATCCCTCAATGGTAGAAAAGTATACAATATTGTACGAACGCTATAAGCGTTTCGGGCAGTTCATTGAGGAGGAGACAGGAAGGTAGTGAGGTAAACAAATTGTTTACTATATTTGTTAAGGTTGTATTCAAATATCCTGAATATGCGTTTCGGAATTTCCATTCTTCTATTCACATTGTGTCACATGGCACTCTTCGGGCAATCGGCCGAGGATGAAGTGATCCGGATGAAGCAGTCCGGTGAAGGATCGATGGAAGAGTTCCAGTCTGGCGAAAAGAAGAAACCCGGTTCCTGGGACCTTTCGGTGGGTACCAGCTACTCCTATATGAAGGGTTACGGATCGGGGATGATGTTCTTTGCAGCTCCCACATTTACCATGCCACTGAACAACAAGTGGGCACTGCATGGAGGAATGATTGCCACACAATATACAGGCCTGGGTT
This sequence comes from Bacteroidales bacterium, assembly GCA_023138875.1. GTDB lineage: Bacteria > Bacteroidota > Bacteroidia > Bacteroidales. The sequence goes on from JAGLOO010000024.1 coordinate 131,637, forward strand.
CACTTCCTGTTGGGGAATTCACCACACAGAATGCCTTTTCCAGCCTTGCACTCTTTGCGGCTGCTTCCTACAGGATGAATGACAGGCTTATATTTCACGGAACCGGAGTGAAGAATCTGGTAACTGCTCCTGTTACCCCTTTTACTCCTTATCCCATGGATAATCTCTCCCTGGGAGCCACCTACAAACTGGGAAATAACATAACCATTGGAGCGACCATACACATGAACAATGGCCATGGCCTTTATTCAACACCTTTCAATGGATACAGATTCCAGTCACCCAATATGTGGTAATGATGTCCATTCTGCTTGCATCCCTGGCACCCGTCTTTATCATTCTTTTCTACATCTATTTTCGGGATAAATATGAGAAGGAACCCATCAGGTTGCTCATAAAGGCATTGGTGTCCGGTATTGTGATCGTGGTGCCAGTCATTGTAGTCGAGCGGCTCCTTATAAGTATCATGCCATCCGTCGGCACTGTGGCCTCTGCCGCATACAATGCCTTCCTGGTGGCCGGGTGTACCGAAGAGGTTTTCAAATTCCTGGCCCTGTACCTTTTGATCTGGAAGAGTCCCAGTTTTAATGAGAAGTTTGATGGGATCGTTTATGCCGTCTTTGTTTCCCTGGGTTTTGCTGCTGTCGAGAATGTGATGTATGTAATGGACGGAGGATACCACACCGCTATCGTACGTGCAGTCACAGCCGTACCGGCCCATGCGCTGTTCGGGATTACCATGGGATACTATTTCGGGATTGCCCGTATGTACCCCGAATTGAGGAAATCCTATCTGCGCAGAGCCCTGCTGATCCCCATAGTTTTGCATGGCATTTATGATTTTATCCTGATGGTTGAAGTGGAATGGCTCCTCATCCTGTTCATCATTTTTGTGATATACCTCTATGTGGCAGGAATGAAGAAGCTTAAGGTTCTTTCTGATGCTTCAATCTTCAAACCGTGAAAAAACTAGATCTGGCATTAATTGCAGCGATGTTTCTTATCTCCGGATGTACATCCAGGAAGGAAACCCATCACATTGGATCGTTCCATCCACAGAATGATCGTTTCTGGGAGGTCATTTCCAGGGAGGCCATTGTTGAAAATATTGGGATCAATTTCGAATTCACGGAAGGCCCTGCATGGCACCCGGATGGATTCTTGATTTTCAGTGATATACCGGCAAATACAATTTATCAGTGGAACGGGAAAAAGTACAATGTGTTTCGTCAGCCCAGCAATAACTCCAATGGATTGATGGTAGACACGGACGGTTCTGTCCTGGCCTGTGAACATGGTTCCAGGAGTCTGACCAGGTATACCCCGGAAGGTGAACTGACCATCCTTGCAGATCGTTACCAGGGAAAAAGATTCAACAGTCCCAATGATTTTTGCATGGCTTCAGATGGTTCAATCTATTTTACAGATCCTCCATGGGGATTGCCGGAAAGGAACAATGATCCCCTCAAGGAACTCCCTTTTAATGGAGTATTCAGAGTGCATGAGGGACAGGTTACCTTGCTGGACAGTACTCTTTCATGGCCCAACGGGATCGCCCTGTCTCCCGATGAAAAATTCCTGTATGTGGCCAATTTTGAAACCATTAAGGTGAATGGGGAAGATCAAAATCAGGTATTCTGGATGCGGTACACCCTGAATGATTCGGGACAGGTTGTGGATAGAATCATCTTCTTCACGGCGACTGATCTTCCCCTTCCGGGAGGACCGGACGGAATGAAAGTGGATCGAAAAGGAAACCTGTTCCTGACCGGTCCGGGTGGTATCCTGGTGGTGGATCCTTCCGGCAATCACCTGGGTACTATCGGGATTCCGGTTCCTGCCACTAACCTTACATTCGGGCCAAAGGAGAAAACACTGTTCGTTACTGCCAGGTCTACTATTGTAAGGATAGCCTTGAAGTGACGACAAGATAGATGATTAATGCATAAGCCTTCCGAACATATCCTGATCATTTTCGGTGCGTCCGGTGACCTTACCCGGCGAAAGCTGATCCCTGCCCTGACAGAACTGCAAAAGCTGGATCTGTTGCCCGAAAAGTTTGCAGTACTGGGTATTGGAAGGACAGACTATGATGATGCATCCTACAGGAGGATGATCTCAAAGTATCTGGAGGATCCCGGTGAGATGCTGTCCATGCTTCATTATCTTTCTATGGATCCGGAAGATAAGGATTCATATGTCAGGCTGTCAGACCGACTTACAGAGATGACAGCAGTCCGGCAAATGGTCCCTAATTTCATCTTCTACCTGGCCACTCCTCCAGGACTGTATGCTACGGTTCCCGCATATCTTTCTAAGGCAGGTCTTACCCGTGAGCAGGACGGAATCTGGCGGCGTATCATTGTTGAGAAACCCTTCGGAACAGATTATCTCTCAGCCCGTGATCTGAACATCTCTCTGCTAGGGTACCTGCAGGAACATCAGATATACAGGATTGATCACTACCTGGGCAAAGAGACGGTGCAAAATGTACTGGTAACGCGTTTTTCAAATGGGATATTCGAACCACTCTGGAACAGGAATTTTGTTCATCATGTGGAGATTACATCCTCCGAGAGCCTGGGTGTGGGCTCCAGGGGAGGTTATTACGACCACTCCGGCGCCCTCAGGGATATGTTGCAAAATCATCTGCTTCAACTGGTGGGTCTTGTGGCCATGGAACCACCAACAGTGATCAGCTCCGATGCCATCAGGAATGAGACCCTGAAGGTCTTCCAATCCCTTCGGCCTATAACAGGTGAAGATATCAAAAACCACGTGATCAGAGGTCAGTATATGGCGTCCCACGTAAGGGGGGAAGCTATGCCGGGATATCGCGAAGAGGATGGGGTACCGCTGGATAGCCGAACTGAGACCTTTGTGGCCATGAAGCTGTTTATTGATAACTGGCGGTGGGGAAGTGTCCCGTTCTATATCCGAACAGGTAAGCGGCTTCCTACCAGGGTATCTGAGATCGTGGTGCATTTTAATCCATCTCCCCACACCCTTTTCTGTGAACGGGAAACAGGGGCTGGTAAGGGAAATCAGCTTGTAATCCGGATACAGCCCGATGAAGGCATTCTTCTAAAATTTGGGATGAAAGTCCAGGGTGCCGGATTCAAGGTACAGGATGTAAATATGGACTTCCATTATGAAGACCTGACTAATAGTTATATACCTGAAGCTTATCAGCGGTTGTTGCTGGATTGTATGCAGGGCGACAGTACACTCTATACCCGGGATGATGCTGTGGAGGCGGCATGGCGATTTGTGGATCCGATCCTGAGGGCATGGGAAGCGGATCCGAATGTACCCCTGCACGGTTACCCATGCGGCACATGGGGACCTGAAGTTGCAGATCAAATGATCGAAGGGGAAACCTATACATGGCGCTATCCCTGTAAGAACCTGGCCGATGACGGCCTCTATTGTGAATTATAATGGTGAAGACTCAGCATTATATCTATCCGGATACAGATACGCTCGCTGCAACTTTTGTCTGTGAATTCAGCAAATTTCTGAAATCTGCTGCAGATTTCGGCAAACCCATGCATGTGGCCCTGTCAGGTGGTTCCACACCCTTGTTGATATTCCGGAAGTTAAAGGAGGCCACTGTAAGGGAAGAGTGGTCACAGATCCGGCTCTACTGGGGAGATGAACGTTGTGTGCCACCGGGGGATCCGCAGAGCAACTATGGGAACGCAAGAAAAACCCTGATCGATCCGCTTAAGTTGCCCGGTGAGCACATATTTCGAATGAAGTGTGAGACTGACCCCGTCAGCGAGGCCCGCAGGTACGGTGACCTTCTTAAGGAAAAGCTTCCGGTTGAGAACGGAGTTCCTGTATTTGACTGGATCTGGCTGGGCATGGGAGAAGATGGTCACACCGCTTCTATTTTTCCCGATCAGCTTGAATTATGGAATGCTGCCGGGCCCTGCGTGGTCGCTAAACATCCCCGGACCGGACAAAAACGCATTACCCTCACCGGGCATGTGATCAATGCTGCAAAGAGGGTCTCATTCCTGGTGTCCGGAAAGGGTAAGGCCCCGGTTGTAAGAGAGGTCATCATGAAGGAGGATCGATCCGGGGAATATCCTGCATCTCTGGTTGATCCCGTATCCCGGAACCTCGAATGGTTCATGGACCAGGATGCTGCATCCTTATTGTAAGATTATGAGCGAAAAATTTTCATTATCCCATGCCAAAGAGCTTGATATCAATGATCCCCTGCGGGAATACAGGGATCGTTTTATTATTAATGACCACCAGCTGGTTTACCTGGATGGGAATTCGCTGGGACGACTGCCTTTGCAGACCATTAAAACCATCGATACCACCGTTCAGGAGCAGTGGGGTGATCGGTTGATCAGGAGCTGGAATGAAGCCTGGTACCTCCAGTCCTCCCGTCTCGGAAAAAGGATAGCCCAGATTATCGGGGCCCATCCCGATGAAGTGATTGTCTCAGATTCCACATCCGTCAACCTGTATAAACTGGTATATGCTGTCCTGAAGATCATGGATGGGAGGTTGGAGATCATTTCGGATGACATGAATTTTCCTTCAGATCTTTATATCCTTCAGGGCCTGATCAAACAATTTGGAGAGGTCCATACCCTGAGGCTTCTTAAGTCTGCCGACGGGATTTCATCAGATATGACCGAATTACTCCGGATGATCAATCGGAAGACGGCCCTTGTCACCCTTTCACACGTAGCTTTTAAAAGTGCATATATGTATGACATAGACAAGGTTACTGAACTGGCCCATATGCATGGTTCCCTGGTCTTATGGGATCTGAGCCATTCTGTAGGAGCGGTGCCTATCAGCCTGAAACGGGCCAATGTTGACTTGGCCATTGGATGTACTTACAAATACCTGAATGGCGGACCCGGTTCACCTGCCTTCCTCTATGTCAGGAAAGACCTTCAGGAAAAACTGGAGAATCCTATCCAGGGATGGTTTGGGGATCAGCATCCCTTTGAGTTTAAACTTCATTACCGAACAGCAGACGGCATCAGGAAGTTTCTGACCGGAACGCCGCCGGTGGTTTCTGTATCAACCCTGGAACCATCTCTTGACCTGGTTATTGAGGCGGGGATCGGAGCCATCAGGCAAAAAAGTGTGCAACAGAGCGAATACCTCATCTCACTTGCCAGGGAATGGCTGTTTAGCCAGGGATTCAGGTTGGGATCCCCGGAGTATGCTGAAAAGCGGGGCTCTCATGTTTCCCTGAAACATGCAGAAGCATACCGCATATGTAAAGCATTGATTGACCCAGAAGTTGGAAACCGGATCGTGATTCCCGATTTCCGGGAACCCAACAACATCCGGCTGGGATTATCGCCGCTTTATACCACGTATGAAGAGATCTACAGCGCGGTGGACCAATTGAGGTACATTATGGAGAATAAAATCTATGAGAAATATCCCAGGACCAGGGATGCCGTTACCTGAAATACAAATATGACTAGAAGGAAAATCATTGTGCTGGGGGCTGGCCTGATCGGAAAGGCGATAGCCATTGACCTGAAAAAGAGTGGTCATAATGTTACTGCAGTGGACCTGAATGAGGAGGTACTGAATGATCTGAGCAGCGGCTATGGAATCTCAGGTATCCGTGCTGATTTTACCGGGGATCACCTGGTGGGCATTGTAAAGAAATTTGACCTGGTGGTGGGTGCTGCACCGGGTACCAGCGGCTACAGGATCATGGAAAGGGTGATCAGGGCAGGAAAGAACATGGTGGATATCTCATTCTGTCCTGAAGATTTCATGAAGCTGGATCAACTGGCCAGGGAACAGAGGGTTGTCGTGGTACCTGATATGGGCGTGGCTCCGGGCATGTGCAATGCAATCCTTGGATATCATCATGGAAGAATGGAGGTGGAATCTTACCGCTGCCTGGTGGGGGGATTGCCCTTTGAACGCCGTTGGCCCCTTGAATATAAGAGCTCCTGGTCGCCCATGGACTGTATAGAGGAATACACCAGGCCTGCCCGTTTCCGCTCGGGCGGGAAGAGTGTTGTTAAGCCGGCTCTGTCTGATCTGGAGAAGGTTGAGTTTGAGGGTATAGGTGTGCTGGAAGCATGGAATTCTGATGGATTGCGTTCCCTGCTCGATTCATTCCCCCATATTCCGGATATGGTTGAAAAAACCCTCAGGTATCCGGGTACGGTGGATTACCTGAAAGTACTTCGGGAACTGGGCTATTTTTCCACAGAAGAGGTGGAGGTGAAGGGCCGGAAAGTAAGGCCTGTCGACCTGACTGCTGCCTTGCTGTTTCCCCTGTTCAAACTGGAAAAGGGTGAAAAAGAGTTTACAGTGATGCGGGTGATGATTGAAGGAAAGGAAGATGGCAAGGGAATCCGGTATGAATATGACCTGTATGATGAATATGATCCTGTATCCGATACAATTTCCATGGCGCGGACAACCGGATATGCCTGCACTGGAGTTGCCCATCTCCTATTAAATGGTATGCTAACCCAAACCGGGGTGATACCTCCGGAAAGGACGGCAATTGAGGAGGAAAACTTTACATGCCTCATGCAGCACCTCCGTGATCGCGGAGTCGATTATCAGGTAAAAGCAGTTCCACTGGATTGATCCCGATAATTCAGGCCCTATTAAGATTGAATTCAAATTGAAAATTGGCTATTTTAGGGGTTGATACGCATAACCATATGAATCACATCGGTCAGAAAATAGCTGAGGAATTAGAATGCCGGAGAATAATCCGGAAAGCTGACTGGTGGAACCGGTATATGAAAGGGGTTATTCCGTTTCTGGGGTTGGGAATCCCGGAAATCCGGAAAGTCCTTCTGGAGCTGAATCAATCTGAGAAAATGGATCAGTTAGCTTTGAATCAGCAGGTTGGACTGGTGAACGGACTGATGAAGGGTAGTTTTGCAGAGGAGAAGCTGGCAGCGATCCTCTATATTCAGCTATTCTGGTTGGGAAAGATGAAAAATATGTTCCTGGTCAACCTTATATCTGACTGGTTTGACGATCGGTATATTCTCGATTGGAACACCGCCGACTGGCTTTGTGTCAGACTGTTGACACCCATGATAGATACAGGAGACTCCCAGGTTATCTTAAAACTGAAACAGTGGAACCTGGATCCCTACTTATGGAAAGCGCGCTCCTCACTTGTTCCGTTTGCACAGGTCAGCACCATACCGGATTATTCCCGGGAAATCTGGCAATTCTCCAACATCCTGATCCGGCGGGAGGAGAGGTTTGCAAAAACTGCTGTGGGATGGGTATTGCGCGAGTACTCAAAACATGACACAGAATTTGTTCTGACATTTCTAAGCAAACACGTGAGGTATACAACTGCTGAAGTAAAAAGGAATGCACTGAAGTATTACCGGCAAAGCCTCAGGCCATGATGAGCACGCTTAGAACATTTATTCTGCTCATAAAAAGAACGCATCATTGATTCCAATCCTTGATTCAGTTATATTTATGGTTTATGCATCTTAACCGATTAATCCCAACCTATTATGAAGAATTATCTGTCCATTTTTCTTTCTGCATGTTTTATTATGTTAATCTCCTGCCAGTCACCCGGTGAGCAAGCTGGCGACTTCAAACTGTTGCCGCAACCCCGGCATTTTGAGATCAAGGGTACGAGTGCATTGTCCCCTGATGATCTCCGGCACTGTTATGCTTTCAATGACATCGACCTTCCCATTCGTGGTGATTTATTAAATGATATACAGCCTGCGGAAAAGCAATCACAGGCGCAAATTCTTTTCCGCATTGATGAATCACTTGATCTGCAGGCAGAAGGGTATACCCTTGATATTTCCAAAAAGCAAATAACCATCACCGGTAAAGACAAGGCAGGTTTGTTCTATGCATTCATGACACTGAAGCAACTCATGGAAGATGCTAAGGAGCAGGGCGTACCACTGCCTCTATGCAGCATAAACGATTATCCCTTGCTCACTTACAGGGCCATTCATCTGGATCTCAAGCATCACATGGAAAAGACCGATTATTACTATAAACTGCTGGATAAACTGGCAAGTTACAAGGTAAATGCCATCATTGCCGAGATGGAAGATAAGCTGGGCTATGTGCGTCAGCCTGAAGTGGGATCGGCAGATGCACTGAGTATGGAAGAATGGAAGAAGCTCAGTGATTATGCTAAAGAGCGAAATATTGAGATCAGTCCCCTGATACAGGGTCTGGGTCATGCTTCTTTTGTTTTAAAGCATGACACATACAAAGATTTGCGCGATGATCCCAAGAGTGACTGGGCATTTAACCCGCTGGATCCGAGAACTTATGAAGTGCAGTTTGACCTCTATCTGGATGCGATGGAGGCCACACCCCATGGCAGGTATTTGCATGTGGGTGGTGATGAAGTGCATACAACAGGACGCGGTAGTGGAAAGTCGAATTTGGAATTGCAATTGATGTGGTTGAATAAGGTTTGCAGGTTTGCTGAAGAACATGGACGGATTCCCATCTTTTGGGATGATATGCCCTTAAAACATGCAGGGGTTTACAGGGCCATGTTCAATACAAGACTTACAAAAGAGGAGGTGAATAAGGTTTGGGCAGAGAACGAGCATATATTGCTTGAGTTCCTGGATGAGTTTCCCAAAAACTGCATCTATATGCGCTGGAACTACGGGGCTTCCCACGCAGAAGGCAATATAAAGGCCATGGAGTGGTTCCGGGAACATGGATTGAATGTGATGGGAGCAACAGCAGGACAAACACGTTGGGTGCTGATGCCTCAAAGTGAAAGCAATATAGAGAATATCAGGTCCTTTGCTATGACCTCCATTGAGAAGGATCTCGATGGACTGCTGTTAACCCTATGGGATGATGACTCTCCCCATTTCGAGCTTTACATGCGGGGCATTATCGCCTTTGCAGAATACAGCTGGTCGGGGGAGCAAAGGCCAAAGGAGGAGTTGAAAGCGGCTTACCGTCATAGGGAATTCTCAAATACACTGGCCGGTAATGAGTATGTTTTCGTTGAGCAGCTTGAACATTCCGCTGCCTGGTGGAATGCTGCATTATTAGAAGGTAATAATCGTAATTTTTTACGAAAGCTCAATCAGCCCCTCGAAGAGGCCATCATTGATCTCCCGGAAAAAAGCAATAAAGGTCAGTGGAGCATACAATATTCAGAGCGTCTGGAGATGGCAGCTATTGTATTACTGGATTGTGATAGCATTGCCGTGAAAATTGCCACCATGAAATCACAGGCCATTCGCAATCAGTACAGGCTGGAGGTCTATGAACAGGTCAACAATCTGGTCCGCTTTTCCGCCCAGGCCCTGCTCACTCTACAGGCCTATGATACAGCTCAAACCGAACAGGAAGAGACCGAAGCCTTAACCCGCATTCAGAATCTGTCAGAGGAGTTCAAAGCCCTGAGAGAACAGTTTGAAAAGGTGTACGGCAAAACCCGAATCCTCTCAAGACCGGAAGGGTATCTTCTGGATCAGGATCACCATAATCACCTGGCCAACCAAACCATCTCCTTTGATTGGCAACTCATTGCAGAGATACTGTTTCTGGAAAAGATCGAAAACGAATTTTAATACGAAAGAGCAAAATGAAAACACAAAAAACAACATTATTTCTTGGACTTCTGTGTCTGATCAGCACTGTTTCCTTTAGTCAGCAACAGATAAATCTGGCTGATGAATTCCAGGAGAAGCAGATCAAAGCTGTGAACCGAACCATATCCCTCTGTGCGAACCACCCTGATGCTGTGGAAATGAATGCTGTGAATGGTGATGGGCTGGGAATACTTGAAGAATTGGAATTTGAGAAAGGAATCATAGAAGTCGAACTGCTGGGAGAAAATGCACCAGGCAGAAGCTTTATTGGAATCGCTTTCAATATTCAGGATGAGGAGACTTATGAAGTTATCTATTTCCGGCCGTTCAATTTTGTGGCTGATGAACAGATCCGAAAGGAGCACATGGTCCAGTATATCTTTCACCCTGATTTTACCTGGAGGAAACTTCGTGAGGAAAGAACCGGGGAGTTCGAGAATGAAATTCCGGTTCCGCCGGATCCTGATGATTGGTTCAGGGCTTACATTCAAATAACGGGTGAACAGGTGAAGGTTTATGTTAATAAGATTTCCAAACCTGTGCTGGAAATTGACAGGTTAACAACGACAAAATCAACCGTGCTGATTGCATTATCAACCACAGCCCCTTTTAAAATTTTCTGTGGGAAAGAGATAATAAACGGGATTTTTGAAGATACTTCATCCAGGAGGATGATTAGATATAACTTTTTCATAAGATTGATTTTTGGATTCTGCAAAAGAGTAACTATGCAGTGAACCTGGTCTAATTGCTGTCGGATTAAAAAAAATAGTATAAAAGCACACCAACATGGGTTGATGTGCTTTTCAGGTGGTTGTTTAGTAACCTGGATTCTCTACCAGTTTCGGATTATCTGCAATCCGGCTTACACCGAGGGGCAGATAATAGTGCCTATCCTGGAATATGCGTGACGAGGGATCGCCATTTTTAATGATGAAGTCGTATTTATCTTCATTATAGTAGTAGGTGTATTCCAGCCCTTTGGTCCTCAATCCATCAAGGATCTCGTGAGCAATCCTCCACCTTCTCAGGTCCCAGTAACGGTTCTCTTCAAAGGCCAGCTCTACGGTTCGTTCATGGCGGATATCCTCTTCAGTAATGGTGCCTAGAAGCGGTATACCAGCCCTTTCACGGATCATGTTGAGCTTATCCAGTGCTTCTGTGGTCTGACCCAGATAGAAGGCGGCTTCGGCATAGTTGAGCAGAATCTCCCCATACCGGAAGACCATGTAATCTTCATCGGAAGTTTCGCGCAGTGGACCTACTTCGCTTTCATCCATCCTTTTTCGTGTTAGGAAGCCGGTGTTGGTCCAATTCCGTTTACCTGCTGCTGCCGGCCATTCGCCGTCAACTTTTCCAGAAGTGAGTGTATCGAGCCCGACTACTGTTCTTCTGTGGAAATAGACCTTTCCTCCCTGCCAGTCACTCTCGGGGAAGAAGAACGTCGCTACAAATCGGGGATCCCTGTTCCTGAATACACTGTCAATATCAAAGAGATGGTCAGAATCGATCAGGTCCCGGTCAAGTTTTCCCGGACTACCGTCAATATATTCATATTCATCGATGATATTCAGGAATGGACAAAAATTGGAACCCCATGTTTGCCTGAACTCAAATGGAACAGCGCCTATTCCCCAGCTCTGTCCTTTTCCCATAGCAGGATCATACTCTTCGACGAAAATGCGTTCCGGGTTGCTTTCATCGATAAAAAGCTGGGCATAATTTTCAGCCGGATCACCTGCGATCTTATTATAGAGGCTGTATTTCCCGGATCCAATGATGTCATTGGAAGCATCCAGGGAGGCTTGCCAGTAACTGGCTGCCTCACCGGAAGGTATACCCAGCAGTCCATTCAGCTCCGTTGAGCCATCAAACTCTCCAACACTGGCAGCAAACAGCATGGCCTTGCTTTTCAGGGCAAGGGCGGTATAGCTGTTTACCCTGCCAGGTTCGGTATCCTCATCCAATATGGGCACAATGGCATCCATTTCACTGGCTATAAAGTCATATACTGCCTTTTCTGAATCTCTAGGAACATTCAACTCTTCTGCAGAAGCATCCACATCCTGAGGTATGGTAATGATGGGTACTCCACCAAAACGAATAACCATCTGGAAATACATATAGGCCCTTAAAAAGCGGGCTTCAGCCACGCGATGATCAATAAATTCCTGCTCAAAATCCGACTCCTGCAGATTGATGATGAATTCATTGGCATAGCGGATGTTATTGTATGGCCAGTAGTCAATGGCCCCCGATCCATTCTCATCGATCACCTCCAGGGGGAAGGCAGCAGGTGTTTGCCAGTAAGCATAACAACGGGCTACAGCTCCCATTCCTTCAATTAAAATCATGTTGGCAGGACTATTGTTTACGCCATAGTGCCATGGTATCGTATCATAGATTTGAGCAATATACGCTTCTGTAAGTATCTTATCCTTGAATATTGCAGCACCTGAAATCATATTCTGGGGCTCCTTATCCAGGTTGAAAAACTCATCACAACCTGAAAGCATCAAAAGGATAGCAACACCTGTGCATAATATTTTTAAGGTTCTCATATCTCTTGTTTTAGAAGATTTATCCATTTGATTTATACTTAAAATGTGACATTCACTCCAAAAGTGATGGTCCTGTGAGGAGGATAATTATTGTTGTTTAAGGGAGCTTCCGGATCAAATTCTGACGCCCAGATTCCAAGGTTGGAGATGACGGCCAGGTTTTGTGCGGCAACATAGATGTTGAGGTTCTTAATTCCCACAGGTGACAGCCATTCCTTCGGAAAGGTATAACTCAGATTTGCGTTCTCCAGGCGGAGATAGGTAATGCTTCTCAGCCAGAAATCCGAAAACTTGTCGTTATGTTCCCTGAGTCCAATTGAAACTGCAGGCTGTGTGCCGTCGGGATTCTTCACTTCATGGAACCGCTCCTGCCAGTGAATTTCAAATGGAGATGAGTTATTCTGGTAAGGCACCCGTGCAAGTCCGGATATATTGCCACAGTACATGGATCCTCCCTGGACGAGTACACCCAGACTGACCCCTTTGTATTCAACACCCAGGTTTAACCCAAAATTAAGATCGGGCTCTCCAGGCCCATCAATATCAGGGTCTGGAATTCCATATCCGATATATTCCTGGTCTGCCCAGGTAATGATACCATCCCCATTCAGATCTTTATATTTTATATCTCCCGGAATGAGTGTGTTGTTACCGGCCTGGTCCTGGTCAATGGTATGCTCATCAATTTCTGCCTGCGACCTGAACAGTCCGTCGGAAACATAGCCAATGGAGCGGTTCACCCAATTCCCGGATTTCTGAAGGATCCGGATATCTTCCTCATCTGTATATTCTTCCTCTTCGTAGTGAATCCATTTGGATTTTGCATAGGTAAAGATGCCCCTGATACTGTAATTAACGTCTCCAACCTGGTTGATGTGGCTCAATTCAAACTCAAATCCCCTGTCATCCAGGCTGTTGAGGTTGCGTTGTGACAGCGATGCTCCAAATGTGCTGGGGAAGGTTTGCTGAGGTGTTGCCAGTATATCGGACCTCTTGCGGTAGAATCCTTCAACAACGAGATTTAACAGACCATTCCACATGTTTAGGTCTACACCAACATTATAGTTGGTCATCTTCTCCCAGGTCATGCTGTTGTTTGGCAGGGTCCCTATCTGCAAACGCCGGTATGCATCGCTCCCCATAAGGTAGAGCGGAGAAGTCCTCACATTATAACCTGCAAAATAGTCGTAGCGAACGGCATTCAGGTCATACCCGGTTTCACAGTAAGAACCTCTTAGTTTCAGATTATCAAGCCATGCAAGATCTGACATAAAAGATTCTTCTGATACCCTCCAACCGGCCGAGAAACTCGGGAAAAATCCCCAGCGGGTATCGGGAGGAAAAAAGGAGCTGGCATCGTATCGGAATGTTGCCTCAGCCAGATATTTACCCTTAAATCCATAGTTGACCCTACCCGCAATAGATGCACGTGATGATTCTTCAACCCTTTGACCAAGCTCATGGTAGACTTTTTCGCCCAGTCCCAGGTACATTAGATCATTGGATAGCAGATTCTGGGTCTGGGTATTAATTTCATTGGTCACATCATCAAAGTACTCTCCCAGAAGGAGTCCGTCTACTGAATGGTCGCCGAAGTTCCGGTTAAACCTCAACTCCACTTTGGGTTTCAGCCGTGTATACAGATAGTCGTCCACCCAGAGTCCGTTATTCACAACATCAGCAGGAAATCTTCCGTCCAAAAGAATCTCGCCCGTTTCGGGATCCTGGGTGTAGACTTCCCATTGTCTTTTAACCTCAACGGTTCTTCTGTCCACCATGCGGTAGTCCATGCTTGCCCGGGCAGATAAACCTGCCACGAATGGGAATTCGTAAGCCAGTTCAAACCGTCCATTGAATTTATTGGGTATGCGGTCAGTTCCGCCCTGAATATCCTTATTAATACCACCAACTACCCTTTGATGGGTACCAATTAAATTGGAAGCCGGTGTCAGGTCACTGCCCTCAAAACTGGTTGGGGCCATGGGTTGCGTCTTATAAACCCAATTAAGTACTTCTATATTACCGGTTTCACTCTGGTGCTCATGTGAAAAGCTGAGATCCAGGGAGAAAGAGAGGTTATCCGTGATATCTCCATCGATATTTGAAAGGATATTGTAGCGCTTATACCACCAATCATCGGATGAAACCACACTCTGCTGATCGCTCACTCCAAGCCCCACATAATAAGAAATATTATCGCTTCCTCCCTGCACACTCAGGTTGTGCTTTTGTCTCGGAGCCCAATTCTTGTAGGTCCAGTCAAACCAGTCATAACTTTTATACCCCGGTCCGCCATCATACCATTTCTGGATCTCTTCAGGGGTATAGGTGGGTGAAATCCCCACATTTTCCTCTGCTTCTACCCAGAATTCAGTATACCTGCCGGCATCGGTAATAAGCCCCGGTTTATGGGTAAACTGCTGAATGGAATATGAGCCTTCATAATTGATCCGGGGGCTTTGGCCCTTTTTTCCTCTCTTGGTTGTGACCAGGATCACCCCGTTCCCGGACCTGGCACCGTAGATAGCAGCCGACGCATCCTTCAAGACACTAATGGATTCTATCATTTTAGGATCAATACTGTTGAGCGATCGCTCTTCGCCATCAATCAGGATAAGCGGGTTGCCAAATCCACGAATACTAATACTGGTATTGTCTTCTCCCGGCTGTCCCGAAGTCTGTTTGGTAATCACTCCCGACATCTGTCCCTCAAGCAGGTTGGTTGCGTTCACACTGGTAATTTTATCCAGTTCTTCTGCTTGAACAGTAGCTACAGCCCCTGTGAGGTTTACTTTTTTTCGGGTACCGTATCCCACTACCACAAGTTCTTCCAGACCAACCACATCGGCAACCAAAGTTGGATTGATGATGGTCTGATTCCCGATGGTGACCTCCTGAGCGAGATAACCAATGAATGAGAAGACAAGTACAGCGTTCTCATCCGGGACTGTGATGGTGAAGTTTCCATCCTGATCGGAAATAGTACCGATCGTGGTCCCCCTTACCACGATGTTCACACCGGGTAGAAGAACACCTGACGATTCTGTCACTGTGCCGGAAATGGACTTCTCCTGGGCTATCGCAAATTGTATTTGCGAAAGGAGCAGGATTCCCACCAGGCAAAATTTCAAGAATTTTTTCATGAGGTTGGTTTTTAGTTATTGGATGAAAGGTTAGTGATGCATTGCCAAAAAAATTAGATGATCCCGTCTTTTGTCGAATTGCCGATAACACCCTGCTGGGTTCCCAACCAGTAAATGCACGGTTGACAGGTGATAATGTTGATTACTTCCATTCCTGCAGGTTCACTCCGTAATCTGTACCCAGCAACATGAATCCAAATTGATCCTGGGTTATCCCAACTGTATCAACATTTGGTAAGCCAGCTCCACTAATTTCTGTGAGGAATAGGATCAGGTAGATCAGAATGGCCAAGGTTCTAATGGTACCCGCCATTTGCAAGAAATGACGGAGTTTAGGCCGTTTCGTTTTTCTAAATAGAGAGCACATAACAGAATTCCTTCCCAGATCATGTCAGCTCTGTTATTCAAAACCTTACAATTTATGAAAATATGCTGGTTAAATGAAATCAAGGATCAGTGATTCCAGGGGTCCTATATCGATCCGTGTTTCAGCTTTCCCGTTTTTTACCTGAAGTTCCAAGGTGCGTTCCCCCAGTTGATCTTCCAGCATGTAGGTTCCCTCATGCAGGTTCCAGGCTTCCATGATCTCCCCGGGTAACTGAAGCTCAAAACCAAATTTGTCGTTAGCATCAAAATTGGTGACAATGATCAGGCGCTCTTCATCTTTCCAGCGGACATAGGAGAATACCCGTTCGTTGTACCACTCTGTATGGGCCCTGTTATGACTGTGAATCTCCTGGTATTCGCCCATAAGGGCCTGACTCTCCATAGTGAAGTTGAGGAGTTTTCGGTAAAAATCACGAAGAACTTTTTCTTCCCTGGTAAGTTGTCCTCCGTCAAATTCCCCTTCGTTCATCCATTTTATATGGTTGGGCACTCCCCAATAGTCATAAATGGTGGTGCGGGTTTCCGATCCGTGACCAGCATCTCCATCGCCAGGCTCACCCACCTCCTGCCCAAAATAGATCATGGTGGGGGAGGTGCTGATGGTGGCAGAGACTACCATGGCTGGTTTACCCTTTGTGGCGTCCCCGGCAAATCCTGCACTGGCAATGCGCTGTTCATCGTGATTCTCAAGGAAATGGACCATGTGGTGCTCGATGTCCTTTAAACCCTCCAGGATTCCGATGATGTTGTCGGTACTACCATGGCCCTGTATGATATTTTTAAGGGTATCATAAAGCTCCACCTTGTCATAGAGGTAATCCATTTTTCCTTTATAGATGTAATCCCTGTAGATATGTGGCTGGTATATCTCCGCAAGGAGGAATGCGTCCGGCCTGGCCATTTTGATGGCACTGTTCATGTAGCTCCAGAATTCCACCGGGACCATTTCCGCCATATCGTACCTGAAACCATCCACTCCCTTATCTAACCAATAAAGTGCTATATCCCTGAATTTCTTCCAGGAATCGGGTACCTCTTTTCCCTGCCAGAACGCGTGATGGGCCTGGCAGGACTCATTTTCAAACCCTGCTGGCAGCTCATCAAAGTCCTTGCTTCCATCGGGCCGCACCCCGAAATTAACCTTCACGGCTTCGTACCAGTCGTGCATTCCTGGCTGCGGACTCCTGGATCCATTGCCAGTCCATTTGGCCGGGTTCTCATCAAAGAAGCCATCGGCCTTTGGATGAGCCTCTCCACCCAGCACCTGATATCCATCACTCCAGTCCGGGACTTTAAATGACTTTCCAGGGATATAGTAGAAGTTGTTGTGTTTGCGGTACTCCCGCGATATATCATCGGAGGTACCAAAATCTTCCCCTCCCTCAGGATTGGTGACGGAATGGTAGACACGGGCCACATGATTGGGAACAATGTCAATGATTACTTTCATCCCATGATTGTGGGTACGGTGGATCAGAGACTCAAATTCTTCAAGACGTTTTGAAGGATCAATGGCCAGGTCCGGATTTACATTGTAATAATCCTTAACGGAATAGGGAGATCCTGCCCGCCCCTTCACCACATCAGGATCATCTCCCGGAATGCCATAAGCAGCGTAATCTGTCACCATTGCGTGGTGGAGTACTCCTGTATACCAGATATGTGATACTCCGAGTTCTTTGATAGCCTCAAGGGCTTCATCGGTAAAGTCATTGAACTTTCCCACACCGTTCTCGTCAATGGTACCCCATTTTTTGTTGTTTGTATTGGTGTTTCCGAACAGGCGGCTGAAAACCTGGTAAATGATGATCTTATTCTCTTTATCCTGATTCACGACTTCGACTTTGGTTTTATTGCTACAACCTGCCAGTAGAGTAAGTGCTGCCAGCCCTGCTAACAAAGAACATTTAAATAGTTTCATTTTTTCAGTTGATAACGCTTTCTCAGAGATCCTCCACGAAAAATGAGTCCGGACAGGGCTGTTAATAGTGCTACAACGATAAGGATAATGGCCAGCCTGGTCCAGTCATCACCGATCGATTTTCGCAATTCTATATAGCCCAACATGGCCCTGATCCATTCAAACGCCCCGATCAGAAGCAATACCTGTATACTCCTGGCTACCCAGGCTTTCCTGATGAAAAGTAACACAGGGATCATGAGACTTACGATCACCAGTGGCAGCATATCAGCCCTTGAAAAATGGGCTGCCAGTAATCCAAATGAGATAATGACGGGTAATAATCTGATGACTATCATTAAAGTTCCTCCTTAATCTTTATTAATTCGTTGGTAAAATAAGCTGCTATCTGGTCTTTGGAAATAATCTCGGCCGGTGATAAATGTGCGGAAATATCCTCCTCTTCTATGTCATTTGTATAAACAAGAGTCTCAGTATATGTAACAGGGGAAAGATTAGGGATCATCTCTTTGGTGGTTGTGATTAATTCCAGGAGAGAATAATGATAGCGTGAAAGGCAATATAGGTCGTAATAGTCCCGAATGGTGTTTCGTTGTGCGATCGCTGAAAACTTAAGAACAGCAATAACTTTGGCCTTGGCAATATTGATTTTGCTTTCATTGAATGAGTACTCTTTCACACTGAAGGGTATTGCTACAGCCCCTGACGAAAAAAAAGTCACCTTTACATCATTGATCAAAATGTCAATTTGCCAGTTATGATCCTGCCGTATGATCCTGTATTTGGGAAAAATCTTTTTGATATTACGTTTTATAAGGTTCACATTGAGTTCTTCTTCATCAATAATAAAATCAAGATCCTCTGATAATCTGTGCTTGATCTGGATGGCAAGGGCTGTTCCTCCAACAAGTGTAAATCGTGATATGAAAGCCTGAGATTTTAATTGGCGAAACACCTCTAAGGTGTTTGCAGGCATGTAGTTAGTGTCAAATGAATCAGCCATTATTTACCCCAGAATTACTTTTTCCATAAAATTAATATGCTTATCATATTTCTCCTGATCCTTCCAATTCTTTATTACTTCGTATATCCTTTTCTCCCCCACTTTCTTAACCAGCAGAATCATATCTTTTACTTCACCATATACAATTACCTGCTTGATTACGACTTCAGGTTTTAGATCTGAAAACCTGTCATAGGACCAGAAAATATGCGATGAAAATTCTTTAATATCCATATGACTAAGGTAGTTAAAACAGAGGTCATCAACAATTATTCAACCAGGTCGGCATAAGAAATCAGTTTGATCTTTCTCTCTTTGATTATTCGCATAACCTTCTCACTGGTAAATACCTCTGTAACCATCTGCCTATCCTCATTCACCCTGTAGTATCCATCATGTCCCACCGCCTCCATCTCGGAACCTGCTATTGCAGGGTGTTCAACAAAAAGGTATATCTTTCCCGGCTCCAGTTTATTCAGTCCATCTATAAAACCATTGATCCATTCTTCAAGAGTTTCTCCTTTTTGACCCATCGGAAATCTTTCCACACCAAGCGCTCCGGTGCGGATATCCAGGTCGTATTCCTTTGCAAGCCTGGCATACACCTTTGCTACCTGATCGTCCCAGCCAGAACAACCCATGTGGCATGTAAGGTGTGAAACCTGTAGAATATGATCTCAGGGAACCTCTCATTGGGCCATATCATGGGAAAGAAATAACCAGGCACCTTTTCCTGACTCAGCAAAATATAGCTGGTTTTCAACAGGCAGATACATGGCTGCCTGCACGGGTTCTGATTCATGGAACAAAGCGATTATTATTCCGAACCAGAGGAGGCCGGCAGCAAAGTTGGAGGTACCATCCAGAGGATCCACCACCCATGTGTGTGCAGAGTCCCTGTCCATAAAACCTGATTCTTCGGTAATGATGTTGTATGGATCCGGAATCCCGTCCAGGATCTTTATAATGGCCTTTTCGGACGCAATATCTGCTTCAGTTACCACAGAGCTGATGCTCTTTGGCTTTGCTTCATGCGTCAAGGCTTGCAGGCGTTTTTTATCATGCCCGCCAGGGACGATGACGTTCGGCCTTAAGCGATTTATCCCCGAGGACTTCAATGGCCAGGTTGGCATCTTCAACGATCTGGAAATCATACATTCCCACACAGATAAAATCTGCGCCGGCTCTGAAAGCATAAGGAATACCTACTTTGGGATGGATCGCACCTGCAGCCAGGATCTTGAATCCGATCCATGGCTGTTCAAGATTCTCCATGTAGGCCATCGTTTCGTCAGGATTGGTACACCAGATGTTATCATGTTCTTCTTCGGGTTTGGCAGACCAGTAATCAACATGATGTATGGTTTTTACCCAGAAATCGGGTTCGATGCCTGCCTCTACGCAGGCTTTGATTGTCTCAAGTTTATGGGCCCCGATTCCTCCCGGCACTCCATGATTTCTTATAGTCTCAACGCATTCTCCCAGTTCGTCAACCCTGCCGGTGAGAACAAACCGGTCTGCAATCCCACCCTGCACATAACAGGCGTGGGCACCCCCTTTCATGGAGAGTTCAATCCCTTTGAGAGGATCCATACCGTAGCCACAATCGGATATGAATTTGATATCGCCTCCCTGGGTACGCCAGTATTTATTAATCACCCGGATAAGCTGTGGATTGGTAAGCAGGGCGTTGATACCACAGGCTTCAGCGATCTTCAGGGTTTCAAATACCTTTTGATCGTGGTGGTAGGCTTTGACCAGTTTGGAGACATAGATCAGATCCCTTGAGTGAGCCCATCCTCCAATCAGGTTTCCTCCTGCGATCATCCGGCTGATCTCCAGGTCCCCTATTTTCCCTTTAGGTACTTTTCCTTTCAGGTCTTTAAGGGATGAGAAACTGAAGTTCCTGATGGTTGCACCTGTATTTGCATCCGGACTATCGGCCAATAGCTTCTCTTCGAAACTCTCCCATTTTTGTTTCCGCAGGGCCGCAAATGTGAAAGCACCCAGTACCGGCAGTGTGGCCAGGTTTCTTAATGCCTCCCGCCGACCAAGTCTTTTGTTTTGTTCATCCAATGTTCCGTCTGATGCCTCATAAGCGGGAACGCTTTCGGGTATGGGTTTTCTTGCTCTCAGCCTGATGGATTTCAGAAACCCATCCAGTCCGATAAAATGGCTTGTAGGCAAAACAAAAAGTACAACAAGTGCTATCAATTCTATGAGGTTCTTGTCGATCCAGATATAATGTCCTTCCAGGAAGGCTCCGGTAGATGATATGAACGGTGGATTTGCCAGATAGTAAAGGGCCAGAAGGGCAATACCACCCAGGGCAGCGTATCGTGCCAGTACACCAAGCATCAGTCCCAGTCCGATAAGGATCATACCCCAGATATTCAGGATATCAACAGTCTGTAGTAAACCAGAATGAGCCACTACCCGGTGGAACAGCCCTGAAAACAACCACCTGGACTCAAGCAGGTAACTGGCCGAAGTCCAATTAGGATCAACAAGTTTCACGATACCTTCATACAGAAAATGCCAGCCTATGGCTATTCTCAAAATGGATAAAACCCAAAGGCTTATGCTATTCAATCTGGTATTGGGAACAGCTGATTTTTCCATCATTCATATCTTTATGGTTACTTGATGTTCCTCTAATCCTGAAAAATAGAAAATAAAATCACAGGTTGAAATGGTTTACAGAAAATTTCGTCCAATATTTCATTAACAACAAGTAACAAAACTATATATAATTCGTTTTCCTTAATTTATTGAGTAAATTTACGTAATATATTGAGTAAAATGTAAGAGATGTTTGAAAGGGCGCATAAACAGCTACTTACGGATAGGCTTGAAAATGAGGAAAGGAAGTTTATACAGATAATATATGGGCCAAGACAGGTTGGGAAGACCACGCTTGTCTCTCAATATATCAAACAGACCCGGATACCTGTCCATTATGTTTCGGCAGATGCCGTATTATCTCCCCAGGGCATATGGATTTCACAACAATGGGAAGCAGCCAGATTTCTATTATCCGGATCCGGAAATAAAGAAACAATACTGATCATTGATGAGATTCAGAAAATCGACAACTGGAGTGAAACAGTAAAGAAGGAATGGGACGAAGATACCCTGAATGAAATTCATCTAAAGGTAGTACTGCTTGGATCTTCCCGTCTGTTGTTGCAAAAAGGCTTAACGGAATCCCTGGCTGGGAGATATGAGAGCATTTATATGGGTCACTGGACCTACCCGGAGATCGAAGAAGCATTTGGATTAACACCCGATCAATATGTCTGGTTCGGAGGGTATCCGGGGCCCGTTGGACTGATAGATCAGGAGGAACGATGGAAGAGTTATATCCTGGATTCATTGATTGAGCCCGGGATATCAAAGGATATCCTTATGCTGACCCGGGTGGATAAACCGGCATTATTGAAAAGGCTGTTTGAACTTGGCTGTTCATACTCCGGGCAGATTCTATCCTTCAATAAGATCATTGGACAGCTGGCGGATGCTGGAAATACAACCACCCTCGCTCATTATCTCCATCTTCTTGATACCAGTGGAATGCTAAAGGGAATTGAGAAATTCTCTCCGGGAATGGTGCGTCAACGATCCTCAAGTCCTAAATTCCAGGTTCATAATACCGCGTTGATCACTGCCCAGCAGCACCGTTCTTTTTCAAAAATAAGATCTCAACCCGAGAGGTGGGGGAGGTGGATCAAGGCTGCCATTGGTGCCCACATTTTGAACAGGTCGCTTGAAGGAGGATTCCGTCTCTATTACTGGCGTCATCGAAATGATGAAGTTGACTTCGTGATAAAATCCCAGGACAGAACAATCGCTATTGAGGTGAAGAGTGGACATTCAGAAAAGGCCAGGGGAATGGCCGCATTTCAGCAACAGCATGATCCCTATAAAATGCTAATGGTTGGCACAAAAGGAATACCGTGGCAGGAATTTTTGAAGGTTGCCCCAATGGAACTATTTAAGTCGTAAAATATAACATACTGTCTGATTATGAACAAACCACACAAACAAACCAGAAGACAAATGCTGGCCACCTCCGGTGGATTGCTGGGGGCTTCCTTATTGGGGAGACCGGTGATTGCTCAGGATAATGAAGCAATTCAAAAACCTTTGAAGATTCTGGTAGCGGGGGGCCATCCCGATGATCCGGAGAGCGGTTGTGGCGGCACCATCACCAAATTCGCGGGTCTGGGACATGAAGTGGCTGCATTGTACCTGACCCGTGGAGAAGCCGGTGTGGAGGGAATGTCCCATGAAGAAGCTGCAGAGACCCGTACAGCAGAGGCCATTGAGGCGTGCAGGGTGATGAAAGCACGTCCGCTTTTTGCGGGTCAGATAGATGGCAATACCATCATCAACAGGGAGCAGTATGCCAACATCGCCAGGATCATTGAGCAGGAAAAGCCTGATTTGGTATTCACCCACTGGCCCATTGATACCCACCCGGATCACAGGGTAACCTCAAACCTGGTTTATAATGCCTGGAACTGGTTTCGCGGGGATGATAGTAAGGCATTTGACCTCTATTATTATGAAGTCCTTACCGGGGAACAGACTCAGATTTTCCACCCAACCCATTACATAGATATTACAGAAACCGCCGGGGTAAAAAAGGAGGCTACCATGAAACATGCATGCCAGAAACCGGATCAGTGGTATTTCCATCATGAGAAAATGGCTGAATTCAGGGGATTTGAGGCTAAATGGGGCTGCAAGTCTGCAGAAGCTTTTGTGAGGCAGGGTTTTTTAGAGATAATCTAAATCAAAGAATCAAATGAAAGACATCGGTATTGCCACAGCTCAATTTCAAACCAGGAATGGAGATAAGGAGTATAACCTATCCAGGATTGAAGAGTTAACTGCAAAGGCGGCTGGTAAGGGGGCTAAAGTGGTATGTTTTCACGAATTATGCATCACTTCATATACATTTCTGAGAGATTTGAGCAAGCAGGAAATGAACGATATTGCAGAAGAAGTCCCTTCAGGTAAAAGCACAGAGCGGCTTATTCAAACAGCCGGGAAATATGATGTTGCTATACTGGCCGGTCTTGTTGAGAAGGAAGGGGATAATTTGTATAACACACATTTCTGTGTTACAGGCAAAGGGTTTGTCGCGAAATTCCGGAAAATACATCCCTTTATCAGTAAATACCTGTCCGCCGGAAATGAATATGTGGTATTTGACCTTTTCGGTAGCCAGTGCGGTATCCTGATCTGTTATGATAACAATGTGATTGAAAATGTAAGGGCAACAACCCTGCTGGGTGCTGAGATCATCTTCATGCCACACGTGACCTGCTGTACCCCTTCTCCCATGCCGGGAAGAGGCTGGGTAGATAAAAAATTATGGGACAACCGTATGAAGGATCCTGTTTCCCTGAGGCAGGAATTTGACGGGCCGAAAGGAAGAGGGTGGTTAATGAGGTGGTTACCTGCCAGGGCTTACGACAACGGCATCTATGCTGTCTTTGCCAATCCCATTGGGTTGGATGGAGACCAGCTGAAGAACGGGAATTCCATGATTTTTGATCCCTACGGAGAGATCATAGCTGAATGTCGCAGTTTTGAAGATGAGGTTGTGGTTGGGTATTGCAGTGCTGAGAAACTGAAACTGGCTGGTGGATACCGGTACCGAAAAGCCAGGAGACCGGAATTGTATGGTGAGATCCTCCGAAAAAGCAATGAACCATCAACAAATGTTGAATGGATGAAATGAAAATGTTTGGCTCTATGTTTATGAAGTTGGGTCCGCATATAAAAAGCTGTCATGCCAGACATATCAGGTCTGTCGGGAAATTCTTTTATTTCGCCTTGCTTATCCTGACTGGTTATTCCTGCTCCGGACCAGGTGATCCCGTTGTAAAACCCAACATCATCTTTATCCTGGTGGATGACCTGGGATGGACGGACCTGGGATGCTACGGAAGCACCTTCCATGAAACACCCAACATCGACCGGCTGGCGGGACAGTCCATGCGTTTTACGGATGCTTATGCAGCCTGTCCTGTCTGTTCCCCCACCAGGGCAAGTATCATGACAGGGAAATACCCGG
Organism: Bacteroidales bacterium; assembly: GCA_023138875.1. Classification (GTDB taxonomy): domain Bacteria; phylum Bacteroidota; class Bacteroidia; order Bacteroidales. The sequence goes on from JAGLOO010000024.1 coordinate 156,333, forward strand.
CCCGGATCAATGTGACCGACTGGATCCCGGGCAGACAGACCTATGCAGGCGGACAGCCCTGTGATAAGCTGATCTCCAGGGAGTTTGAGCTGGAGATGAAACTGGAAGAAATCACTATTGCAGAAGCACTGGAAGAGGCAGGTTACCGGACATTTTTCGCAGGTAAATGGCATTTGGGAGAGGATTCCATCTATTGGCCGGAACATCAGGGTTTTGAAATCAATATGGGCGGCTGGAGCGTGGGATCACCCCGTGGTGGATATTTCAGTCCGTATGTAAATCCCAGGCTTGAGAGCGGACCGGAAGGGGAGTGCCTGACCGACCGGTTGACCGATGAATCCATCCGGTTTATGGAAGCTCATACAGATGGACCTTTTTTCTTATTTCTCTCATTTTATACTGTTCATACACCGCTACAGGGTAAACCTGAGTTGATCGAAAAATATGAGAGGAAGATCGACGATTTAGGCCTGGACCCGGAGGCCATGGAGACAACCGATCAGGAATGGATCAGGTATGCCGCTCCACGGGGGCGTTTCAAAGAGCGGGTCCAACAGGGGCATCCCACTTATGCCAGCATGATCGAAACACTGGATAACAATGTAGGTAGACTCATGAAACGGATCGGGGAACTGGAGATTGCTGACCATACAATTGTCTTATTTATGTCTGATAACGGAGGGCTTTCCACCTCGGAAGGATCACCCACCACTAATTTTCCTCTCAGGGCAGGAAAAGGGTGGCTATACGAAGGGGGGATCCGCGAGCCCATGTTTATCAAATGGCCCGGATCGGGATCCGAAGGCAGCGTAAGCTCGGTCCCTGTAACCAGTACAGACTTTTATCCCACCATCCTTCAGATGGCAGGGGTAGATCAGATGCCCGGACAGCATATGGACGGGATCAGCCTGGCACCCTTGCTTACTGGAGAGGGAGAACCGGAGGAACGTCCCATTTTCTGGCACTATCCTCACTATAGCAACCAGGGAGGAAAGCCGGGAGCAGCCATCAGACTGGGGGATCTTAAATTGATCGAGTTTTTTGAGGATGGCGACATTGAACTCTTTGACCTGTCAACCACCCTGATGTTGACACGGTTATTGTGGCCCTGCCAAACTTTCAACACCTGGAAGCAGTCAGACTGGCCGCTGAGGCAGGGAAAGCTGTTCTGGTTACCAAACCCCTGGGACGGAATGCAGAAGAAGCCAGGGAAATGCTGCAATTGGTTGAAAAACACAGCGTGTTTCATGGCTACCTCGAGGACCTGTGCTATACTCCGAAAACGTTGAAAGCAAACGAAACTGTCAAAAACGGTGCATTGGGTGACATTCTCTGGGTAAGGGCAAGGGAAACACATCCCGGCCCTCATAGCGACTGGTTCTGGAATCCTGAACTTTCAGGGGGCGGTGCCATTGGGCAATTTGAGGTAAGCTGGTGTTTCCGCGGGGGAATGGACCTCCGTGATGAGGTCATGGGTGTTGAGGGAACCATATTCCTGAATCACTTCCTGCGGACAGGATTTGAAGTCTACACTGCAGTAGGTGAGGGAGATTACATCGCTGAGAAGGCCGAATCTGCCACCGGCTGGCTTTTCCCTGTAGGAGATGAGTGAATTCCCTTGGTTACGATTTCATGTTTACTGATATGTTCAATGCCATGGATGAAGGAAAACAACCCATGGAGACATTCTATGATGGCTATGTGGTGAACGCCATTATGGACGCTTGCTATAAATCATCAAAATCGAAGAAATGGGAAACGGTTGATTTGGACATATGGCGTGGCAGTGAAGAGGTCAGTAAAGGTCCCCAGCTTAAAGATTATGATGACCAGTATTACCTGATCAAGGAAGAAAAGATCCCCGATGGTACAGTAAAATTGATCCTGAAGGATAAGTCGTCTGGAGAAATCATCCAGAAAACCAACCAGGTTCCCTGATGGAGAGAGGAAGCAGGAAACCACTAAAATAATCCCCGGAATTCAGACAACAAGTATGGGATTAACAATTCTTAATGCCCCGTTCTTAGTTAATTGAGATTATTAATGGCCCTTCGAATCCGTTAAAAGTTGTATTTGATACGGTACTGTAGGCGCCTATATCTTTTGTTATTAGATAGTCGCCAATCTCGAGGTTGTTTGGCAAAACTACAGCTAGAGAGATTTTATCAAAACTGTCGCAGGTAGGACCTACAACAGCACAAACAGCATTCTCGCCTTCCTTGAAGGCTTCAAAGTTGGGCAACCAGTTTTCAAAAATAACAGATGAGAACGTATTATATATTCCATCATTAAGATGATAATATAACTTCCCTTCTCTCATGGATTTCCCGATTATCTCTGAAATCAGATGTGCTGAGTTTGCCACTAAAAAACGTCCGGGTTCGGCAATGATTTGAACATCATCAGCAAATAACCTTGAACACTCAAAGTTTATGATTTCAGCAAGCTTTTCAAAATCAGGAATATTATCATCATATGATACTGGAAATCCGCCACCTATATCAACAATTTTCAAATCTATTCCCTTTTTACTTATTTCATTAAATATCTCAGAAGTAATCTCCAAAGCCATTGAAAAATTATCAAAATTGGTACATTGACTTTCGACATCGAAACTACACTCCCTTTTTTGACAGAGTGTCAATAATTACTGACGTAGAGTTTGCTTTTATTGTATAGTAGCATTGTATACGTGGAAGATGCTTTGTAAATATATCATAGTTCTCTCTAATCTTATTATTGTCAATAATAAACAATGTTTCTTCTTCAATGGTAATAAAGGTGGATTTTGATCTGACCATGTCTATCCTGACCCATAATATTTACAGGCTGTTCGCTTTGGAGATGGAAAGATATGAGAACATGTTAGTTCAATCGATCTATGAAAAGTTTATCAAAAATGCTGCTGATATAGAAATTGACCACGATACAGTTCATGTGACCTTAAAAAAGAAAAGAAACTTGCCACTCGTATTGGAAAAAACGGATCACTTGATATAGTTGTGGA
>JAGLOO010000025.1 GCA_023138875.1 Bacteroidales bacterium
TCGAAAAGAGTGACGAAAACAGGAAAGGAATGGCCAATCTTCACCAGGAGTGCGATATACTGATCGATCAGTTAAGAGCCATTGATAACAGGCGGCTCATAAAGAAGATAGGTAAATTGCCTGATTCCGTAGTCAATACCACCAGGGAGAATCTGAGGATTGTACTAGATTTGGATTAATTCAATTTTCAGATGTCCTCTGACATATCATCCAGTGTCTTCAATCTGAATCGATCCAATTCGGCTGGTACGTGCTCATTTTTCATGATCGACTCCATCTGTTGGATGATTTCGGGATGCTCATCTGCCACATTTTGCTGCTCCTGAATATCCGTCTCAAGGTTGTATAGTTCCAGCTCGAGGTTTCCATCCCGGATATCCTTACGGATCGCTTTCCACTGCTCCATCCTGACTGCCTGCTGGCCATTGGACTCCGGAAATTCCCAATAGAGGTACGGGTGTTTCTTCTGATCACCTTCTCCTAATAGCTCTGGCAAATAACTGATCCCATCCACATCTTCAGGAATATCTGCGCCAGCCACATCGCACAGCGTGGGTAACAGGTCCCAGAATGCGGAAATGTGATCTGATTCGGTTCCGGGTGCTATATTTCCTGGCCAGCTGGCAATCAATGGTACTCGGATCCCGCCCTCATGTAAAAATCCCTTGGCCCATCCCCTTTCTGATCTGAAAGGGCCGCCCGAATTAAACCACGGGGAATCTGTACCACCATTAAAGGTAGGGCCATTATCAGAAGAAAAAATGATCAGTGTGTTTTCATACAACCCCTCCTCCTTCAGTTTCCCGACAAGTTCTCCAATCCGTTCATCCAGGTAGGATACCATGGCAGCATAGGCAGCATGCGGATAACGATGCGGGAAATAACCCTTATCGCCCGGGTAAGGAGGTTCGTCACCAAACTTATCCAGATAATAGTCAATCCATTTTTTCGGAGCCTGAAGTGGAACATGAGGGATCGGTGATGCCCAGTAGAGAAAGAAAGGGCGATCCCGGTCTGCGTCGATAAAACTGATCATCTCTGAAAACATCACATCAGGAGCATACTCAGACAGGTTGTACCTGGAGTAACTTTCCTGATTCAGCGGATCTGCATCACTATCCAGTTTTGTGTTTGGTGCAACAGTGTCGTTATCCAGGTGAATCCGGTTTTCGTTCAGGTAAAGATGAACAGGATTATACGTATGAGCCTGCCGCTGGCAATTGTATCCACAGAAAAAATCAAATCCTTGCCGGGTTGGAATACCATCAGTATGGGGAGCACCCAATCCCCATTTACCAACCATTCCGGTTTTATATCCTTCAGACTGCAACAGTTTACCAATGGTGACAGTACCTGTGGGTATGGGCCGCTGTCCCTCCAGTGTTGAATCGGCGATCATGGCGCGATAATCCCACACCATGCCCCGCTCCCCCCACTCATCATTTCCACGTATATAGGCATGACCGCTGTGTTTACCGGTCAGAAGCACACAGCGGGACGGCGCACATACCGGCGATCCTGAATAGTGCCGGGTAAATTTCATTCCGGTGGCTGCCAGTCTGTCAATATTGGGTGTTTCGATCAGCTCCTGTCCATAACAACCCAAATCCCCATACCCCAGGTCATCTGCCAGGATAAATATAATGTTGGGTTTACTATTTCCCTTCTCCTTTGTTTTCAGAGTACACCCTGTCAACAACAAGATTCCTGAAGTAAGAAATATGCATGTTCGTATATTCATTTTCCCTTTATTAGTGGTCTAAAGGTGAAGCTGATTGGCTTAGTCCAGCTCCCGGATCCTTATGTTTTTGAAACTGACTTCGTCGCCATGGTCCTGAAGAAGGATATGTCCGCTTTCAGCTTCCCCGAATGCAGGCCATTTTGAATACTTGCTGTAGGCCACCAGTGCTTTCCACATCTGGGTACCCCGTTCATATTCAATAACTTTTACCCCATTCAGGTAGTGTGATACTTTCGATCCTTTTACCTCGATCCTTGCCCGGTTCCATTTACCGACACCATTGAACCGCTTCTTCCTGTTATCCTGCCCATACAGGTACGCATCTGCTTCGATCAGGTCATACAGGGAGGCCAGTGTCCTGTTTCCGGAAATGCCATTTTTGGCATCCGGATGATTCTTATCATCCAGGATCTGGAATTCACATCCGATGGCCGATCCTGCTCCTGTATTCAGGTCGGGATCCACAAAATACTTGATCCCGCTGTTGGCTCCCTCGGTGATCTTCAAATCCACCTCGAGTATAAAGCTCTTGTATTTTTTAATGGTAACAATATCACCACCATGAGCCGATTCACCTCCTCCACTCTTTTCCACAGATAACACACCTTCGCTGATGTCCCATCCTTTCTCCGGGAAATGATCCAGATTGGCACCTCTCCATCCTTTGGTGGTTTTTCCATCCCAAAGCAGTTTCCAGCCCTCTTCCCGCTGCTGTGCGGTTAAATCATTGGTCAGGTAGCTAACTTCCTGAGCCAGTGATGCATCTGATTTCATGTATTTCTCAGGATCCTCAATGAGGATGCGGATGTTTTTCCAGCGAATTTCTTTTCCATCAAGTGCAGCATCATTTATGCCATGAATCTGGAGTGCAATAAATCCTTCGGAACGGGCATCATCCACCAGGTTTGCAAAATTTGTTCCATTGATATAAGTCCTGATGGTACTTCCCACAGCTTCGATCCGTACATGGTTCCATTCTCCGCGCTTATTCACTTTGGCAGCACATTGATTGTATGACATTGGATAGAGCCATCCCCGGTCCGCTTCCTCATAAATCCCTCCGGCCCACGGCCTGTTGTCATGATCATCGCACTCCACCTGGTACCCATTGACACGTTCGGTTCCATCAGGTTTGGTAGCGATGCTCCGAAACTGCACCCCTGAGTTGAGCCCCCTGTCCATTTTCATCTCGTATTCCAGGATAAAATCACCATACACTTTTTTAGTGGCAACAAAAGTGTTCGGCGTCCCCGTTTTTGAAACTCCGATGATCTCACCGTTCTCCACCCGGTACTCGGCTTTACCATCCAGTTTCTCCCAGCCTTTCAGGTTCTTCCCGTTAAATAATTCCACCCACTCCTGGGCATTCAGTGTAAATGCTCCCACGCACGCAATTAGAACAAAGGTACTTAGTCTTTTCATAATTTCTACTTTTAATTTTTCAACTCTTTATTGTTCCGAAGTAAGCATCGGATTCGTGTAATATATTTTCATACACTCCTCCAAAATCATCAGCGCTGTTCGATATCCCATAACTCATCCGCAGGGTAGCGCTCACCCCGGCATTTCGCCTGGCCTGGGTCAGGTCTCTGTCCGCTATGATCAACCGTCTTTCAAACTGCGGGGTCTCCTTCCTGTTCTCCAATGATTCGGAAAGGGCCTTATCAGGATCTACTTTAAAAAGGAACATGTCCAGCGGAATGATTAGTTCAATGGTCTGGTTTTCGAAATCGGGTAGACTACCAGAAAGGGTCAACTGGGGACGAAACCTGGTCTGGTGGTTCTTCCAGCGCCAGTAAAAATTCACATCCCTGTTCTGAATGTATTTAACAGAAGAGGATTGAGAAATAGCAAGATCAACCACGTTGCGCAGGCTCAGTGACACCACCAGTGCACCCTGGCCAAATAAACCAATTGGAAGAATAATAATGAAGGAAAGGATGAGTCTTCTTACCATGCTTGTACAATCACCTCTGTAATTCCAATTCATGCAGATTTTTGATCGATGAAATATCCGAAAGAATAATGCGGTCACCCTCTTCAAGACCCTCAACGATTTCTATGTATTCGTCGGTCTTGAGACCGGTTCGGATATCACGCAATACCGCCTGTCCCGACTTAATTATATACACCTGGTGTTCCCGGCCACGTCCTATGACAGGTCCATTGGCAATGCGAAGCACACTGTCGCGTTCGGCTCTGACAATTTCAAGATTCACATTCAAATTGGGCCTCAATTTAAAATGGCTGCTCTCCTGCAGGTTCACATCAAATTCGATCTTCCTGTCGTGAATCACCGGGCTTACTGTTCCCACCACACCGGTCAGTATCTGATTATCAATTCTTACATAGACTTTCGTTCCGGTTTTAACATGGTCAGAGAAATCATCATCCACTTTTCCCTGAATCTTAAAGTTGGAAAGGTCGGACATCTCAACCAGCAAACGATCAGAATTCACTTTCTCACCTACTTTACCCCTGACAGAGAGGATAATCCCTGCCGAAGGGGCTCTGATAATCATCTTGCTGAGCGCCTCCTCCTTGGTCGTCAGTACCTTTTCCTGCATTTCGATCTGGAGTCTTAAACCCTCATCATCTGCCTCCAGCTGCTGCAGCTTGATAGCGTTCTTTTCCTTCAGCATTATGAGGTCCTTTTCTGCAAGTTCCAGTTCCTGGTCAGCCAGCTCTGACTTGAGTGAAGCTATTTTGAGGTTCTTTACCTGGACATTATAATCCAGGTCCACTTTCACACTCCTTGCATTCAGCCAGTTTTTCCGAAGGGCATTCTGCTTGACCTCCAGCTGATCCTGGATATTATCAATCTCAATAATTTGAAGATCCTGGGTTTGAGAAGAATCGGATGTAAATGGTACAAAAACCACAACAACGATCGCTGCCATTAACAACAGTGGTATCCCTATATAAATTCCGCTACGAAATCGTGACATTTTCAAAAAAAATGAAGGGTGCTAATCAAATAACGACGAAAGTTATAAAACATATACATAATAGCCCTCATTTTACACATGATTGTCCTGCATAGTCCGCTAGTAGACATTTCTGACCCGTCGGTTGAAAAGAAAAATCAGGCGTGAAACTGCTGTCAAACCGGAAGCAGAATAGATGATCCAGACAGGTAATTCTAATGGGATACCCAGATGGGTGGTGATTCCCATGATCCGGGAAAGTTCCCCGGGAAGCACTAGTAATTCATTATTGAAAGCGGTCAGGCTCTCTTCCAGTCCAAAAAGCTGCAGCGCCAACCCAGCCAGTAACAGCTGAATTCCAAGGACCATACACACCATGGCGGCCGATCCTGCAACCTTCTTGTGGCTCCATTTGCGGCCTAGATGAGCACTAAGGCCATGATGATCAACTTCGGGGCCATCAACGAAACCACAATTCTATCCAGATCCCTCCCGGTATTGAAGAGAAGCGAAAGAACAAACACATAAAGAAGACCCAGAATACCCAGGCACAACGGGAAGAGCAGAGACGTAAAAGAAGAAAACACAGTCAGACCAAGGATATATAGCACAACCATCAATACAGCAAGTCTCCTTGTTCCATGGTAGGCCCTGAGCCTGGTAATCTGATACGGACGGAAAACAGCGTCAAAATAGCGGGATTCCCAAGACAAGCAGGAAGAGTGCCATTGCGACGATTACCCTGGCCCACCTTACCGAAGAAGCTGTATTTTCGGCCACAGCTAAACCTCTTTCCGCTTCCTCAAAGTCCATTCCCAATGTATTCAGGTTATCCTCATACTTCTCCTTATGGAACTTCATCACAGCGTTGAATTGCCTGTAATAGTCCAGCAACCTGAACTGTTCAATTCCGAAAGATCATTCTCTTGATAGATGATGTCAAGGAAATTATTTACACCCTGTGATACAAAATAGCCGGTTGTGAAACCGGCCAGCAATACAATAATGGTAACCAGGGTTTTCCTTGTGATCACATCTCCACCTGTTTGGTAATAGCCGATTTTATTGGATTCAGTACGCGCTGAAGCATACGCATCTTATCGGTCAGGATCTCTGCCTGGCCCTGCATGTTCTGGCTGAATGTAATCTCATAATTATAGTAAGTGCGAAGTCCCGCAGGCAATTCCACCTCCACTGTGTAAAAATCATCATCCGGGACCTTTGAAATATTGCTTACATATCCCTTTACCATCCCGAATTCCAGGTGAGGATAATTGTCAAACTGAATGTTTACCTGGTGTCCGATCTTCACCTTTCCTGCTCCTGCCATGGGCAGGCTTATCTTGCCCACCATGGAACCTGATTCTGCCTGAATAATGGTTAACACCTTCTCCCCCGCCTTCACATTCTGGTTTTCACTCCAGAACCTGTTGAATGTCACCGCACCACTTACCGGTGCCACAAGAAGATAGTTCTGTTCCCATGAAGCGGTGGAGGCTTTCAGGTTATTGAGAGATTCCTCCAGTGTATTGATATTCCGGGATCGCTCTTCCTGCTGTTTCAACTCCAGGTCCACGATCTGTTCTCCTATCCTGCCTACATTGATGTTGTTTTCTGCTATCAGGCTCACAATCTCCTGCCAGTTATTGCGCTTTCCCAACATCTGAGAACGCGAATTTTCCAGATCAGACTCCGAAACCACAGACTCTTCATAAAGCGTGGCATTGCGGTTAAACTGACGCAGAGCCAGGTTGTACTCCTCCTCTGCGATCCTGGCTCTTTCAGAAAGGCTACTTGTATATTCCTGTTGCTTCACAAGTTCTGAATGCAACAACTGGATCCTGCGCTGATGATAGTCGAGCCGCTTAAATTCCACATAATCCCTGTAAGCTTTAAGGAAAATGGAGTAATTGGTCTGGATGGTCCCCAGTTGTACATTCTTCAACTCGGGAAGGTCGTCCGGAATATCTTCAATATGGATGGAATCGAGAAAAGCCAATCCTGTTTTTAGCTGCATTACATCTTCGAAAATGGCAGGATTCTCGATCATAACAAGCACGTCACCCGCAGTGACCAGCTCATTATCGTTTACAAATAATCGTACAATTTTACCACTGGTGCGGGCTTCAAGATCGGCAGGCGGATTGACGGATGTAACCACGATCCTGGCACGTTTGGTATCGGGATACTTAAATACCCAGCTTCCGAATATCAAAAGAGCAAGAAGGAAAAGGAAAAGAATACTTCCATTTCGGGTGATCCAGCCCGGGATCCTTCCCAGCATGTCTTCAACTTCATTGCGCTGAAGCTCAATTTTCCTGGAAGATCTTTCTGCAGGCATGATGATTAAGATTGGTTGAGGCTAATATAATAAAAAGTCACTAAACTGAGTTTATAGATATAAATCTCATGTGATTTATATAAACATCCTGGAAGAGAGGTTCAGATTCCAGGCTTATATGTGACGTCATCTGCAAGATTGAACTGGTGGCTGAAGGGTCTGAGAACAGAAACATCTTTGCACCGATCAGTGCAGTATTGCCCAATTTATGCATGCTGTCGGAATAAAATCCCAGCATACCGGTCTGATGCAAATTGTTCAGGTTAATATAATTTCCAAATGCTCCTGCTATATATACAGAAGAGATATCTTCAGGTTGAATAGAAAGCCTGTTCATCAGGATCTCAAGGCCAGCTGCTATAGCAGCTTTGGCAAGCAGAAACTCCTGGATATCCGTCTGGGTAAGCACAACCGCTCCAGCCAGTCTGACCTCCTGATCACCATCAAGGATTTCTCCATGTTCACCCAGGTATCCCCCATGCAGCAGTTCAGCCACAGCATCAATCAGACCACTGCCACAGATACCTTTAGGATCAGTATTCCCTATAATCTTGCAGACCCAGCCATCCGGCCCGGATTCAACGGAAGAAATAGCCCCCGTGATCGCCAGCATTCCCATGGAAATCCTGGCGCCTTCAAAGGCAGGGCCGGCAGCAGTGGAAGCACATAACAATTGCGTTTGGTTGCCGATAACAATCTCTCCATTGGTACCCAGATCAATTAGTACTGAAAACTCCTCCCGCTCATGCATTCCGGTTGCCATGATACCGGCCAGTATATCGCTGCCCACGAAATTTCCTATGGAAGGATAAAAACTGATATCACGACAAATATCCTTCCATCCCAGGTCATCTGATGTAAATCTCTTCAATCCCAGGTCTGGGGATTCAAATGGGTAAAATGACAGCGGCTTGATATCAGATCCACAGAAAAAGTGCTGCATCACTGTATTACCGACAATGACAATCCTTTCCAGCTTTTCAGTTCTGCCATCCACCATCCTTCCAATCATCTCGCCAATCTTTTCACGGATCATCATTTTCAGTGCATCAGCACCATCCGATAACGCTGATTCAAGCCTGGAGATCAGGTCACTTCCATATTGACTCTGCGGATTCAGGGCTGTCTCAACTGCCAGCACCTTTGCTGTTTGAAGATCCAACAGTTGTGCCACCAGAGTGGTGGTCCCCAGGTCCACGGCCACTCCCAATCCGTCACCGGAATTAAATTCAAAATCGGATTCATCAGCCTGGATAATAGTCTCATACTGTCCGACTTCCAGAACCAGGTCTGACTGGCATGTACTGAGGCAAGCCAGCCTCCAGTCCGGGGCCAGGTTCAGTTCATCCAGCCTTTTTCTATGAAAAGCATCGGTTTTAATTTCTCCGTCGAGCAACCGCACCTTGCATTTCCCGCATGTACCTTTTCCGCCACAGGGAAATTCAACACCCAATTCGTGCAGTATATCTATTAAAGGAGAGTTCCTCCTGGCCAATATCTCCTTTCCAAGGGGGACCAGGTTAACGGTTACCATTTCCAATGATTATGCAGCGAGCTCTTTCAAATACTCAACAGCACCGCGTGGATCCGGAGCATAGAAATCAGCTCCTATATTAGCGCGAAAATCGTCGTTCAGGGGAGCGCCTCCAACCAGTATCTTGGTATCCGGGTTGACCTCTTTGATCTTCTTTACGATCTCTTCCATATTGGTCATGGTGGTTGTAAGCAGGGCAGAAAGTCCAACCACGGCACCTGGATTTTCAGAAATGGTTTGATTGAAAGTATCTTCATTCACATCTACACCCAGATCAATGATACTCCATCCGCCACCCTCAATCATCATGGCAACCAGGTTCTTCCCGATGTCATGCAGGTCACCTTTGACAGTCCCAATGATAAATGTTCCTTTGGTCTTGACGTCACCTGATTGAAAGAATGGTTTTAAATGACCCATGGCAGCGTTCATGGCCTTTGCAGACATCAGCATCTGGGGAACAAAAATTTTATTCTCTGAAAATTTCCGGCCTACACGGTCCATAGCCGGAACCAGGGCTTCTGTGAGCACATCAGCGGGTGCGACTCCATTGTCCAGGGCCTGCCTGGCCAGTTCATCAGCTCCATCCTCTCCTTTCATCTGGGGTGGATAGGGAGAATTCTTATCGACCTTGCCTGATTCGACTGCCTCACCAAGTTTTGTTAAGATGGGATCCATTTGATACAGATTTAATTATTTATAATAGGTTACAATTTATTCCCTGTAAAAATAGTCAATATGAACCATTAAGTTGATATTTCTTTCACATATCATAATGCTATATTGACATTATTAATATTTTTACACAAAATAAAACCAATATGAAAGAATTGCTGGAGCAGATCAAATTGAATCCCGATGAATCTTTCTTCATTGGAGTATTTCAGGATCACATCGACCAGAGCTCCTGGCATTATCACCAGGAATTTGAGTTGAGTTTTATCACGGAAGGATCAGGCAGACGAATTGTAGGAGACTCAGTAGAAGAGTTCCACCCGGGCGATCTTATTTTTATCGGACCCCGGATTCCTCATGTCTGGTTCTCAGAAGAACCTTACCTGAAGCAGCATTCAGGCAGAACTCTGGAATCGGTATACCTTCTGTTTAACAGCGACATACTGCCACACGGGCTGACTTCATTACCCGAGTTCGGGAATGTCAACAGGGCCATTCAACTATCCCAAAGAGGGATCAGGATTACGGGAGATACACTCAACCAGGTGAGCAGCATCATGTTACAGCTTCCTTACCTGAACAGCATGAAGAGGTTGATGTTATTCTATGAAATCATGGATATCATCGGTAAAAGCGGTTCATTTTCCTACCTGGCCAGTGCAAATTATGTAAAGTCCAAATTCGAAACGACCAACAGCAGGGTCAACAGCATCCATGAGTTCCTCATGAAAAACTACCGTGAGGATATTAACCTTGAGGCGATCGCAGAGATCGTACATATGGCCCCTGCCTCAGTCTGCAGGTTTTTCAAAGCCTCCACCGGGTTAACCATCTTTGAGTACCTGAATAAAATTAAGATCGATTATTCCTGCAAGCTGCTATTGAATACCGACATGAATATCGTGGATATCAGTTACGATTGTGGTTATAACAACCTGAGTCATTTCAACAAACAATTCAGAAAATTCATAGTCAAAACGCCAACCCAGTTCAGAAATTTACGTGAGAACAAGTAATTATAGGTCTCCAGAGATGATTTTCCAAAACTTTGCAAGATGAATAAAATTGACTGACTTTAATATTTAATAAGCATATTTCTTTGTTTGTGCAAAAATAGCATCAGTTTATGATAACCATGATGAGGAGCATTCACCTGCATCAGAGATATCTTTGAAGGCTGAAAAGTTGAAAGTGATCCATGATGAACGATCCTGAAATAAAAATCCTTGATTCGTTGCTTCCCCGTGAAATGGCGTTACAGGCTGAAGACGTTGGTGTTTCGAAGGCACACATAAGCCCTTTGAAAACTACAATTCTTGCTGTACTCGCAGGTGCTTATATTGCTTTCGGTGCCGTATTCTCCACCCTTGCAACATCTGGATCTACAATGGCATTTGGAGTAACAAAGTTGTTGAGCGGAGTGGCTTTCAGCCTCGGACTGATACTTGTGGTGGTTGGGGGTGCTGAATTATTTACCGGGAATAATTTAATGATCATGGCCTGGGCAAGCAGGAAAGTAACCACACAACAGGTACTTCGAAACTGGTTTATTGTATACGTGGGGAATATGATCGGGGCGATCTCAATAGTACTATTGATATTCCTATCAGGCCACTACTTGTTTGGAGGTGGTGCGATCGGCTCCAATATGCTGCACATTGCAAAGGCAAAATGTGAACTGGGATTTACACAGGCCATTGTGTTAGGTATCTTGTGTAATATACTGGTTTGTCTGGCTATTTGGCTCTGTTACAGTGCAAGATCAGCTCATGGTAAAATTCTGGCCATCATATTCCCCATTACTGCATTCGTGGCTGCAGGCTTTGAACACAGCATTGCAAATATGTATTTTATCCCCATGGGCATCCTGGTTAAGGAGTGGGGGGACTCAGAATTATTGAGTCTTATACAGAGTTCGCCCCAGCAATTTGAATCGCTTAACTGGAATAGCTTTTTTATTGGCAACCTGTTGCCTGTAACTATCGGCAACATTATCGGTGGAGCAATATTTGTTGGTTTGGCCTATTGGTTTATTTATTTACGTAAATGAAGGCGGAGAATAAATGCTATGAATCCGCATTATTTTAACCCTGAAATCACAACTACTTCTTATCTTGTTTAAATAACTACGTGTAATGAAAGATTTGGATATTGCAAAAAAAGTGAAGCTTCAGCACATCTCTGAGATAGCAAAAAAACTTGGGGTGCCTGATGATGATATTGAAATGTATGGAAAGTACAAAGCCAAACTACCACTATCCTTTATTGATGAGAAAAAAGCTGCCAGGAGCAACCTGATCCTGGTATCTGCCATATCCCCAACGCCTGCCGGAGAAGGTAAAACAACCGTATCCATTGGATTATCTGAAGGACTAAACAAATTGGGGAAGAAAACAACGGTCGTTTTAAGAGAACCCTCCCTGGGACCGGTATTTGGTATAAAAGGTGGTGCTACCGGTGGAGGATACTCCCAGGTACTTCCCATGGAGGACATCAACCTGCATTTCACAGGTGATTTCTCTGCCATTGAAAAGGCTCATAACCTTTTATCGGCCGTGATTGACAACAATATCCAGAGTAAAACCATTGGATTGGGGCTGGATCCGCGGACCATATCATGGAAAAGGGTAATGGATATGAACGACAGGTCTCTTCGGCGGATTATCGTTGGACTTGGGGGGACATCATCAGGAATACCCAGGGAAACAGGTTTTGATATTACAGCTGCATCTGAGATCATGGCCATCCTGTGTCTGGCAGCGGACATGCATGATCTGAAGATTCGGCTGGGGAATATTTTTATTGGATATACATTTATGAAAGAACCTATCTATGCCCGTGATCTGAAAGCAGCAGGAGCTATGGCTGCCCTGCTTAAAGATGCCATTAAACCCAACCTGGTACAAACCATTGAAGGGAATCCTGCCATTATACATGGAGGTCCTTTTGCAAACATTGCACAGGGTACCAATTCAGTCATAGCAACACGCATGGGCATGACTTTCTCAGATTATACAGTAACTGAAGCAGGATTCGGATTCGACCTGGGTGCTGAAAAATTCTTTGATATAAAATGTCAGAGTGCTGGTTTGTCTCCAAAAGCAGTTGTGCTCACAACAACCATACGTGCGCTCAAATATCACGGCGGTAAAGATCTAAAGTTACTGACCGAGCCGGATTGTAATGCATTAATACAGGGTTTGCCCAATCTGGAAAAGCATCTGGAGAATATCAAGCAATTTGGTGTAACCCCTGTGATTGCCATCAACAAATTCAGTTCAGATACAGATGAGGAGATCCGGGTAATTCAAGAGAAAGCCAGGACCCTGGGAGTAAAATGTGCGGTGGCCAATCTCTGGGCCAGGGGTGGTGAAGGCGCTATCGAGCTGGCTCAAGAAGTGATTGAAGTAGCTGAAACCAATCCTCCCATATTTGATCCGATGTATGACTGGAGCTGGGATGTAAAAAAGAAAATTGAAACCCTGGCGACCAGAATTTATGGAGCTGAACATGTGGTCTACTCCCCGCAGGCAAAAAAAGATCTGAAAAAGATATCGGAACTGGGTTTGGAACAGCTCCCCATCTGTATAGCAAAAACACAAAAATCGCTTTCAGATAATCCTGCGTTGCTGGGAAGACCCAAAGATTTCATCATCACCGTGCGGGAAATTGAGATTGCAGCTGGCGCTGGCTTCCTGATCCCTATCACTGGAAATATCATGCGCATGCCGGGTCTGCCTGCCCATCCGGCATCGGAGAATATCAGCGTTGATAATGCAGGGAACATTACCGGACTGATTTAACCAGAACATATATAACCAAGATTCATATGAAAACGATATTAAAAGGCAAATCAACTGAAGTTGTCATTGATACAGACGGCCCTGTGATCATCATTGGTGAGAGTATCAATCCAACACGCAGGAAAAAACTGGTGGAAACACTATCTCAGAACAATTTCGAATTTGTGCTCGAACTGGCAAAGAGCCAGATGGAAGCCGGGGCCGATGTGCTGGATGTAAATGTAGGTTATCCCAGGGTAGATGACGCATCTCTGTTACCCGAGACCGTTAAAGCCATACAGGAAAAATTTGACGTTCCGATATGCCTGGACTCACCCAACCCAGGAGCCATTGAAGCAGCGCTGAAGGTCATTGAAGGGAAATGCCTGATCAACTCCGTCAATGGGGAAGAGAAATCCCTCCAAACAATATTGCCCCTTGCAAAAGAACATGGTGCGGCAGTCATCGGGCTGGTCATGGACGATGACGGTATCACACACGATCCGGAAAAAAGATTCAGGATTGCTGAAAAGATCCTGGGAAGAGCGATCCAGCTGGGAATCAAAGAAGAAGATGTGGTCATCGATCCGCTGGCCATGGCTGTGAGTGCGGATCCAAACGCATGCCTGGTAACCCTGGAAACCATCAAACTGGTCCATGACAGATTGGGACTGAACATCACCCAGGGAGCCAGTAATATATCCTTCGGGCTGCCAAACAGGGACCAATTGAACAGTGCTCATATGGCACTTTCCATCTGGAATGGATTGACCTGTCCCATTGCAAATCCAAATAAAATTACGACCCTGATCAGGGCCACCGATCTGATTCGCGGAAAAGATGACTTCGCAATGAGATTTACTGAACATTATCAAAAGATGGAGGCCGTGAAATAATGGCGCTGTTTACTCCAGGCAGAAGATGGCAACCGCCCTTTTTCCCATTTAAAAAGGAGCCGTTTGGTAAACGTGTTCTCAGAAAAATTGAGCGCTGGACAAAAGGCCCCATGTTTGGCTGCAGGATGTGTGGCAACTGCCTCCTGCAAGAAACTGCATTTATCTGTCCCATGGAGTGCCCCAAAGGAATGCGAAATGGTCCCTGCGGAGGTTCCACACCAGAGAAATGCTATGTGGATGAAACACGGCCCTGTATCTGGTATAAGATCAATGAACGGGCCTTTAAAATGGGCCGGGAGGAGTTACTCCTGGAAGTGTTGCCTCCACTGGATTGGGACAAAGTGGGAACAGAGACCTGGGGGGATGTGGTCCGTTCAATACGCAAATTCGGAACCGCATCTTTCCTGAAAAGTCGCTTCACCCGGGATAAGGAAAAGAAATCACATGCCTGGGAATCGGTGTTCAAACCCGTTAGACAGCCCGAATGGTGGCAGGGCGATTCACTGTACCATCCCCCGGCCTATGAAGAACCTGTTTCCAATCTTGAACGGCAATTGCGCTCCGGGGGCTTTGTGGTCACTGCTGAGGTTTCACCACCCCTTGGTACGGCCACCGGAAAGCTGAAGAGAGATATTGACATGGTGAAGGAGCTGGTAGCAGCCATCAACTTCACTGACAGCGCTTCGGCCAGTCCCCGGATGTCCAGCATGGCATGCAGCAAGATTGCAGCTGAACTGGGAGCAGATCCGGTACTCCAGATCGCCGCCAGGGATAAGACACGCAGTGGTCTTCAATCGGATATTGTGGGTGCCAATGTGATGGGAGTTCGAAATGTGTTGTGCATTACAGGCGACAATGCCCGCATCGGGCCATCCCCCACCAGCAACACCAATATCCTGGACATGGACGCAATCCAGATGCTATGGATACTCAGAAGAATGAGGGATGAAGGGATCTATCTGGACGGAAGAAAAATGAAATCACCACCACAACTTTTTCTCGGTGCTGCTGCATCCCCGTTCGCTTCCGAACCAAAATTTCAAGCCATAAGAGAACAGAAGAAAGTCAACGCTGGCGCCCAATTTTTCCAGACCAACCTCATTTTTGACCCGGATGGGATGGACCGCTGGCTGGAAGCCCTTTATAAGAGGGATATCATTGATAAGGTATATATCCTGGCTGGTGTGACCCCCATACGGAGTAAACGCATGGCGCAATACCTTCACCACAATATTCCCGGGGTAACCGTGCCTGAAGAGATCCTGAACCGCTTTGAAAAATCCCGCGAGGATGACTACGAGGAGCTGGGAGTGGAGATTGCCCTGGAGATCATCGAGAAGATCAAAGACAAACAGGGAATTCACGGCCTGCACCTTATGTCGGTGGGTTGGGAGGCCATTGTTCCCCGCATCATTGCTGATGGAGGGCTGAACTAATAAGCGGCATTGTCTTGAGAAAAATGGGGAGAAAGTATTTGGCCACGATCAACAGTCCAATGGCCCCGATCCACTCATAGGTAGCAATCCCAAGTCCAATCCCACAACAAGACAGCAGTATCCAATAAATACAATGAAATCCAGCCTTGAAAGATCCATTAAAAAGACTTATTTAACAGCAAATGTGGCAGACTGGATTTTCATCCCCAATGCTTCACTCCTTGATCCGGGTGAACTACCACCGATATAAACGATATAATCCCCAGGCTTCACGGATGAGGATCCATCCTGGGCAAATTGCTCCAATTCGGCCTGTCCCAATTCAAAGCTTACTGTCTCAGTTGTACCTTTCTCAAGAGAAATCCTTGCAAACTCCTTTAATGACCACCGCGGCTGCTCTCCTTTCATATCAGGGACAGAAACATAGAGCTGGACAACCTCATCCGCGTCGTAATCACCTTCATTAGTGACATCCACCGAAACTGTCAGGGTTTCTTCCCTGGATATCTGCTGATTGGAAAGTGCAATATCTCCATAGCTGAAATCGGTATAGGAAAGGCCATATCCAAATGGAAACAATGGTCTGGAGATCATGTACCTGTATGTTCTTTCTACCATGGAGTAATCTTCAAAGTCCGGCAGCTGTTCAACAGACTCCGGAAATGTGAGTGGTAACTTGCCAGAAGGGATTTCATTACCAAATATCACATCAGCAACTGCATTTCCGCCCTCCTGTCCGGGATACCAAACCCACAGTATGGCATCAGCCAGTTCTTCCACTTCCGGGATAGTCATTGGGCTTCCACCTGTTATTACCACAATAAGGGGCTTTTCATTTCCCTCCCTTAACTTCTTCAAATATTCAACCTGGTTCGCCGGCAAATTCAGATCGATTCGGTCTCCTTTGGTGGGGGATGCCAGTGATTCACCTTCTTCGCCTTCCATCATTCCTGAGATTCCCATCACCGCAATAATCGCATCCTGCTTTTTTGCGGTCTCTGTTGTCCAGTCCAGGGGGTTGATATTTGGTCTGTAATCCAGTATACCCGGCCTGTAGTTTATGGATGTTCCTGCACTTACCCTGGATGTGATCCCTTCGAGGATATTTATCAGGGAACCGCTCATTCCATAATAATTACCAATCAAAACTTCACTGTTATTCGCCTGGGGACCCAACACATACAATGATTTGATCTCTCTGTCAAGGGGTAAAACACTTCCCTTGTTTTTCAATAACACAAGCGATTTCACAGCTGCCTCATATGCAAGATCTACATGCTCCTGACAATTAATAACACTCTCATCGACAGCATTGTAGGAATTCATTTCAACCGGATCAAACAATCCCAGCTCAAATCTGGTAATAAACAGGGTAGCCAAACGCTCATCGATGGTCTCCTCTGATACCAGGCCCTGCTCCAAAGCCTCCGAAAGATAAGGATATGTATCCCCACAATTAAGGCTGATTCCCATATTCAGGGCCATAGCTGCTGATTCCGCTGCAGTATTTGTAACCATATGCCCGGTATGGAAATCCTTTAGAGCCCAGCAGTCACTGAGGATGTGGCCCTTAAAGTTCCACTGGTCCATGAGAATATCCTGTAACAGAAGCCTGCTGGCACAGGCAGGTTCACTGTTCACCCTGTTGTATGCGCCCATAACAGCCTCCACACCCGTTTCAGTGACCAGTGCTTTAAAGGCCGGAAGATAGGTTTCATGCAGGTCCTTCATGTTGGTAATCGCATCAAATCCATGCCGGAGTTCCTCCGGACCGGAATGGACAGCATAGTGCTTGGCACAGGCGGCGGCTTTCAGGTATTTGGGATGATCCCCCTGAAGACCTCTCACACAAGCCATTCCAAGCTGGGATGTTAAATATGGATCTTCACCATAGGTTTCCATTCCCCTGCCCCACCTGGGATCCCTGAAAATATTGATATTGGGGGTCCAGAAAGTGAGACCCGCGTACTGGCCTCTGTTCCCTATACTAACCGAAACAGCGAACTTGGCCCTGGCCTCATCAGATACTGCCGTGAATACCTCGTAGATCAGATCCGTATCAAATGTCGCTGCCATTCCAATGGGCTGTGGAAAAACGGTTGCCCTTCCATTGCGGGCAACTCCATGCAACGCCTCGCTCCACCAGTTATACTCAGGAATACCGAGCCTTTCAATGGCAGCTGCATCGTGGGTTAACTGACTGATCTTCTCTTCGATGGTCATCTCCTTGATCAACATCGATACCCTTTCTTCAAAGGCAATATCAGGATTGTACCATGGAAAATCATAAGTGGTCTTTTCAGACACTTCGGTCCTGGAACCACAACCAAATAAAAACAACGCGAAAAAAAGAATGAAAACTCTGCGTATCATTGGATGCTGAATTTAGTGTTTCGTTAAAGATAGCAACTTACATCTATTCTCCTAAACCGAAGCCAGCTAATGCCATAAAAAAAGGGACCGTCTCTATTGGCTGATGTTTCTAAGGGATATTTATCATAGAAGCACGTTGCAATAAAATATGCCGAAGAAAAAAAAGAGACTACCCTTTTGAGATAGCCTCCTTTTAAGATAAATACAGATCAATATTATACGTCTATATTCGCATACTTGGCATGCTTCTCGATAAACTCCCTCCGTGGAGGAACCTCATCCCCCATAAGCATGGAAAAAATGCGGTCGGCCTCTGCCGCACTGTCAATGGTAATCTGTCTGAGGGTACGGTTTTCCGGATTCATGGTGGTTTCCCATAACTGCTCGGCATTCATTTCACCCAGACCTTTGTAACGCTGAATATGGATGCCAGCTTCTTTGCCACCACCAACCTCTTCCACAAATGCCTCCCGTTCCTCCTCACTCCAACAATACCTCTCTGACTTTCCTTTCCTAACCAGGTATAGCGGCGGAGTGGCTATATAGAGGTAACCGTTCTTGATCAGTTCGTTCATATACCTGAAAAAGAAGGTCATGATCAATGTGGCGATGTGAGATCCGTCCACATCCGCATCGGTCATGATAATGACCTTGTGATAACGCAACCTGGATAGGTCAAGCGCTTTGCTGTCCTCCTCGGTACCAATCTTAACACCAAGGGCTATAAAAATATTTTTAATTTCTTCATTCTCAAAGATCTTATGCGCCATGGCCTTCTCCACATTCAGAATTTTACCCCTGAGCGGCATAATGGCCTGGAATGCCCTGTCACGGCCCTGTTTGGCAGTTCCTCCTGCAGAATCACCCTCTACCAGGTAGATCTCTGTCAAAGCAGGATCCTTCTCGGAACAATCTGCCAGTTTTCCGGGCAACCCTGCTCCAGACAGCACATTCTTACGCTGTACAAGCTCCCTGGCTTTCCTTGCAGCATGCCTGGCCTGCGCAGCCAGAATAACCTTGGAGACTATCTGTCGGGCATCCTTTGGATGTTCCTCCAGGTAATGGGTCAACTCTGAGCTGATTGCCTGGTCAACCACTCCCATGATATCTGAATTACCCAGTTTTGTTTTGGTCTGTCCTTCAAACTGGGGTTCAGCAACCTTCACAGAGATAATAGCGGTAAGCCCTTCCCGGAAATCATCACCGTTAATATCAAACTTCAACTTGGCCAGCATGCCCGATTTATCGGCATAATTCTTCAGGGTCCGTGTGAGCCCCCTGCGGAATCCTGAAAGATGTGTGCCTCCTTCGATGGTATTGATATTGTTCACATAAGAATGGATATTCTCTGAAAAGGATGTGTTGTACTGAAGGGCAATTTCAACCGGCACTCCATTTTTCTCCGTTTCAATATGGACTGACTCCTCAATCAGTTGTTCCCTTGTGGCATCCAGAAACGAAACAAATTCTTTTAATCCTTCCTCGGAATAAAAATGGTCATTGCGATAACCGTTTCCATCAAGGTTATTGTGTTCTGTATTCCCGTTTCCATTCCCGTTTCCATTCTCTTCCTTTTCTCGCATATCCTTAATACTCAAGCTAATGCCCTTATTAAGGAACGCCAGTTCCCGCAGACGGGAGGCGAGTATCTCGTATTTATACTCCGTTACAGTAAATATGGTACCATCGGGTTTGAAAGTAACAATGGTTCCGGTCCAGTCTGTTTCACCAACAGTTTCGACCGGACCAGTGGGTATTCCCCGCTCGTAGGTTTGTACATGGACTTTGCCGTCTCTGTGTACTTCAGCCTTCAGAGTCTCTGAAAGTGCATTCACACAGGAAACACCCACTCCGTGTAATCCACCTGATACCTTGTAAGAATCTTTATCGAATTTACCCCCTGCATGCAGTACAGTCATGACTACTTCCAGGGCGGATCTGCCTTCTTTCTCATGAATATCGATGGGAATACCCCGTCCATCGTCCACCACGGTAACGGAATTATCCTCATTGATGGTCACGTCAATTTTTGTACAGTGACCGGCAAGCGCCTCATCGATTGAATTGTCCACCACTTCATAAACCAGGTGGTGTAGTCCTTTTTCACTCAAATCCCCGATGAACATGGCAGGCCTCTTACGGACTGCTTCCAGTCCCTCAAGTACCTGTATATTTTCAGCCGAATAATCATTGTTTATTCTTGCTCCATTTGCATCCGTCTTTAACTCTTCACTCATGATCTCTGCTTTATCAATTTATTATACAATAGACTCAAAAATCACCTGTTATGACGATAAAAAAACGTCAATCTCTAACCTATTAATTCTGTGTAATTCTGAACCCCGCGAAAAACCTGTGAAAGGTTTTCTTCCCTCGTAGATTTTCAATCCGGAATGAAATTTTTAAATACCTGTCTTTCAAGCGTTTACTTATCAAGCCCTACCTCCTCATTGGTTCTGCTAAAAATAGCAAAATTATTTCATTTTACAATACCCGAAATGCTTGAAAACCAGTGAAGTTATTAACAGTTAACCCTTGTGGAAAGAGCATCAGTTCTTGGTGCCGAAATCCAGTTTATGAGATACTTCCCTTACCACCCTCCTGGCAAGCCTGGAATCATACTTTTCCATGAATTCAACCACAACCTCCCTGTCGCTTTTGGAAAGCTCCCGCAAGGCCCAGGAAAGGGCTTTTTGGATCATGTCATGGTGGTCATCCACTACCTGTTCGCAAACCCGGATGGTACGTGGCGGATCCCCGGTGCCACCACGGGATTTCAGGTTTAGTGCTACAGTGGAAACCACTGCCACTCTTCTCTCCCAGTGATTGTCCGATTTCAGGAGTCGGTTAATATCATTGTCCCGAACGACACCCATCCTCCACAAAACCCCGAATATACCCACAGAATAACCATCCACCGAGGCCCAGTTGTCAAGGTTCCTGCCAAGCTCAGCCAGATCGTCAAATTGCAGTGCTTTCAATAATTTTTTATTCCTTCCGATTATTTCAAACGCCATACCCTGGCATTCGAAGATCTCCGCTGCAACCAGCGCTTTGCAAAGTTTGATCCAATTATGCTCACTCCATTGATTGTAACGGTCTTTCAGTTCCTTTATAACCGCTTTCATCTTCGGATTAGTGACCCCCATCACCTTCATAGAGGTTGGAAAGTAAGTTTTTGACTTTTCAATCCTCTGTGGATCACTGAGATCTTCCATGGTTTCTATGACCTCCTTAACAATGGGTCCGGTATCCATAATGGTTGGGTTAAAGTATTTCATTTAAAGAACCGATCAAGTCCTTCAGCAAATTCTCCCAGGCTGGACATTTTATCAGCCAGTTCATGGGTGAAGAAATTGAAGTCAAGTTTACTGACCACCGCATTGAGACGATCCCGCTTCTTGGTGTAGTCATGTCCCACAAGCTGGTAAGCAGCCTTCATATCATCGGCAGGATGATCCCTCTCCTCCATATTTTGTGATTTTGGATTGAATCCAAGGTGCCTCTCCACGAACTCGGGAGTCAGTTTTCGCGAGATCTTTCTAAGGTGTGTATACTCACCCAGGAACCATGCTTCAGTCTCCATGATGGCCAGATAGATATAGGTACTGACCTTTTTCTGGGGAAGTTTGTGGTTAAGTCCCCAAAGAAGCTTGCCTATATCTTCCCTTTCAAAATTGGGATAGACATCCCGAAGGCCCATAATCATTTTATACCCGTTGGATACCAGCTTATCCCTGTGGGCCATCAGGTATCCTTTTACATTGGTCTCTCCACCGCAATCATAAATGAGAACGTAATAATCCGTCAGGTTATCTACATGAGCAGCCTTCATGACCGTAAACGACATTCTCACATTGTGTCCGCCGGTGATCTTTACCGTCTGAATGGCAATTCTGTTCCTGTCCAGTACAGCCTGAAGCATATGTCTGACCAGGATCTGTTCGGTAAGACCCTCGACGAATATGGCAAGCTTCTTCATTCCTCCGATTCCCCTCCCGTTTCTTCCTCCTTGAATCCGGATCTGAAGAATTCGCTTGCTAAAAAGTCAAAATTGTTAAGTCCGGTAAATTTAAAGTCCTCGAAGATCTCCCGGGAGTTTTCGTAGTTATACAGGCCGATCTTATTCCCTTCACGCACGATAACAGCCCAGTTCTCGATATCCACCGCATTCATGATGAATGAATCGTTGGTGGACATGATCAATTGAATTCTAGATTCTTTTGCTTTACCGATCAGCAATTGCACAAGTAGCTTTGCACGGGTAAAGTCCAATCCCTCACCGATATCATCGATAATCACAAATCCTTTATTTCCGCAATGGATATAATAATTGAGCTGAATCAGTACTGAAAATGCCCTGAACATACCCTGTGACATATCCCGTTGGGTTACCTGCTTCTCAAGGCCTGTCTCCGTGGTATAAACGGCATATCTGTCCTGATCCGCATTGCTGTATCGCTCCGAGAAATGAATAACGCCGAAATCCTCCAGGGCATAACTAATCTCATTCATATCATTCAGAATCCCCTCCCTGAATCCTTCAAATGCAGTACTGGCTAACGAAATAACAGGGACCAGGGAATTATTCGTAACGCTCAAATCAATCTCTTTCGCCTCGAAAGCCGACTTCAGGGCATACCTGGTTTTCCCCAGTTCACCGCTGAAATCGAATCTCCTCAGACTTACTGCCCAGCCATGGATAATTTCGATAAATGGATGCTGGAGCCTGTCTCGTTTGGCATAACATGCCAGCTGGTCGTGGGGAATCTCAAACTCCAGGAATATGGAGCCAGGAGTGGACTCATACTTAATGACTCCCCGGCCATCCTCTCCCCGCTCCAGGACCAGCTCTTCACCCATGTATAACCGTTCCATCTGAATGGTCTCCAGGTCATATTCCAGCTCATACCTCATGAAATTTGCACTGTTCCTGAAAAGCAAATTATAACTGACCGGACCTGTGGCATTGTTGCCCTTGCCCCTGATCATACTAACCAGGTCTGTAAGGGCATTCAATGTCCTGGTCTTACCACTTGAATTCTTTCCCACGATCAGGTTGATCTCCCCCAGGCTTACATTATCGATCAGCCACTCGATCTTTTTCCCGGCATTTTCTCGAAAAGTAAATTTGCGAAGGTACATGAGGAAGGTGTTAGAATGTTAGGTTGTTAGGTTTGATAAAGTTAGGAAAGTTTGGAAAGAATGGGCGATCTGACCCTGTAATAATACATAAATAAGAAAACCTTGAAGCTAAGCTGATTGGGCTTTCAGCTCAACTGCTCAGCCTGCCTGTTAACTAAAACTGGAGAAATATCATCCTTTAAATAAAACTAATAAGTGAGTATTAATCGTTTTTTTTGTAGAAAGAATGGCAATTATGAGCGTATTAAAAAAAAAAGGATTACATCCATAGTCATTTACATCAGGTTGATGAGAACCTTATAAATGAGGTGTATCAGAAGATACAATCCCTCCTGGATGACGATCCGGTTATTGGTTACGATGCATCTGGAAAAGTTATTAAGAAAAGTCAGTTTGTTGCGGATATAAGAGAAGCAGAAGTACAAATAGCGAGAGGAGAATATCTTACCATTGAACACCTTAAAACAAGAAGTGTCAGAAGAAACCGCTGAATATGTTAGAAGTGGGATTATTACCAGGTGTAAGTCGTTAAAAGATTTTTCCGGTTACTCCATCGAACGTTACCTGGAAGACGAACAGATAGAATATCGTTCTGTCACACAGTGGAACTACAATATCATACACACCAGCAGAGACCCATCAAAACGGAAAGACTTCTAATCTGGAATTACAACGCATACGTCAATCCCAGCATCGCCCTGAACCTGTAAGAAGGATACTGGTTGTACAGATAATATTTCTGCGCAGCCAGGTTGTTGAAGCGGGCCCAGAATGAGAGCAATTTGCTGAACCGGTATTCGATTCCCAGGTTGGCATCTATTGTAAGGGGCAGGGTTTCCGGATCTACAGCCGGGTTGAAGTTTTCATAGTAGCGCTGTCCAATGGCGTAAATCCCTGCGTTCACCCGGATTTTATCGCTCATATTGTAACGCGCCTGGAAGGAGATATCGAAAGAGGGCTTGTTCCACGCATAGTCCTCTCTTACAAGTGTGTATTTGTAGTAATTACCTTTGAGGAATACTTTCCATGAATCAGTGGGCCGGACGGTTAACTCACCGTGCAGGTTCATTAATGTGATATCGTCGTACACCACAGAAAACTGGCTCCTCAGCTCGCTGCTGGTATCGTTCACGAAAAAGTACTGGTCGTCAATAATAGAATAACTCCCTTTTATGTTCCATGCTACTGCGTCGGAAAACCGGCCCTTTAATCCGGCATAGGCAATCAGTTTGTGATTGGTGGGCCGAAGGGCCAGTCCGGGAACCACATATGGATTTTCCTCAACCGTTTTCCGGTAATTGTTGGATTCCAGGAAACCATCCACACCGAAATAGGGCACGATCACCTCCTTTACGATATTGAACTGGAAAGTGGCTTTTGGATAAAAATGAAGGGTCATGAAGTTGTTCTCAATCTCCGAATATGCATTAAACCCGGCTGTAAATTTCCATTCAGCTGAACTTTTGGCAATGTGTGGATTGAGCCAGATCATGGTATGGTTTCCAAGGACGGTGTCCCAGTCAGGAGAATGCCCATAGAAGGCTACTCCAGCTTTTCCGGCAATATCAATGGTTCTGAGCTTCTTATCAAATTCAAAATCAACATTTGCGCCGTGTTCCACCTGATCGAACTGGTGGGTGAAATAGTAATACTCCAAAGAAGCATCATAGTTGAAATGAAACGAATCTGCATGCATGGAGTGCAAACCGATACCACCTGCTGCCGTAAAGTACGGATGCACTGCATCCTCTCTCGAAAGGACCGAATCCATGTCTGGATCCACCCCGTAATGGACGTATGAATTATAACTGGCTCCCGCCTTATAATCCAATACTGCTTTTTTAAGGAACCTGCTTCCGAAGATCTCACCCAGGTTCTCATTGAATCCTGCATCAGCTTTCAGATCATTATCCAGTTTGACCTTTCCGTTCATGGAGTGGTGCTTCAGGTTCAAACCAAATGTGCCATTTCGGGATCTGAGTTGGTTCACGTTTAATTCAGCCAGCGGTGTCAGGTAATTACCCATTCCCAGTGTAAGCTGGCTTTTGTACAATTTATTCAGCGGCATCTGGACCATCCTTGCAGCCCTGATGGGCTCCACCCTGAACTTGCTGTTGTGTTTTTTCTGGAACAGCTGGTAGGTAAACTGGGGAGGATCATACACAATCTCTTCATCCAGGTTCGGTAATAACTGGATCTTCTCAGCCCCCGACAGTGTTGGGTTATAAGGTTTTACCACCCGCACCTCCTCTTGTTGTGCAAAAAGGGCGACCGTAAAAACGGAACCGGCACATATGATCAACAGGATGCGTATTGCTCTTCTGATATCCTTCATTATAGTCTTTTTCATATAGTTCATTATTGAGCAGGTCCGGATTCCGGGGCGATATCATTTTCAGCCTGTTCGGTCAGTGCAGCCTTTCTCTGTTTTGCATTGGCTATGATCCCATCATCAGGAATGGTATAATAGTCGACCAGACTCTGAAGTGTATTAATGGCCGAAAACTCATCATCCCCGGCAATATAGATATCCGAGAGGGCCAGGAATGCCATTCCCATCCAGTACTGGTGTGGGGTATTCATCTCGATAAAGCTATATACTTCTGCCTCAGCTGCCTCCATTTCATTGCGCTCATAAAGGATCTCAATCACCCTGTACTTTGATTCTGCCCCCTCAATGCTGTTCACCTCAAGTGCCCCTTTTTTATAATAGTCGTATGCAAAGTCTGATTCGTTAAGTTCCTGAAATGCCTTTGCAATTTTGAAATTCGCTTCACGAATAACTTCCTCCTGCAGTTTGTCAAGTTGAAGCACCAGCCTGGCAGCTTCGATGGTATTGGCAAACTCTCCCAGCTCAAAATAACACCGCATCAATCCCACATGGGCATTGGATATGTTGTTTTTCTGTTCCGCTACCTCAATCATGGTCAGGTAGTTATCCGCAGCCCTGTTGTATTCCCCCTCCCTGAAGTTGATCTTCGAGGCTGCTTCCAGGGCAGGTTCTGTGAACATGTTCCTCGGTTGTCCGATGATGTAATCAAGGGAGACCAGCGCCTCCTGGTTCTGCTGTAGTTTGAGCTGGCAATCTGCTTTGTAGTAGTGGGCGTTCAGCAGGAACCTCCCATTTGGGAAGGCATCCAGGTAATCCTTGAAAGCCCGCACCGTCTCCCCGCAATCGCCCCGCGTATAAACAATCTCTGCAGCAGTATAGGAAAGGGAATCCTGTTCCCGCATGGTAATATCCTGTCCAAGCCCTGTAACAAATGCCAGGTATCCATCCACATTGTCTTTTCTGACATAAATATTCTTTATACTGGTAAGCGCATTATCTGCCTCAGGGGTTCCCGGATAATTGGTGGCAACCTGCTCGTAATACTCCAGTGCGCTGTCATAATTACCATCATTGTAATAGATGAGACCCAGCTGGTTAAGCGTTTTATTCGCATAGCTTGAATTGGGATGGTCCTTTACAAGCAACTCATAATAGTCCCTGGCCTCTCCCGGATCATTCAGCACAACGAAGCTCCTGCCGATCTCAAAAAGGGCATCATCCACAAAATTGGACGTGGGTTTTTCCCTTGTAAGCTTAATAAGCACTTCCACTTTCTGTGGCATTCTGTCCAGCAGCCCCAGCGTGAATCCTTTCTGGAACATTGCATAATCTGCATCAGCCTTCCCGGATTCAATGGACAGGTCATAATAATCGATGGCCTGCAGGTAACTGGTCTTTACAAAATAGCAATCCGCCATCCTGTTGTAGGCATCCGACATGGTCGTGGTTTGCTTTCCCTTCTCCAATCTGATGTACCTGCTAAACCAGTTCATGGCCTCATCATACTCCTCCTCTTCGAATAGGATATAACCCATGCTGTAATGACACAGCGCATACTCCTGCTGCTGCATGGAACTCCCATCTTTCATGAATTCATTGTAATAGAGCCTGGCCGTCTCCGGATCACCCGAACGGTATGCCGCCTCACCCTGCCAGAAATAGGTCCTGGCCGCTATCACCGGATCATGAGTGGCATATTGTTGCGATCGCTCGAAAGCATCCACTGCCTCACTGAATCTCAGGTTCTTATAGAGTTCAAGACCCCGGTAGAAGGCCACTTTCTGGTATGCCTTTTCGATCTTCGCATCTTTCTGACGGATCTTTTCCAGGGAGACCATGGCCATGCTGTAATTGCGGGTACCCAGGTAGGCCATGACCAGGTAATTGTATGCCTCATCTGTATTGTCAGCCGCCGGGTAGAGCCTGATGTAATCCTCAAAAGCCCTGATGGCTTCATTGAAAGGATTGTACGAAAGCTCATACGTTACCTTGGCATAATTGAACAATGCATCCTGTTGTATCCGGGGATCAAATTCCATTTTTGCTGCCTGAGAAAAAGCGATTCGTGCTTTATTTTTATCCCCCAGCTGCAGGTAACAATCGGCCAGGTGATAGAGCGCACTCTGGGCTATTTCTGTCTTCCTGTAGGTGATCTGTTCAAAGAGTTTCCCGGCATTCTCATATTCCATATTCATGTAATACGCAAATGCCAGCTGGTAACGGTCATGGATGGTATATGCTTTTGTATTTGAATGGTAAGTTTCAAGGTATGGTATGGCATCCTTATAATGCTCCATCATGAAGTATGATTCCCCAATTATCTTGGCCATCTCCCCCAGCCGTCTATCGGAAACGGAATCCATCAAAGGAGGAGCAAATTCAATTACTTCATCGTATTTCTTCTGGATATAGAGTATCTGCGCGATATAATAGGGAGCAATGCCCGAAAAAAGCGGATCGTCATAAATCTTCCTGAATCCCATCAGGGCAGTCTCATAGTTTCCGTCGGTATAGTGGATGTGGGAATAATAATAGGTGGCAGGAGAGGTATAGGGTGACTCCACTTCAAGGATTTCATAAAAATTAACCCTCGCGCCTTCGAAATCATTTCGTTTGTAATAGGAATACCCCTTTTTAAAGTAATACTCGGAAAGCTCGCTCCTGTCCAGCTCATGACGGTCCACCCTGTTATACCAGGAAATACTTCTTGCCCAGCTGTTTTTATCATAGAAAAAATCTGCCAGGTTGAATGCGGCCTCATCCACATGCGGACTTTCGGGATACTCTGATAAGAAACTATGGACCAGGTACTCGGAGTCATCATTTCGCAATTCAACTGCTGACATGGCCCGGTAGAATGACGCTTCTGAACGAATCTCTGAACGGGATCCCTCTGTTGTTGATAACAGCTGGTCAAATACCTGCCGGGCCGCTCCGTATTTTTCTTTCTCGAATAGATCAAGCCCTTTCAGGTAATCATTGTCACCATACTCGTAGACCGCGCTTTTCTGACCGGATACAGCAAGGGAGGCAGCAATGAATATAATGGATGCAATTGTCTTTCTCGGATGGATCATATGCATGGTATTAACTTGATAAAAGTACGATAATTCACGACGGCTATTTTAACGGTATTTCTTTTTAATTAACAGAAAAATGTTAATTTTTAGTATGATTTAATTCTTAATTTAGCCGGATATTTAAGTTGATATGGCGCTGGACAATGTCATCACCCTCGAAAATGCAGTCATCGGTGTAGATGACCACATCATTCTAACGGAAGTGAATCTTGAAGTTGGGAGAAATGAATTTGTCTATTTGATAGGAAGGGTAGGCAGCGGGAAAACCAGCCTGATTAAAACCATCAATGCAGAACTGCCCCTGAAAGAAGGGACCGGTATGGTTTCAGGCTTTCAGCTTGAAAAGGTCAAGCGTAAAGAGATCCCCTATCTCAGAAGAAAACTGGGGATTGTATTCCAGGATTTCAAATTGCTTATCGATCGCACTGTAGACAGCAACCTGGAGTTTGCCCTGAAAGCAACCGGCTGGAAAATCAAAGGGGAGATCAAGGACCGTATCGCAGAGGTGCTGGAAAAGGTGGACCTGGGGTACAAGGGATATAAAATGCCTCACCAGCTTTCGGGTGGAGAGCAGCAACGTGTGGTGATTGCCCGGGCACTGCTCAATGATCCGGAGATCATCCTGGCTGACGAACCTACCGGAAACCTGGATCCAGCCACATCCGATGATATCATGAAAATCCTCTGGGAGATCTCTGAAAGCGGACGTGCTGTAATGATGGCCACCCACAATTACAACCTGATCAAGAGATTTTCCTCAAGAACTCTTAAGTGTGAAGAAGGGAAGCTTTCTGGCGCAAACCTTAGCGAAGCAGATATTGACAGGCTGATCCGGAACGAACCTATGTAAATACCGCGTCTCCGTCACCAAGCTGAATGACCATATCTTCAGGAAAAGTGTCCAGTATTTTTTTTGAAACACCCACATACCTGGTTCTGAGACGGTTATATAAACTGATTGCTCTCATCTCTCTACGGCAGGCGACCATCTCAGGATGCCCTAGAATAACAGATTGGATTCTTTTGTCACGAAAAATCTTATTTTTTAGAACCCTGAGACTGTCAACTACTTGATCTCCAAAATAGTATAACAGCTTCAAATCCCCGTCTCTTCGGGAAGTGAGCATAACCGATGTGATCACTCCACCCCTCTTTGCAATCAGCCATTCCCAGCCAAAATCCAACACTTGATAGGAAAACGGGTATTTATTTTTCAGGATCTCAGTTTCATCTGATCGTTTAACCAGCCAGGGATTTTCCTCAATCCATTTAAAATCATCTTGCGATCTCTGAAGGAAGTCATTTTCCTGATGCAGCCTGATGAAATCATAAATTTCATCATCGATATGTTCCCGGACCTCCAGTTTCAAATGCTGGTCAAGCCTTGTTATTAGTGACATCCTGATTTGCTGGATTGAATTGATCAAAAATGCAACCGTTATTATCGCCGGGTAAAGCACCTTCCCAGCTATGCCTGTTTTCCGTAGAATTCGTTTTCCGGAAAGCCTGATATAGGACTGTACCAGCATTTCTGCCCTGGTATGACAAAAACCAAGTTGATTGATAATCGCATATGTGTGCGGTGTCATATCAGCAAAAGCAACTTGCTGGTCCCAGTAACTTAAGAATTTGTAAAACAGGGGTAAAGCCAATTCTCTCCCCCTCTCCGGGTCAATCCACCAGCATGAGTTCCATCCCATTCGTCTTTTGTTATGCACGTCATATGCCGGTAGTGATCCTATAAAACCGATCACGCGGCCATCATTGGAAGCAACATTCCAAAGAGCATCGTCATCCGGTTTGGCATGTGGGTTTTGCACCTGAGACCTGACCCTCTCCGGTGTAATGGGAACCACCTCCATTCGAGAATATGCATCTGCAGATATGAAATCAGTCAGTTCTTTGATTGTTACAGATCTGATGTCCATGTTTATTTCAGCATTTTGTGGGTAGCCTTTGCTATTTCTTCAATGCTGGTCATCTCAATCATTTGCAGCAGCTCAAATTTTATCTCAAATGATCTTTCAATACTTGCTATAAACAATACATGATTCAATGAATTCCAGGCTGCTAAATCCGACGCGTTGGTACCTGCTCCAATTTCATGGCCCTCATTTGGAAATTGGTTTATAGCAATAAAAATAATCTGTTTTATAACTTCATTGTAATCCATGTGCGTAAATATATAAATTGCATGCGTCGTTCATGTTCCAATATACCACAAAACAGAAAGCCTGTTCTTTTCCCCGAAACCGATATTTTCATATATTCTTTCTCCAGGTTTCGTTGCATGAAGTACTATGGTACCTATCCCTGCCTGTTTAGCGCTTTTAATCAGGTTTGAAGTGATCAGCGTACCTATTCCCATTCCTCTGTATGATGCTTTCGTTACAATCATATACAAGCCGGTCACACCTTCTTCCGTATATGAAAGCCCGGCACCAACCGGTTGGTCGTCCAGATAAGCAACAATCCACCTGAATGCTTCGGAGGTACTGATGCTTGCAAGCACTTCCTCACCTATCATTGCACCTCTCATCAATTCTGTATTGACGATACCCAGCCAATCCTGTTGGGTTTCCGGATCGTTGGTTCTAAGATCAATACCATGGTCCGGGGGTATGTGCTCAAATCCAATCGTATCCAGCACCATTCCTTTCCATTCACGGACAATTCGGACTCCCCTTTCCTCTAACCAATTCATTTCAAAATCCGGAGTCTGCTCCATGATCCAAAAAGCTGGTATTTCTTTGCGCTCAATGGCGTGTACAATCTCCGGAATATCAGTGGATCCGGGCGTTCCCAGAATATATGACGGCCATGAACCATTTTGATTCCAGACATAATCCAGTCCGCAAATTTGCCCTGATATGTATCCGCATAAACCTGAAATTTCGCGGTAAAAGCGGTATAGATTCTGAGTCACATCCTCCCTGAAATCATCCATCATTGTAATAAGTCAATTAATGCTTTTCTATCCAGTTTACCGCTAACCAACTTAGGAAACTCACGGACTGCAATCATTTCTGAAGGAATCATATAATGAGGCAGGCGTTTTTTTAAATGATTATGGAGAGGGCTAAAATCAGTGCTCTTCGATTCAATAAACAGACAGATTCTCATCTCTCCGGTACCGGAATCTTTTCCGGCAGCCATCACATTTGTTCCTTTCATGTACTCACGTGCATGCGCTTCAATTTCACCCAATTCCACCCTGTAGCCCTGTACCTGTATCTGTTCATCATTTCGTCTCAGGTACATCATATTTCCCTGCTCATCCACCGATACCAGATCCCCGGTGCGGTAAAAGCGGCAGGGTTTACCATTATACTCCATTTCTATAAAAGAACGCTCATTCAATTCAGGATTTCTCCAGTAACCAGGCGATAGCTGGCCTCCAGCAATGACAAGTTCACCCGTTTCCCCTTGCCTGGTATGTTGACCGTCCTCTCTAATTACCAAAACTTTGTTTGAACCAAACACCTTGCCTACAGAGACAATCCCATAATTTTCTTTACGCCCGCTTCCCAGGCTGTTCCAATCATAAATAAGAGAGATAATGGTGGCCTCGGTCGGCCCATAAACATTCTGAATAAGTGCATTCGGAACACACTTTTCCCATTCCACTGCCAGCATGGAAGGAAATGCTTCTCCTCCCAGCAGGCAATACTTGATCCCGGTTAACCTGATTGAAGAAAAATAGGGCCTGAGATAGGATAAGGTTGAAGGTGGCATTTTTACAAACGTAAGCTTGTGATCCTGCATTAACTTATAAGCAGCCAGGTACTTGATACTGTCAACAGGAACCGTATATATACAGGCCCCAACGACCAGTGGAACCACATAACAAGGAATGGAACCGTCAAAAGAGAGATCGTACATCTGTAAGAACCTGTCATCGGGAGTAAACGAATATCCAGGAAAGCCAATAAAATCCCTTATAAAAGCATTCAGGTTATTCACGGAAATCCTCACCCCTTTTGGGATCCCGGTACTCCCAGATGTAAACAGAACATAGGCATCCTTTTCCTTACTGAATTCAGCAAATTCCAGGATCCTGTCAGAATGAATATTCATATCACCTGTGAAAACGGTTCTGCACCCCGAAATCAACTGATCATTAACAATTTCCTTTGAATGAAGGATGAGCCTCAGATTCAACTGATCAATAATGTTCCTGTTCCGTTCCACCGGAAATTGTGGATTTACAGGAATGAAGGCATGTCCTGACAGCCACAATGCAAGGATAGAAGCATAAGTCTGAATGTCATCACCCAGGTAAACTCCGATATGATCTTCCCGCTCCTCTGATTGAAACAATTTGTATTGGATCTCAGCTATTAAACCCGACAGTTCTCCATACGAGTAATATGTGTCCTTGATAAAGAAAGCATTTCTGTCAGGATGCTTTATACAATTGGTGATAATATGCCTGAGAAAATCAAACTGCGCCATTCATTAAACTCCTTTGTGATTATAATTCTTGCCAAACGGGGCTTTCAGGAGAAAATAGAGATACTCTGCCTTCAGCACTCTCAATGCAGGCATGGCAAGGGCTTCCATCGGGATGCGTTGTATAAAGTTCTTTCTGTCTGTCTTTTTAAGGCCTGCAGTACCGAATACAGCATCCACAATTCCCTCCTTAAAAAGTTGGCCGATAACCTTTTTCGGCACACCTTCACTGGTGAATGGAAAAGCAAAGAAGGCTGGTTTTATCTCAAATCTGTCCTGAAGATCTTTTATACTCGTTTTTACCTGAATAACCATCTCGTCTTCATCCAATGCTGCAAAATCAGGATGATCCATGCTGTGTCCCCCGATCTCAAATCCCCACTTAACAATATCCTTTACCTGGTCTGAAGTCATATAGACCGGTCTCTTTTTCAAATCCTCGATAAAGTCTATTTCTACCAGCTCAGCAATGGCATCCAGCAAGGGCTGCTGCCTGAAGTTAACTATTTGGATAGCCTTTACTACCTGATCCTCAGGAATGGCCAGGTAATCGGCTACTTCGGCCATGGCATTCCGGTCTAAAAGAAGTCTGTCTATCAGTATACTGGCCTTATACCTGTAGAATAAGTCACGATTATCAATGAACAGGTTATTGAGAAAAAACAGTGCCGGCACTCCTTTTTTCTGAAGAAGCGGTGCAATAAAGCGATGGCATTCAACCAGACCGTCATCAAAGGAGAGAACCATCCGCCTTTTCCCCCCGGGCTGCCCTTCATATTTTAAAAACTGATCCATGCTGATGGGTTCGAAAAGCTTCAGCATGCCATCAAGGTCACGTTCAAATCCGAATTCGTCCCGGTAATGATAAAGATGCTTGATATGGGGCAATGAACGGTCGGAAACCACATGGTAAAACGGGAAGATGGTCTGTTGACCTGTCAGGCCCACCATGCACTTCAGGTTCATGAAACGGGCAAAAGGTGATATGTTCTTCCGTCGCCTATCTTCCACGATTTCTCAACATCTTTAATGGAAAGGCCAACCGGTTAAAACTGAGGCTCTGGTAAATCTCTGGCTTTGCCCCAAATCCGGAAAAAAACCGGGCTATTGAAGGAATACTGGATCCTTCGAAATCGAGAACCAGCTCAGAGCCGGTATGGGTTCTGATGAATTCATCTACAATTTTAAACATGGCCCGGTTTTCTTTACCCTGCATACTGGAGACTGAAAGCAGATAAATGACCCTGGTTTTGCTGAATCCAAAAAATGCTGCGGCACTCAGTTCATTTCCATCCTTTATTCCATACACAAAACCCCTGCCGTATTTTATAACAGAACCCAAAAGCTTTTTCATCCTGAGATACGCATCATCCGTCCTTTTGATTGCGTCATTCTCCTTTTTAAAACAAATCAGTTCTGCCAGTGAAATATCTTTTTCTACTTCCCCTGCCTGATCAAAAGAACGTTTCAGGTTCCGTTTGGCATTGGTAGAATATGAACCATACAGATCGATATACTCTTGTTGAAGGGAAAGTACATAATTGGATCTGTCAAATACTTCAAAAGACTGCTTCTCCCCAACCATGTTCTGCATATTGAAGTTTATAGTTCCAAACCTGAAGGTCTTCGGCATCCTGTCGATAAATTGTGTTACAGTGTATGGATCCACATACTCCTCACTGAAGACCCCCAGTTGCTGGGTATAGAAAGGCTGATATAAATACCTGAGTCCGTACTTCCTCTTCCAGACCAGTGGCATTACAAACCGGTAGTCGTCCATGATCAGGGCCGACCAGTTTGCTGCTGCAGCATCCAGGTACCAGGAATAGGGATATAGCGTCTCTGCCGTGGATTGTGCAATCAATTCATCCCACCGTGCAGTGTCAATATCCTTTCTATGTACAAACTCTATCACTATATCACTTTTTCGCTTTCTAACTTTTCAGCTTTCCATTCTGACAACTGTAATCCCTGTACCACCGCGGTCAACGTGTTCATCCCCATACCACTCCACCAGATCCACTGAATGAAGGTACTCCCGGATCAACTGCCTCAAAATACCGTTGCCTTTTCCATGCAGGATCCTTAATTCGCGGGCGCTGACCATGATGGCCTCATCAATGAAATCGACCACAATCTCCATGGCTTCATCGGCCCGTTTTCCCCGCAAGTCTATATCAGGACGAAATTGCACCCTCCGGGTTCCCACATCCCAGTCTCCCAGCTCCACCTTTGATTTATCCCTGATCCTTAAACGGCCCGCTTCCTCAGCCCTTATCTTTTCCAGCTTTTCCAGTTTAATTCTTGTCTTGAGCATGCCAAAAACTACCACACAATTTTTCCCTCTTATCTCCAGCACCTCACCGGGTATCTCCTGTCCACTGATCCGCACCATATCCCCCACCCTGATCTCGGGATCCTCCTGGTCATCCTTTTTCCGGGAAAAGGTCTTTTTGGAGTTTTGCCTGAGATCTGGCCTCCTGGCCTCCATTTCTGTCCCTCGTTGCCGGATCTCTTTCAACTGCTTCTCAACGCGCTGTTCCTCTTTCCCTTTCTCAACCTCTATGTGCTCCTTAAAAGTCTCCAGTTCCTTTCTGACCTCCCTGGTCTTTTCCTTCTCCGCATCAGCCTCTTTGATCTCCCTGATGGTCTGCTCAATTTTTCGGTTAGCGCCCGACAGCATGGCTTCAGCCTTCTCCCTGGCCTCTCTCACAATCACTTTCCTCTGTTTTTCACTTTCCTGGAGTTCACGTTCATAACGTGCCATCAATTCCTCCAGTTTCTTTTCCGATTGCCTGATCTTCTGCCTCTTCCCTTCCCAGTATTTTTTATCACGTACGATCTCCCTCAGGTGTTTATCAAAATCGATATGGTCCTGCCCTACCTTTTCTGAGGCTTTTCCCAGCACCTCTTCCGGCAGTCCGATCTTTCTGGCAATTTCAAAAGCGAAGGAACTGCCTGGTTTCCCCACCTGCAGTTGGTAAAGCGGTTGCATCTTCTGGTTGTCAAACAACATGGCCCCATTCACAATCCCTTCTGAAGAGGTGGCATAATGCTTCAGGTTGGTATAATGGGTGGTGATGATCCCGCATGTGCCCGATTGGTTGAGCCGTTCAAGGATCGACTCAGCAATAGCACCTCCCAGCATGGGCTCTGTACCTGTACCAAACTCATCAATCAATATAAGAGTATCGACAGCTGCATGTTTGATGAAATATTTCATATTCAACAGGTGGGAGCTGTATGTACTCAGGTCGTTATCAATGGATTGTTCATCCCCGATATCTATGAAGATTCCGGCAAATATTCCAAATACTGATTCTTCCCCGCATGGAACCAGGAGTCCGCACTGCAACATATATTGCAACAAACCAATGGTTTTCAGACAAACAGATTTCCCACCTGCATTGGGCCCGGAAATAAGAAGGATCCGGTTCTGACCCGCCAGGTGAAATGAGAGCGGGACCACCTCTTTCTGTTCTGTTTTGTGGGCCAGGTAAAGCAACGGGTGTTTCGCATCGCGCCAGTCAAACACCTGTTCATTTTTCAGCTGGGGACGCGAGGCCCCGATCCTGATGGCAAACAGTGCTTTAGCCCTGAGGAAATCAATGATGGAAAGGAATTCCTGGG
Source organism: Bacteroidales bacterium (assembly GCA_023138875.1). Lineage (GTDB taxonomy): Bacteria > Bacteroidota > Bacteroidia > Bacteroidales. The sequence goes on from JAGLOO010000025.1 coordinate 36,345, forward strand.
AGGATAAAAGGTCGAGGATATAAGGCCTCAGGTCATCTGTAAATTCCAGCAGAATATGGACAATCTCCCTGCGCTCTGCATACTCCAGTTCCCTGATCTCGTTGGATAGTTCAACCACCTCGGCCGGTTCAATAAAAACGGTCTTCCCGGTGGCCGATTCATCATGAATGAGACCGTTCATTTTTCTCTTGCTCCCTGCCATTACAGGAATTACCGGTCTGTCATTCCGGAAGGTAGGCGCTGCTTCTGAATCCACCCATCCTTCTCTCTGTGCTTTACCAAGAATCTGGTTCAGTTTTTTCGAAACCGCTCCCTGTCTCTCCTGCTGACTCCGTCTGATCTGGTGTAGGGTAGAAGAAGCATTATCGCGGATTTTTCCGTGTTTGTTCAGAATCTTCTGGATGCGGTCATGAACAAAAGGAAATACTTTCACCGGTTCACAAAGTTCTTCCAGGGCAGGATACTTCTCCTGATCATCGGATTTGAAGAAATGTAATATCGCACGGATGGAATCCAGGCTTTTTAACAGTCCGAAAACTTCTTCAGTCAGCAGGTATGTTCCCTCCACCTCTGCCTTTTTCAGCGCCTCCCTGATATCAATAAAATGCTGAATGGGAAATTCATCCTCGTGCCGACAAATAATCCTGAATTCTTCAACCAGATTCAGCTCCCGGTCTATAAGCTCATGATGGGGCATGAATTCCATTTGATCCACCAGTTCCTTTCCCGGATCAAACAGGCAATGCGATTTGACCAGCTCACGGATGCGATCAAATCCGATCTTTACTTCAAATTGTTCAGGATATATCAAGACTGCTCAAATTTTTAGATCAGATAACTACCCAATTACCTGTTTTGGCCGATTCAAAGATAGCAGTTAATACCCGGGTATTGTCCAATGCGTCTTCAAGTGTTACCGGAACCTCCGCATCTTCCATGATCGCTTTTGAAAAGGCATCCCCCTGGATTGTATACTGGTCTGTCACTGTGTAAGCATGGGTGGTGATCTCGTCCAGCAAAATACTTCCGCGGTCCTGGGCCACTGTACAGGGCCTGTCGTTGGGAGCATTGAAAGGAATCTGCACTTCAAGGTGCCCTTTTGTACCGAAGATATGCATTCGTTGATAGGCCACAAGCTGGGTGCTGACTGAAAATATGGCCTGACCCGAAGGGAATTCCATGATTACGCTGGCCAGCCTGTCGGTTTTCATTTCAGGATCAAACTCAAGGGTGCTTACCAGCCGAACAGGCTCCTGTTCAAATAGATACCTGGAAAGAGTTACAGGATAACAACCGATATCCCATATACCACCACCTCCCAGGTCGGCAATATTCCTGATGTTGTTGGGATCCGCGTTGAAATAGCTGAACATTCCCTGGATAAGTTGCAACTCTCCAACTTCGCCCCTTCGTACCCGTTCCCGTGTTTCGATCCACTGGGGACTGGATTTTACCATGAAAGCCTCCCCGGCCTTCACTCCGCATTGATCCCTTACGGCAATCATTTGTTCAACCTCCCCGACCGTCAAACCCACAGGTTTCTCACACAACACATGCTTACCTGCCCGCATGGCTTTGATGGTCCACTCCAAGTGCATGTTGTTGGGCAGTGGAATATAAATGGCGTCAACATCCGGATCATCCAGCAACTCCTCATAGGAACCATAAGCCTTTTCTATTCCGAGACTGGAAGCTGCCACATTTGCCTTTTCCAGGGACCTTGAAGCGATGGCCGTCACCTTGCTGAACTCTCCGTTTTGCATGGCAGGGATGACCTGCTTAAGACCTATTTTTGCGGTACTCAGGATACCCCATCTGATTTTTTCCATTATTCAACTGCTGATTTATTGATTCAAATGTAATAAAAAAGACCTCATGATTCTGAGGAGGTATTCTTAAGTATCATTCTAATTTCCTCTTTCAGTTCATCAATAGTTTTATGGGTGTTTTCAATGATGAAGTCAGTTTTGATATCCTTTGCCAGCACAGCTGAGTTTATTTGATCAACCTGATCATCCGAAATGTTTATATGAATGGAATGATCCCTTGTCATGACCCTTTCCAGACACTTTTCCGGGTCAGTCAGGACCTTGATGGTAATAAAAGACACCACTCCCTTTCAAACCGATAAGCAGGTATATTTGCTTCTTTTTCAAGCCTGTTCCTCCAATATCTCTTTGGTCCAACTTTCCGGACTGGACCTAAAGGATGGCAGCAGTCTCTCTTGTGTATCTGTCAACATGTCGACTTCTTTCCTGTAGCCTTCAAGGATCAGATCGCCATTTTTCAGTTTGAAGTGAGCATTCATTGCGGTCAGGTATCTCTGAGCAGCTTTACGAGAATCCAACAGGCAATTGGAAAGTGTTAGATTCACTTCATGATGCTTAAATTCGCCTGTTCCCATAGAGACCGAATAGTGTCTTAATTCCTTGATCCACAAATCAAATGCACTGAGCCCGCTTTTGTATCCATCAAAATGGTCCGTTTTACCAAGTTGAACTGCAATCCTAAGTGCATTATTAAACAATTCTTCAGTCACCAAAGGTTTATCCTTTTTTTCAATGAAAAACGATAACCATGGTGCATGCTCGGCCAATGAGTACTCATCCGATTCATCAAAAATAGGTGCGACACAGGATACCAGGCCTGTTCTCAAGATATCCGGTAATTATCCCCCATTCCGCACATACTTTCAGATTGACGGCTATGATGGGAATTCCATTGTTGATCTGGGTAATAATTCTCTGATATAACCTTCGGATATCATCAAATTTGTTGTCATCTATGGCATACAACTCACTTGCATACCCCAGTGATTTGAAAAGTACACGTGAAACATCGAACCCGGTAGTTACATCGCCGGAACTTGGACACCAGTCCGGATGGAAATGAAATCTGAAAGCTGCTCCTGATATCCCCATCAATTGATTATAGGAGTAGTTCTCACCAAGCGAATTGAGGACCAATTGGGCCGATCTGACAAAACTGATTTCTGTCCCTTTGTCCCATTCAAGTTTCGGTATATTATCAATGAAAACCTTTTGGTCTTTTCTTATAATCTGAGATTTCATATTCCCGATTTATGGTTCATTCAATGGATTGATTGAAATAGTAAGAGGATGATTTTCAGTATGGAATAACCAAATCAAGTTATGAAAAAAAGAGTTAATTTTATATAGTCAACCTTAAAACAGAATTTCAGCAATGGCAAACAGGAAAATAAACATGGGTATGGTAGGCGGAGGCCCCGGATCATTTATTGGCCGCGTTCATTACATGGCAGCCATCCTTGACGGACAGATCGACCTGGTCTGCGGTGCCTTCAGTTCCAATCCTGAGAAATCAAAAATCACCGGTGCAGAATATCATTTACCACCGGAACGGGTCTACGACACTTACCAGGAGATGATCACTGAAGAGGCAAAACTTCCGGAAGGTGTCCAGATGGATTTCATGTGCATAGTCACACCCAACCACCTCCATTTCAAACCTGCTAAACTGGCCATGGAAAATGGTTTTCATGTGGTCTGTGACAAACCCCTTACCCTGGATGCTGATGAAGCTGAAGTGCTGGTCAGGATCAAGGAAGAGACCGGTTTGCTTTTCTTATTGACCCATACCTATACAGGTTATCCCATGGTCAAAGAAGCCAGGCATCTGGCCCAGGGTGGCGACCTGGGCAAGATCAGGAAGGTTGTGGTGGATTACCCGCAGGGCTGGCTCAGCGAACCCCTGGAGCAAACCGGCCATGTACAGGCTTCCTGGCGTGGAGATCCCAAAAGATCCGGAAAAACCTGCTGTGTTGGTGATATTGGCACACATGCATTCCACCTTGCTGAATATGTCACAGGATTAAGGGTGAATGAGCTCATGTCGGACCTCAGCACCCTGGTCCCCAACCGGGTATTGGACGATGATGCCAACATGCTGCTGCACTTCGATGGCGGAGCCCGCGGTGTACTCTATGCCAGCCAGATATCAGCCGGTGAAGAAAATGCTGTCAAGCTTCGGGTATATGGTGAGAAAGGCGGAATGGAATGGAACCAGATGGAACCCAATACACTCATCATTCGCTGGCTTCATAAATCCATTGAGACCCGGAGAACAGGAACAGGATTCGTCAGCCCCATAGCTGCTTATAACACACGCGTTCCTGCCGGTCACCCCGAGGGATATATCGAAGCATTTGCCAATCTGTACAGGAATGCGGCCACCTGCATACAGCATATTCTGGAAGGAACCGAACCTCCCGAGGAAGCGAAGGATTTTCCTTCCATTTATGACGGATTACGCGGAATGATATTTATTGACAAAGCTGTGGAGAGTTCCGAGATCAAATCGTGGGTTGAGTTATAGCATCAAGCTTCGAGTATTTTATGGCATATGCGATGATTTTTGATATGGATGGTGTGATCATTGACAGCAATCCCTATCACAAGATTGAGAAGCTGGCAATTCATAAGGATGACTGCATCGTATTTGAAGATTCATTGTCGGGTATTAAATCCGCGATTAGCGCTGGACTCAGGGTGGTTGGCGTGACAACAAGCCATGACAAGGAGGAATTGCTTGAGGCAGGAGTAACCGGGGTGATTGATAATTCTGCAGATCTCACTGTACAGGAAATAATTCATCTATAAACAGCTCCTATGAGAATTAAAACCGGTTTACGATCCATCGTGGTTTTATCCATGACGATATGCTTGTTGTTTTCATGTACATCCAAAGAGAAGGAATCAGAACATAAGCTACCAAACATCCTGTTTATACCGGTGGATGACCTTCGGCCGGATCTCGGTTGCTATGGAAATGAAACAATTATAACACCGCACATAGACCGCCTGGCAAGACAGGGGGTTACTTTTACCAGGGCGTACTGTCAGCAGGCTGTTTGTAATCCATCGCGGGCCAGTTTACTTTACCGGCTTGCGGCCTGACTCCATACAGGTGTGGGACCTGCATACCGATTTCAGGGATCAGCTACCCGATGTGGTTACATTGCCACAGTTTTTCAAGGAAAATGGATACACGTCCATTGGCCTGGGTAAAACATTCCACAACAACATACCAGATACCATTTCGTGGACAGAGAAACCTCATATTGAGGGGTACCCTTTTGATCCGGATGCAGTTTATTTAATTGAAGAGAATCTGCAGATCCAGGAATCAAAAAAACAAAAAATGATCGCAGCCGGCAAGTCAAGGATCGATCAGCTGGGGCACTGGTATATCAAAGCCAATGCGGTTGAATGCGCCAATGCAGACGACGATGCCTATTTTGATGGAGCCCAGACCTCGCTTGCCATTAAGATCCTCAATAAACTGGCTGATAAGAATGAACCCTTTTTCCTATCTGTGGGCTACTACAGGCCGCACCTCCCTTTCAATGCACCCAGAAAATACTGGGACCTCTATGACAGGGACTCCATACCCCTGGCCAAAAATCAGTACCCACCCCAGGGAAGTCCCGGATATGCTGTTCATGGTGACCAGGAATTGAGGTCATATGACGATTGCCATGATCTTCCACTGGCGGGAGAGAAACCCTGGGAAGAAGATAGCCGTTTTTATCAAAAATACATTGATGCCGGTTTGAACGAATTTGATGCCATATATGCATCGATGCTTGAGGGAATGGACAGGTCTCTGGGCGATATTATGACGAACCTTAAACGGCATGGGATCGAGAACAACACCATCATTATTTTCATGTCAGATAACGGACAACCCTCAAAGGCAAGCCGGAACGTACCGCTCAGGGGGCATAAACTCACCCCTTATGAGGGAGGCATTCGTGTTCCGATGATTGTTAAGTGGCCCGGTATTACGGTACCCGGTTCCGACTGCCAGGATTATATCATCATTGAGGATATATTTCCTGCAATTTTAGAGTTGGCCGGTGTTAAAGAATCTGTACAAATCGATAAGAAAACAGATGGAGTCAGCTTTGTCCCCTTATTGGAACAATCAGGGAATTATCCCAAAGACAGAGCCATTTTCTGGCATTACCCGCACACCTATGACCAACCTCCTTACAGCACAGTCAGGAAAGGTGACTGGAAATTGATTTACCATCACATTGAACGAAAACCGGAGTTGTTCAACCTGAAAGATGATATCAGTGAGAACAATGATCTTGCTTCAGAAAATCCTGAAAAACTGCGAGAGCTTGCAGTCATTCTAACTGATTTCCTGAAAGAATCAGGTGCTCTGATGCCGATGGATAAAACTACCGGAAAACCGGTTGAATATCCCGATAAATATAAAACACAATGAAAATCTTATTAGCCCCGCTGCTTATAGTACTATTGACAAAAGGGGCTGTATCGCAAGACATCTCACAGGAGAATAACCAAAGCCAGCCCAATATCCTGATTATCCTTGCAGATGATATGGGATGGGGTGATCTTGGATGCACTGGAAGCGAGGGGATGAGAACGCCGAATATCGATCAGCTGGCAGAAAAGGGTGTTTTATTTACATCCGCTTATGTTACAGGGAGTGTTTGTGGCCCGTCACGGGCCGGACTGTTAACCGGACGAATCCCCCAACGCTTCGGTTTTGAAGACAACCTCAATGAATGGAATGAAGAAAAACCCAACCGGGAAAAATTTCATGGGCTCAATCCATATGAATTAACCATTGCCGACCATTTAAAACCGGCAGGATATCAAACCGCACTCATTGGCAAATGGCATCAGGGTATGGCCGCTATTCATCATCCCAACAACAGGGGCTTCGACCATTTCTGCGGTATGCTGGGTGGAAGCCACAACTATTTTCCCCGAAAAGGCAAAAACGAGATCGAACGTAACGGGGAAAAAGTTCACTCTTTTTCAAGTCCATATCTGACTGATTTTTTTACGGATGAAGCCCTCATGTGGATTGATGCCAGGATACATCCCTGGTTTATGTTCTTGTCCTACAATGCACCCCATACACCCATGCAGGCGACAGATGAAGACCTCGTAGCCTGCTCACATATCCAGGATGAAGGCCGCCGGACTTATGCCGCCATGGTTTATGCCCTCGACCGGGGTGTGGGTCGTATTATTCAGAAACTGAAAGACAAGGGAATGTACGAGAACACATTGATCATTTTTTTCAGCGATAACGGGGGTTCAACAAATAACTACAGCTGGAACGGGCCATTTTCAGGATCTAAGGGAAATTGCCGTGAAGGGGGCATTCGCGTGCCCATGATATGGCAATGGCCGGCACAGATCCCGATCCGGTTCCCCGGCCGGGCAGGATATACCCGTATTCTTATTTCGACGGTTATACCTCAAGATTAATCGGGCTTCCACCGATCCAGTGCACGTCTTTTAATACATCCTCATTATCCTGAGCCCATTTGGCGGCTTCAACCAGAACGGGCCAGAATTCTTCCTTCATCCGGTCGTGACTGATATACAATTCCTGCAAGCTGGAACCTGCCCCAAAAAATGACCGGACCATATCTGTAAAGTCCTCTATACTATCATTCACACATTTTATGGAATGTCCGAGATTGGCATAAGTTAAGCCTGCTAACATGATAGAAAAAGCTTTAAGAAATTTACACGCATCATCTTTCTCTGTAAACTTAATCTTTTTGCCGCTGCTGGAAAAAGGGAATACCGGATTGTATTTAATTGTATTAAAAGATAACTACATTTATTCAGTTATACGTAATTTCAGATTAAAATGAGAAAGACAGGTTTAATCATTGTGGTGTTCTGTTTCATTTTTGTTTCAGTTCCTGCCCAGTTAAACGATTCTTCATACCATGAGAAAATGGAATGGTTTAAAGACGCCAAACTGGGAATATTCATTCACTGGGGTATTTATTCAGTCTATGGCATTGATGAATCCTGGTCCTTCTTTAACAACTACATTTCCCATGATGACTATTTGAAGCAGCTGGATAGATTTTACAGCAGATCGTTACGATCCGGATTACTGGGTGGAATTGATTGAAACCTGCGGTGCAAAATATGCTGTAATCACCTCAAAGCATCATGACGGTTTTGCACTCTGGAATACGGGGTATGGAAACTTAAACGCAGTGGAACACTCTTCCGCCGGAAGGGATTTACTAACTCCATTTGTAGATGGGTTACGCAATCGCGGACTTAAAGTCGGATTATATTTTTCATTGCCTGATTGGTCTTATGGAGATTATACCCATCATACAAAGACTATCACTCGCTACAAACCTGACCGGGAACCCGACCGGTGGGAAAAATATCTCGATTATTACCAGGGGCAGCTTATGGAACTTTCGGAAAAATATGATCCTGATTTGTGGTGGTTTGACGGGGACTGGGAACACAGTGGCGAGGAATGGCAGGTTGATAAGGTCCGCTCAATGCTGATAAAGAAAAACCCGGGTGTTATCCTGAATTCACGTTTGCGGGGAAAGGGTGATTATGAAACTCCGGAGCAGGGACCTCCGGTAGTGCGCCCTGCTGCAAAATACTGGGAGCTGTGCCTGACAATGAATGATTCCTGGGGTTACCAGGCCAATGACAATCATTATAAAACTCCACAGCAGATCATTGACATTTTTACAGACTGCATCAGTAAGGGTGGGAACCTGTTGCTGGATATAGGTCCGAAAGCCGACGGGACTATTCCTGAGGAACAAGTGGGTATCTTAAAGGAGCTTGGTACATGGACTGGTAAACATAAAGATGCCATCTATGGAACGGAGCGTGGGATCCCATACGATCATTTTTACGGTCCGACGGCACTTTCTCAAGACAGTACCATACTCTACCTGTTCGTGATAGGTGATTCCAACGGGCAGGTAACACTGAAAGGGATCTCTAATAAGATTAACAGGATCTGGGTTATTGGGAACGGCACCAAGTTGAATCATAAAGTCATGAGCAAGGTATTCTGGAATAAATATCCCGGCCTGACATATATTGAAAGTAATTAAATCTGTGTTTTCGATACCTGCTGGGAGTCATACCAACCCACCTGGAAAAAGTGGAAGAGAAATGTTGGGAAGAATAAAACCCACAATCCAGGGCAATATTGGTCATACTCATACAAGTATTTTGCAGTTGCTCTTTTGCTTTTTCCAGGCGTAGATAAATTATATAATTTGCCGGAGTATATCCGGTATTTTCTTTTACAAGGTGTGTGAGAGTGGTAATTCCAAAATTATTCATTTGGGCTAAATCGTGTAAAGTCCATTTCTTTGAAATGTTGGCCTTGATCAAATCATCGAATTTATTAAACCAGTTCTTATTCTCTTCTATTTGATTTTCTTTGCTTTGAATAATTCGGACAGTGTCAATCAGGAATTCTTCAATAAGATTACTTGCTCGTTGGAAATAACCAAATTTCTTATTTTCAATTTCATGATGTAAGCTTTCAAAAAGGATTTTAAGAGGTTGCGCTTTCTGAATTATATGTTTTGAGTTTTTAGAAAGTACAGCGCCGATTAATTTGTTTTCGGCAGATGAAAAACGGGCCCAATCTCCTAAAAAAAATAATCCGTCTTTCGTGAATAGTTCAGGTTTTATTACAATCCAATAAATTTCACCTAAATCCACCACATCTCGTGGGCTACCATGTTGTTGCCATGGACAAGTCACAAATCCATTCCCCGGAAACAGCAGGTATTTTTTATCACCCACCACCCATTCATACCTTCCTTTGGTTACATAACATAATTCTATGCCCTCGTTATAGTGCAACCCAAGTGGTTTCTGGCGAATGTCTTTGTACTCTTCAAAACCAAAATCGTTAAGAAAACTGAACTCTTTTAGTATTTCCGAATCGGATGCATCGCCATCTGTTTTCGAATAGAAAAAATGCATGATTTTACAAAATCTTTCAGTATAAAATTATGGAAGTTTTTTATTTTGTAAATACTTTTCTTGATTATTTATTTAATAACGCATAGACCTTGTGGGAACTATCCAAAATCTTTTGAGTATGGATCTTGAGATTAAACAATCTGGCATTGAATTTTTTAATGAAAAAGGATATCTTGTTGTTCACAATCTAATTGACAGCGAAACGATTGTTTCTTATCAGAAAATCTACGATGATTTTATTTCAGGGGCTATTGATGTTGGTGCTAATCGAAGAGACTTAAAGGGTAATGGAGGCTCAATCAGAAATGAAAGCATCTCTCAAATTATGGTTCCGTCAAGGTATTACCCCAAACTTATGGCTTCAGTTTATTACCAGAAAATTAGTTCTATCTCAAAAATGTTGTTGGGCGAAGACCTTGAGATAGACTTTGATATGTTCATCAATAAACCTCCTCAAAGCAATGCCCCTACACCGTGGCACCAGGATTGTGCCTATTGGATCGATATGCCAGATAAAAGGGCTGTTAGCGCGTGGATGCCCCTTGATGATGCAAGCCCTGATAATGGCTGCATGTGGTATGTCCCACGTTCTCACCTTGAACCAATACGGAAACATTCTTCTACAGCCAAAAACGGGGCACTCATTTGCGAAGGAAACGAAAATGAAGCTGTAGCAATACCACTCAAACCCGGTTCGTGCGTCCTGCATCATGGAGCTACAGTTCATTATAGCAGGGGGAATACCACCAACAATCAGAGAAGGGCTATGATCGTTAATTAAAGGCCTCAAAAAATGATTAGCTATGAGAGAGAACACGGATTTGACCATACAGGTGAGAATAAAGTACGGAATAACAGATGGGAATAATTAAGGTGCTTTTTGATATATAATATACCTCATACCATCGATAATGAATTCAACTCTAAACCGATTGAAGTTAACCCTTCTGGCTATTATTTGTATGGCTTTTTTTTTCATGCCAGGATGAGAAACAACCTCCGAATATCATCTTCATTATGAGCGATGACCATGCCTCCGGTGCCATAAGCGCTTATGGTAATTCTTTGTTGGAGACACCCAACATTGATAAACTGGCTGATCAGGGCATGAGGTTCAATAACTGTTTTAATATTGTTTCTCTTTGCGGGCCTAGCAAGGCAGCTATCCTTTCAGGGAAGTATAGCATTCATAACGGGTACATGCGCAATGGCGACAGCTTTGAAAGGAACCAGACAACCTTCCCAAAGCTCTTGCAGCAAGCCGGTTATGAAACAGCTATTATTGGCAAATGGCACCTGGTAACCCAACCTGCCGGATTCGATTATTATAATGTTATACCCTTCCAGGGGAAGTTTTTTGATTGCCCAATGAAAGAAACTGGGCAGAAGTGGCAAGACCGGGACAAAGGTGGAATTATTCAACCGGGTTATCTAACAGAAGTGATTACAGATAAAGCCATTGACTGGTTGAAAAACCGGGATAAAAAAAGACCTTTTTACCTGCTTGTACATCATAAAGCACCTCACGAACCTTATCATTACCCTGAACGATACGAAGAGCTTCTGGAAGATAAAACAATTGCCGAGCCTGATAATTTTAATGATTCTTTCGATGGGAGAAACCATGTTTTGGCAAATAATGAATGCAGGTATTCAAAATTCAGTTATATCAGTATGCCTTTTTTAAAAGATATCTTGCCGCAAGATATGGAAAATGGAACCGCTGATTATAAAACAGTTTCATACCCAATTGTCATGAAAGGATACCACAGGTTAGTTGCCGCTTTAGACGAAAATATTGGCAGGTTGATGGATTTTGTTGATAATTCGGAATTGGAGAAGAATACCATTGTAGTATATACTTCCGACAATGGATGGTTTTTGGGCGATCACGGGTTGTTTAATAAAATGTGGATGTACGAAGAATCATTACATGTTCCGCTAATTATCCGTTATCCGGGGAAAATTAAACCTGCAACCATGTCCGACGATTTTGTTTCAGTACTCGATTTTGCTCCAACTTTTCTCGATTATGCAGGAATAAAAAAACCAGTACAATTTCAGGGGCAGTCTATAAAACCGGTCCTCAGTGGTAACACACCCGATGATTGGAAATCAGCTCATTTTTATCATTATTTTGGACAGTTTGAGGTGCCATCACATTACGGAATTCGGACAAACGACTATAAGCTAATCTATTTCTACGAAGCTGAACAAGAACCCAAATGGGAACTGTATGATATGAAAAATGATCCTAAAGAGATGGTTAACTTAATTCATAATCCTGAGTACACAGACATTTTCAAAAACTTAGAAATACTTTTACTGGCAAAAAGGAAAGAATTTGAAGAAAGTAGAATCTGTAATATCTGAAGATTGATATCGTTGGACATGAATATAAATGAGTAATAAAAAGCAAATTATCATGAATAAAATACGAAGCCTGATTGTATTATCTCTGCTACTGACTATTTCTGTCAGTGCACAAGATGACGATTTCCTGAAGAAGCAGCTTCAGTTCTTTGAGCAAATAGAAGGGAGTTACGAAGGATTTCAAACCAGCGAGTGCAAGAACATTATTTCCTACCACAGTCTGCGAAACGATATTAGTGAGGGCTTGATTACCCGAGCCAACGATGGGTCAATGGAAATAGAATGGCAGACACAGTCAATCCCAACCTATTTTAAAGCTGATGGGGCCAGGTTTGTGTGGCTTGCAGATATTGATAATAATGGTAAAGTAAATTTCGATGTTTTTATTGATGGAGAGAAACGGTTCACTTTTCCCTCGGGAACGAAAAAATCCTGGACCTTAACTCATCCGGACGGAGGTATTCTGAAATTCCAGTTGTTTAATCTTGACCAGCATGGGGACAGCCAGGGGTATATGACTATGTATGCCCCTAAAAGCTGGTTAAAGGCCGGCAAACCATTAAATATTAAAATTGCAGGTGAGGCTGCCGGTGAAAATACATGGGTTATTGTTTTTAAAGCGGATGATATTATTGATTTTCTGGAGAAATCAATTGAATTTCAGGTTTGGCTGGATGTTTCAATTCGAGAGGTTCAGGGGCAAAATGAAGTTGTTGTTACTGCCCCGGCCAACCAGACCGGTAAAAAATTATCTTACGTTTCGGGAAAACAGAAAGGCAGTATTTTACTTGAGAAAGAAGGTGACGTTTCCACAGCACAGTTCAACCTGGAAGGGAATATTAAAAACAAGAGATTTATAATAAGCGTTGACAACAGCGAGTTGTTATATCTCGATAATTTTAAGAAAGATACCATTTTAAGAAAGCTACTACCCAAAGCAGTAATAATAAATGAACTTGCAGTCAGCAACGGGCTGTTCAAAGCAAAAAGCCGCAGGCTGTATAAACCGAAAACTGTAAAAAGTCTCCTGGCTTTGAACGGTTCAAAGCTTAGCAAGGGGAAAATATACCTGATGAATTCCAGCCATCAGGACATTGCCTGGATGGACAGTCCTGAAAAATGTGTCCTTGAACGCGATACGATGCTGATTACCCCACTAATTGAACAAGCACAGGCAAACCCCAATTACCGTTTCGATATTGAAGATGCCCTGATGATTAAAGAATACATCGAAAGGCATCCTGATAAGAAAGAGAGTATCAGCCAATTTTTTAAAGAAGGAAAGATTTCCTGTGGTTCAGGTTATACACAACCTTATGAAGAGATGTATTCGGGAGAAGCATTAATCAGGCAGTTTTATTTTGGCAAGAAATGGCTGAAGGATGAATTTAGCTATGATGCGAATACTTATTGGAATGTTGATGTACCTGGAAGGACACTACAGATGCCTCAGATATTAAAAAAATCTGGTTCAACTTATATGATGATTAGCAGGCATGAGGAGGGCATGTTTAACTGGTTTAGCCCTGATGGGTCTTTCGTTACAACCTATTCTCCGGGTCATTACGGCAAAGCCTATAAACCACTGCACAAGAATTTTTATGAGGCTGCAGAATATGTTGCTACCAGTTCAATGGAATGGGAAAAGTATTATTCAAAAAATACCACGGAGAATGTAATCCCACTTTTGTCAGATTGGGATATGAGCCCAGCCAATGATTATTCTCACATCATTAATCAATGGGAAAGCATTTCTGAATTAACAGATGAAAATGGTGTGAAAACGAAAATTGATTTACCACGGTTTAAAATTGTTACTGCACCCGAGTTTTTTGAGTCTTTTGTGGCGGCCTCAGACCCACTGCCTGCCATCACCGGCGAGAGACCGGCCTTGTGGCTTTACATCCATGGGCCGGGGCATCAAAAAGCACTAAAAGCCAGCCGCGAGGGAGATATATTGCTGACCATGGCTGAAAAATTTGCCACCATAGATGCGTTGACGGTTCAGTCATTCAAAAATTATCCGGCAACCCGTTTGCAAAAAGCTTGGGAGGCTAAAATTTATCCCGACCATGGATGGGGCGGTAAAAACGGCCAGATTACAGATGACCTGTTCAGAAGAAAATTTGAGTTTGCCCGTAATGAAGCGAAACAAATCCTTGAAAATGCAAGCCGCTCCATATCATCAAAAATTTATACTGACCTAAAAAAAGGAAGTCCGGTAGTAATATTTAACAGCCTGAGTTGGAAGAGGACTGATGTTGTAGATTTTCAGGTTAGTTTTAATGAAGGCGAAGCCAGGTCAATTGCTGCAAAGGATGCAAACGGAAATAATATTCCTGTTCAATACCAGATCGATAAACAATACCCGGATGGCAGTATTCAGTCGGCAAAGGTTTACCTGATTGCCAAAAACATACCTTCTATTGGTTATCAAACCTATTACATACAAGCTTCAGAAGAAATTGCGAAATCGAACAAGGGGCCTTCTCTGGAAAATGAGTATTACAAGATTGCATTTGCCGATGGTGGTTTAAATAGTATTTACGATAAAAGTTTGCAGAAAGAAATAGTTGATGATTCGAAATTTGTTGCCGGCGAGGTGTTTACCATGCAATCGGTTGGTAATGGTGCAGGAGAGTTTGAGATGATACAACAACCCTCAATGAACGGGTTTGACCAAACAGGAGATCATTCAGGAGATTGGGAAGCAAAGGAATCGGGAGATATTTTTAGTTCCTGGGCAAAACGCAGCAAACTGCCCCATGCAGTGGTAGAACAAAAAATTATTCTTTACCATACAATAAAAAGAATCGATTTTGAAATTGCATTATTAAACTGGGAAGGCGAACTGTTTCGGGAATTCCGCATGGCATTGCCTCTGAAAATGCAAAACGGGCAGGTTGCTTACGAGGTTCCGTTTGGTGTGGTTGAAGTGGGGAAGGATGAAATGGAAGGAGCCGCAGGAGAACGGTATAACGTTCCTGCCAAAGACCTCCACCCCAGGGGAATAGAAAACTGGATAGGGGCAACGGATAATTCTATTGGTGTCACACTTAGTTCGTCCGTAGCAGTAGCAGATTATATCGACCCAACCGATGATCCGGTCTCTTATCCAATATTGCAGCCTGTTTTATTGGCTTCGCGTGTTAGTTGTCATGGTGAAGGAAATAAGTACCTGCAAACAGGGAATCATTTTTTCTCTTTCTCGCTTAGTTCGCATCAACCGGGTTGGGAAAATGGATACCGCTCAGGCAGGCAAGCCAATGAGAAACTATTTGTAGTTGTGAATCCTGCAGCATATAAAAGTGCCTCTTTGCCTGAATCACAAAGCTTTTTTGGAATTGAATCCGACAACCTTATAATTTCTACCGTAAAAAAAGCTGAAGACGATAACAGCATCATTGTTCGTGTTTATGATGTTGAAGGCAAAGACACCGAATCAGTTCTAAAAACTTCCGGTACATTTAAAACAGCCATGCAAACCAATCTTATTGAGGAACCCAATAAACCTTTGAAGATTAATAAATCAGGGACAATTCTTAACGTTGGGCACCACGAAATTCAGACCATAAAACTGAAGTAATATGGGATTATACCGCTCTATTTATGGACTACAGAGATAGAATATTAAACATCCTGCAAGGGTATTTCCCTTATAAGCAAATAATTGAAAATTGTGAAGTTGTTGAATGGAACGAAGCAGTAGCTTTACCACTCAAACCCGGTTCGTGCGTCCTGCACCATGGGGCTACAGTTCATTATGGCAGGGGGAATACAACCAACAATCAGAGAAGGGCAATGATCGTTAATTTAAAGCCTCAAAAAATGATTAACTATGAGAGGGAACACTGATTCGACCATCCAGGTGAGAATAAAGTACGGAACAATGGTTGAAAGAGAAATGCTCAAAAAGACAAAAAATATGGAAAGGCGGAAATTCATTAGACTGTTGGGGAGCCTGGCTACAATCATGACCAGCACCGGTATACTGTTCGCATGTAAAAATTCAATGGACAGCGATATTGAAGACAAACTGAAAACATGGGCAATAGCTGCATTCAAGCGCTTCGAAGAGATCTGGAAGTTTAATGATTTCTGGAAAAGAGGCAACACGTTTGATGCTTGTCTAACCTTTGTAGACGCAGCGCAACAACGATGGCCACATGATCCGGCGGTTAAGGAAATGCAAATGAAAGTAAATGATATGCTGGAAGAAAATCTTGTCTTCTTTAACAGTTTTGATCCCGGCGATCTTTGGGCTGATGATTTTGGTTGGTGGGGGCTCATGGCTCTCAACGCTCGCAAACATTTGCTTAAAAAAAGTGAAACAATACTAGCGGATAAATACCTGAGGCTTTCAACCGATTTGTGCTGGGAATATAAAAAGAAAACAGCCTATGACCATACTACAACAGCTATTCCCGTTCCGCACGGCTGCCGAAACGGAGATGCCAACGGGATCAGCAAAGGGGTTAAGAATACCGTTACCAATGTTTTGTTATTTCTGCTTTCCTCCCGTATATACCGCTTAACCCTGGCTGAAAATATCAAGGATAATGATAAATACCTGGATATGGCATATCGGCAATGGTTGTGGTTCGAACATTGGTTTAAACTTGATAAATATGAATACCTGAAAAAGATATCACCTTCCGGGGCTTTGGTACAAGAGCGGCCAATGGCCTTTTTTGAAGGTTCTGGCTACCAGGAGAAAATACATCCTCCCTGGGCTGAAGGCTGGATATGGACAGGTGATCAGGGCATGCTGGTTGGCGCTCTTACCGATATGTTTTCGGTGAGGAATGAACTGGCAGAATGGATTGCCAGGAACAATATCGATCCCGGCTTTGACCCCGTTGCTTTTGAGAAAAAAATACGCGCTCTAATAAAGTTGATTGGCAATGGCGTAAAAATAGCATTAATCAGCGATAAAGATGGCATTATCCGTGAAGCACCTTGCTTATCGAGTTTCGGGCCAAACCACGGAAATGATTATCTGGCCGGTCGTGGTATCATGATGCGCTATCTTGGAGCCAACGAAGAGAAAGCTCTTCTTGGAGTTGACCTGAGTGAAAATATTATGGCTACGGCAGATGCGATCTGGCAAACGCGTGATACAGAGAAAAACCAGTTTCAACCTGAATTTACCACTCTTGAAAATGACAAGCTCTATATTGAGCAGTTCAGAAAGCTTTGGGGGCTAGCGGATAATATCCGCGAGTGGGATATTAAAACGATGAAAGAGCAGAACAAACAGGGTG
Source organism: Bacteroidales bacterium (assembly GCA_023138875.1). Classification (GTDB taxonomy): domain Bacteria; phylum Bacteroidota; class Bacteroidia; order Bacteroidales. The sequence goes on from JAGLOO010000025.1 coordinate 53,797, forward strand.
TTTGTCAGTCCATAGGATTTGACGCTCTGGGTGCTGCGATTAAGCTACTGTAAAATCAAAAAAGAAGATTAATCACTTTAGCGATGAAAAAATCACTTATCCTTTATGCATTGGTTGCTGCCCTCGGTGGATTCCTGTTTGGTTTTGATACAGCAGTTATTAACGGGGCTTTACCTTTTTTCAGAGATTATTTTCAGCTTGATAAAGTAATGGAAGGCTGGGCTATGAGTTCGGCAATTTTAGGTTGTATCGTGGGGGCAATTGGCATTGGTAAACCCGGAGATATTTACGGTAGAAGAAACATGTTGAAAGTTATGGCTGCACTATTTCTGGTTTCAGCAATTGGGACTGGTACGTCAACCAATATTACTTCTTTCATTATTTTTCGCATTATTGGAGGTCTGGCCGTGGGAGGTTCTTCGGTATTGTCACCCATGTATATTTCTGAGATAGCTCCTGCAAAATTCAGGGGGCGTCTGGCTATCACTTTTCAATTGGCATTGGTAATAGGTATTTTATTAGCTTTTGCTACCGACCTGGCATTAATTAATACCGGAGTAAATAACTGGCGTTGGATGTTTATTTCAGAAGCAGGCCCTGCAATTCTGTTTTTTGCTTTATTGTTCTTTGTGAGTCGGAGCCCTCGCTGGCTGGTAAAAACCGGAAATTATGATAAAGCCAGGCTTGTAATCGAAAAAGTGAATCCGACAACCGATAGCAGTAAGTTGCTTCAGGAAATAAAAGAGTCCATCGACAGTGAAGTGATGGAACACGTTAAATATCTGTTTAAAAAACCATATTTAAGATTAGTAATTATTGGTATTTTAATTGGAATGTTTAACCAAACTACCGGTATTGCTATTGTAATGATTTATTCCAGCGATATTTTCAGGGCAGCAGGTTTTGGAACCGAATCAGCGATTTTGCAAACTGTAATCGTAGGTTTTACCAATCTTACATTCACCATTATTGCAATGACACTGATTGACAAAATTGGCAGGAAATTATTATTGCTACTTGGTTCTGTGGGAATGACGATTTTCCTGGGCTTATTTTCTTATGTATTTTTCTTCGATATTGGTGGATTTATGCCTCTCATTTTTATGATTAGTTTTGTTGCCTGCTTTGCATTCTCGCAGGGGGCAGTTGTTTGGGTGTTGTTTGCCGAAATGTTTCCCAATAATATCAGATCAAGGGGCGTTTCCATCGGATCGTTCTCACACTGGGTGTTTTATGCCATTTTACTATTCTTTTTCCCGGTTATAAAAAAATCATTCTCCGATAATAGCGGGATAGGATATATTTTTGCCTTTTTCGCTTTTGCTACATTAATAAGCTACTTTTTTTATAAAAAGTTTATTGTGGAAACAAAAGGTAAAACGCTGGAACAAATTGAGAAAGATTGGGAAATCGGAGAAAAGAAACATTGAGATATGATTAATTACCTCACAATTAACTATACATGATGAATCCATCAGGCAACGAATTGCAATTGTATCAAAACAAATTCCACCTGGAACTGACAAATATTCTCGCCTGGTGGCAGGAGCATGCTGTTGAAAAAAGCGGAGATGGATTCTATGGTGCAGCCGACCTGGAAGGAAAGCCAGTTCCGGATGCCAATAAATCCTGTGTACTCAATGCCCGCATATTATGGACTTTCTCTGCTGCTGCAATAATGCATGACAATGCGGCTTACCGGGATATGGCCGCCAGGGCATTCAGAGTTATTTCTGAAAAGTTTACAGATCATGAGTTTGGCGGGTTCTTTATGGAATTAACCCCCGAAAACAATATTGCCAGTGACATCAAACACACCTATGCACAGGCGTTCGTTGTGTATGCACTGAGTAAATACTATGAAATGGAGCCATCACCTGAACTAATGGATACGATTCAAACCAACTTTCACCTGCTGGAGGAAAAAACCAGGGATCAACAACACCCGGGATATATTGAAGCTTTTACAAGGGAGTGGAAGCCTGTTCAGGAAAACCGCATGGCCGACAACAATGAGCCCAGGTCCATGAATACCCATTTGCATGTCCTGGAAGCTTACACTGCACTTTATAATGTCTGGAAGGATGAACAGGTCAAGGAAAGGCTTACCGGGCTGCTGAATATTTTTCTCCAAAAGATCATTCGGGATAACGGGCATCTCGGGATATTCTTTGATGAAGATTTCAATGAAACTGAATCCTCAAAAGGAATCTGTTCTTTCGGTCACGACATCGAAGGTTCATGGTTGCTTTTAGAAGCAGCAGAATTATTGGGTGATCAGAAAATCACTTCAGCGATGAAGAATATATCGGTTAAAATGGCCGGCGTGGTGAAGCGGGAAGGAGTCGACAAAGATGGCGGATTGTTCCTCGAATCGGTCAGGTTCGGGAGCCATCTCCGCACAAACAAGCACTGGTGGCTGCAGGCCGAGAACCTGGTGGGCTTCATGAATGCCTTTGAACTTACCGGGGATGATAAATACTGGGAAACCGTTAAACTTTCCTGGGATTTTATAGACAGGCATGTCATTGATCATAACAGGGGTGAGTGGTACACAAAAGTGAACAGGCTGGGGATTCCGTTTCTTACTGAGCCCGAAAATGATCCTTCGCCCTACTATCGCAACGACTGGAAGATCGATCCGTGGAAATGCCCGTACCATAACGGTCGGGCCATGATGGAGCTGGTCAGGAGAATAGAACGAATCCTTACCATCCAAACAATTAAACTGAAATAACCATCGAATTATTCTAAAAGGAGAAAACTTAAAACAGATGAACGGACATGAACGAATCAGTGCTGCCCTGGAGGGTAAGGCAACGGACACCACACCCATAATGCTGCATAACTTCATGATGGCAGCAAAAGAATCCGGTGTAAGCATGGAACAATACAGAAACGACCCGCAAATAATCAGTAGATCTTTCATGGCATCGGTAGAAAAGTATAAATTCGATGGTATTCTCGTTGACATTGATACGGTCACACTGGCCGGAGCCGTTGGTGTACCGGTTGACTTTCCTGTCGAGGAGCCTGCCCGGACACATCAGGGAAACCTGCTCAGTCTGGAGGATGTGAGATCGTTAAAACCTGCCAACATAGAAGGTTATAAATACATTCAGATCTGGCTCGAAGCAGTGCGATTGCTGAAAGAATATTTCAAAGATGAGATCTATATCCGGGGCAACTGTGATCAGGCGCCCTTCTCGCTGGCAAGCATGATGCGGGGACCCCAGAACTGGATGATGGATTTAATGATAACGGAAGAAAACCTGATCAATGAATTGCTGGATTACTGTACAGATGCAACTTCGCAATTCATTACATTAATGGCTCAAACCGGGTGCGATATGGTTTCGAATGGTGATAGTCCGGCTGGCCCGGAGATGATCTCTCCTGATATGTATGAGCAATATGCCCTTCCTTTCGAAAAGAAAATTGTGGATATTGCTCACCAAGCAGGATTACATTATGCGCTCCATGTTTGTGGAAATACAGATGTCATTCTCGACAAAATGCTGAAAACAGGTGCGGATGCATTTGAACTGGATTATAAAACCGATGTACAAAAAGCATTCGATATTTATCATGATAAGGCAACCCTGATCGGGAATATCGATCCGAGCGGTGTGCTGGCGCTGGGAACAGCAGATATGGTCAGACAAAAGACCCGGGAATTGCTGGAAACCTATAAAACTTCAAATCGTTTTATTCTGAATGCAGGCTGTGCAATCCCACCCAATACACCAGACAGGAATCTAACTGCAATGTTAGACGTAGCAAGAGATTTTTAAGAGAAGTTTTACTTTGCAGTTGAATATACTATATTTGGCAAGTAACCAGTCATAGTATGAAATAAGGGGTAAACCAGCTAACAATGATACCAAGCTAGTACGCTGTCTTGAAAGTTTTGTTATAGAATTCGGCAATTTGTTTTATGCTGCATGATCAAGAAGAAAGTTTAGCTTTTTCTTCAAAATACTTTTTAAAATTTCCAGGGATTTCAAGTCTTCTTCGATTTTCTTCTTTTTGGCCATAGTGATTACATACTCAATCATATATTGTTGGTCTGTGATTTTTTGATATAAAGATTCCCAGGTTGTCATATCAACAAATTCCCAATAATCTTTTGCAATATTAGCATGAAGTTTTAACTGTTTTACCAAAAACCTGCCATCAATTTTTATTGTATTGGATAGCATCCCTGTAAATCGTTTCACAACTTTCTCATGCAAACCTTCCCCTGTATATTTCCATTGAAAAGGTTTGACCAATATGCTATTCCAAAAATTTTCATATTCCTTTATTGCCTTATGCAGTGCATCGGGAGAATGGTATGTTTCATGCAAGCATTTTGCATTGAGCATTCCAATATCCATAGTATCAAGTTCTTTTTCCAGCGGGCAATTTATCTTGCTGTATTTAGCGACTAACCGGCATAACTCATAACAACAATGAGAGTTAAGATTATCCATGATGTAATCAAGTTGCTGGTCTTTTGGGGCGCGTTCCAGATAGGTTTCAAAAACCTCAACTATTGTTTCTTTTTTATGGTTTGAACGACATTCCGTAAAAACTTCTCCTGTGTTTACATTCATCAAAACAATACAAGTTTATTGGCGGATTATTATACAGGTATATCAGATGCGTCATTTTAGGGAAAAATCAGGGTCTGAAATATGTAAAAAATACCTGGAGCGATGGGGTTTTAAATCATTTTCACTCAATATTCTATGTATGCTTGTCTTCGATATTGACAAGCCTGTTATTTCCGGGTGGCTATCCAAATACCTTGATGCAAATCGTATCGTCCAGCGGCCACTATCACAGAAGGGGCGCGTTTGGCAATAGAAACCGATCAATAACGAACGTGCTTTGTCATCAAATGTTACGGGTCTGCCACTTCTTGGCATATCATAAATATCCCCCCGTTTTTGCCAACGATCTACTGTACTTACGTGACAATCAACCTGCCGGGAAATCGAACACTTGCCTTGATCTTCATTGCTAAGTTGTTGGATCAAGTTCCGCTTGTAAGCACGAATAATGCTTGGCAAATTATCCTGTTTTAACATTAATGCTGCTGCCAATTCACAGAGTTTTTTTTAACCCGATAAGTTGTCGTAGGTGTCCGGTTTTCCCTTTTAAACCCAAACCGGAAATATGAAAACGTATGCTTCTTTCGCTCAGCTTTAGTGAAGTACGTTGATGTAGATTAGCTGCCAATACCGGACTTGACGTTGATTTTCCTGTTGCAGCATTTGCGGCAAACTGTAATATTAATTCTGACTTTATTTCCGGGGTAAAAACGTAATCTTTTTGCTGACCCTTTCTTTTGTCAATCAAGCAGGAAATATCCCCGGTACGTATCTTATGCAAAAGTTTATCTGTGTTGCCGCTACTACAATTTAAGGCCCTGGCCGCTTCTTTCCTGTTTATTATTCCATTATCAAGAAATGTCAATACTATGGTTTTATACTGGAGCACATTGTCCTTCGAGATCTTAATTATTTTGCTTGTACTGCCAAAATGTAATTCCAGTTGGCTTTCTTCTATTGAACAAGTTAAAGCACTTTGTGTAATATCAGATTGTCGCTGTGGCTTTGTTCGCCTGTCAAGAAAACCAGAAGGACCGTATTTATTTATCCTTGTAAAAAAAGACAACATTGTATCCAGTGGGATTTCCAAATATTTAGCAATCTCATTTCTGTTTGCACCCAACAGGAAAAGGGCATAAGCAATTATCCTGTTTACAAACATTTTCCCTAAAATCTTACGTCCATGTAAAAGTCTATTATTTCTATGGGCAATTGAATAATTTAAGTCTGGGAGGCAATTCATAATATTATAAATTTGCGTTCAATATCACATATTATATCACACAAAAATACAACTATATTTAGAAAATACAAGTGTTTATGGGGAATAATCTAACGATTAACGTGTGATTTAATACGGGTATAATTATAACATTATATTGCCGATATCTATTGCTGTTTTTTCAGGACAGGGTACTAGACCAATATGAGGAAAGTGAAATACTTCAAACTTTGAGGGAATCTTGTCAGGATTATTCCGCAACATTAAATAACCGGAGATATATATATGGGAGAGTTTCAGGATTTAACCACTCAACAAAAAGTGCCAGATCTACAGAGGAAACATCATATCATGAAGCGCTGATTTGTTGATCATTTAAATCCTGCATGGTGAGGCTAATCTCCAATAACCTTAGTTAGATCTTAAAACCAGACAGAAGATCGTTCAGGAAATGAGCCTATCGATCCAACGCTATTTATCAAGCACCCAGAGCAACCCGCCTCTTAAATGCTTAATGAAAGCGGGATCTTCATAGAACGCGGAATCATGTCCCAGGGCTGTGTACCATTGACGTCCTCCTTCGAACTGGTGACACCAGCAGAGAGGGAATTGCCGGCCGAAGATCTCCCCCGGGAAATCGTTCTTTCCCTCATCTTCAATGGTTGACAGATCAGCAGAGAGTAAAACATGGATATCAGGATTCAGTTGGAATGAGTAGTAGCACTCATCTTCGATGGTCCACCTGGACGGAAGATGTGACGTTGACGGGTGATTAGGATCAGTGACCACCACATCAAACTCCTGGTGAGGAGCATGACGGATAAACTTCCCTCCTACCATGGCCCAGTACCATGGCCACTGCCTTTCTGTGGCATTGGCAGAATGAATGGCAACAAATCCACCACCACTCCTGATATAATCCTGGAATGCCTCTTTCTGCTCATCAGTATCGAAACCTTCATTGTTGGTATTGGAAAATATGATCGCATCATACCTTCTTAGATTCTCCGGGGTAAACACCTCTGGCTGATCCGAGACTTCGGTTAAAAATTCCTCAGCAACACAGATCTTTTCCAGGGCTTCGACACTTGCTGCAATATTTTCATGGACATAACCTTCCCCGTTTTTTGTATAGATCAAGACTCGTTTTGGGTCAGCCGGATTATCCGCAAAGGCCTGGATGAATGTCAATACAACCAAAAGGCAAAGAGACAGTTTCTTCATGATTCGTTTTCGATGTTAATTCAACCCCAAATTAATACTTATTCCCAGATATACCATATCTTTCAGGCACAATAAGCGCGTAATTGAAAATGATAAAGATCACTCAAATATCGGCCCTTCTGTATCTTCTGATCCCATTCTCTCCGGCACAGGATACCATCGAACATTCACCCCATGACCTGGTTTTCACTGAACTGGCAACTACGTGGGATGAAGGCATTCCCCTTGGAAACGGAATGATGGGAGCATTGATCTGGAAAAAGGAAGGCAACCTCAGGATCTCATTGGACCGGGCTGACCTGTAGGACCTCCGGCCCATGGAAAGCGTCTACAGGGAAGGCTTCAACTATAAGTGGGTTCAAGAACAGTGGGAAAAGAACCAGTACCATAAGGTGCAAGACTTATTTGACCGCCCCTATGACCAGTCAGCCGGGCCTTCAAAAATTCCTGCTGCTTCGCTGGAGATCCCGGTGGAGGAATTTGGTCAGGTTGAATCGGTCAGGTTATTGGTCCATCACGGGATCTGCCGCATCCTTTGGAAGAGTGGGATTGCCATTGAGGTATTCATCGATCCGGAACAACCGGTGGGCTGGTTTAAAATCGAGGGAACAGGGAAAGATAATGAGATCAAGCTGATACCTCCACCTTATACCCTGGAAGCGGGGTCTTCATCCGGCAATAAAGTGACAGGCGGCCATGATCTGAGAAGGCTGGGGTATACGGCAGGAAGGCTGGGACGGATACAAATACTATGTTTACTGCCAAACGGATCATCAAACAGATAGCATGGTGGGATGTTGGAGTATCTCCTCTCATTTTCCGGGTGAAATGAGAGCAATACCAGCATCCGGGACCGTCGATAAGGCATGGGCAACAGGCTACAGGGCAAGCCGGAAGAATCTGCTGTCAAGGTGGGAAAGATATTGGACTATGTCTTCTGTTCAGCTCCCCGACAAGGTGCTGGAAAAACAGTGGTACCTGGAAATGTATAAATTCGGTGCGGCTGCGCGGAAAGGGGCTCCTCCCATCAGCCTGCAGGCCGTCTGGACTGCTGACAACGGTAAGCTGCCTCCCTGGAAAAGCGATTTTCATCATGACCTGAATTCCCAGCTCAGTTACTGGCCTGCTTACAGTGGTAATCACCTTGATCTGGAAGAAGGGTTCCTTGAGTGGCTCTGGATGGCCAGGGAGGAAGGGAAAAAATATACTAAGTGGTTCTATGAAGCAGAAGGTTTGAACATACCGGGCGTAACTACCCTGAGAGGGCAACCCATGGGAGGTTGGATCCAGTATTCCTTCGGACCCACGGTTTCAGCCTGGTTGGGACACCACTTCTACCTGCATTGGAAGTACAGCATGGATAAAACATTCCTGAGGGAGCGGGCTTACCCGTGGATTAAAGATGTGGTCCAATTCCTGGACCAGATTACGGAAAAAGATGAAACAGGAATGAGAAAATTACCCATCAGCTCAAGTCCGGAGATTTACGGAAATGCAAGGGAAGCGTGGTTCAGAGAAACCACAAACTATGACCTGGCATTGATCAGGTTTGCCTATTCGGCCGCAGCAGAACTTGCCCGGGAGCTGGATCTCAAGGAGGAAGCAGAGCGGTGGAATAGCATTCTTAAGGCATGGCCCCAGCTCACTGTTGATCCGGAATCAGGCCTGATGTTCGCGCCGGGTTTCCCTTACGACGAGTCACACCGCCACTTTTCCCACCTGATGGGCTTTCATCCCCTGGGATTGGTGGATCAGGCGCATGGAGAAGAGGACCGGGAGATCATTTTCAATACACTCAGGAACCTGGAGAAACACGGATATGACTGGTGGACAGGATACAGTTTCAGCTGACTGGGAAACCTCTATGCCAGGGCATTTGAAGGGGAGAATGCAGCAGAAGCACTTAAAACCTTCACCGCCTGTTTCACCCTGCCCAACAGCTTTCATGTGAACGGGGACCAATCCGGTACAGGAAAATCAAAATTTACATACCGACCCTTCACCCTGGAAGGGAATTTTGCCTTTGCATCCGCTATTCAGGAAATGCTCATTCAGAGCCATACCGGGACCATTCGAATTTTCCCTGCCATTCCGGATTCATGGAAGGAAGTCAGTTTTCGAAAACTGAGAACCGAAGGAGCCTTCCTTGTTTCGGCCGACCGGGAAAGAGGATCAACTGTAAAAGTGAAGATTGAGGCTGATAATTCAGGTATCTTATCCCTGGCCGATCCGTTTGACGGAAGGCTTTATACCATCTGTGGTAAAACAGAGCATATTATTCCGGACAAGCAAGGAATCATTCAAATGGATCTGGATGCAGGCCAGGTGGTTACGCTGGAGGCCCCGGGAAAAAAGACCATCAGTCAGCCTGCAGGCCAATGAAACTCTGATCAGGTAAATTACCCATTACAATCTCCAGGGTACTTCCGTTCATAATATCCCTGTGATAAAGAAACAGGTTGTGCTGCCTCCTCCCATCCAGATAGACCTCCTGAACAAAGCGGTTTACTGCACTGTTGTTCCTTGTAACTACGGTAAATGTCTTTTCCTGACCCACACGGATCTCCACCCTGTCAAAGAGTGGCCTGCCAATGGTGTAGAGAGGATCTCCGGGCGATACCTGGTAAAAGCCTATGGCATTGAGAACATACCAGGCAGACATCTGTCCGCAGTCCTCATTGCCGATAATACCATCCGGACTGGCTGAGTAGAATCCGCGCAATATCCTGTCAATCAAATCCTGGGTTTTCCAGGGTTGTCCGGCATGGGTATAGAGAAAAGCGATGTGATGACTCGGCTCATTTCCATGGGCATACTGGCCGATCAGTCCTGTAATATCGGCACTGGCATCTTCACCTTCGATGTGCGAAGAGGTAGTGAACAGGGTATCCAGCTTGCGGAGAAATCGTTCCCGATCCCCATATAACCCTATTAATCCCTCTATATCGTGTGGTACAAACCATGTCCATTGCCATGCATTGCCCTCCACATAAGGAGAAGTCTCATGACTTGAATAACTGGGATTAAAAGGTGTAACCCAGCTGCCATCTGAATTCTTACCTCTCATGAATCCTGTCCCCTTATCAAAATAGTGCATGTAGTACTTTGAACGGTCCTGGAAATATACAGCCAGGGAGTCGTTGCCACAAAAGGTTGCGATCCGGGCGATACACCAATCATAATAGGCCATTTCCAGGCCGAAAGAGACCGATTTCTGGATCTCATCGGCAGGGATGTGTCTCTCTTCATTCACATATTTATTGTACCGGGGCATCAGACCCCGTTTCCGGGGATTTTCACTGGATGCCACCAGCCATGGTTTGTAGGATGCACTGTGAACGGATGCCTCCAGGGCGAGTTGCTTATCAATGCCGGGGATTCCCTTTGCAAGGGCATCTGCAATAATGGCCACAGCCGGGTACCCCACCATGGTCGCAGTATAATTGGAAGCCAGGGGCCACATGGGCAGAAATCCCCCCTCTTCATATTTTAGCAATAGATTATTGACCCATGAAGCCGCCCTGGGCTCATCAATGATGGTCATCAATGGATGGAGGGCCCGAAAAGTATCCCACATGGAATAAACCGTATAATTGGTCTTACCCGGTGAAGCGTTGTGAATCTTCTTATCCATTCCCCTGTAGCGTCCGTCCACATCCTGGTACAACATGGGGGCCATCATTGTATGATAAAGCGCTGTATAAAACTGGGTGAGTTTCTCCCTATCCTCCGAGTATACCCTGATCTTTCCCAGGGCCTTTTTCCAGGCATCCTCCGCCTTTCTCCGCACCTCTTCAAAATCCCAGCCAGGCAGTTCTGTCAGCATGTTGTTTTCGGCACCCTGATAATCCACTGGAGAGATGCTGACTTTAATGACAAGAGGTTCTTGATCAGACAATTCATTAAAACTGAAATAGGCATAAACGTTCTCTCCTTTAGAAATGGGTGCCACTTCAGAAGGTGAATGATCAATGATCACTTCATCGATACGGAAGGGACTGGAAAATTCAGCATAAAAGCAGACCTGGTGGTCGAAAGCCCACCCTCTGGAATGCTTTACTCCCCTTATTGTTTTCTGATCAATGATCTCCAGCTCATTATATACATTTCCATGACCCCATGTTCTCTGAAGGATATGCCCGAGATCCACCAGCAGGCGCTTTTTCCCGCCTGAACCATAATGATACCGGTGCACCCCTACCCTGCTGGTTGCGGTCAGCTCTGCCGACACATTATAATTATCAAACTTCACTGAGTAATAGCCTGCCTTGGCCTGCTCCTCTGCTTTATTAAATAAAGCCAACGGCTTTTGATCGGGTTCACCGGTAAAGGGAAGGATCAGAATATCACCCATATCCCCGATTCCTGTCCCACTTAAATGGGTATGTGAAAAACCATAAATTGTGCTGTCCTCATAGTGATACCCGCTGGAAGCATCCCAACCATTCAACCTGGTATCCGGACTTAACTGGACCATGCCATAGGGCAAAACGGGCCCTGGAAAAGTATGTCCGTGAAAACCGGTCCCGATAAATGGATCCACATACTCCAGAAGGTCTGCCTCCCATCCTGTATTTCCTGCCTCCTTAACTCCACAAGCGCTCAGCAATACCAATGCGGTAAGTAATCCCGGCACTACCAATTTCAGTTGGGCCAAATACATGTTGAAATTTTCATCTGTTTCTTTTATACATAATCCTGGATCTGACTACTATTTTGTACTGTTACAATTTCTACGGTGGCCTCCTGAAGGTTTGTCTCCTGCCTGGGGTAATAGTAGAGCCGCGATTCATTTTTATTGAAATACTATTCACCTGTAGTCACAACTCCAAGCTCAGCGATGGTCACAAATCCTTTGTCGTTAATCTCGCGTTCAGCAATGAATTTAATATATCTGCCCCGGATGGAGTCAAACTTTTTGGTTTGAAGTACCGGGCTGTTCCTGATATTGCTGAATTCACCCATGAATAAGGGTTCGCCCCAGCGCTTCCCGTCCATGCTCACATAGAACCTGTATTGGGAGATGGTCCCGTCAATATACCGTTGCTGGGTGGGCAGATAGGTAAATCCTGAGAGAGCCAGTGTTTCTCCCAGATCAATGACAATGGTCTGCGGCAGCTCCTTCTGCAGGTCACTTCTCCAGACACTCCCTTCGTTTGCATCGATCATTAACCAGCCTTTGTGGTCGTTCTGTGGATCGGGCAAAACGACGTTCCACTTCTCTTTACAAATGTCAAAATTTCGGGTGGTGACTGAACTTGCAAGTCCCGTTTCCGGGTCCCTGACCATTGCTTTCACCTGTCCCTTTTCTTTAAATTCAATACCTCCCATATACTTTTCAGCATTCACGGATGGCTCGGTTCCGTCGGTGGTGTAATGGATTTCCAGTCCGCCATCAAACGACCCGATGGTCACCATTCCCTGTTTATCCCTTTCGATCAAAGGTGGTTCCATCAGTTTTGGAGCATGATAGACCTCTATGTTAGTAATAGCAGGGCATGCTTTGGATTCAAGGATGTTCAGACGCAGTTTCTCAGAGCTGACCTGGTCAAACCTCAGGATCCGCTTGTACCCAACGGTGGTCTGCATGGCAATCTCTTCCCAGGCATTGTCTTTCCAGGCCTCAATGGAAAACTTCTTCACCCTCTGTCCCAGTGGAATATACTCTTGGATCAGGAACCGGTTGAAGGTGGTTACACTTCCAAAATCAATAATCAGGGAGGCACTGGTTTGGCCTTCATCAGAGGCCCAGTATGTTTGTGGATCTCCATCAATGGCTTTCCGTGCATCGTATTTCCTGGCATTTCCCCTCACATGGGTGGCCGTAACAGCCATATCCCTGGCGAGGTCTGTCTCCAGATCCCTTCTGATCACCTCCACCATCTTCATCAATTGCTCCACATCCTTTTCATGGATCAATCCCCGCCTGTCCACCGGAAAGTTCAACAGGAAAGAGGCATTCCTACCGATGGAATGATAATAGATGTCTACCAGCTGCTTAACCGATTTAACCTTATGATCTTCAGACTGATGATAATACCATCCGGGCCTGATGGATACATCTACCTCAGCTGGTAACCAGTGTGTTCCATCCTCATGTCCGCTGGTAAGGTCTTTATAATTGGGTGACCCGGGATAAAACTCATCTTTTCTGATAATACTCCAGTTGGTTTCACCGGCCCAGCCAGCTTCATTGCCTACCCAGCGCACACCCGGACCTGCATCGCTGAACATCACGGCAGAAGGCTGAAAATCCCTCACAATCTGCCTGGTGTTGAGCCAGTCATAATAGGTCTTCCTGTCCACCCTCCGCTCTTCGTTGGCACCCCCGTAGTACCCGGTGCCCCCGTTGGCACCGTCAAACCAGACTTCAAACACCTCACCGTAGTTGGTCATAAGCTCTGTTAGCTGGTTCCTGAAATAGGTGATGTAGGTATTCGTCCCATAGTCAGCATGGTTCCTGTCCCACGGAGAAAGATATAATCCCAGCTCCAGGTCAAACTCCCGGCAGGCATCGGCCAGTTCCCTGACCACATCTCCTTTCCCCTCTTTCCAGGGTGAATTTTTAACAGAGTGTTCTGTATATGCCGAGGGCCAGAGGCAAAAACCATCATGGTGCTTAGCGGTCAGGATAATGCCCTTCATTCCAGCCTCCTTACACACCCTGGCCCATTGTCTGCAATCCAGTTCCGTAGGGTCGAACAGTTCCGGCGACTCACCACCGGTACCCCATTCCATATCTGTGAAGGTGTTCATATTGAAATGCATAAAGGCATAAAATTCCAGTTCATGCCATTTCAGCTGTCGCTCAGCCGGCAGTGGACCCACCGCCGCAGGAGGTGGAGTCTGATTACACGAAACTAACAAGGCTAAGGCCAGAAGAAATAGTGGGATATTTTTCATTATGCATAATTATTTGGTAAATGAATCATCTGCTTTTATTGTCAATTTCAAGCCTTTGGCATTGAATCCTTCATGCGGATTGCCGGGGTTTCTCTTCTTTAGTTCTACCAGGTTGATTTCTTGAGTACTCAGTGGTATACCCTCAATCACAATTACTTTCGATTGGCAGTTTGAAGCATGCTCATCCTCGATAATACTGATGATATGCGTCTCGCCATTTACAACCAGGTTCAATTGCTCACCCTTTATAAAGGATGGGACCAATATCTCGAACTTATAGTTATGATTAAATTCATTAACCAGGTTCCACTTCAATCTCACGATGGTTGATTTTTGTGAATAGTAGTCATGCCCACTGTAACTGTGATATTTTTCAGCATTTTTTTCTGTTAAAACAAACGCGCCATCAGACCTGGGCCCCTGGACCTTCCACAGAACAGAAGACTCTATATCCAGGTGTTCAAGCACAATCACAGTGGTATACTCATCAACCGGAAAGCTGGAAGGTACTTCAATAATCAGGTCACCATTCTTCTTTTTCGCATGTAATAATTGACCCGGATCCGAGAGTGGGTATATCTTCTGAATTTCAGAACGAATTCCTTTAACCACCAGTTTGGTATTCTCAGGGAAGTCCATGACATGAAGGTATATCTTGCCAGGTGCTGATGTGATCACTCCCCAGTCCTGCTTATGATGTGAAACGGTATGTGTTCCGTATACGGCCTCCCCATTCTCTTTCAGCCATTTACCCATACCCTGAAGAACCTGTTTCTCAAAGGGAATGACCGTACCATCCCCGGTTGGACCGATGTTGAGCAGATAGTTTCCTCCCGCACTCACCACATTTAATAAATCGTGGATTTTCTCGGATATCTTTGCCTTTACATCTCCCCTTTCCTGCCAGGACCGGTAACTCCAGGTTTCATGAAACATGGATGCGGGGGTTTGCCATGGCACCCCCATCTTGAAATAGGGCATACGGTTGTCCCCCATGACTACAAAATCTCCCTGGTCATTCCAGAGTCTGCCGCTGATCATACAATCGGGTTGCAGTCGTTTTACCAGTTCAGCCACCTCCTTACTCTGGTTGAAAGTGGGAGAACCCATATCAAACCATATTTCGGAAATCTCACCGTAGTTGGTTAACAGTTCCTCCACCTGGTGAAGGTTATACTCATGATGAGCGGCAGGAATGGAATCAGAATTTCGGGTGGAAGTAAAGGGCAGGGCTTCCGGATAATGCCAGTCGATGAGTGAAAAATAGACACCAAATCCAAGTCCGTGTCGCTTACATGCATCGGACAGCTCCCTGATCACATCCCTCTTATAGGATGTTGCATCCACCACATTGAAGTCCGAATACCGGGTACCGAACATGCAGAATCCATCATGGTGTTTGGAGGTAATCACAATGGATCTCATTCCGGCCTCTTTCGCCAACAGTGCGACAGAATCGGCATTCCAGTGCATGGGATTGAACTGGCTGGCCAGTTGTGCATATTGAACATTGGGTATCCTCGCGTGACCTTTTATCTGCTCGCTGTATCCGGTGATCTGTTGACCATTCCAAATCCCTGCAGGAATGGAGTAAATTCCCCAGTGGATAAACATTGAGAACTTCTGATCCTGCCACTTTTCAAGGCTTGATTGGATAGCAAACTCCTCCTTCAGTCTTGATTCTGGTGTGACTGTATCGCCTGACATTACTAACAACAACGGAATTACAGAAAGTAGATTCATGGAAAGAACAATTGGTTAACAGTGTAATTAAATCCGCATATGATCGTATGTACAATATCTTCCGCCTCCTGAGATTCCAGCACATATTTAAGAGCAGTGACCATTAGCTTAGAAAGCACCGGGAATTGCATCAAGATACTATATTTTACATTCGGAATATCACACACCTCAATATTGCTCCGGATGTTTGTTTTGCCACTTTCGTAAGTTCAACACCTCTCTTTTGGCATATTTAAAATATCGAAAATCCGGCAAGAGGCGGGCAAAACAGCTTTAAACTCGATCAATGAATGGGAAGAACTCCTGGGACAGTGGAACTCCAGAAAGACTGAGATGGACCGTATAATCACAGACGAAATTGGTAAATTTATGGTGCTTTAAAGTCATCTTGATTTACCAGTCCTGATGCTTACTGGGAGTGGATGAGTTCAGATTATATTGCCATTGCAAAGGGCTGTACTACCTCAGGCTGACTTTCAGAGATGCACTCTTGCTTCAGAAAATAATCATTCTGGATTAGATTTGATTTTTCAGAATAATATGCTTTACTTTGTATTTCAAAGTACTTTTATTATGGAAAGCTCAGAAAAACATCTAAAGGATATCGCAGTGATTAAACAGATGATGGAACGTTCTTCCAGGTTCATTTCTCTCAGTGGTTGGTCAGGTATTGGTGCAGGTTTCTTTGCACTGCTTGGAACAGCGGTAGCCTGGCGATATATGGCAGAAGACGAGGATCTCTCCACAGAGATCTTTCTTATCGTGGATTGGGCAATTGTTTTAATTCTTGCATTGGTTTCCTCATTCTTCTTCTCCTGGAGAAAAGCCAGGAAACAAGGTGAGAAATTCTGGTCACCGGTCACAGCCAGATTGGTATGGATCATGATGATTCCCCTATTCACCGGGGGTGCACTAAGTATCATATTTATCTACCAGGATCTGTTTCAGCTGGTTGCAGGGATCACATTGATCTTCTACGGATTGGCCCTTGTGAATGCTGGCAGATTCTCCCATAGAGAAACAGTTGTTCTGGGAATTACTGAAATTATAGTTGGAATTGCAGCCATCCTGTGGCACCGTTATGGATTATATTTCTGGGGGATAGGTTTCGGTCTGTTTCATATCATCTATGGGATCGCCCTCTACTATAAATACGACAGACAGCGTTGAGATGAAAAATCCGATTGAAGGTCTAAATAAGCTATTTGAAAGCCGGATCAGGCTGGGAGTCATGTCCATCCTGATGGTCAACGAATGGGTGGATTTCATTTCGCTCAGGGAATACCTTGAGATTACCGATGGAAACCTGGCCAGTCATTTAAAAGCACTTGAAACGAATGGATTTATTGAGATCAAAAAGCAATTCGTCGGAAGAAAACCAAAAACCTCTTACAGAAAGACCCCGGCAGGCAAACAAGCTTTCAGCGAGCATCTGGGAGCTCTTGAACACCTGATCAAAAAGAAGTCCTGATTTTTTTTAAATATCTACTTTGTTTTTCAAAGTACTTTTTAATGTTATTAACATGAAAGATACATTTTCAAGAATTCTAAGTTCAACAAGCTTTAAGTTTGTGGTGATTGGCATCCTTTCCCTGATACTACTAATCCCTGTAGCCATGATCAAGGATTTGATCAGGGAGAGACAGGATCGCAGCCAGGAGGCTGTCCTGGAAGTAAGTGAAAAATGGGGCCTCGCGCAGACTGTAACAGGTCCGTTTATCACCATCCCCTTTAGAGAGGTTTTACAGCACAATGGAAAAACCGACTATGTATATAAACAGATGCACATCCTGCCCGAACTACTGGAAATCTCAGGAGATGTAGTCCCTGACCAAAAAAAACGGGGAATATTTAAGGTTGTGGTTTACGAAACGGATTTAACCATTCATGGCCATTTCAAATTGCCTCAGCAGGCGATTGAAATACTTGAAGAACATGAGGGTTTCAACAAGACTTTCTTTCTGAAACTGGGATTGTCTGATCTCAGGGGAATCAAGGATGTGGTGATGAAAATTAATGGGGAAACCATAGAGGAACTACCAGGTCTACCATACAACGATGTGGTCGGAAAAGGGATCCATATCCCCCTTTCAGGTATTGAACCGGTCCGTGAAGAGCTGTCGTTCAAAATAAAACTAATCCTTGCAGGCAGCAGCAACTTGAACTTCACACCACTGGGCAAGACCACAGAAGTCAGGATTTCATCCCAATGGGCCGATCCATCTTTCAGCGGCTCCTTTCTGCCTGAGACCAAGGAAATCTCCTCCGATGGATTTGATGCCAGCTGGAACATCAATTACCTCAACCGGAATTACCCTCAGTACTGGCTCAATAAAGCACACAACCTGGAAGCATCTGAATTTGGAGTCCGCTTTCTGATCCCGGTGGACCACTATCAGAAATCAATGCGTTCCATCAAATATGCATTTATGTTCATTGCCCTGTCATTCCTGATCTTTTTCCTCACTGAATTGATCTCGGGAATCAGGCTCCATCCCATCCAGTATCTCCTGGTGGGAGTTGCCCTGGTGATATTCTACACCCTGCTGATTTCATTGGCAGAGCATATTGGTTTCAACCTGGCATATGTGGTTTCTTCGCTGGGCACCGTTTCCCTTATTGGGCTGTATGTAAGGGCAAGCACCGGAAATTGGAGACAAGGCCTGATCACATGGGCGCTGCTGCTGGTGATCTACGCATTCCTGTTCACCACACTGCAATTGCAGGACTATTCCCTGTTATTCGGAAGTGTGGGCATTTTCGTTGTGGTGGCCATAATCATGTATGTATCAAGAAAGGTGAGCTGGTACAAGGAATCTGAATTAGAGCAATCTGATCTACCATAATCTTATCAGAAATGTATTTTTGTAACCTAATCCTTGCATTTCACGTAAGAATACATAGCTTTGGTCAAATTAAATTCTTTAACCATGGAAATCAGTCATGCTGATTACACCCTTCAGGTCGGGTCTTCTTCGCTCCAGAATGTGATGGGCGGCTTGCGAAAAGTATTTGTAAGCGATCCTGGTTTGCCCCTGCAACTATTCATAACCATTCCAATTATCGCGGCAGGCATCGTATTGCAGATGAATGCGGTTCAATGGTTGCTCATCATCTTTGTAACCCTGCTTTTCCTTGTGGCTGGCATTTGCAGGACCGCAGCCCTGCTTCAGGTCAGTAACGACACCTCCCTCTCTTCCTTTCAGGCAAGCAGAATAAAATGCATGGGTACTGCCATTGTAGTGATCACCGCTGGTTTATCCCTGTTTACTTATCTCATGGTCTTTGTCCCTAAGATTATTACTCTCCTGTAAGTACCAGTACGGCATCTTTCTCATAAGGACTTACTATCTTCAGAACCCGGCCCTCAATCTCCAGGGAAATTTTATTGTATTCATTGTTCACCGGGTTAAACCATGCGCCCTGATAATTACTGCCTGACGGCAGAAATAGCCGGACGTCCTGCTTCTGAGGAAAATAGACCAGGATCTGCTGCTGATCAATCGACTTGAGTACCGATAGATGACGCCTGAAATCCTCCTCCCCAGGTTGCTCAAGCAGAAGCCCCTGGGCGGGCAACAGGTTCCACCAGGCAAATTTGTTCATGAATGAACCCAGGTACCCAATCTGCTTGCTTCCGGGTAGTTCAATGGACTTATCCCAGGTGCTTACCCCGGTTGTATAACTGTGGTTCAAGGGTTTCTCACCATTCCTGATCCATGGCCAGATCCCATCAGCCCCATAGGTAATTCCAGAAGGAGGGGCTGCAAACACACTCCAGTAACAGGCATTGCGCACATCATCTTCAAAAATTGCATTTCTTATTTGTTCATAGCAGGGCTCAAGGTTGATCACCGGTTTTGGAGAATTCTTCTTCCATCCCTCCGCAATGGTCTGGTTTATAAAATTCACATGCCTCTTTCCTGTACCATGAGACGACTGGTATCCATCAATATCAAACCATTCCTCATCTCCATAAATTTCACCTAACCATGAAATCCCATGCGGATGAAGGGTGGCTAATCCCGGGGGATCGTCACGGAAAACCTGCCGGCCTATGAACTTCCAGCGATCTTCAAGTTCACCAAAAAACTTCCCATCGCCACCGAGAATCCATACAACGTGGTGACCACCATACCTGGCCACCATATAACGCGCCAGGAGTATGGCTTCCTGGTCAGGGAGATAGTAACCCGGACTCAGGTCCCGGCCCCTGCCAAAAGGCAATGCCCACAGCAATACCAGCCCTGCCACATGACCGTATTCATTGACCCGGTCCATTTTGTCATCAAAGTGCTGAAAAAACCGGGGATTGATTGAAATTCTCCCACTGCCGGTAAAGGCAACATCTCCCTGACTATTCTGATCACATCCCCGCCACTGGGTAGCCACCAACTGTATTACATTGTACCCATTCTCAGACCGCTGCTCCAGGTAATGGTTCCATTCCTCCGGTGTTGATTTCAATCCACCGTTCCATGCTGTACATCCTACCCAGAAAAATGGGGTTCCGTCTTCATAATTCAGGTGATAATTCCCGGATTCCCTGGTGATCCTGCCCTTGGCATATATTCTATGCTGACTGCTGTTTAGAGTGCATTCAAAAGAACCTGACCTGGAATGCAATCCTCCATTTGTGGTGTCTGAACAGTGGGTGAAGTATGACCATTCTCCTGTTTCATCTGGCATGAAACGGATCTTCCACACTTTTTCACCATCCCAGAATCCATTGATCTTCTGCGCCCTGCCGGAAGGTGCAGTAAATACGGCATAGAAAGAACGAACGGCGTACAGGGGATTCGTGTAATCCTGTTCGCTTTCAAGTCGGATCTCAAACCTGTTCCAGATTGAGACCCTTTCTGTGGCTGTGGCCGCACAGACCATCGAAAAGGTCAGGATAGCCATAAGTATTCTTTTCATCACCATGTTTTTATTGGTATTAACTTGATGTCAATTGTACCGGCCTATTCCCTGTCAATATTACTTACGGGCCGGATATAGAAAGTAAACGAATAGTCTCCCGGAAGCACACGATACGGATTGAGAATTGTAAGATCTCAATTTGGGATGCATGATGTTATTTTAATGAGTTATTCAACTAAAACCTAAAAATCGGCATATTTAATTCCAAGGATATTCCATCGTGCTTTCATGGATTCCAATCGCCTGGTAAAATCCTCAAGATCTTTTACTGATTTATCAGTCCAGGCCACTTCAGCATAGGCGCTCAAACGAGGAAAAACCATGTATTCCATTTGTTCTGCTGTTGGGATCCATTCGCCCCACATCTGGCAACCCAGACCCAGGACTTTGTGATGATAAGTTGAATCGAGCCCTTCTGGAACAGGATCGAAACTGTATGCTTTTTCCAGCGTAATGGTCTCATAATCATAATCCAGATAAGTCATAGTATGCAGGGAATTGACAATATCATAACCTCGTTTTACGGCATCCTCAGCCAGTGTTAAATCCCCCTTCCAAAAATGAACCACACTTTTTGGGGCGAGTTCTTGTGAAGTCTTCGTGTCCTCAGCATCATGATATTGATGAAGACTGACACCTCCGAGTATTTCATTCCACCCCATCATCCGGCGATCATGGGATTCAATAAATGCCGAAATTCTATTTGTAAAACTAATTTGCAGATCAGCGGGAGAGTTTAAACCTTCCTGTTTCATATAGTCCAGAACTCTTGCAGATGTTTTCCATTTGCTAAAATCCACCTCATCTCCCCCGATATGAATAACTTCTGAAGGAAATAGATCCATGACTTCAATAAGTACATCATGAAGAAACTGTTCAACTTTTGGATCAGTAACATTATATATATCGAACTTGCCGCCAAAAATGCCCGGTACTTCCATTTCACTTCCAATGGTGCCAAGCCAGGAATACGATGCAATTGCAGAGGCTGAATGCCCGGGCATCTCTATTTCAGGAACAATGGTGATGTGTCTTACCGTTGCATATTGGATTATTTCTTTAATTTCTTCCTGGGTATAAAATCCTTCATGAGGTTCACCGGAAAACCGGTTACTTCCCCATCCACCTATCATACTATCTTTACGTTTTGAACCAACTTCCGTCAATCCCGGGTATTTTTTGATTTCAATACGCCAACCCTGATCATCGACCAGGTGCCAGTGAAAGACATTCATTTTATGAAGCGCCATTTGATCCAAAAGAGTCTTGACCACTTCTTCACCTTTGAAATATCGGGCTTCGTCTAACATAAAGGCCCGCCATAGGAAGCGTGGTTTATCAACAATCTCAACAGCATTTATTGCTACTGATTTCTTTTCATCAGGAGAGTGTTCAAAATCAGGGGGTAAAAGCTGACGCAAAGTCTGAATACCATAAAAAACACCGGTTGTTGTGGCACCTTCGATAATTATACTTTTTTTGGTTGAAGTGAAAACATATCCTTCTTCGCCCGTTTTATCCATAATTTCAGAGTTCAACCTGAGAACGATCCCTTTTTCTCCACTGGATCTAATGGACGGTGCTTCTCCAAATGCATTTTTCAGAATTACAGCCAGATAATCAGCCTCCTCCGAAGTCTGGGATGTTGATATGATCCTGGTTCTTGAACTCAATATAAAAGTGCCGTCTTTTTCACTAATTATAAGTGGTTGGGGGATGATCTTTATTGAAGGTCTGGTGATATTTGATTGTGTGCAGCCCAGCATCACAAAAAGCATAAATGTTAATTTCTTCATGGCAAATTATTTAATCTGGTTGATATCAAGAAATTTATAATGATTTGATTAACTTAATATCCAGTCCGAGGTAGCAGTACCAAAATTAAACTACAACATTATTAAAACAAAATAATCAGAAGGAAAGGCTTAGCCAATCCTCCTGATTTTAATCACACTAACAAAAACTACTACTTAGGGCTTCCTGTTTAATTGGTTAAATGTTTGTAAATCAGTTGCTATTGTTAATAATTGCATCCAAAATTATTTAGTAAGTGCAAAGTAATGTATTATTATTGCAAATATACTTTGCACCTATGTATAACTATATCTCTGAAAATCAACAGAAGATCGAAGAATTCAAGACTGATTTTGAAATGGTCCTTGATCCAAGGAATCGTTGGATCCAATTGAGCTCAATTACTCCCTGGGATGATCTGGTAAGTGAATATATTAAGAGTCTGAATGATAAATATGGTGCTCCGGGTTTAGATCCGCGGGTGGCAGTAGGCAGCCTGATCGTAAAACATAAGCTTAATCTGTCCGATGAAGAAACAGTCAGGACCATCCAGGAAAATATTTTTATCCAGTATTTTCTGGGACTTGACAGGTACCATCCGGAACCATTGTTTCATCCGGCAGTATTTGTTGATCTGCGAAAACGTATGGGTGTTGCCAATTATGATAAGGTGAGCCGGAAGATCATTCAATTTGCACGCAGTGAGGAACTTAAAGAAAAAGGTAAGGGACCTAAGCGTGTAAAAAAGAACTGGGGCATATTACAGTTAGATGCCACAGTAGCAGACCAATATATAAAGTATCCAACGGATCTGGATCTGTTAAACGATAATCGGGAATGGAGTGAGGAAATAATC
>JAGLOO010000026.1 GCA_023138875.1 Bacteroidales bacterium
CTTACATTTAATTGGGGCTAATATATATGCACATATAATTGCAGCAGTTAGTCGCTTCATGATTTTTAGTTTTATCATTTCTGTTTGACAAAACTACGCTTGATGGTTTGTACTGAAAAATTTTAGGGATTAGCACGTAGCAAATAGGGACGTTATCAAAGATTAGGGGCGAAAGGGATAGATTTAGGGATGAATCTAAACCCTGTTTAAATTATTTTATTAAAATCTTTGATGTATTTTTGAGATACCAATGCAGGAGAATCAAGATTTTTAAAGTCTAACTTATAGCCCTGTGAATTTCCTTGTATTTCTTTAATATGGTTTATGTTCACTATAAATGTTCTATGACATTTAATTATAAAATCGAAGTCCCGAATGGTTTCTTCTGCCTTTTTAAGTGAACTTCTAATCATTTGTTTTTTTACAATGTCTTCACTTTCATAATAAACTTCTATGTAGTTATCTGCGGATTTAATTAATATCAATGAGTCCGATTTAATAATAAGATTATCTTTCTTGTAGTCAGATTCAAAATGAATCAGCTTTTCTTTTTGTTGTTTGCTTTCAATTACCTTTTTATTTAGCTGCTGTGCATATTTCAAATGAGAACGCAGCAATCTCTCCTGATTTATGGTAATAAGAACTGCAACAGGAAGAAGACCGAGCAAAACAATTTTTCCAATATCGAAAAAAGTAATATCAATTACACCAAACAATTTTGAGTAAAATAAAAAATCGATACTTGAAATTGCCAATAGTATCCATATATTCCAAATAATTTCCCGTTTTATGTTCCATACGTTGAATATTTTAGGAAATAGACTTGGTAAAACAATCAAGTTTAAACTAAGAACCAAAAATGTAGATGCAGCAATTCCTGTTACTAAATAGAAAATTTCCTTTTTTGAAAAAGAATTAATCTCAATCGGCTGAAAAATCAGCAAAAAAACTAAAACACCTAAGCTGATAAAAAAAATAATCTTAGCATTATGTCTTAAATCATCATTAAAAGGGTATGGTTTATTTAAAAATTTCAGCATATCACATTTTTTTCTCTATTGGCAAATAGTTTACTATTAGCACTTTCCCCGCCATTTGCTATATTGCGTGTTGAACTAAATCCCGCTACCGCGGGCTGGCTCTAACTCAAATCTACACAAAATCCATAAATTACTGTTTGATATTCACCTTCAAAACTTTAAGCTATGAAAAAAAAGGAGTGAGCCCACTATTGTAGATAAAGCCATTCAGACGATCCCCGGCTTTGAGAACGTTTACAAGACCCTTCATCAGCAGGTCACTATGCAGGGTCAAGCACGCTTAACAATTACATCCGCAGGATAGCGAGCATCAGCCTTCACTTTCAGCTTTTACCTGAGTATATCTCGGATGATGAATTAAAAGAATACCTGACCTCTCTGGCCCTGGATAAGAACTCCCCTTCACGCAGCAGCTTCAAGCATATGGTTTATGGCCTTCGTTACTATTTCCGGCACATCGGAGATAACCATCGAGCCATTAACCTGCCATCGTTGAAAGGGGATACCAAGCTTCCGGTAATCCTAAACCGTAGTGAACTCAAAGAACTATTCCGTGCACCCACACTGTTGAAGCACAGAATTGTCCTCACGTTGATCTATTCTGCCGGTTTGCGGGGCCAGGAGGTGATCAATCTAAAGCAGTCAGACATCGATTTTGAGCGCAAGACAATCCATATCCGTCAGAGCAAATACAAGAAGGACCGCATTGTACCCCTGTCGGAGTACATGTCCAGGGGACTGCAGAAATATCTCTCTATAGAGCACCCACATATCTGGCTGTTTAATGGCAAAGAGGTTGATGGGCGCTACAGTGTTCGTGGTCTGAGCTGGGTAATGCGTGTAGCCCTGAAGAAGACGGGGATAAAGAAGAAGGTCTGCCTCCATTCACTCCGGCACAGCTACGCGACCCATCTGCTGGAAGAGGGAGTCGATATCGTTACCCTTAAAGAACTACTGGGCCATTCAGATGTAAGCACCACGATGATCTATCTTCATGTGGCCCGTTGTGCGATTAGCCAGGCACACAGCCCACTGGATACGCTCTATAAGGATGCCTTATGAGCCGACCGAAGCACGAGGTAGCTGAGGTCATTGAACGATTTGGCGAAAGGTTCATCGAAAAACACCAGCCCAATGGATATCAGCTCAGGGTTCTGGGGCATTGGCCAAATGTAGGACCTCCGCCCTGGGCGGTCATAAGTACCGATGTGACCATTGTGGTAGCGATCAGATCAGCTACAATAGCTGTCGCAACCGTCACTGTCCAAAGTGTCAGGGATCCAACCAGGCGTTCTGGGTCGAGGATCGAATAAATAATGCCTACCCAGTCAGTCATTATCATATTGTCTTTACCATACCTGAGGCACTCCATGGTATCTGTATGCTGGATAGCAAATGGTTTTACAAGCATCTGTTTGCTGCTGTGTGGGACACATTGCGCTCTTTTGGCTATACCCATTACTCCATAGAGAGCGGGGCCATCTGTGTTCTTCATACCTGGGGGCAGAACCTGAGCCTGCATCCACACATCCATTGCCTTGTTCCCTCGTTAGGGTACACCCTGAGAGGAAAAATGAAACATATCAGGAAACATGGAAAGTATCTGTACCCGATAACCCAGTTAAGCAAAAAGTTCCAGGGCAAGTTCATGGCAGAGATAAAGGGTCAGCTTATCAAGGGCGGGTTATTATCCAAGTACCGATCATCGATTAAAAAGGCATGGAGTACCCCTGGGTGGTTCACTGTGAGCCATCACTGGGCAAGCCTGAACATGTGGTGGGTTACCTGGGACAATATATCCACCGGGTAGCTATCAGCAACCACCGTATTGTTGAAGTGAATGACCAGCAGGTTCGCTTTATGCTCAAAGACAACCGGGATCAGGGTAAGGTAAAAACAACTACCCTTACCGGAGAAGAGTTCTTACGCCGGTTTTGTCTGCACATCTTGCCATCGAGGTTTGTTAAGATACGATACTACGGAATCTATAGTACACGCTTTAGAACCACCATCCTGAATGACAAGCAGAAGATGGTCATTAAGGCTTTGGAAACCGTCATTGAGAGAATCTTCCGCCTGACAGGCATTGATGTTCTCCTGTGTCCCGGTTGCTACGGTGCCGCGTATTCGTCCACCACCGGTTCATGTTCTAATGGTAACAAATTAATGATCAAGTGATAACACCTGCACAAGCGGGCAGGGATTGGATTGCCATTGATAAAGAAAAACACCTGCAAAACCGTGCCATGTTGCCAGGAAGTGGAATATTTACCTGATTGAAAGCTAAATGAAATGATCATTTTCAATAACAATACCAGCTCTTTGAAGAAATCGTTCAGAAAACACCCCAGATAAAAATTATGCAATCCCCATAGAAGCGCTACTCCTGGATTTAGTTCAACCGGGGCTTCATTACTGGGCCCTTCGCACCGTATGAAGCCCTATGTATTGTATGCCGTTATTCCTTTTTTTAAATGACAGTAAATTACTTATTACATTATATTTATTGCTTTACCTGAAAGCAAATTCTTCATCATAAATATCATCTCTTTTCACTCCCTTTTCAGAAAGTTGCTTGATGATACTCTTTTTTAATGTTCCCGGGCCACAAATAAGGTAACCCTTATCCTTAAATTCGCTTATTCCAAATTGATCAGCAGTTAGAAATCCACTATCATTAGAAGACCAAATAATGAATTGAAAGTTTGGGTTTTCATTAGCAATCGAAGTTAATTCTTCCGAATATTTTGCTTCCTCTTTATTTATTACAGACCAAATTAGCTTAACCTTATGAGTGTAAATATCTTTAGAAAGAGAAAAAAATGGTGTGATACCAATACCTCCAGCTATCCAAATTTGCTCTTTCTCTTTTGCATACCTCGAAGAGAAAAGTCCAAATGGACCTTCAATTTTTGCAGCAGCCCCTTCTTTCAAATTCTCTGTTATTTTATTTGTGTAATCTCCAAGCCCTTTAACAGTTACTCTAATCTCATCATTTAAATGATGGCTACTAATAGTAAATGGATGTTGCTCCCGTTTACTTAATGATGGAAAAGTAAAGAAAGCAAATTGCCCTGCTTTAAATTTTAATTTTATACCTGTGGCATTAAGATATATTTCTGTAATGCCATTTCCTAAATTATTGACAGAACTAACGACATAGTCCAATTTCTTATTAAAAACTCCATAAAAAAAGGCTTTGTAAAACCATGCTCCGACTCCAATAATTGCCATACCAAAAACATATGTTCTTACCAACGGAAGTTCCTTTATTAAACTATGAACCATTGCGCCATGTATCACTGCCAGAATATAAAATGGTCCCATTAATTTATGGAAGTTTATCCATTTGTGATAAGGAATTTTCTTTTTGAAAACAGGTGTGGCAGATATAATAACTCCAACAAGTATCAAAATAAGTGCACATAAACCAAGTGGTTTTCCGATATTGAATGCAACTAAATCTTTTGGTACTACAATAAAGTGGGCAATGAGTAAAACGACAGCAATAACTCCAGCCCGCCTATGTATCATGTACATTTTGTCTAATCCACCAAATATTTTTTCAATCCATCGAGCCCTTGTTGCCATTAAAAAATTTATTGCAAAAACAGTTACGACCCAAGAAGATAATACTTCTCCTAATATCCTATGAACATTCAACCATGGTTGATTTGTCAACTCACCAAAAAACAATGTGTCTGATTTTACTTCCATAAAGGTTCCGTTATAGAAATAAAGTGCAACTACCCAAATAATAAAGTGAATCCCGATGATTAAAGGGAAATATAACTCTTGTTTAAGTATTCTCATGATTTTTTTTATAGTAATTATTGTTCTATTTACATCCAAAAGACTCCAGCCTGGAAAGCGGTTTATTAGACGTTCGACATCATGCGTCCCAACGAAATCTGGTCAATCTTATTCCATTTTTTGAATGCGTTTATAAAACATCCAATCCAAAAAACGTTTGGGGAATTTAGCAGCTATAGAAACGCCTTTAGCATCCTTCCCTACAAGGTAATAATGTTTCGGTTTCTTTGTTTTCAATGAAGTTGCTACGACTTTTGCCACTTCGTTTGCCGGAATTCTCTCCATTTCAGCAGTTAGTTTATTACCAAATTTAATAAGCGGAGCATATTGCTGAGCGATTTCAGGGTCGATAGTCTTATGTAACTTATCCTTATATTTCTCCTCTTTATTCCACATTACTGTTTCAACATGACCGGGAACAACTAAAACGACCGACATATCGAACAGTTTTAATTCAACGCGAAGGGAATCGGTAAACGCACGAACTGCAAATTTTGAAGCTGCATAAATGGATGCTCCGGGAAAGGCTATTATACTCGTGCTGGAACCAATATTAACTATTCTTCCTTTACTTTTGCGAAGCATTGGAAGAAATGCCTGAGTCACTGCCATGAGTCCGACAACGTTGATTTCCATAACTTTCCGAATTTCCGATACCGGGGTAACCTCCAACGGACCACCTTGTCCAATACCAGCATTATTGATAAGACCAAACACATTGCCGCCTGTTTCTTTTTCGATAACGCTGGCCGCTGTACTAATCGATTCGGCATCGCAGACGTCAAGAATGATAGGCGTCAGTCGGGCAGATGCTTCCTTCCTTAGATTATCGCCGTCAGCTTGTTTACGAACACCAGCGTAAACTTTGAAGCCCATTTTATCAAGATATAGGGCACATGCTTTGCCAATACCACTAGATGTTCCGGTGATTACAACCGCTTTACTGTTTTCCATTTTACCACTCCTTTTTAGCTTTTTGTTTTTTTACGTCTAAACTGAATGCTATTTAATAAGCAATTTTAATATTCATCAATCTATTATCAATAATACTTTTTCAAGATTTTTTTTAATCATTTTTAACCGACATGGATGTCGGCTATTTTACCATCTATTTCTTACCCACAAAGGGGCGGGGCAATGGCACTTTACATGCAAATAATAGGAATCCAATCACAACAAAACTTAATATTTTATTCATGAAGTATAGTTTTAAATTTGAGGCAAAACTATTTCTTCTGAATCAGTTTTAATTGTATAAATCGGTCATTTTGGTTCTCGTATAGTTCTTTAGGGGTTTTTCCTGTGTGCTTTTTAACTTCCCTAATAAAATGTGCTTGGTCGTAATAACCATCATCTGGAAAGAACCTGCCTTCTTGTATTTGTTTGTAAGCAGTGTAGCACTTCTGGATATTTAGATAGGTTTTAAGGGAAACACCAAGGTATTTATTCAGGTAACGGTTAATTTGTCGATTGCTCCAATTGATTTGATTGGAAACTTCTTCTGCCGAAATATAACCATTCATCAAATATAGCAATTGAGATAGCTGAAGTTTTTTAGGCTGTATTTTTTTTTGATTTATGTTCTTGAATAATTTTAATTCTATTTGCTTAACAAATTCCTGAAAATTACCCAGTATAACATCTCTAATATTCCAGAAGCTTAATTGCAAATCCTTATGAGAGAGAATTAAAGGAGCTATCTCCTTCTGAAATATGTATTCAGGTGCAAGAATTTTGAATTTAATTCCGTACATTGAAGTATGTGCAGGAATTGCTATTTCGACTTCTTTGGTCCACAATCCCGTTAGAAAATAGCTTGTTATATTAGCTCCCCGAAATTCAATAATTATTTTGAAAAAGCTATCTGGGATAATAGTCACTCTCTTAACCTGATTTGTAAGGTTCTGATGTGCCCAATAGGAATCTACCAATTCTTCTAATCCTTTTGCAGGACTTAAATGGCTAAACTTTATATTACCTTCATTTCGTATCATTTATTCTAATGGCATACAACGGTTTCGGTATGATTAGTACCGACATTAAACGGCAGTTTTTGGGTTTAGGTTATAGTTAATAATTTCGTTATATATCTTTCTAAATGGCTGATTAGGTATTAATTATAACGCTTGTTACCTGCCTGTGCTTTTATTATTTTCCCTTAACGTCAAAGTATCAAGTTTTAAGTTGTCATTAAACTTGTCAAGTTCCACACTTATTATCAAAGTATCATTGTCAATTTCAAAATTAAATTTGTCATTGACGATTTCTATTTTGTCAATATAGGACTTTGCAATTATAACTGGACAGTCTGTTTCTAAATTCAGTTTAATATAGAAGTTGGGATATAGTTCAAAGTCAATGATATTACCGAGAACATTAAGTCCTCCTGGGATTTCTTCAATCTCGACAAGTTTTGATAGTATTTTCTTTTCGTATTCGCTAAATTCTTTCATTTTCTATTTTTTTGCATGGCAGGTAAGGTGTGTTTATTACATCTAATTCAGTGAAATATGTGCACCTTTTACTCCTGTGTTACAGTATTAAGTTAATTAAATTTAAGCATTATTCCTGGAATCTGGGGTCGCTACATAATAAAGTAACCTGTTCTTTAAAATGGTTAATCGTTTCTGAGTGCAGCGTGGATGGTTTTCTCTTTCAGTGCTGAGCTGGTGACAGTAAAGATCCACAGCCAGCCGTTAAGGATAAGGGCAAGCAGGATAACCAGGATGGTAATAATTGATGTATCCGTATTTGGGCTCAGAATGGATGGCAGGGTGGCAATAACGGCCGCAAGGAACCCTGTGCCGATGCCTCCCTGAAGCAGGAACATATACTCTTTCACAATAAGTCTCCGTATGCTTTTCCTGCTGTAACCCACTGCCTTCAGTAATGCAATCTCCTGCCTGCGCTCCAGCATGCTCCTGGACAGAACAACCACCAGTCCAAATGTTCCAAGTAATAGTCCCAGGGCCCCCAACACAAGGAAGATGGAGAGATACGTATTGGTGACAGAATTAAATTCTGCAAGACGGGTGGCACTCATTTGCATGTCCCAGCCAAAGTCACGCATGCCCCGGTTCAGTTCCGTGCGGATCAGGGCTGTATCAGCCACCTCTCCATCTATCAGAAAGATATGAGTCCCGCTGCTTTCGGGAAACTGTTCCAGGAACCTGTCATTGGAAATGATCACGTTACCCTGGAAGATAGAGGGGGCCAGTCCGCCGATCAATAAAAGTTCCATAATCCCCCCATTGGAGTTTATATAGCGGAGTGTATCTCCCACTTTTAATCCTAGTCCCCATTGGATCACCGTTTCATCAGCAATGGCCGGAATAAGCCCCCCTGGTAATTCATTCTGAAGTGACATCCACGGTTGATCCACATCCAGGTATGGGGTCCGGGTTACAAATGAGTTCCTTCCGTCCAGCATACCGGGATCCACTCCCAGCACCTGTGGATTGATAACTTTATTCAGATTCAGACAACTGGCATCATCCCCCGCAGCCTTTCGCAACTGTACAAATGAGGTTTCACTTTCCAGTCCGAATTCAAATCTTATTTTCGGGTCATTAAGGTTCTGGAGCACCGGTAGTGTGGATTCTGCAAAATATAGAAAGCCTCCTGTTCCGCTATTGGGATCTTCTGCATTTTGAAAAAGATCTTTGCGGTTACTGCCTGTGGAGATAACCAGGAAAGTTCCAATTGCAAAAAGGATCACGATACTCATGCTCCGGGTCCGGTTCCGCATTGCATTCCTTCGACTGAGAATTTTCAGATGAAAACCATAAACACTCTTCTGTTTTACCCCCCCCAGGTACCAGGCAAAAAAGAAAATGGAGGAGAGTAGTAATAACCCGCCAGCTGCGAAGAAAATGGATGTATTGACCACTTCCCCGCTGATCAGCTGGGAAATTATAAGGGCAATGGCGGCCAAACCGGAAATACCTGAAACTATTGCCGGAACGCCCCGGCGCATTCCCGGGGAGTTTAATCCGGACTGAAGTTTAAACCTGCCTGCCACCCTTCTCAGGAATCTGTTCAGCGGGAAAAAGAGTGTAAGAAAAGAGACTCCCATGATAACAGCAAAGCCGGTAATCAGGGTATCCATACGAATATGGATCTCAAGCATTTCCGTCCGCACCACATCCATCCAGACACCGTTCAGTGCATGAAATACACCTCTGTTATAAAATATGGCGAGGAACTGACCCAACACAGCACCTGCAAGAGCAACAAGCATTCCCTCCCATAGCATGATCCGGCGGATGATCTTTACCGGAATACCAACAACAGCGAGGGTGCGCATCTGTTCCTCCCTGCTTTCAAGGTTAAGCAGGAAAAGCAGAATTGTCAGAATGACACTTGCAAGCAACAGGAAGAAACTGAGCCCGCCAAAGAGCTGACTGAAGTCCACACCTTCACCCGCAGCTGTGTGGCCCAGCTCCATAACAGGTTCCAGTGTAAAACCGAGCACCCGCGGATCAAACCTGTCCAATATCTCCTTTCTCAGCTCTTCCTGATCGGTTTCCAGGGCTGAATAACGAAATCCTGTAAAGGTACCGAACCGGTTTTTCCATAATTCTTTTCCCGTGGAGAGCGCAATAAAAGCTTTAGGTGTTCCTTTGAAACGTTTCCAGTAGTCCTCATCAATATCCCGGATACTTTCCAGTTTAATGGGTACACCCGTCTCCCAGTCCCTGCAATTCCCTGCATCAGATAGTCCGGGCAGGTCGGGCATCAGGTTTACATCATTAAATATCCCCTCCATGGGAACTACGGACTTCACTATAAAGGATGTGATCTCCTCGCTTAATTCCCTGAGCGGACCCACTACAAAATATTTTACATGTATGGTATCTCCCTCTACAGCAG
The DNA here is from genome assembly GCA_023138875.1 of Bacteroidales bacterium. Classification (GTDB taxonomy): domain Bacteria; phylum Bacteroidota; class Bacteroidia; order Bacteroidales. The sequence continues at coordinate 9,726 of JAGLOO010000026.1, forward strand.
AAAGATCCCGGGACAACCAGGTATTGATAATGATCTCATCCGGCTGCATTGTGTGATCAGGTAGTGTGGAGATAAAGGAATAAGGAGTCGTATTTCCGGCCGACTGCATTGCATTAACAAAATAGGTCAGGATGCCACTCTGAAAACCTGTTGCTTTTTCCAGCGGATCAATAAGTACGTCGTCAAAAAAGACCCTTTCACTGATGATCTCAATGGTCTGAAGTTCATCTATAACCCTTGATCTCAATCCTGCATCATCCAGTGTAAAGTTCTCCCTGATGGCATTCCATATGGCCTGTTCGCTTTGGTCAGTTCCATCACGCAGCAGCAATGCATTGGATCTGTCATCGAATTCCATCAGATCCGCAAGCCTTTGTGATGAAATAAAAACATTGAATGGAGCCGTTTGTGATACCTTCAGGTTAAATCTCCCCAGGTGATCGGCATCAGAAATCTCCTTAATACTCACCCTGAGCGATACCATGCTTTCTGCATCCGATACAAAGGGTGCATTAAGGGGAATCAGACTGGCTCTTTTAATCCCCAGTACAATTTCCTCTCCTTTCGAAACACCCAGCCGGTTGGCCAGGTTCTGACTGATGATCACACTATCGCCCGCCAGGTTTTCATAATAATGATTCAAACCAGCCACGCGGTCAAACGATTCATCCACCCCAACGATCTGTATATTGTTGATCCGTTTTTGTCCCCCACCGGCAACTCCCATTCCTTCAAGCAGGAGAATGGATGAGACCGGCAGATCCAGCTCAGCACCTACTTTCTCACCCAGTGAGCGTGTAAAATAGCGGTCACCCGCCTTCAACACATGGCTCACCTCACCCAACCGGCGATCTACGATACGGTTCAGGCTGTATTCCACCGAATTACCTACAATAAGCGCCCCTGTGAGCACAGCAGCGCTTATTGCAATCCCCAGGGAAAGTAAAAAATTCCTTTTCCAATAAAATACAAGATTATTCAATATGAGCCGGGAGACTTTCATGGGATGGTAAATTAATTCCGGGTAATTTTTCCTTCCCGTATTTCGTAGGTTTGTCCCATTTGTCCGGCCAGGTCCTGAGAATGAGTCACCACCAGAAGTGTAAGTCCATCGTTCTTGTTGAGATCGATGAGCAAGTCTGACATTTTTTTCACATTGTCCCTGTCAAGTGCTCCCGTGGGTTCATCTGCAAGCAGAAGTGAAGGCCGGTTGATCATGGCCCTGACAACAGCAGCTCGCTGGCACTCCCCTCCCGACAGTTTCCCCGGCAGTTTATCCCTGTGATCCCAGATCCCCACCCGGTTCAACAGGTGTTCTGCCCATTCAAGCTTTTCATTGCGAGCAGCCCTGTCGCGGATCATCAGGGTCGGGATCAACACATTTTCCATCACTGTGCACTGGGGCAGGAGGTGGTGAAACTGAAACACAAAGCCGATTCTTTGATTCCTGAAGTTATCCATCTCCTTCCGGGAAAGGGAAGTGATATTCTCACCCCGGAATACAACCGATCCGGCATCAGGATGATCCAGTGCCCCGATCAGGTTCAGTAGTGTGGTTTTCCCTGAGCCGGAAGGGCCCAGAATAGCAATGCGTTCTCCCTCGCTGACCTGCAGGGAAAGATCATCAAGTACCTTCCGGTATGTCTGGTCGGCCGGATTCCCGAATCCTTTGTGGATATTCTCAAGTTGTAACAGCATATGTAAGTTTAAATCTGAAGCTAATCTTGCTCACTGAGCACCTCTATTCCCAGCGCTTCATTGTATACAGTAATCATCTCTTCTGCCTGTAACCTGATATGAAAATGTTTCTCCACTCCCTCTCTCCCGGCCCTGCTCAGACGGTCCAGTTCAGCCGGATCGGACAATAATTTTTCAAGCAATTCTGATAGTTTCTGCGGATCGTTTGGTTCAAAGGTGATCCCGCCGCCAGCTGTTTCAATAATTTCAGGGAAGGCGCCCAGGGCAGGCTGTACCACAGGAACTCCCGATACCATACACTCCAGCAGGTATATACCGAACGCTTCCCCGTTACGAACCGGTACTGAGACAACAGTCACTTTTTCCAGGAAATCCCTCAATCCTTCTTCCTCAAAATCATCGTGAAACTCCACGTATTCAGCGATTCCTTCTTCCCTTATCTTTCTCCTTATTTCGGATAAAAACTTCCGGTCGTCCCCTGTGGATCCTCCTGTAAGGACCAGATTCACATCTTCAAAAGCGGATTTCTGTTTTAAAATAATAAATGCATCAATGAGGATATCAAATCCGTTTCCGTAGCACATTCTGGAGACGAATCCAATATTCCTTCCCTTTTCACCAACAGGCTTAAAGATGTAGTCATCCGGATCCACCCCAATATGCACACTTTTCAGCTTGGTGTCAGGAATGTCCATTTTCCCCTTCATAACATCGGCATAATAGTCACTTACCGAGATAAAAGCACTTACATGTTCAGCCTTTTTTGACATAAGTTTCCATACACTCTCCCTGGCGCTGGGTTTCATCACGTCCACCCAAACATCTTCGTCCTGTAAAGAGCAAATCACAGGCACATGCATCCGTTCGGAAAGCCGGTGAGCCAGTCCCAGTAAAAGTGCGTTTGAAAGGTGGATCACATCGGGATCACAATTCTCCACGATCCAGTCCACCATCCGTTCCAGCTCATCTCGCTGCTGACCTTCCTCACCAAGCAGCATGGAGACGGTCATCTCCTCCAACCCTTTGGCCCTGGTAGATCCGGCAAACTTAGAGGCCAGCTTGAGCATGGGCTTGGAATTCAATAATTTATCGATCCATTCAGGTGCTTTCCTGAATATGGGGAACAGTTGCTTGAGATAAATACTGATGGCCCCGTAAAATACCGGGATCTCCCTGCTCAGGTCATGTTCATCTGCAAACAAAGGCAGGTACATGGGCAACTTCACCACCTGGTGACCGGATTTCCGAAGGGCTTCCACATATTTTGAATCCCTGAGACAGTTCCCGCAATAAAAGCTTCCCCCCGATCCGGGGATAATGTGCATGATTTTCATATTCCTATTTTTTTCCAAAACAATATAACCTGCCGTCGTCTCCTGCAACATAGAACCGGTGATCCACCACGGCGGGATTGGCATGCACCGGTGTCCCCAGTTCATAGGTCCACAAAGGCTTACCCGTCTTGATATCCAACAGGAACAGGTCCCCCCTCATATTGGCTGTAAGCACCCTGTTCCGGATCACTACCGGCGAAGCATCCACCCTGCCGCCGGTATTGTATTTCCAAACCAACTCACCGCTCGTTTTGTTCAGGCAATACATGAATTTATCGCGGTTCCCGATATAAACATGTTCCCTGTAAACAGCCGGAGATCCGAGAAAAGGCAGGTTGGCCTCTTTGTTTTCAAATACCCAGCTGATTGTCTGACCCTCCAGGTCCACCGAAGAGAAACGACCGTCATAATCCCCAACCAGTGCATGATGACCGTCAATGCAGGCCGAACTGGCCACAAAAGTAGAGATCTCCATGCTGGCAGTTGACTTACCACTGGAAACATCCACCAGGTGAATGTAGCCATCGCAACCTCCGAATACAGCCTTTCCTTCGTACAGGGCGCAAGCCCCATTGATGAAATTATCAGTTTCATATTTCCACAATCCTTCACCCGTTTCCGCATCTACACCATGGAGATAGTAGTCATAGCTACCCACCAGTATCACTTTTTTATTTCCGGCTTCATGAAAGGCCGGTGATCCCATGATCTGGTTTTCAGTTTTGTAGGTCCATTTGATGTTTCCGGTTTTCAAATCAATGGCATAAAGGGTGCCATCCAGGTTCCCTGCATATACGATTCCACCCACTATGAGCGCCGGTGCTTCAATGCTGTTCTCGGTGACAATTTTCCATTGAAGGGTCCCATCGGTCTTGATACCATACAGGTTGCCTTTGACCGTACCAACCACAATGATCCCGTCACATACCACAGGTGCGGCCTTGATGGCATCACCTGTCTTGAAGCTCCACAGCAGGACTGGCTGATCGGGAATGGTAGCCCGACTCACACCCGTTAACCTGGAATCTCCCCTGAAATTGCTCCAGCAGTCACCCGTCTGGGCCAGCGTTACGGTCCAGGATAATACACCCAGAAATGCGAAAAGCAAGATCGTTGATTTCATATTGGGTTTTATATAATAATGTATTCTCAAAGGCTGTATGTTGCTCTATTTTAATGACAAGGCACCGGTGGGGCAAGAAGTAACTACTTCATCAGCAGCTATTTTCAAACCGTTCCTCAGCGTTTCATTGAACGGGATCCCGATTACTACATCAAAACCCCTGCCAATGAACGTGAGGCCGAAATCCTCCTTATACTTCTCCGTAATCCGGACACAGATACCACACTTGATACACTTGGAAGGTTCATAGATCACCCTGTCATGCTGGTCCAGCTTCCTGCACAACAACCGTTCCTCAGATCTAAACCTTTTCTGGTCGGCATGGTATTCATCTGAATAGGCACGTAGTTTACAGCTTTGCAGATCCCGGCAATCGCAATGCAAACAACGCCTGGCTTCTTCCATCACCTGTTCCGCACTAAAGCCCCTGGCCGCCACTTCCGGTTCCAACCTCACACCCTCTTTCGATTCCTTCAGGTATTCAGCATATTCACCGGGCAATAGTTTTCCAAAGCGTGAATTGAATATGAATTTTTCTCCTGAAACCGGTTTCTTCGCAAGGAACTGATCAACACTGAATGCAACTTCTTTTCCCTGTCCAAGCACCCGGATGGCCATTTTTGAAGGTTTCAGTGCACTTCCCACCACGAATACGTTTGAATCACCTATTCTGTAAGTGCGCCCTTCAGTCTCCACTCCTTTCGAATGCATGGGGAGTCCCCACTCCGACACTCCGCTTTCACCCTTTCCTACAGCCACCACCACTGCATCACAGGATCGGGTCAGCTCCATAAACCCTTTTGCATCCACACTGGTGTTCAGCTTGAATGCAACTCCGGTCTGTCCGATCAGGCTAATCTCATGCTGAAGCACATCGGCAGGAAGCTCCTCTGTGGAAACCTCCTTTAACAGGCTTCCTCCTGCCTTCCTGTTTCGATCTAAAATGGTGCAATTGTGCCCTTTCAATGCCAGGTGATATGCAGCGGCAAGACCCGCAGGCCCTGCCCCGATAATGGTTACCTGCTTACCGGTATCCGGTTCATTCTCAGGAATCCATTGTGCGTCGGACCCGATATCACAATCGCCGGCAAACCTTTTTAGCAGGCAGATGGAGATGGGTTCATCGATTGATTTCCTTCTGCAGGCCCCTTCACAGGGTGCCGGGCAGATCCTTCCAAGTACAGAAGGTAAGGCAATATCTTTTTTGACGACTTTGAGGGCCTCAAGAAATTTCCCTTCAGCCAGAAGCCGATTCATCAGGGGAATATCCATATGGGCCGGACAGGTAATCTGACAGGGTGCCTCACAATCTCCCACATGTTCGCTAAGCAACAGCTCAAGGGCTGTTTTCCGGGCCTCCTGGACCTCCTCATCCATGGAGATGATATCCATGCCCTCCTCCGCTTTTAATGAACAGGAAGGAATGATCGTCCCCGTTGTTTTGTCTTTTACCACACATACCATGCAGGAAGTAAAATGCTCCGCATCCTTCAGGTAACACATGGAGGGTACCTCCGTTCCCTCCCCTCTAATGACATCAATCAGAACAGATCCGATCTCTGCTTCCACCTCCCTGTTATCGATCTTCAGTTTAACCATGAAACCGGATGTTATTACTTTGTAATTACTGCATCCTCAGGACAAACCTGTCTGCAGCCGTCACATTTTATACATAGTTCATTATTCACTTCATGCTTCTCATGGGGCCTGAATGCAATGGCATCCACCGGACAATCCTGTGCACAGAGCGTACAGCCGATACAGTCATCGGTGATCTCATACCTGATCAGCTCCTTGCATTTTCCGACTGGACATTCTCCCCTGATGTGGGCCTCATATTCATCCCTGAAATACTTTAATGTGGAGAGTATGGGATTGGGCGCTGTACTGCAAAGTCCGCATAAACTCCCCTTCTTTGTCCAATGAGCCAGGTGTTCCAGGTTCTCAATGTCTTTTTCTGTACCCCTTCCTGAAGTAATCTTCTCCAGGATCTCCAGCATTCGTTTGGTCCCGATACGGCCGAAACTGCATTTCCCACATGCTTCATTCTGGGTAAAAGTCAGAAAATACCGGGCTATATCCACCATGCAATCGGTATCATCCAGCACCACAAGTCCGCCTGAACCCATCATAGCTCCAACCTCTTTGAGAGACTCAAAATCGATGGCAGTACCGGATTTCCATGAAGGAACACATCCCCCCGACGGACCTCCGATCTGTACCGCCTTAAAGGTCCTCCCATTGGCTACCCCACCCCCAATCTCCTCCACCACTTCCCTGATGGTCATCCCCATGGGCACCTCAATCAATCCTCCCCTGACCACTTTGCCAGCCAGGGCGAATACCTTGGTTCCCCTGGAAGTTTCCGTGCCAATACGGTTAAACGCCTGTGCGGAATTCTTTAAAATATATGCAATCTGTGCAAAAGACTCTGTATTATTCACCAGTGTGGGCTTACCCCATAATCCCTGTACTGCCGGGAAAGGCGGCCGTATCCTGGGGAATCCCCGTTTCCCTTCGATGGACTCTATCAGGGCTGTCTCCTCTCCACAAACAAATGCACCCGCTCCCTGGTAAACAGTCAGATCAAAGTCAAATCCACTGCCAAGGATATTCTTTCCCAGGTAGCCCTGCTCGCGACAGATTTCAAGGGCCTGCATAATCCGGTTCACTGCCAGCGGATATTCTGCCCTGATGTAAAGGATCCCTTCAGTGGCACCCACTGCATATCCAGCAGCAATCATCCCCTCAATGATCCGGTAGGGATACGACTCCAGCAACATGCGGTCCATGAAAGCCCCGGGATCACCCTCATCGCCATTACAGATCACGTATTTTGTTTTGCTGTCGCCGGCAGCTACCAGACTCCATTTTTTCCCTGTGGGGAATCCGGCTCCTCCCCTTCCCCTGATCCCGCTTTCAGTGATCTCATGGATCACCTGCCCTGGGGTCATTTCGCTGAGAACCCGGGCCAATCCCCTGAATCCATTCCGCTCCTTATACTCCTCCACATCAATGGGATTGATGATCCCCCTGAATTCAGTGGCCATGGGAACCTGCTTCCCTAGGAAAGATGATACATGCTTCTCCCTGACGTCCAAAGAGTACCTGTCCACCCCTATCCACCTGCTGTCGTCCCTGATATTATCCGCTGCCCGCAAGATCCTGTTTGATATCCGTTTCAATAATCTTTCCGGTTGAAAATGCTGTTCCACGATCTGCTCCACATCAGCTGCCTTCACTTTTGAATATAGGGTTGTCTCACCCTTACTGGGAACGATCTCAACCAGGGGTACCTGGTGGCACATCCCCACACAGCCCACTTGTTTCAGCTTCACATTCAATCCATTCCTGTCGATGGTATCCTTTACGGCATCCCTGATCTCGTCACTCCCGCTGGCCACACAGCAAGAACCCAGCCCGATCCTGATCTCTCCCTTTACTTCCCCACCATCTGCATATTTGAATTGCTTTTTACCGGCGGCTCCTTTCTGACTCTCAAAATCAGACAGGATGGATGCCACCTGTGAAGTGGACACATGCCCATAGGTAACATGGTCGATCTGGACCACAGGGGCCAGTGTGCAGCAACCCAGGCAGTTTACCTTTTCTATTGTATACTTCCCCGATGCAGTGGTATCCTCCGTCTCATCCAGATCGAGTTCCCGCTTCATGGCATCATATACCTGTTCTGCACCTTTCACATGGCAGGCTGTACCCACACACACCTTGATCATATGATCCCCGGCCGGATGGAACCTGAACTGTGAATAAAAACTGGCCACACCGACGATCCGGGCCGGTGTGATGCCGGATATCTCACATACCCTCCTCAGAGCTTCCTCAGGAAGGTAATTATACCGCTTCTGAATGGCTTGAAGTATAGGAATTACAGCATGCTGCTGAATACCCACTTCACCCACAATCCTGTCTATATCCTTAATATCTATCTGCACAACGCTGTCACATCCAATTTACTTTCCTAACATCTGACTTCTAACATTATTCCCCTATGCAATAGAGGTGCTCGGTACCCCTTAAATAGATCACCCCATCGGCAAAGGCCGGCAACGCAAATCCACCTTCACCCAGTTCCGGTTCGCCGATGATGGTCCCTGTCTTATCGGCCTTCAAAATATGGGTAATGCCCCCCATATCTATAATATAAAGGTTCCCATCTGCGATCATAGGTGAGGAATAAAAACCCTCGTTAAATTCTTTCTCCCAGTACTTTTCACCTGTCTTCGCATCATAACAGACCAGCACTCCGTAGCTGGTAGCTATATAGAGCAAGCCTTTATAAGCCACAGGACTGGCCACCTCGGCAAGGTATTCATCGTCTTCCCAGATGAACCCGGCACCCGGTTCGGGTTTCACGGCAATGAGCCTGGCGTATTCATTGGTGGCAAAAACAACACCATCATCAAAAGCAATGGAGGGCGCTACCTCTCCCATCATGGCCTCCACCTTCCAAAGCTCTGCGCCCGTTTCAAGATCATAACCTGATACATACGGATCGGAGGAAGTCACTACCTGCATTTTCCCGTCCAATTCAATCAGTGTGGGTGATGCCCAGGATATATGAACGGACCTGTCTACATCCCAGAGCGTTTCACCTGTGACAGTGCTGAGAGCCAGCATCCTGCCTTTTGTATTGGTGTCATATTGAACCACAACCCTATTTTCCCATACCAGGAGTGAGGATGAATGGCCATAATGGTTGTTGGGCACGCCCAGGTTTCTGCCCCAGACTTTTTTTCCTTCCAGGTCAAATGCTATAATATCACCTGTGGCAAAGATGGCATAGACGCGGTGGCCATCCACTGACATGGTAGGTGCTGCCAGGCCTGTATCATCGGTTACCCGTGGTGGCGAAGCGGGAGACCCGGGAATATCCTTCACTTCACTTTCCCAGAGCAGCTGTCCGGTATGACGGTTGTAGCAGGCAACTACCCTGGCCTGGCTGTCACCACCGGATATAAAAAGTTTATCCCCCCAGATCACAGGTGAATTATAACCAGGCCTGGAGAAGGCCACCTTCCATTTGATGTTTTCGCCTGATGTGCCATTCCATTGAACCGGAATGTTCTTATGGAATGAGACGCCCTGCCCCAGGTATCCCCTGAAAGTGCTATGATTCTTTTTAAAATCCTCAATTCCATAAACGATTGAAGCAGAGACAGGTTGGGCTGATTCAGAGACGGGTTGGGCTGATTCAGACACGGATTGTTCTATTGACACAGCCTCCTGGGTACCCGGCTGGCCCTCAGTTGTCAATGGTGTTGAGGGTTCCGTTTCCTGAACAGGATCAGTTTTCGAAGCTTGCTGTTCTGATGGGAAAACTTCAATGACTTCCACATCACTGCTTACCTCAGCGGGCACTTCATTCACAGCCATCTGCTGATATTCTTTTAGAAAATCATTGCTCAGGTACGCGGCAGTGAGTGCAAGTCCGAGTACCAGTCCACCCGTCAGCAGCAACCAGTACTGGGCATTTGCCCTTGCTTTCAGCAGTTCTTCAGTTATCTCTTCAGGCTGCCCGATCCTGGCCCTGAGATCCGTGTAGATTTTCAGTGAGATGGCCAGCAAAATACCACCGAACAGAAGCAGGTAGGTACCCGTCTTGATCTGCCAGCGGCTGGTAAAATATGCCTTGCGCGCAAGGAGATCAAAACTGCGGATCTCCTGCTTCAACTCATCGTTGTTGGGCTCCTCTGCCAACCTGCTGACCAGTGCTTTGATGGTGGCACTCTCCAGTGGTTCATGCTGTTTCATGTGCCAGAAGTTCAACAATAGCAGCAATGCCACCACCCCGCAGAAAATACCTGATACAACGGCTACCCGGTACGTGAGTTTTATTTTAGTTTCCTGATTCATACAATCTAACTTTTCAATTTGTTCTTTTTACTCTTTACTTGCCACGGAGCGGCCTTTCGACTGGACAGTAATCCATACATCTGCCACAGCTAAAACAATCTCCCTTATGAGGTTCGTAGTCCTCCCGCCGTCGGAACACCACCTGGTTCATCAGTGTAATACCAAGGACCAGGCCAATAAATCCTCCCAGTGCCCAGCCACCCTTCTTGAACTTACTCCGGATCACTACCGCTTCTTCAACCAGCTGTTCAAATGATTTACCGGCCTCAAGGAATGCCTGGATATCCAGGTTTGCTTCATCCTCCTTCAATTCCGGATTGGTGATGATCAATTCGGCCAGGTAAACATCGGGATGCACCCTGCTCAAATATATATGAGAGCGGGAACCTATCCATCCACCCAGCAGTGTAAGAAGGGGGATCAATCCAATATAAAGAATAAACCTTCTCAGGTTTTTTCTGGAAACCTCAGGGATCCTGTACTCCTGTTCCACGGGCTTTTCGATGGTATCAAATGGACAGGAGTCTTTGCAAAGTTTGCACTTGATACATGCTGAGGGGGTTATGGTCATATGCCACTTTGAAAACTTTGACATCCAGCTCAGCAATACACCATACGGACAGAACACCCGGCAGTAGGGCCTGGCATAAAACATGCCCAGAAGGAGGAAGGTTATCCCCAGGAAGATCATCAGGAAAGGGCCATCCATTCGGAATATCCCCACAAATGGATCGTAGCGGCAGATGATGAAGTCACTCCCCGTGGCAGCCAGGAGCACCGCAAGCCCCAGGTAAATTACAGGAATGAATCCCAGGGTTTTCCGTATCCAGCTGGGAAGTGAAATGGGATGGATCACCAGCAGGTCCTGTATGGCACCAAGCGGACAGGCTGCCGCACAGAAGGTCCGCCCGAAGAAGAGGGCAAACAGAAGCGGCAGCAGAAAGAACAATAGTGCAGTGATTGAGATGGCATAGGTGGGATCGAATATGGACAGGGCCACATTCTGAATGGCTCCTATTGAACAGATACAACCATCGCGGTAAAAGCCAAAATATACCAGTGAAAAGATGGATATCCAGAGCAATCCCCGTCTGGAGCGCTTGCGGATGGCCAGCCAGGAAGCCAGTGAAAGTACAGCAAGCAATACAGCTACATCGAAGTATTCAAGGGCAATGGACCTGGGTTCGGGAGTGGTGGGACTGGGCTGTACATACCCGGTCTCAAATTCAGGTTTCGGGAATCGCTGCTGGGCCTGCATGAAATTCCCCACCATAACCAGGAAAAGAAAAAATACAAATATGCGTGTTGGGATCTTTTTTATCATATCAGCCTTCCTCCCCACTTGTAAAGTCTCCCTTGATGATATAAGGCTTATCGGCCGGAACCCTGCTGATGGCATCCGAAGGACAGGTACTGGCAATGGAGCACTGGTTACAATTCAGACAGAGGTCGTGGCGAATCTGCAGTTGAAATGATCCGTTCCCAAATGCAGAGCATCCCTTTACGCACTTGGCACAACCGATGCAGAGTTCTTCATCAATAATATATTCAAAATATGGCTCCTCGATAAACTTGCGCTGAATGGCAGCCGTAGGACACAGCTGGTTCTCTGCCCCGGTCTCCAGTTTGGCCCCGGGTTTGAAATAACCTCCGCACAGATCGCAATACCCACACAGGTCATAGGCATGGACGCACTTTACTGCCGAGGTGGCTTTCACACACTCCGTAGCACATCGGCCGCACTGGGTGCACTTGAACGGATCGATCTGCCAGACATAATCCTTCCCGGTCGTCGACTGTGTCAGCGCAAATGCTCCTGTTCCAACTACAGTAAGGCCCAGGGTGATGCGAACTCCGTTGTTGATAAAATCGCGCCTGTTATATCCCTTATCCTTTTTCATCTACACGTGCTTTATCGGCTTCAGGCAATGTACAGTTGTTCAGTTTCCTGCAATTCCTGCATTGAAAATCATCGAAACAGTCATCCTGCAAAGCAACCTGACGCCTCGAAAACAGGATCCCTGATATCACCGCAAGGGAGGCCAGCAAGCCCCCTCTAAAAATTCGATTTATGAAATCTCTTCTATCCATTTCCTTTAAGTTCAAAAACCCTCACTACATTCCTGTCAAAATCCAGGGCATAAACGATGTTCTGCTCATCCACACAAACTTCCGGAGCCTTACCCCCTTCCTTAAATTGGTTGGGCGAAGCCACCACACTAAGAAGTGTTCCCGACTGGTCATAGATCTTAATCCTTACCATGCCCTTCTCGCTGGTAATGAACGATCCATCCTCCTTAACTGTGATTTCAGCAGGATTACAGCATCCCAGGAATCCCTCAATATCATAGGAGGCATTTTGCCAGAATCCACGCATCTGCCCATCATCAGTATAATTCTCAATGGCATGTTTACCCGGGTTCACTACCCATAGTTCACCGTAGCTATTGACAACTACGTCAAAATTAGGACTGGGAATGATGAACCCATGCCCGGCTTCGGTAACTGCTTTCCCCTCAAAATCTCCCATGATCTCTCCTTCCCTGCTAAAAATCACCACCCTCCTGTTCCCCGCATCAGCAGCATAAATGCGGTTGTCTTTAATGGCCAGGGAAGTGATTACGGTACTTTCCCCCAGATCTGGCCATCGTTGCAACAATTTGCCCGACGTGTCGTACTTTGCTACATGGGTCAAATAACCGATGAATATATTGTCTCCATCGGTCTCAATGCACGTGGGATTGGGCAGGATCTCATACATTCCGACAGGTGAACCGTCAGGGGATATCACCACCAGCGAAGAATCCCCCACAAGGAACAACCTGTCATTATAATAACAGATTCCGGTGGCAGTGAGTGTTCCCAGCGAAAAGTTGCGTGTCTCTTTATGGGATATGAGATTTTCATCCACCTTCTTGTATTCGTCCACATCCAGGGCATATGGATTATCACCCCGGCGATCGGGCCGGTTATTCATGAAATCAATGACAATCACTCCTATGATCACCGCCAGGATCGCCAATACAACAACTGTCAGACTTCGCTTTTTCATCAACCTTTTGTTTCTATTACATCTGCATTACTGTCGGTCAGCGGCCATGTCAAGACATACCATCGATTTGGAATCGCGCATGACCAGGTATCCATCAGCAACAGCAAGCGGGCCCCATGCATCGTGCCCCTCCAGTACCCGGTAGCTGTCCAGTTCAATATACTCCCGGGTGCTGGGTCTGGCTATGGTGAGGGTTCCGTCGTCGCTCACAATGAAGAGTTTATTATCGGCTATCATATAAGGCCCCAGCCCAAACCGCCTGGTTTGTCCGCTGGACCAGATCACCTTTGTAAAATCATCGGGGTGGACACAAACCAGCTGATTCCTCAACGGACCAGCGTCCTTAGGCAGGATTCCCAACAGGTGACCATCAAATACCACGGGTGTCTGCTGTTCGCAGGCTAAACCTTCTTTCGGGGTAAACTCCTGCAAAATATCCAAATCAAATTGGTTTCCTGCCTTTTTAAGCTGCAATACCATACTTCCCGCACCATAACCCGCAGTCAATAATATCTTGCCATCTGGCATACACACCGGCGAGGGAGCTACCACCTGGTGGTTCCACGCAGAGGTTTCCCACAGAATCTCGCCTGCATTCTCACCGTCAGCAGCTACTCCACAGACACCGCCATATGCACTGTACACGTACATCTTCACACCTCCGAATTCATAGGGCATCACGGAAGAATGTGACATTTGCCAATGCTGCGTATTGGGGGTTTCCCACAGGATCTGGCCACTTTCCAGATCAACTGCTACAATTAATGAGGTCCCGCCTGTGGCTATGATGGCTTTCCCTTCATGGATGAGCGGACACTGACCTGTGTACCAGAGCGGGATCTCAGAATTGTACTCCTTTTCCACATTGAGGCCCCATATGAAATCGCCGTCCTGCCTGCGGACACACATGACATGGCTGCGCGGACCAATGGTTACAATGTAATCCTCGGTCACCGCCGGAACTGTTCGTGACATGCCGTGGTTTCGCTTCAGGTTTATATAATAGCCCCTTCTCCAAAGCTCCTCACCATCTTCAAGGGAAAAACAGCGCAGCAGGTCTGCGCGCTCCTCTTCATCATAATCCAGCACATAAACCGCCCCTTTGTATATAGCTGCCCCTGCATGCCCTTCTCCCAGGTCCACCTTCCACTTTATTTCAGGACCATCGGAAGGAAAAGCTTCAATCAATGGGACTTTAGACCGGCTAATGTTATCAAAATGCTCCCCCCTGAACCGTGGCCAGGTTTCTTCAAGCTCATGTACGAGGGTACCCATGGACTCATAATAGGCTCCGATATCAATATCAGCAACAACTGCATGCTCTCCCCGGTTATCCAAACCTGGCTGGGTGGTAATAAATCCGTTTACCGGGTCCTTTACCATCCACCATCCGATGGAGACAAGTCCGATAAGGACGAGTGATCCTGTAACAATATTTGAAACCTGTAACTTCAAAACTACAATGCAATATCGTAAACGAACAGCACTTCACCATGCCTGATAAAGAGTTTCTTATCGTAGATGGACATATGCGCCCAGTGCGGGCCGGAACCCCCATCTATTTTGAAAGAGCTGATAACCCTGAAGCCTTCAGGCGTCGGTTCCACAAGTCCCACATGTCCCCGTTTCTCCTCGTACACATAAAGGAGTCCGTCTGCATAGATGATGGAACCTTTGTTGTACCATTTCTCTTCATACATTACTTTTCCGGTTTCCCACAACAACGAACCATCCTTTTTATCCAATGCCACCACTGCTGTCCGGTTGCCCACCGGAGAAGAGATCACTGCATCCCCTGTCAGCAACAGGGACTCCGCCATCCCCCAGATATGAAACTCACCCCCGTATTCCTCATGGGTATTCACTTTCCAAATGATATCCCCCGATTCAATTTCCATACAAACGACTGTCCCCAGGCCACCCATGATGTATAAGCGATCATCTTCAATGGTCGGGGTACTCCTGGTTTCCGGAAATGATTGATTCCAGGCATTACCGCAAACTGTTTCCCACTTGACGTTCCCCTTCGTATCAAGTTTGGTTACCACATCCCGGCTGTCCCTCCTGCCGCTAATGTAGACCATACCGTTATGAAGTATGGGTGTGGAATAGCCATTGCCCAGCCCCTCTTTTTTTAAAATGAGTTCAGGGTCCCCTTCAGGCCACTGTTTTAACAAACCGGTATCATGATATTTTCCATCCCGTTCAGGTCCCCTCCACTGTGTATCCTGTGCCTGAACCGCAGCGCACTGAGCAACAATGAGCAGCAAAAAGGCAACACCATTCCCTAATATTCTATATCCTAACTTCTTCAACATACCTAACTTCCCTATCATATCTAACTCACTAACTTTTAACTTTATAACTAATTAACAATTCCCCATGCCGGACCAGCAGCATTCCGTTATATATTGCAGGCCTCGCCCAGTGGGGTCCATTGCCATCCTTCACACGAAAAGAACTGATTACTTTGAATCCATCAGGATCGGCCTTCACCAGGGCCATATTTCCCCGCTTTTCTTCGTAACAGTAAAGCATCCCATCGGCATAGATGATGGGGCCCTTATTATGCCATTTTGCCAACCAGATGATCTCCCCCGTGTGCCAGTTCAAACAGACCCATTTGCCCGATTGTCGCCCTGTAAAATTTGAACCATAAACGTGACCATCCACCACAACCACACCATGGTTCTGGTTATCGAAAGTGTGGTCAATGTACTTTTCTGTGACCGACCGGCCATCGGGAGCGATCTCCAGCATGACAGATTCCTTATCCCAGCCGCTGGTGATCCACAGGCAACTATCAAGGTAGACTGGCGTATTGGACTGGATGGTGGTATTCTCGTCCTTCTCATCCAGGATGTTGTAATGATAGGTCCACAGGATCTCTCCATTTTCGGGATCCACACCAAGGGTATGGGTTCGGGTAGCTGTAATGATATATTTTTGCCCACAATGCTCAATAAGAGCCGGCGACAAGTTGGAGCGTTGTGCTCCCATAGATTCTGATTTCCAGACCAGTTCTCCGGTCATCTTATCCAGCGCGATTACTGTTGTACTTTCTCCTGCAGGTGTGGCGATTACTTTATCATCCACCAGTAACAGGGATTCTGAGACACCGAACATATCCCAGTGACTGTTATACTTCTCATGGATATCCACACTCCAGATCTCTGCTCCGGTTTTTGCATTGAAGCATACCATATTGTCCATACCTGTGAGCACATAAACCCTGTCTCCATCCACTGCAGGTGTACAACGGGATTCCGGGAAAGACTGGTTCCAGGACCGGCCGAATGGTTTTTGCCAGAGAATGTTCCCTTCAAGATCCATTGCCGTCACGTATTCAATGGTATCCTTGATCCCGGTCACATAGATCATATCGCGGGTGGCAACAGCCGAGGAAAAACCTTTCCCAATCCCTTCTGTTGTAAAAAGCAATTCGGGTCCTTCTTCCGGCCATTCCCTGAGCAATAACAGATCTGGAAATTTTCCATCCCGGTCCGGCCCACGCCACTGAGCATCTTGCGCATATACTGCACCACAATGAGCAAAAAAGAACAGCAGAACGACAATAGCCCGTTCCAGCTGCCCATATCCTGACTTTCTTTCTAACATTTCTAACTGCCTAATCTTTAACCTCATATGCTATAAGCACATTCCCATGTCTCAGATAGAGAACTCCCTCATGGATCGTGGGATACGCAATGTGGAGACCGGAACCCTGGGTGACTTTTGTCTGGCTGACAACCTCGAATCCGGCCGGATCCGGTTTAACCAATGCCAGTTCACCCTCTTGTCCTCACCAAAGGATTCATAAATATATCCGTCATACAGAACTGCTCCATACCGGTAATCACACACCTGGTTCTCCCAGACAAGCGATACGGAACTTCCATCCTCGTTTAGTTTTAGTTTTCCTCCACCCTTCTCATGACCGCTCATATAGTAGAGTTCTCCTTCCTGATAAAGAGGTGTACTGGAATGCACCGACCATTCCCATGGACGGTCCTCTGACCAGAGCAATTCACCCGTGGAAGCATCCAGTCCAAGCAAATGCGACTTGGTGTAGGTGGACAGTATCTTTCTTCCGTTATGTTCAAACAACAGCGGTGTGCAGTAAGCAGATACTTCACCCTCCCCCTTGCAGCTCCATATGAGGTTACCGGAATGCCTGTCCAGTGCAACCACATTGTACTCTACCCCCCCGGGGGTGGCATAGATTATGTTTTCGTCCACAACAGGTGTTTCGTTTAAACCCCATCGAATATTTTTTCCATCAAATGCAGTGAACAAATCTTTGCTCCATAGAACGGATCCGTCCTCGTTGTTGAAACAGATCAGTTGCCCCCTGCCGCTCTCCAGGTAGATCTTCTTACCAACCACTACCGGTGATCCCCTTGTCCCTTTATAACTGCCGGTAAATTCAATTCCATACGGGACATTATAAACCAGATCTCCCTGTAAATTGAATTTAAACAGGTAGCCTGTGCTGTCGATCATGCCCGTGGTAAACAAGAATCCGTTCTGTATAACTGCAGAGGAGTATCCGATTCCCAGGCTGTCAAATGTCCATAAGATCTCGGGGCCACCGGTAGGCCACTCTTTCAGTAAACCGGTTTCCTGGTAGATCCCGTTCCCTGAGGGTCCCCTCCAGCGCGTGGGTTCCTGTGTCTGACAACTGAACAAAATCCCTGAGACCAGAAAAATTAAAATATTCTTGCTCATGACCGTGGGCTAAAAAATTGTCATTTGACTTTGTACGCTATCAGTGCCTTCCCATGCCTCAGATAGAGAACTCCATCATGGATCATGGTGTGAGCCCAGTGTTGTTCGGAACCAAGCGCTACCTTTGTCTTGCTGACCACCTCGAATCCGGCAGGATCTGCTTTTACAAGGACAAGTTCACCCTTTTCACTATAACAATAAAGCATTCCGTCGGCATAGATCACATTCCCTTTGCCAATAGCACTGGAAGCATATATTTCCTTACCGGTTTTCCATTCAAGGCATCTCCATTGGCGGTTGTCATCCCCTGATCCATACAGGTACCCGTCCACCAGAACTGCCCCTCCCATGCGGCTATCCAGCTTCCTGTTCTTCCATATTACGGTGACCGAACTTCCGTCATTATTCAATCTGAGTTTTCCGCCACCCTGGCCATAACCACTGAAATAATAGAGTTCCCCGTCACGATAAATGGGTGTATTGGCATGAATGGAATACTTGTTGGGCTGACTCTGTGACCATAGGAGTTTACCAGTAGCAGCATCCAGTCCCATGAAATGTGAAGCAGTATGTGTGGCCAGTATTTTCCTTCCATTGTGTTCAAATAGAAGGGGAGTACAGTAGGCCGAAAGCTCGCCCTTCCCCTTGCTGGTCCAGATCAGTTTGCCTGTATGCCTGTCCAGTGCAACCACATTGTTGTTCTTTCCGCCGGGAGTGGCATATACCACATCCCCGTCTACCACCACCGTTTCATTAACACCCCACCGGATATTCGTTCCATCCAGGTCCCCGAACAGCTCCTTACTCCACAGGATCTTACCGTCAGAATTATTGAAACATACCAGTTTTCCGTTACCACTCTCCACGTATATCTTATCTCCAACAACCACAGGGGTTCCCCTTGTACCATACCAGCTTTCTGTAAACTCGGGCCCGTAGGGTTTCTTATAGATAAGTTTTCCATCGAGGCTGAATTTAAAAAGGAAGCCTGTGCTATTTATCATTCCGGTAGTAAAAAGGTATCCACTCTGTACCGATGCAGAAGAGTGACCCTGTCCAAGTTCTTCAAAGGTCCAGATAATATCAGGGCCTTTTGCAGGCCATTGCTTTAATAATCCCGTTTCAGCGTATATTCCATCACCAGAAGAGCCCCTCCATCGTGTTGGTTCCTGTGCCCGGCAACTTAGAACAATCCATACCACAAGCATCATTATTGCTATTCTTTTCATCTTCATTCACTTTAGTTGATTACAATTCTAAAACCCTTAAAAATAATACTATTCACCCATATAGCACGGTTTCATTGGGTTGGCCTGAACTATTCAGAATGAATCTAATCTCCACCCCTATACGCCCCATAACCACCTCAGAATCTTTTTTTTACGTTGTCACAGAAAGTCACGCATATTCCAGCTGTATGATAATTTTTGCACAGTAGTTTGGATAATAAGCTTTTATTATTATAAATTTGGCGTCTAATATTTTTCACTAATAATATCCGGAATACCCGATATAATTTTATTTAGATTGAAATGACGAAAAAGGCACATTACGCTGTTGTCGCGGGGGAACTCGCCCCTGGTGCCAGGGTATCGGATGAACAGTTCAGCAAGATCCCCGACCTCATCAGGGCTTCCTTCCAGGCTGTGAACAGGATGGTTCCGGAAGCAGGTAAGCTCAAATATGAGATTATCAGGATGGATGAATTTCTTGCCCTGTCGGATTCACCTGTCCACTCCCTCAGATCAGTGATTATGCTGTTCAGTGCATTCCGGTTCCTTTCATATAAAGAGCTTGCTGAGAGATTGGATCTGAGGGCGTGTGAAGGGATCGGTCCCGTTGAATTTGCTCAGGACCACCTGAGGGAATCCGATGGCACTGCATTCAGAATGGCTACCAATAAGATCGGAAAAATGAAGCGGAACCAGCGTATAAGCATCATTACTCCGGATAAATCATTGAATGCCGAATTTGAACTGACCTGCAGCTTCATGGATATTTTGATACATGACTGGTCGGATGAACAGGCCGAGGCCATGTTCCTGAACCTGACAGGCAAAAATCAGATGGAGATCAGCCAGATGCTCGGGATCTCACAACCTGCAGTAAACCGCAGGCTAAAAGCCGCTCATTTTGATACTATTCATAAGTTCATTAACCGATTCGAACACCTGTTAAAGACTCCTGGTAACTGATGAAAACCATTCATTGGATCATACTCAGTATCGCCTTTATCCTGGCCACATGGTTTATCTACCGTACCAGAGAAACCCAACCCCGGATCGATACAACTGTGGATCTCAACTGGAGGTTCATTCATGGAGATCCTGACGGAGCTGCAAACCCGGATTTCGACGATTCCGGATGGAGGTACGTTTCATTGCCCCACGACTGGATGATCGAACAGCCGGTAAACCAGACCAATGCATCGGGAACACATGGCGGATATTACCCCGAGGGTGTGGGCTGGTACAGAAAAACGATTGACCTGACCGAATACCAGTACAAAGAGCAGTTTTACCTGCTTTTTGAAGGTGTCCAGATGAATGCGGATGTATACTTCAATGGGACTCACCTTGGGAAACAGATCAACGGGTATGCCAGTTTCTATCATGACATCACGACTCTCGTGAGAACCGATACACTGAATGTTATCGCTGTCAGGACCGACTGCAGTAAATTGCCTGTGGACCGTTGGTATTCCGGGGCTGGAATATACAGGCACGTAAGGCTAATCGCCACAAGTTCTCTGCATCTGCCTCTGTGGGGAAACTCCGTTTTTTCATTCATCGATAGCACCGGGGATGCGGATTTGACTGTTTCCCTGGAACTGCTCAACAATGGTACTAAGTCACAGCGATTTGAGATTCTCTATGATATTGTTGATCCCCGGGGGCGTGTGGTGGCTGAAGGAAAGAGCAGCGAATTCCTGGAACCAATGGAACGGGGTAATTCCGAACGTACATTCAGGATCGTGGATCCCTTGCTCTGGTCGCCCGACCAACCGAACCTGTATGCGGTCAACTGTTACCTTATGGATAGGAACAAACAGATCGACCATAACAGGACACTGCATGGTTTCCGCTCTGTAAAATTTGACCCGGACAGGGGTTTTTTACTGAATGGTGAAAAAGTGATGATGAAAGGTGTATGCCTGCATCACGATGGAGGAGAACTGGGTGCTGCAATTCCACTTGAAAGCTGGAGAAGGAGATTTAATCTGCTGAAGGAACTGGGGGTGAATGCCCTCAGGTTCGCTCACAATCCACATGCTCCGGAAGTACTTGACCTGTGCGATCAGATGGGTTTCCTGGTTATTGGTGAGATGTACGATAAATGGGAGCAGAGCTGGCATGGGGCGAATGATTTGGTTCAGTTCACAGACACATGGAAAACCGACCTGACAAATTTTATCAGGCGCGACCGGAACCATCCCTCGGTGGTTTTATGGAGTGTGGGCAACGAAACGATGGAACAACTCAACGATCCGGGAAAGGGAGTGGAATGGTATAACGATTTGATGGAGCTGGTTCATTCCATTGATCCAACCCGTATGGTAACCTCGGCACTTCATCCGGGAAATGCCGGCCATGGCCATGAAGTACCTTCCCGGATGATGCACGTATCCCCCGTCGTGTCCTATAACTACAGAACCGATTCATTTAAGACCTGGCATGAACAATACCCGGATCTGGTATTCATTGCCACGGAAACAAAGGCATACGGGACCAAGCGGAAGGAAGACTACCAGGTGATTAGTTTCGCCGACAATTCCTGGAATGACATGGAAGAGTTTGTGGCAGGGCAATTCATATGGGCCGGCTTTGATTACCTGGGCGAATCAGCCGGATGGCCCGACAGAGGTATAAGGCATGGGCTTATACTGACCAACGGATTTATTAAACCACATGCATGGTATATTGGCTCGCAATACAGGGAAGATCCGATTGTAAAACTTACTGTGAAGGATTCCCTTCTGGCCGATTCACTGAACAGGCTGGACAGCTGGCAGACAAGCTGGGTAGGCGCTCCGCTGGTTGACCACTGGACATTTGATGATGACTCTACTTCCAAGAAGGTGGTGGTATTTACCAATTGTACCCGTGTAGAGCTGCATCTCAATAACCGTCTGATCCGTACCCTTGAGAAGGAATCATTTGCCGATGGAGTGATTAAGACCAGCATTGTGTATGAACCCGGGGAACTTGTGGCACATGCTTTCTATGAGGATGAGCGAGGCCGGGATCAAAAGGTTTCAGATACATTGATAACTTCCTCGGCACCTTTTGCGCTTGCCATGCATCCCGACCGGCGACAGATCAAACCCAACAGCCGTGACCTGGTGCATATTACCACGAAGGTTGTGGACAGCGCGAATGTACTTAATCCCCACAGCAATCACCTGGTGAATTACCAGCTTAATGGTCCTGGAAGGATCAGAGTAATTGATAATGGAGATCTTGCCGATCATTCAGACTACAAATCGATCTCAAAGGAAGTCAGGAAGGGGAAACAGCTATTGATTCTGCAGGCGGGGAGCGAACCCGGAGACCTGATCATCAGTGCCAGTGCCGAAGGCTTGAAACCTACCCGGGTCAAGATCAAATCCAAAGAATAAATACTGGCCCCTATTTGTCCCATTCCCAACCTGACCGGAGCTTTTCTACAATGCTGCCATTTTTCACCCGGTACCTGTCAATGCTGTTTTGCTCCATGTCCAGGTCATCGATCAGGAACTCATGCTCGGGGAAAGAGACACTTCTTGACTCAATATTGCTGATGACACCGGAACTCTCCTCAAGTACAATGGTTGCCGAGTATTTCCGGTCACCCCTTGGTTTGAATACATAATCGGTATAATGTTCCATTCCAAAGGTATGGTGAACATCTGTCTGCTTGGCTTCGTCAAGGACTTCAGCTGATTTGATGGTAAGGACTTTCATTGCTATGGATTATTTTCTACCTGTTTTGATACCGATCATAATGGTAGAGCCTGAGGCCGATTCACTGTCAATCTTCATCCATCCCTGGTTGGACTGAATGATCTCATTACATATCTTCAAACCAAGCCCCGATCCCTTTTCTCCTTTTGTACCACCGGTAGAAACATTAGTTTTAGCATCAAAAAGCTTTTCTTTAATGGCTTTGGGAATGCCGATCCCTGTATCCCGGATGGAAATGACCACCTCCCCTTTCTGTTTTTTTGAGGAGATATAAATGCTGCCATTATCAGGTGTGAATTTGATGGCATTACTGAGCAGGTTCCTGATCACAATAAACATCTGGTCCCTGTCCGCATCCAGGTAATGGTCCTCACTCACATACACTTCCACTTTCAGGTTCTTTTCATGTAACCCGATATTGACCAGCTCAAGGCTCTCATCGAGCAGTGGCTTCAACTTGAATTTCACGGGTGTTACCTTCAATTTCCCGGTTTGCGACCGTCCCCAGACCAGCAGGTTATCGAGCAGGTTGTAAGTAATCTCCGAGGAACTTGCCATCATTCTCAGGAGCTCATCCCGTTCTTTGTCTGACATCTCCCTGTTCTCCAATATCATTTCCAGCGCCTGCCTGGTGTACCCTATGGGGGCTCTCACATCATGTCCAATGATGGCGAACAACCTGTTGCGGGCATTCATGGCTTCCACCAGGTCCCGGTTGGTTGATTCAAGTTTCCTTTTTTGCCGTTCCAGTTGTTTTGACATGGATTGCAATTCGGTGGTCCGTTCCTCAACCAGGTTCTCCAGGTTATTCCTTACCTGGCTGATTTCCATAGCCAGTTTTTCAGCTTTCTTTTGCAGGTGGTTCGATTTGTCTGCAAAAATATAGGCATAGACGAGCAGGTAGATGAACATGGTATACTGAACAATGTAGACCGTGTCTATGGCTTCAATCTCGTTCAGCATGTCATTCAGCGTTCCAGCAAACAGGATCAGCAATCCAAAGGTAAATGCAGGGGTGTGACTTCTTCCGCGGTTCCATGCAAGGACCACCACATAAAGGAATACCAGGCTCACCAGGATGAAGAAAATAAAGAAATAAGGAAGGGTATAAGAAAACAGGCTGATGGGTGAAACAACCACAATTGCAATGAACAACGCGGAAATCCATATAACTATTCTGAAGATCCAATCCGGAAAATCAATGGGAAAAATAGATCGAATCATCAGCGTAAAGAACGGCGCAAAGAAATAGATATTGAGTAAATCAAGCCTTGCTGTAGTCAATCCATTCAGGTTTAAGGCACCAATTATTGGCAGTTCAAGAATCATTACCACACGGAGTGCCATCAACAGACAGAGGAGTGAAAAATAGAGCCTGTAGTGCTCGGAGCGGATCAGGTATAGACCGAGAAAGTAGATCCCTATGATCAAGAACGCACCGATCAGAAAATGGCCTCTGAAAAGGTCCTTCTGTCTTTCATTCTGCATCTGATCGGGCATACCCATTTTTATCCCGCCAACAATCCCGCTGTACCTGTGATCGAAATTTGATACCCTGATCAGCAATTCTGCTTCCGGGTTATTCACCGATCCGGAAACCAGTGGACGGCTGTATTTGATAACTGTCTGATACTTATTTACACCAGGGAACCCCAGATATTCGAGGGCCTTCCCGTTGAGGAAATATCCGGAAGCAGATAACACGTCTTCAATCTTGAAAGAAACTTCAGACACCCGTTCAGGAAGCAGAAGGATCAACCTGTAGGTTGCAAATCCATACCGGGTAATCTCGGGGTACTCTTTTCTCAACCTGTACCAGGAGCCCGGGACCTCCACATAGATCATTTCACCGGTATCCCCTTCAATGGCAGGGTTCAGCATCTGGTTCCAGTAAAATTCGTATTCACCCTTAAGATCCAGTGGACCATCCGCTTTAAAATTATACTCCCTGAGATCGATCACTCCCTTTACCGCCACAGGGGAATCCTGGGCATGGAGGTTCGCCAGAGCAATAAAAACGAACGCGAAAAGATATGTGAGGGTCAGAATTCGCATGCAGTAATAACCTGATAAAGTTATGTTTTTTCTTGGATGATCGCATGATTTTTCCTGTGAACCAGGTTCAATATCACCAATGACGAAGCAATGACAACCATCCCGGCCAGTGAGAGCAGCTCGGTTCGATGGAACGTTCCGATAGCGAAGTGATGGCACTCCAGGCTGCAACATCATATGCATCCAGGGGAGCTATTCTCTTATGAATCCGGAAAAATCAGAATATATAAAGAACTGGCTATTTCGTGCAATTGCTTTCATAATCACCTAAAGATCGACCTGCATAATATACTCCTTAAATGAAGTCACTTTATTTACATCCTTACTTCTTAAGAGAAACGGCCTGACATCCTCGGTCAATAATTCCATATCCAAACCATCCAGTTTTTCAAGGATCACTGCTTTCAACTGAAAACCATTCTTGATCGCAGCTTTTTGATTCAGAAAATTATAGTCGGGATTAACTCCCTTTCCCATCAGGAACACTACATCATAGAAGTCCCGGCCCTTACACTGTTTACGTTCAAGGATGGTGCAGAATTTCTGAGCCAGCAGTAAATCCGGAGGGGTGACTTTAATTCCAGTAAAAACATCGAACCTATTCAGTAAGAAATCCTCAGGCTTGAAATCAAAACGCTGAGCTTTAGTATCCAGTCTTATCAGAATCTTCTCTTCTTCATGACCAGACAGCTTATAGTCATAGAGCAATTTCGGAAACCTGATGTAGCAGTGGAAGGCTATCCGCGAAACACTACGGATTTGAACCTGGTATCCCTCAAGTTGCAGGCCATGTTGAATGACTTTGGTCACCTCAGAAAACAGCTCCGGAGTGAGATCGAAATGATCAAAATCAAGGTATTCTGAAAACCTTTCATTACCATGGACAATTCTCAAAGCTGTACCACCAATAAAAGCAAACTTATTGGCGTATTTGCTATCAAACAGTATTTCCAGGATCTTATACTGCAGATATTCCCTGAGCATAAATCGCTCATAGCCATGAAGACTCTCAGGATAATGCTGTTTTATTTGATCAAGGCTCAGCATCTATGTATTCCAAAAATAATTCTATCCGTTGCTCCATTTTATAAGAACTATACAGTGCCAAATAAGCAATCAGCTTGTCTGCCTGTATAAGCTCTCTGGCTTCCAAGCGGTTTATTCGAAGCCCATCCAGCATATCCATATCGCTGATTTTATTAAAGTATAAAAAGTCCAATACGGCTTTCTCCGGATCTGCAATCCTTATCTTGTACCCACCCAATTGAATCAAGTTGAATCCAAAGAACAGCCCATTTTTAATGGATCTGAAATTATAATTACCCAGAGAGGTTTCGAACATGATAGTTTTTCGCGTTGAAACTCCCGTATAGATAAAGACTGCCTCAGGAATCAGGTTGTAATATGACAATGCTGATTCAAGTGAAATGTAGGATGGTCTATAGATCCTGTTTGATATATACATGTGATAACTCTCACTCAGATCGCCACCCTGAAAGCGGTAATAGCCGTTTCTGATTTTTTGAATGTGGTTTTTTACCTGCCATTCAACCAGTCGGCGGCGATCAAATCCCGGATCTATTTTCAGAATGTCCGGATATGAAAAAACCGGGTATGTAATAAGTGCTTCCCGAAACTCCATGTACCTCATTTCATTTCTATTTGTTGTCAAATATAACAACAAATAGAATTCATTGCAAGTATACGAGTTGATAACTGAGGTTCTGCAATTAAATTAAGACGGTACTAATTACCCTCCGGACCAACATGAGATATGACATACTTATACTCCATGGGCTGTGCCCTCAGGGTATATGATGCATGGGTCCGTGCTCCCCAGGAGTTGTCGCCCCCCACTCCCATCTGTTTCCAGTCTACATTCAGGAACACTTTTTCGGACTTTTCAAGATCGGAGGTATGCGCACCGTCCCGTTGTTCTCTGTCCAGGTCTGCCTGGGAATAGTGCAGCGCTGAAAAATCAATGGCGGGAACACCTTTGATCATCAATCCGTAACCTTCTGAATCCTTCAGCACCAACCAGCGCGTATCGGTCTTATTCCCGTTTTCCCCGTTGGAAATGTAAGGTACATACTGCTCCTCAACTGTGCTTTTATAGAGCCCCACCAGGGCTGAGTGGTTCCGGTCGATATAATTCTCATGGGGTCCCCTGCCATAGTACTCAAGCATATCAACACCCCCGGGAACCACCATGCTCATTCCGAAACGTGGTATCTCTGGTAAATTGTCAACCAAAGGATTGAACCTGGCACAGACCATGATCTCTCCAGCTCCATTAAAACAATATTCAAGGGTGTAAGTTGACCCGTTCTCCGGATGGATATATTCGGCCATCAGCATGGTCTGACCGTCCGCCTGAACCGGAACCAGGGTTTGCAGCTTTAGTTCGCTGCCAAAATTTTTCCACATCGCGGTCCTCAACTGCATATTGTTTCCAAAATCATTCTCAGTGGGAGCCCTCCAGAAATTGGGCTTGGGCCCTTCGGAAAGCAAGGACCTGCCATTCATCACATAAGATGCCAGGTATCCGGTGGTCCGGTCGAAAACAATTTCCCCTCCGGGAACGTAGATCGTCACCTCATCCCTGGATTCAACAATGGATACATTTTCAGCAGTCCCCCCGGAAAATTCCTCCATACTCATCGGAGTATGTACACCCGGAGTTAATGCAAATTGCTCTGTTGCCACCACGTGTCCAGCAGGTACCATCCCCTCTGCATCCCTTGTAACTGCCTCAAAATTTACAAAGTACTCTTTTCCCGCATGTTCCACTCCCCCCGACAGGTCCAGGTCAAAAATGGCTGAAGCTCCCGGCTCCAGGTCAGGAGATTCAACGGTTCCCGTGGTGATGGATTCTCCATCTTCTGTGAGGGTCCACCGAAGATCATACTTCCGGAGATTGGTGAAATCATATTTGTTGGTCACCCGTACCCTGTTTTCTGTGAAGGGCACCGGATCATATTGCACATACTGATAAGCACGTTTTAGTTCGATCAATCCCGGGTGGATCGTCCGGTCAGGAAATACCAGTCCGTTCAGGCAGAATGTTCCATGGCTGGGTACTTCTTCCGGCCCAAAATCACCACCATATGCCCAGTACTTTTCGCCTGTCTCAGTATATTTGGTCAGTCCCTGGTCCACCCAGTCCCATATGAACCCTCCCTGCAGTTGGTCGTATTTCTCTATCACTTCCCAGTAATCCATTATGTTCCCATTGCTATTCCCCATGGCATGTGAGTATTCACACTGGATCAATGGTTTCGGGGGATGGCTTTCAGCAAATGCAATCATCGAATGGACCCGGGCATACATGGGGCAATAGATATCGGTATTCCTTCCATGCAAAGCCCGCTCGTACTGAACCGGTCTGGACAGGTCCCTCTGCTTGATCCAGTCATAAGTAGCATCAAAGCATACACCATCACCGGCCTCATTGCCCAGCGACCAGATGATCACCGAAGGATGGTTCTTATCCCTTTCCACCATCCGGATAGTGCGGTCCAGGTGCGATTTTTTAAAAACAGGATTGTTGCCCAGGGTACGTTCCGGACTGTAACCCATTCCATGTGATTCAATATTGGCTTCGTCAATGACATACAAACCATACTGATCGCACAATTCATACCACCTGGGATTGTTGGGATAATGGCTGGTTCTGACCGCATTGACATTATAGAGCTTCATCAACTCTATATCTTTCATCATCACCTCCTCACTTACCACATGCCCTTCATCTTCGTCATGCTCATGCCTGTTCACGCCTTTCAGCAACACTGCTTTCCCATTCACCAGCAGCTGTCCGTACTTGATCTCAGAAGTTCTGAAACCCACCTTCGCAGAGAGATGTTCAACCGGGTTTCCCTGTTCATCTTTCAATGAAAGCACCATTGTATACAAATTGGGCGTTTCGGCGGACCACTTTTTTACAGCTTTCAAAACATCAGAAAATTCTGCGTGGTATTTACCTTTATTCTCGCGCATCAACTTCTGTTCACCTGACCAGGCTGACTCCTCCAGACTACCCGGCGATAAAAGCTTTGCCGCCAGGGTGTAACTTCCGTTTGAATTACCAGACACATCCCTTAGATCCACTTCCAGGCTCAGCAAACCGTTTGTATAGTTATTGGTCAGGCCAGCTTTGCAGAAATAATCATGGATATGGATCCCTGGGCGGGCTTCAAGGTAAACTTCTCTTTCAATACCACTAATGCGCCAGAAATCCTGACACTCAAGCCATGATCCGTCCGACCAGCGGTACACCTCTACAGCTACCTCATTCTTCCCCTTCTTAATATATGAAGTAATATTAAACTCTGCAGGGGTTTTGCTCCCCTGGCTGTATCCGACTTTTTCTCCATTGATCCAGAGGTAAAACGCAGACTTCACAGCACCGAAATGGACATAAACCTGTTTGCCTGTCCATGTGGAGGGCACATTGAAGGTTCTCCTGTATGATCCCACCGGATTATGGTCTGTTGGAACAGCCGGAGGTTTTGGATCGGTTGTCCATTCGTATGGGATATTTACATAGATGGGTACACCATATCCCTTCAATTCCCAGTTTGATGGTACCGGTATATCATCCCACTGCTTATCATTGAACCCGGCTTTGTAAAAATCGACAGGTCGGGAAGCCGGGTTGGGTGACCATTGGAATTTCCAGGTTCCGTTCAGTGACAGGAAATTGGAAGACGCCTGCATGTCTCCACCGACGGCTGCCTCCATCGATTCGTAGGAGAATCGGGTGGCATGGGGATCTTCCCTGTTCACCGCTACTACATCGGGATCCTGCCATTCAGGGAGGTCCTGGGAATGCAAAGGAATTACCATACCCAGAAGAAGTAATAGAGAAGAGAGTCTTTGCATGAGGTTGGTAGTTAAAGCGTTAGGACGAAAGATTCGTTAGGTTCGTTCAAAATCTCATTACACTAGCCCCATAAAGATCCCGGATAGACTCCGGCATCCACAAGGGCACGAATCGTTTTTAAAACAATGGGTTTATCCTCCTGGTAAGTAACTCCAAACCAGGACTCAGAAGTTTGAAGAACCGTCATCCTTGCTGTTCCGGAATTGATCAGGTTATCAACCACAACGGGAATAAAAAGTTCAGCCTTGGGATTCTCTAAGTTATCCTGAATAAATATCTTGAAATTGTCTTCAATGTGACCAAAAAAATCAGGTGTAAAACCAAACAGGTTCATTGAGACAGTATCCATCTGATCCAGTGAATGCACCGAACCGTCTTCCTCCTCGTAGACGATCCCTCCATCCTGAAGGAAGATCTTTGTGCGTTCTACAATCCTTTTCAGAAATCCCTGATCATCCACCTTACAGGTTCCGCGTGCCACAGATCCATGCTCTGAAACTGTCTTCTGAAGTTCAAATCCGACCATACAATACCGGCCTGGTACCACTTCTGTGGTGCCTGCCAGGAATTCCTGCATGATCTTATAGGATTCCCTGCCATAAAAGTCATCTGCATTGATTACAGCAAACGGTTCCCTGATAGCCTCCTTTGCCATCAGTACAGCATGGGCTGTACCCCATGGTTTGATCCGGTTGTTTGGCAGGACTATTCCTTCAGGGATGTGATCAATTGACTGGATCACATAATCAACTTTCAAATGTGACGGAAACTTCTTAACAAAATTGGTACGGAAGTCCTCTTCCATGCCTGGTGATATGACAAATACGAATCGATCAAAACCCGCCAGCAAGGCATCGTAAATCGAATAATCGGTTATGGTTTCCCCGGAAGGTCCGAAGGGATCAACCTGTTTCATTCCGCCATAGCGGCTTCCCATCCCGGCTGCTAAAATTAAAAGTGTTATGTTCATATAAATGAAGGATCCAAAATTGGTTAAACGCAAACGTAAAAGTAATTATCCATTGAAATAAAATCCAATTTTCTGTTTAAAACATTTAATTTAATTTAATTTAGGAAATTATTTTTTTTTGCAGATCAGATTGTACTCCGTATAATAACTAAAACAACCTGCTATGAACAATTCAACCAATAAAAAGACCGGCACCGTAATTCCTTTGATGATTGTTGGTGTTATGTTTTTTGTGATCGGCTTTGGAATCGGCATCAGCGGATTCCTCATACCGGCCCTGAAATCGGCTTTTAACCTGACCACCGCACAATCATACCTGGTAACAGCGGCCATTTTTTCAGCTTTCGTAATATTTGGCCGCCCCACCGGTTGGGTCATCAAAAAAATCGGATACCGCAAGTCCATGGTGCTCGCCTTTTTTATCATGGCACTGGGAATGTTAATGTTTGTACCTTCATCCAACGCTGTGAGTTTCCCATTATTCCTGCTGGCACTGTTTGTGGGGGGTATTGGAAACACCCTGTTACAGGGAGCGGTAAATCCTTATGTAACAATTCTCGGACCCCTTGATACTGCTGCAGTGAGGATGAGCCTGATGGGTATCATGAATAAACTGGCCTGGTGGATAGCCCCCGTGTTCCTGGGGATTTTCATCGACCTGAAAGATGTTCAGGTTGCTGATATTATACTCCCTTTTTACATTGTAACCGGTATCCTGGTCGTTCTCGGAATCTCTATCTATTTCGCCCCCTTACCTGAGGTCAAGGCAGAGGGTGAAGATGATGAAAGTGGAGCTGGAGAATCATCTTATGCAGCTGGGAAAACAAGTATCCTACAATTTCCACACCTTATTCTGGGTGTAATTGCCTTATTCCTGTATGTGGGAATTGAAACCCTCCCCATGGCCTCCATCATTGATTTTGCCAGGGCTACTTTCGGTGATGTGGCCAACCTGGAGTCATACGCGAAGTTCGTCACCCTGGGCCTTGTGCTGGGATACGTGTTTGGTGTGATTACTATACCCCGGTTCATCTCGCAAACAAAAGCGCTGATTTCATTTGCCATTCTGGGCATCATATCCTCATTGTTGCTTATCTACTTCCCCCCTAAATATGCGTTTTATGCCATCCTGCTTATCAGTTTTTCCAACTCCCTGATGTGGCCTGCCATCTGGCCACTGGCCATAAAAGACCTGGGCAGGTTCACAAAAGCCGGAGCCTCAATGCTGGTGATGGCCATAGTGGGTGGAGCGGTTATTCCACTGATCTTTGGAGTTATTGTGGACACGGTTAAAACGACCGAGGTAGCCATCGTCTCTGACTATCAATCGGCCTACTGGGTTTTGATCCCATGTTATCTCTTCATCCTCTATTTCGCAATTTCAGGATATAAAGTAAGAACCAAGAAGTAACAAATTATGAATCGATTATATATTGGTATTGATATTGGTGGAACTTCTATGGTGGCCGCCAGGTTTTCTGAAAGTGAAATGCTCGACCAGTCCGAAGTTCCCTCTGGAGCGGATCGGCCAGCTGAGGAGATTATGGAGTCCTTGTTTGAAGCCATAGATAAAGTGATAACCGATGAAGTTGTGGGTATCGGTATAGGCATGCCGGGATTTATGGACACCGTGACCGGTGAAATATTACAAATCAATAATATCCCGTCATTCAATGGTTTTTCAGTAAAACAGGCTGTGGAGAAAAAGTTCGGCCTACCCACATTCCAGAACAATGATGCCAATTGTTTTGCCCTGGGTGAAACATGGTTCGGTGCAGGCAAAGGATATACCAACCTGGTTGGAGTCACACTGGGGACTGGCCTCGGAGGCGGGATCATCATCAATCGTAAGATCCACACCGGGCTGGTTGGAGGTGCAGGCGAACTGGGTTGCGTGCCTTTCAGGGGTGGAATCGTAGAGGATCTCTGTAGCGCCGCACTGTTTGCAAATAAATACAGCAAGACTGGAGCAGAACTCTACAATGAAGCCAAAAGCGGCAATAAAGAATCACTAATGGTCTTCGATGAACTGGCAAGAAACATTGGAGAACTTCTTAACATCATCATGTATATCCTGGCCCCGGAAGCATTCATAATTGGCGGATCAGTGGCCAAAGCCTGGGAATTCCTGGAGAAACCACTAAGGGAAGAGGTAGATAAGTTCCCGGTAGAACTGATCAGTAAGAAGGTAAAACTGTTGCCTGCTCAACTTGACAATGCCGGACTGTATGGAGCTGCAGCTCTGTGTATTTCCCAAATGCAATAAGTATTATGACTTTAGATGAAATTACAAAACAATTTGCCACTGCAGGCAGTATAGGTAAGATTCAACCGCATGGAGGAGGGCATATCAATGACAGCTACCACCTTGTGAACAACCAGGAGAATGAATCAGACTACCTCCTGCAGAAGATAAACCACTATGTTTTCAAGGATGTTGATCTGTTGATGAATAATATTTCGATGGTAACGTACCATATCACAGACCATCTTAAGAAAGATAACCAGAAAGATCTTAACAGAAGATCCCTGACCATTGTTCCAACAACAGATGGCGCACTCTATTTTAAAGATCCTGATGGGAACTACTGGCGTATTTTCAACTTCATTAAAGATCATGTAGTCTTTGAAGCGACATCTGATCCTGAACTTGCCTACGAGGGTGCACGTATGTTTGGCAGTTTCACGAATATGTTGTCTGGAATCAACCCATCGGACCTGGGTGACACGATCCCTAAATTCCACAGCATAAAATGGAGATTTTCAAACCTGAAAGAGAGCATTGCCGAAGATGCAGTTGATCGTGTGAAACTTGTGCGGGATGAAATCCGCTATGTCGAGACCAGCATAGGATTAATGAGTAAAATCCAGGAACTGGGAGAGAAAGGATCCATTCCCCTGCGGGTCACACATAACGACACAAAGATCAATAATGTACTTTTTGACAGGGATCACAAAGGACTTTGCGTAATTGATCTTGATACGGTTATGCCCGGGTATGTCCATTATGATTTCGGGGATGGAATTCGCACTTTTACCAATACCGGTGAGGAAGATGATGAGGACCTGAACAACATCAGCATGGACCTTGACCTATACCGCGCTTTTGCATCCGGATTTCTCGAATCGACCCGTGAGATCCTGAACAAGACCGAGATTGAAACGCTGGTATATGCCGGATTGCTCTTTCCATATATCATGGGTGTCAGGTTTCTCACTGATTATATAGCAGGTGATGTCTACTACAAGACCAAACACAAGGAGCATAACCTGGTAAGGGCAAAGGCCCAATTGAAACTGGCCATGGACGGCGAATCAAAACTGGAAAAAACACAGGAGATCATCAAAGGGCTTGTATAATCCTATGATTAACAACCATGGGGAAAACTCCAGAACAGATCCTGTCAGACAAGCTTTTCAAGAAAATCTGCAGAAAGGTTGGGACTACCCTGAGGGACCACTCTATGATCGAAAATGGAGATCATGTGCTTGTGGGACTTTCCGGGGGAAAAGACTCCATGATCCTGCTGCAGGCGCTGGTTGAGAGACGCAATGCAGTTCCGTTTGATTTCCGGATCACTGCCGCCCATGTCGCCGCCCTCGGAATCGGGTACCACATTGATAAGGATAAGATTACCTCCTTCTGCGCCGACCTGGATATTCCCCTTGTTTTACGCACCATCGAACCAGATTTGAACAAAGATCCCTCAAAATCAGCCTGCTTCATCTGTTCATGGCATCGCCGGAAAGTCCTTTTCTCACTTACCCGGGAACTGGATTGCAACAAGCTCTCATTGGGGCACCACAGGAATGATGCAGTGGAAACCCTCCTGCTCAATATGATCTTCCATGGTTCCATCAGTTCACTCCCTTATGCACTTGAGATGTTCGATGGCCGTTTACAACTCATCCGGCCACTGATGGACCTGGATGAAAGACTGCTCATCGAATACTCTGATTTGAACAACCTTGTAAAGATTGAAAAAAGCTGTCCCCACGAAAACCGTACAAGGAGAGATAA
The DNA here is from genome assembly GCA_023138875.1 of Bacteroidales bacterium. Taxonomy (GTDB): domain Bacteria; phylum Bacteroidota; class Bacteroidia; order Bacteroidales. Next base: position 44,412 of record JAGLOO010000026.1, read on the forward strand.
TGTGGCACGACTGATTGAGGAGGTTGAAAAAATGCATGGCAAAGGGCCCTATAACATGTTCAGATCCATGGGCAAGATCTTTGAGGAATACCTTCCACAAAAAAACGGACATTCGGGATAATATATCCGAAGCTATTCGTCCATACACTTGTTTATTTTTTACCTTAATTTCCTGAGCCTTTATTGGGGAGAGTTCAAGTTGTCTAGAATTAATCTGATTTTAAATTATATACCTCACAATATTTCTTGAATATAAGTGTTGATAAGAACAATGATGTTATTATCTTCACAACCAGCCATATTTGAGAAGGAATGTCCCCAGAAATATTTGATCCCGCGCTCTACCCAAGAGCTTTGAGGTTAGTAAGATCTCATGTCCTGCAGAACTGCGGCAGCATCCACGATGCCGAAGATGTATTGCAGGATGGATTGCTTATTTATTTTCAATCAACCTCGAAAGAAGGTTTTACGGATCACTTGATATAGTTGTGGA
>JAGLOO010000027.1 GCA_023138875.1 Bacteroidales bacterium
TGTAAACTTAGGAATCACTAAACCGGACGCCGGTATCGTTTACAGATAATAGCGGCTGTGGAGCGTGCGCCGCATAGTTCCACCGTTCTACCCACCATCCTAGCATACCGAAATAGCTGAGAAGCACGACTATAATAAAAGCTAGCGACAATGGTGTTATTACAATTAATGTTTCACGAAAATCATATATTTGCTAAATGAACTTGGATAGCAGCCAAATAGAATCAATTAAGAGCTATTTTAGAACCAGACCGGTTCTGAAAGCATATCTTTTTGGCTCCTATGTACGTGATGAAGCTGATAATCAAAGTGATATTGATATCTTGGTTGATCTTGATTATTCCCAAAAAATCGGTCTTCAGTTCATCCAAATGAAGCTTGATTTGGAAAAGCTTTTAAACAATAAGGTCGACCTTGTCTCATCAAATGGCTTATCAAAGTATATAAAGCCCATAATTGATGATGAAAAACAGCTAATTTATGCGCAGTAGGTTGGGAGATAAAATCCGCTTGCAGCATATACTTGACGCCATTCAAGAGATTGAGTCCTATTTAGGTGATGTTGATTTCGAAAAGTTCCTGGAGAATTCCATGATGCGCTATGCATGCATTAAACAGATGGAGATTATTGGTGAGGCAAGTAATCATGTTACTGCAGGGGTTAAATCAGAATTCTCATCAGTTGAATGGGGGCAAATTATAGGAATGAGAAATGTCTTTGTCCATGAATATTTTGGCGTTGATGCTACTATCGTCTGGGAAATAATCAAAGGAGATATTCCTGACCTTAAAGACAAGATTGAGAAAATAATACAGAATTTAGAGTAACCGCTACCGTTTTCAGGCTAAACACATCATCCAGAAAAGCCAGTAAAGGTTATTGGCCATACGTCAGACAGCGCCCATAGGTCAAAATGAATAGAATGGTTTACTGGAGGTAGAACAATTCATTAAAGCTGACCGCTACGCGTGTCACGCTCTTCGCAGAAAGACAAAGTCCGCGCCACGCTTCGGCAGCTTAGTTCCACCGTTCTACCCACTAGTATAATCATCAGAGGTTTTTGAGGGGTGTGTTTATTTTGAAGTTATAAACAAGCCTTATTAAACAAAATCACTCATTAATTTTAACGGATAAAAATTACGAACAAAAAGGAGGCAACATGACTAAACAAGAAAAAAAAGAGGTGACGATTGTAGGGGGAGGTAGCAGTGCTCATATTTTGATTCCATTTCTTTCTGGAGCGGGTTTTACCGTTAACATTCTCACGAGAAGGCCTAAGGAATGGTCCCCTAAGATCGATCTTCAATTGCACTCGATTCACGGAGAAACCCAGGAGGAGTTTAGTGGTTCCTTGACGAAAATCAGTGACAATCCGGCTGAGGTCATTCCACAGGCAAGTTTTGTGATTTTATGCATGCCGGTATGCAAATACCGTATCGCTCTTAACGGTCTGGCGCCACATCTTGCGAAAGACAAAGAGGTGTTTGTTGGGACCATCTATGGTCAGGCAGGATTTAACTGGATGGTTGATGAGATAAAGAAAAAGTTTGATTTGAGCAATATCACTACCTTTGCAATCGGCTTAATTCCGTGGATTTGCCGGATTATTGAGTATGGTAAGGTGGGCGTGACCTATGGTTGTAAGGAGTTTAATGTTGTGGCGGTTTCGCCGCCGAATCGTTTCTCTGAACTCAATAATCTTTTTTTGAAAAATATTTGTGAGCGATGGCTAAAAAAAGGACATTTTCGACAGGCCGACAATTTTTTGTCATTAACTCTGTCTGTCGACAACCAAATTATCCATCCATCGCGTTGCTACGGTTTGTTTCTTAAATATGACGGGAAATGGGCGAACAAAGAAGATATTCCCTATTTTTACCGCGACTATGATCAAAAATCGGCCGACCTTCTACAGGAATTAGACGCGGACTACTCTAAAATTCGAGAGGCCATCAAGATAAAATATCCTGAGCGGAATTTTCAATACATGCTTGATTATTTGGGGCTTGAGAGACTCTCTTACCAATCGGAAAATACCGACATTCGCGAATCATTTACGACATCACTGACGTTGGGAGCTATCAAACCACCCACCATTCAATTGGAAAGCGGCGAATGGATCATAGACAAGGATCATCGCTTCTTTACAGACGACATTCATTATGGCCTGTGCATTGCAAAGTGGATTGCTGACCAACTATATCTGGACGTGCCCACCATTGACAGTATCATCGACTGGGCCCAGCAATTGCGCAATGAGAAAATCATCGAGGGAAATAAATTGTTATTGGGCAGCGAAAGCCTGACTACGGAATTCATGTCCGGTATTCCCCTGGTGTATGGACTCAACAGAATCGATGACATACTGGACTAACTTTTGTTTTCAAGGATATAGATTGCAAAACCGATAAAGTTCTTATAAACGGCCAGTTTATAACACACGCTAAACGTAATAAGGGTTTTAGTGTTGTTTGGGAGTTTAGTGAAAGAAATATACATTTATAAAAAATGATAGATTTGTGCTTTTGCGACCCTTACTACGCTTAGCGCAACCGTTCTGCGATTCAAATCAATTGACCCGACTTGAACTAAACGTAAGGCTCAGCCTTGAGAGTTTTTAAGGACGGCCTATACGACATCACCCGGCAGGTGGAGGCAATCGTATCCGAATCAGGTGTACAGACCGGCCTCGTTAATGTCTATGTCCAGGGTGCGACAGCTGGAATAATGATACTTTTCTGTATGATAGACCCTCTTTTCACTAATCTGAAGGTGTATTAATGAATTTTTCACAATGTTCAAGGAAAAAGCTATATCTTTGATTCCATGAGAACTATAGATGAAATAAGATCTACTTTGAGTAAACATAGGAATCATTTATTCCAAGCGTATCCGATAAAATCTATGGCGATTTTTGGTTCATACGCCAGAAATGAAAGCACCGATAATAGTGATTTGGATATCTTAGTAGAATTCAACGATGGAATTGGGATTCGATTCATTGATCTTGCAGATGAAATCGAAAATATTGTTGGTCTGAAAATCGACCTGGTGTCAAAAAACGGTATAAAGGACAGGTATTTACAAGCAATTAATACAGACTTAGTATATGTCTAACCGTTATTCGTTGTTGCTTTTAGAAGATATGTTAGAATCAGCACTGAAAATTAAGCGTTATACAGATGAGCTGGATTATGAATCTTTTCTTTCAGATGATAAAACTGTTGATGCTGTGGTTCGGAATTTTGAAATAATAGGTGAAGCAGCAAATCGCCTGGACCCGGAATTCAAGAGCACATATGAAGGTATTGAATGGACCAGAATTCGGGGATTTCGAAACCGTATTGTACATGATTATTTTGGGATTGATTATAGAATCGTTTGGACAATTATTGAATCTTACTTGGATGATTTGATAGAAAGGCTATCATCAATCGTCGATGAGCTTAAGGCCACATAAACCTAACAATCAATCGATTCCAGACATCATTTACCGAGCTGAATATTTGCATCTGGAATTAATTGCATGCAACAATCCATCCATATCAGCACCCCTGCCCACAATGAACTTTACGACATCACCAGGCAGGTCGAGGCATTAGTTTCCGAATCGGCAGTAAAGGCCGGTCTGGTCAATGTCTATGCCCGGGGCGCAACCGCCGGAATTTTAATGGAATTCTATTTGATAGGTCCTCTTTAGCATAATAAACTAAAGGAATATTTGTTAAAGTAATATTATATTTAGATTTTTGTCTAAATATATAATTATTCAATATGAATATCGCTTTCAAGGCATTGAATGATCCGATAAGACGCAAAATACTGGAGTTGTTAAAAGAAGAGGATATGAATGCCGGAGAAATTGCAGATCACTTCAATATAACAAAACCCAGTATTTCACATCACCTGGATCTCTTGAAACAAGCTGATTTAGTAGTAAGTATTAAGAAAGGTCAGTTTGTCTATTACTCCTTAAACACAACTGTGGTGGATGAGATTATTCAATGGTTAATGACAATACACTTCCAAAAAATAGGATCATGAAGAAAGCAGAATTTATCAAGAGGGAAGCAATCAACTGGATTCTTATTCTATTGCCGTTTATTTTCCTCTTTTTTGTAAATGACAAATTGCCGCGATTTGCACCTATTCCGTTAGATGGGGGACAAAGCATCTATTATGTTCTCATTTTTAATATGGGTGTGTCATTTTTAGTGTACGTGAAACTTCTTATTAAACCGGCAATCGTCCCAAAAACTACATTTCATAAGAACCTTAAGAGTTTGCACCGGTTTAAAACATTGATATTAAGTTTTATCTCTCTCTAACTTATATTTCTGAGAAAATAGGAATTCAGTTTAATTGGTCGAAGATTGGTTTCATAGCTGCAATGATGTTCATAACAGTTATGGGTAATCTTTATCCAACTATTAAGTATAATTATTTCATAGGCATAAAAAACGCATGGACACTGAGTAACGAGCTAATCTGGAACAGGATTCATCGTTTTGCTGGTAAAGTTTTTTTCTGGGGAGGATTGACCGGGGTGCTTTATGGTATATTTTTTAATGTTAATCTTGTGCCTTATATGCCTGTGGTTATGGTTGGGTATGTATTTGGCCTTGTGTTAACACCTCATATTTATGCGTATATACTTCATAGAAAACTGCAGTTTCATCATGAAGAATAAAACCCTGTCTTGATCAAAAGCTAATGGTCTATCCCAGAATAAGACTTGTGTACTTCAACTTCGGTGAACAGTTTCATGAGATTGGTTTTTTATACCCACAACCTCACCTCCCATTGGAATAGATAAAGAAAATGCAGCAAATTGTTCAGATCAGCACCCCATCACACAACGGCCTGTTTGATATCACCCGTCAAGTGGAGGCCATTGTCACGGAAAGCGGAGTCAGATCCGGAATGGTCAACGTGTATGCACAGGGGGCCACTTCTGCCATCATGATACTTTTCTTTTTGATGTACCCCCTTTATTGTAAGGTGTATGCAAAATAACTACTGTTCGTCGGCTCTTTTGAAGCCTACACTCTTTCTGCTTTTGGGTCGTGTTCCATCGAGTGTGTCTGGCTAGGGTTGTCTTCCCGGTTTAGGCCACAAGGATCCGGTAGAAATCGGATTGGTTTAGCTACGAACTTCGCAGGGAATAGACCATCAGAACATTCCCGTGCCTCAGGAACATTTTTCCATCAAAGAGATAAGGATGCGACCAGTGGGGGCCATTCCCTTTTTCGATCTGAAATGAACTGATGACCTTGAAACCAGATGGATCGGGTTTCACAAGACCCACATTCCCTCTTTTCTCTACATACACATACAGCATGCCATCGGCAAACACCATTCCCCCTTTTGAGTTCCATGACTCATCGTACATCACTTCGCCTGTGTTCCAGTCCAGGCAGGCCCAGTTTCCGGCGTTGTTGTGTACCCAGTACGATCCATACAGGTAGCCATCCAATTCAATGAGTCCATGGTGGTGGTTGTCCAGGAGCGTATTGGTATAGACCTCTTCAATGGAAGTTACCTCGTCATTGACTTTCAGCATTTTTGCAGGATAATCGTATCCGATGGATAAAAAGATCATGTTGCCCTTCACTACCGGGGAATTGGCCCAGATCATGCCCTTGGGCTGCCATTCCCACAGGGAGGAGTCGAAATATTTGTAGGAGGTAAGGATTTCACCATTCTCCGGATCCACAATGAACAAATCGCTGGCGGATGCTCCTAATATATACTCTTTGCCGTTGAATGTACTTAAGATGGGCGATACATAAGAACGCTGTCCGTCGCTGCCTGGGGTTTTCCAGATTTCTTTTCCGGTCATTTTGTCAAAAGCCACAAAGGTCGTCAGGGTGCCGGCCGGCGAACAGATGACCTTTTCGTCGACGATCAGCGGGGATTCGGCCACACCCCAGACATGCCAATCGGTCTGGTAGTCTTTGTCCACATTGATCTTCCAGTTGATATCCCCTGTTTCGGCATTCAGACAGACCAATTCCCCAATCCCACTGATGATGTATATCCGGTCCTCCTCAATCGTGGGGGTGCTTCGGGTATTGGGATAGGACTGATCCCAAGACCGGCCATAGGCAACTTGCCATTTCCTGTTTCCTTCAAAGTCGATGCATGTTAAATGGTCCATGTTTCCGATCTTCCCGGAGGCGTAGATGTACTCCCCGTTTGAGATGACGGATGAATACCCTTCTCCAATGCCTTCAAATTCCAGCAGCAATTCCGGACCGCCTTCTGGCCATTCTTTCAGGAGATTGCTTTCCGCGAACTTTCCATCCCTGTTGGGTCCGCGAAATTGATAAATCTGGGCATTTGTTACCGAAACAAATACAACACACAATAAAACGAGCCATAGTTTTTTCATAGATGCAAACATACAAATTCTGGCTGAGAGATGCAGAAAGGCCATACAACGGGATCTCCTAAGCAGCATATTCGGATCTGGGTCCAATCCGAATGGAGAGGCTTGAATTTCGAATTCGGTACAGTTTCACGAGATTGGTTAATTTTATACCACAAGCTCGGTACCAACGAAAAAAATAGAAAATGCAGCGAAGTTTTCAGATTTCCACCCCGTCCCATAACGGCCTCTACGATATTACCCGGCAGGTTGAATCCATCGTAGCCGAATCCGGTGTCCAGTCGGGAATGGTCAACGTGTATGCCCAGGGGGCCACTTCAGCCATTATGATCCAGGAGAATTGGGATGACTCGGTTCAAAACGATGTGGTTACTCTGCTGAACAGGCTGATACCTGCAGGGGTATGGGAGCATGACAATCAGGACAACAACGGGGATGCCCATTTGAAGGCCGGTATTGTGGGGCCGCAGGAGACCATTCCCATCGTGGATGGTAAAATGGGGCTTTCCACCTGGCAGAATATCTTCTTTTGCGAGTTTGACGGACCCCGCAGCAAAAGAAATGTCATGGTAACTGTAATGGATTCAGGACCTGTCTGGCACAAGGAGTGATTAGAGCTGTGAAGTGAAGTGAAGTTCGTCTATGCCTGCCACTTCGGCCAGGTTTTCCATCAGGTCGTTGTTCATCCGGCCCCTGACATGGACCAGTACGTTCTCATCACCCCCAACAACAACGATCAGGTCCCTGATCTTACCGTTTTTTTCACGTGCTGCAATTATCACGTCTTCATCTCCGTCATGCACCTCCATGAGCAATTGGTATCCTCCCTTCATGCGTGAAATGTCAATCTCTTCGGTAAAGTTCACACCTGGGTAAAGGTCAGCTTCCTCAATGGTAAGTACAGTAATTGAGCGCAAGGATCTGAGCAGTTGTTTCTCTTCACGGTCCAGGTCAGCTATTGAACCAGCCAGTTTCATAACGAATCCGGGAATCTTTAATGCCACAATGCCTTCTTCCCCTTTGTAACTGTAATAGAGCCTGTTAATTCCAGCCGGCTGGGCAAACATTGATACACTGAATGCTACCATCAGTGCAGAAAATATCAGCTTTTTCATCATAGTCGTTTTAGGATTTCTATAGGTAAGACGAACAACGTTCAGTGTTGTTACAGAATTAATAAGCGAAATGCTGGATTTTTTACAGGGAAAGGATATTTCCTTTCAGTTTCCTGAATCCGGCCCGTTTCACCGGAGAGTGCCGGAAAAGATGGTTGTATTGTTCCCTGTCGAGATTGGTCCATCCATCACGGGCCATTTCCAGAAGGCCGGGCGCAGGCTCAAATTCAGGCTCAAAATGATTGATTGCCTTACTGTTCCAGGGGCACACATCCTGGCAGATGTCGCATCCGAAAACCCGGTTGGAAAGTTTGCCAGCAAGATCCGGAGAGATATCACCTTTATTCTCGATGGTCTGGTATGAAATGCATCTTTCCGAATCCAGGGTTTTGCTATCAAGAATGGCATTTGTAGGGCAGGCGTCTATGCAGAGGGTACAACTGCCGCAGAAATCGCTTTCCGGGACTTCATTGTATTCCATCTCCAGGTCCAGGATGATTTCACCGATGAATACAAAAGACCCCGCTTTCCTGGATATCAGGTTGGAATTCTTCCCGATCCATCCAAGCCCTGCTTTGCGGGCCCATGCGCGGTCGAGCACCGGTGCAGAATCCACAAAAACCCGTCCCTCAACTTTTCCGCATGTGGAACCAATAAAGTCAAACAGCAGGTTCATTTTCTCCTTCAGCACGAAATGATAATCCTTCCCGTAAGCATATTTTGAAAGGATGGGCGACTGTGGATCGTACTGGGTTTTGTGGGTATAGTAATTATACAGGAGGGAGATGACACTTTTTGCACCTTTCACCAGCAGCGTAGGATCGGTTCGTTTTTCAAAATGATTGGCCATATATCCCATTCGGGAATGGTAACCCTGATCAAGCCATGATCTGAGCCTGGCCGCATCTTCGGGCAATTGTGTCGCCCTGGAGAATCCACAATCAGCAAAACCAAGGCGCAACGCCTCCTCCTTTATGGATCGTGAAATCTCCTTTATGGACTTTTGACTCATAGGAAGCCGAGTTCCAGCTTTGCCTCTTCGCTCAGCATGGATTTATCCCAGGGTGGATTAAAAACCAGGTTGATGTTCACTTTTTCCACCTCTTCCAGTGCATTCACAGCATTCTCCACTTCCATCAACAGGAAGTCCACGACCGGACAGTTGGGAGAAGTGAGGGTCATGTTTATATTGGCTTCCTTTTTGTCGGTGTATTCGATTTCATAGATCAATCCCAGGTCATATACATTTACCGGAATTTCCGGGTCATACACCTTCTTCAGGGCTTCAACAATTTCCCCTTCTATTTTTAAGAAGTCCGGTGATTCGCTCATTTTCTCTGGTTTTGCTTTGATTTTGCCTGGTACGCCAGGGCATACAATCGCATCTTTTTTACCATGGCCAGTAATCCGTTGGAACGGGTGGGAGAAAGGTTCTGGCGAAGACCGATGTCATCAATAAAATGGAGCTCGTTTTCGAGGATTTCATCGGGAGTGCGTCCATTGAGCACCTTCACCAGCAATGCCACAATTCCCTTGACGATGATGGCATCGCTGTCGGCTTTGAATTCCACTTTCCCGTCCTTCAGTTCTGCATGAAGCCAGACCTTCGACTGGCATCCGTTGATCAGGTATTCATTGGTCCGGTATTGCGGATCTATTTCGGGGAGATCATTTCCCAGTTCGATCAGATAGTTGTACCTGTCAAGCCAGTCTTCAAAAACCGAAAACTCTTCTGCAATATCCTTTTGTGTTTCGTTGAGGTTCATTATGTAAGCATCTGTTTGGTTCTTTCAAGTCCTTCAATCAGCATGTCTACCTCCTCCTTTGTATTGTAAAATACAAGGGAAGCTCTGATGGTTCCTGATATGCCGAAATGGTCCATCACCGGTTGTGTGCAATGGGTGCCGGTTCGCACGGCAATTCCCATCTTATCAAGGATCATTCCCGCATCGTATGGATGGATGTTATCCAGTAAAAAAGAGAATACAGAGATGCGATCCTTTGCTGTTCCAAAAAGAGTCATTCCGTCAATTCCCTTCAGTTTATGCAGGGTATACCCGATCAGCTCTTCTTCATATTGTTTGATCTCGGCAATCCCGACAGACCGGATGTAATCAATGGCGCTTGCAAGTCCGATAGCCCCCATAAAGTTGGTGGTGCCGGCCTCAAATTTGAATGGAAGGGTATTGTAGGTAGTGCCATCAAAAGTCACTTCTTCAACCATATCGCCACCGCCCTGGTAGGGAGGCAGTTCTTCCAGGATTGCTTCCTTCCCGTAAAGCACACCCGATCCGGTGGGTCCAAAAATCTTATGGGAGGAGAAGACATAAAAATCACAATCCAGTTCTCTTACGTCCACTTCACCATGCTGTACCATCTGTGCCCCGTCGAGCAGTACCGGTATATCCCTTTCATGAGCCCTGCGAATAACCTCCTTAACCGGGGTAATGGTTCCCAGGGAATTAGAAGCATGAGTCAGGGCAATGATTCTGGTTCTCCGGGTGAGCAGGGTATCAAGGGTTTCAATCATCAGCTCCCCCCTGTTATTGAACGGGATTACCTTCAAAATGGCTCCCTTTCGCTCACAGAGCATCTGCCAGGGGACAATGTTGGAGTGGTGTTCCATCTCAGAGATCAGGATCTCGTCTCCTTCACCCACATACTTCTCCCCGAAGGAGAATGCCACCGCATTGATGGATCCGGTGGCGCCGCTGGTGAATATGATCTCACTGGTGGAAGCCGCATTAATAAAATCCCGTACAGTTTCCCTGGCCTCTTCATAACGGATGGTCATCTGTTCACTCAGGTAATGGATCCCCCGGTGTATGGAACTGTTATGCAATTCCTGCAGATCTTTGATGGTATCAATAACTACTTTTGGTTTGTGGGTGGTGGCACCATTGTCAAGGTAAACCAGCGGCTTTTTGTAAACCTGCTGTCGTAAAATGGGAAAGTCGTTCCTGATCTGGTGGATATTAAGGCCCATGGGCTTGAGGGTTTTAATCTTGACAGTGCATGGCGCAATTGTTGCATCTTGACAGCTCACCACGCAATCGTTTTCCTACCAGATCAGAGATCCTATCCTGCAGGACAGGCTGTTTGATTTGTGAGATCACATTGGTGGCAAAAGCATTCATCAACATCAGCCGGCCTTCATCTTTTGGTATGCCGCGTGACTGGAGGTAAAACAGCGCATCTTCATCCAGCTGTCCCACTGTGGCACCGTGACTGCATTTTACGTCGTCTGCATAGATTTCCAGCTGGGGCTTGGTATGCATTTTTGCCATGTCAGAGAGTAAAATATTGTTGTTGGTCTGGAATGCTTCGGTTTTCTGGGCATAGGGATGAACATGGATCTTTCCATTAAAAGCACCAGTTGACATATCGTTCAGTACTCCTTTGTAATGCTGATTGCTGGTGCAGTGCGGACTGTCGTGTTCGATCACGGTAAAGCTATCCACATGTTGGTTCTTGTCGATCAGGAAGAGCCCCAGCGCATTGATTTCAGCACCTTCTCCTTTTAATTTCACATGCAGATTGTTTCTGACCATTCCCCCGTGAAGGGTGAAGGTCCCGTGTTGACAACGGGAGGAACGTTCCTGGCTGATCCAGGTGTTGGTTACCTGGCAGGAGTTGTTGTGTTCGTTCTGCAGCCTTAACACATCCAGGTCTGCATTCTCACCGGTATACGCTTCAGTCACTGAATTTGTGAGAAACATATGTGGAGAGAGTGTATGGTCACAGACGATCACCTGGGCGCTGGCATTCCTTTCAACCACAAAAAGATTCCTGTGGTGTACCATCTGGTTCTTGTCTGAAAGCAACAGGTGAATAATCTGGATGGATTTATCCATTTCCTGATTTTCGGGAACATACAGGAAGATCCCATCCTGGAAAAATGCGGTGTTCAGGGAAACAAAAGCTTCATTCTGAATGGACGCATTTCCCCCCATGTATTTAGCAACCAGGTCGGGATACCTTTGTATCGCTTCCTTCAGGCTGCCATATATAATCCCGTTATCCAGTACCTGCAGGTTGCTACCCGCCGGATTGTAAAAGAAACCATTGAGTATCATGAGAACATGGGAATCAAGCATGGGAACATCACACTTGAAAATCTCCTCATCGTCAAACTCAATCTCACGCGGATTAAAATGGAAAGACAGGTCTTCGTTAAATACCGGTTCCAGGTGGGTGTGTTCATACTTATCCTGTTTCCGTTGAGGGAAACCGGCTTGTTCGAATGACCGGATGGCCTCTTCTCTGAGATCCTGCATGAATTGCGGATCACCTTCACCGATCTGCTCCCTGTTCTGGTGGAACAGGTCGATGTACTTATCTGCCGTCTCTAATGCTTCCAGTGTATCCATTATCCTTCAGTCGTTTAAACCTCTGCGTCCACTTCCTGCTTGATCCATTCGTAACCATGTTCTTCCAGCTCTTTTGCCAGTGACTTATCGCCCGACTTAACGATTCGTCCTTTATAAAGAACATGAACAAAATCAGGAATAATATAATCCAGCAGCCGCTGGTAGTGGGTGATCACGATGGTGGCATTATCGGGTGTGCGAAGGTTATTTACTCCGTTGGCTACCACCCGAAGGGCATCAATATCCAGACCCGAGTCGGTTTCATCCAGGATGGCCAGTTTTGGTTCAAGGAGTGCCATCTGGAAGATCTCATTCTTTTTCTTTTCGCCACCTGAGAATCCCTCATTTACAGAACGGTTGGTCAGGTCCGAATCAATCTCCACAATTTTCTTTTTCTCCCGCATGAGCTTGAGGAAATCCCCTGCAGGCAGTGGCTTGTCACCACGGTATTTGCGCATTTCATTGATGGCTGTACGCAGGAAGTTTACCATGCTCACTCCCGGGATCTCCACCGGGTACTGGAATCCGAGGAATATTCCTTCCCGGGCCCTGTCTTCCGGGGCCAGTTCTAAGAGGTCTTTCCCTTCATAAAAGATCTTTCCATGGGTGATATCAAAATAATCACGGCCTGCAAGGGCAGAAGCCAGGGTGCTTTTTCCCGATCCGTTGGGTCCCATGATGGCATGCACCTCACCTGCATTCACCTTCAGGTTGATCCCTTTCAGGATCTCTTTATCCTCCACATTAACCCTTAATTCCTTTATCTCTAACATATTTTTACTCACTTCGTTCGTATTATTGTACTCATTCTTACATTTACCCCACGCTTCCTTCCAGTGTTATCGCCAACAGTTTTTGCGCCTCAACAGCAAACTCCATGGGAAGCTTATTGAGTACTTCCTTTGCATACCCGTTCACGATAAGACTAATGGCATTCCCGGTATCGATTCCCCGCTGATTGCAGTAAAAGATCTGGTCCTCACCGATCTTGGAAGTGGTTGCCTCATGTTCCACAATGGCTGTTTTGTTATCCACCTCCAGGCAGGGGAATGTATGTGCTCCGCACTGGTCACCCAGTAACAGGCTGTCGCACTGTGAAAAATTCCTGGCGTTTTCTGCACCTTTCAGTACTTTGACCAGTCCACGGTAGGAGTTCTGGCTTTTCCCCGCACTGATGCCCTTGGAGATGATGGTAGAACGGGTGTTTTTCCCGATGTGTATCATTTTGGTTCCTGTATCTGCCTGCTGGTAGTTATTGGTTACGGCAACAGAGTAGAACTCACCTACGGAATTGTTACCGCGCAAAATACAACTGGGGTACTTCCATGTGATGGCCGAACCGGTCTCCACCTGGGTCCATGAGATCTTGGAGTTATCCCCTTTACAAATCCCGCGTTTGGTCACAAAATTATAGATCCCACCTTTGCCTTCTTTATTCCCCGGGTACCAGTTCTGGACCGTGGAGTATTTTATTTCGGCATTTTCCATGGCGACAATTTCCACGATGGCTGCATGAAGCTGGTTCTCATCCCGCATGGGAGCAGTACATCCTTCCAGGTAACTTACATAGGAATCGTCCTCTGCTATGATCAGGGTACGTTCGAACTGACCGGTATTGGCTGTATTGATACGGAAGTAGGTAGAAAGTTCCATGGGGCACCGTACACCTTTTGGTATGAAACAGAACGATCCGTCGCTGAAAACGGCTGAATTAAGCGCAGCAAAATAGTTATCGGTATAGGGAACCACCGAACCCATGTATTTTTTTATCAGGTCGGGATGATTTTTAACTGCCTCGCTGAAAGAGCAAAAGATGATCCCCAGGTCTGCCAGCGTATCCTGGAAGGTGGTTTTTACAGAAACACTGTCCATGATAGCATCTATGGCTACACCAGCCAGCTGTTTCTGTTCCTCCAGCGGGATCCCCAGCCTGTTGAATGTATCGATCAGCTCTGGATCCACCTCATCCATGCTCTCGTATTTTGCTCCCTGCTGTGGAGCAGCATAATAGATGATATCCTGGTAATCAATTTCCGGAATCTTCAGATGTGCCCACTCCGGCATTCTCAAGGTTTGCCAGTGACTGAAAGCTTTCAGTCTGCTTTCAGTAAGCCATTCCGGCTCTTCCTTTTTGGCAGAAATGATACGTATAACCTCCTTATTTAATCCTTTAGGAATGGTCTCAGTATCTATATCGGTGTGGAAACCAAATTTATAATCACTGCCCGTTACCTCGTTTAAAATCTTCTCCTGATCTGTCACAACTGCTCACATTTTAGGTAATGGATGGCACCCATTTAATTGTAAATTAGATTAATTTAAAATAGAGTGCAAATATACAAAAACTTGTTCTTACATTTGTATTACAACAGCCTATTCGAATTGTTCACGCTTTAACATTCCCGGACCATGACAGCAAAGAAAATCCGCACCATTGAAGAGCTTGGAGAATTTGGTCTGATCGATCTCCTGACCTCCGGATTTGTGAGTCAGCAGGAGAGTACGAAGATCGGTATTGGGGATGATGCAGCTGTTATCGACCATGGCTCTTACTACCAGGTGATCACTACCGACCTGCTGCTGGAGGGGATCCATTTTGACCTGATGTACTCCCCTTTGAAGCACCTGGGATTCAAGGCGGTGGTGGTAAGTATATCGGATGTGTATGCCATGAACGCTGCACCGCGGCAGATAACAGTGTCAGTGGCGATCTCGGGAAAATTTTCGGTAGAAGCCATGGAGGAGTTTTATGAAGGGGTGAAACTGGCATGTGAACGGTTTAAGGTGGACCTGGTGGGTGGTGACACTTCGGCATCAGTGACCGGATTATTGATCTCAGTAACCGCCATTGGTACAGCATTGAAGAGTGAACTGTCGCTGCGCAGCGGGGCCAAAAACAACAACCTGATATGTGTAACTGGTGATCTGGGTGCATCTTATATGGGATTGAAGATCCTGGAACGGGAGAAACAGCTTCATGCTGAGGATCCCGGTTTTCAACCCGAATTGAAAGGTTACGACTATGTGCTGGAAAGGTTCCTGAAACCAGAACCGCGTGTGGATGTGCTGCTGAAACTGAAAGAGGCCGGAGTAACGCCCTGTGCCATGATCGATATTTCAGACGGACTCTCTTCCGAGTTGCTCCATATCTGCAAGGCCTCTGAGTGCGGTTGCCAGGTATATGAAGAGCGCATTCCAATCGCTGAAGAGACATTGCAGGCCGCTGAAGAGTTCCAGCTTGAACCACTGGTTGCTGCACTTCATGGAGGGGAAGATTATGAGTTGCTGTTTACCGTTCCCCTTTCAGATTTTGAGAAAGTTTCAGCCATTTCAGGGGTGAGTGTGATCGGAAATATCACCGATCAGAAAGGAAGAGCCCTGCTGGTGGGCAATGATGGTAACGCCATTCCCCTGCAGGCCCAGGGGTGGAATGCTTATACCCAATAAGAGCCTGATCAGGCTTCTTTGTCGTCGAAATAACCACGGACAATCCCCCTTTTTGAGCGCCGG
The DNA here is from genome assembly GCA_023138875.1 of Bacteroidales bacterium. Taxonomy (GTDB): domain Bacteria; phylum Bacteroidota; class Bacteroidia; order Bacteroidales. The sequence goes on from JAGLOO010000027.1 coordinate 15,388, forward strand.
GAGAAGAGGATGATCTCATCCCGTTCTTTGGAGGCCGGCAGATTGGCTTCCACAAAATCCATGGCATCCGAAATGTTCAGTCCGCGCTGGTAGATGATCCGGTATACCTCCTGGATGGCATAAATGGTTTCATTGTCAAATCCCCTTCTTCGCAGGCCAATGGAATTGATCCCGGTAAACGAAATGGGTTCCCGTCCGGCCAGGACAAAGGGAGGTACATCTTTAGTAACTTTGCTTCCGCCCTGGATCATCACATGTGCCCCAATTTTGACAAACTGGTGCACCAGGCTTCCGGGGCTGATGATGGCCCAGTTGTTTACTTCCACTTCCCCTGCCAGTCCGGCATAGGTACCCATGATTACCCGGTCCTTCAAAACACAATCGTGGGCGATGTGCACATAAGACATGATCAGACAATCCTTTCCTATGACTGTCTTTTCGTTGGCCTTGGTTCCTTTATTCAGGGTCACATACTCACGAATGATGGTATTGTCGCCAATCTCGGCAGTGGTGTATTCACCCGCGTATTTCAGGTCCTGCGGATCCCCGGAAATGACTGCCCCTGGATAGATCTTCACATTTTTTCCTATTCGGGCACCATTCATGATCACCACATTGGGACCGATCCATGATCCGGATCCGATTTCCACATCCTCATTGATGGAGGAGAAGGGTTCTACCACAACATCTTCAGCAATTTTTGCTCCGGGATGGATATTTGCGAGTTCGCTAATCATTGTTTTTTACTTTTACAATCTGAGCCATTAATTCTCCCTCCATGACCAGTTGATTTCCCACAAATATTTCCGCAAACATGAGGGCGATGCCCCTTCGGATGGGTTCCAGCAGGTCCATTTTCAGAATCAGTGTATCACCCGGAACCACCTTGCGTTTGAACTTGACCTTATCGATCTTCAGGAAGTAGGTGGCATAATTCTCAGGATCTTTTACGGTTCCAAGCACGAGCATGCCCCCTGCCTGAGCTGCTGCTTCAATTAGCAACACACCGGGCATGATGGGTTCATCGGGGAAATGTCCTAAGAAGTATGGTTCGTTCAGGGTGACATTCTTGACGCATACCACCGATTTTTCATTCATGTGGATCACTTTGTCCACCAGCAGGAAAGGGTACCGGTGGGGCAGCCTCTTTTTTACTTCGTTGATGTCGAACATGGGTTCCACATTGGGATTGTATACAGGCACCTTTTTCTGCAGGGCTGTTTTTTTCATCACCTGCCTGAGGGTACGGGCAAATTCATTGTTGCTCTGATGCCCGGGTCTGGTGGCAATGATCTTGGCCTTGAACCATCTGCCTACAAGCGCCAGGTCACCCATCAGATCCAACAGTTTATGACGGGCAGGTTCATTGGCGAAACGGAGATCCACATTGTTCAGGATCCCTTCGGGTTGCACGCTTACTTTGGGTTTATTGAAGAGTTCAGCAAGCTTGTCCAGTTCCTCCTGTGACATCTGCTTGTCCACGATCACAATGGCATTGTCCAGGTCGCCACCCTTGATCAGGTTGTTGGCGGCCAGGTATTCCAGTTCATGAAGGAAAACAAAAGTCCGGCATGGAGCAATCTCGTCCTTGAAGCTTGCCGGCTCTTCCAGTGAGGCATACTGATTTCCGAGTACCTTGGAGTTATAGTCGATGAGCACGTTGATGCTCTGGCTCTTGTCGGGAAAGGCAATGATGTGTATTCCATTCTCTTCATCGTAATATTCCACTTTCTCCTTGAGCACAAAATACTTCCTGTCGGTTGCCTGTTCAACAGTTCCTGTTTTCTCAATTGCTTCGGCATACTCACGGGAACTGCCATCCAGGATAGGTACCTCGGGCCCATCTACTTCAATCAGTACATTGTCGAGTCTCATTCCGACAAATGAGGCCAGGACATGTTCTATGGTAGAGATCCTTGCTCCATTCTCCTCGAGGGTGGTCCCCCTTGAAGTCTCCACCACGTATTCTGCCAGCGCATTGATAAGCGGTTGTTCGGGCAGATCGATCCGCTTGAATACATAACCGTGGCTGTCAGGTGCAGGCTTAAAAGTCATGTTTACCTCAATTCCGGAATGCAATCCTTTTCCAGTAAATGAGATGGGTGCTTTCAGTGTTTTCTGTTTTTCCGCCATACTTCTACTGCATTATGTATCAGGATTCTGTAAAACGGCCCAAAGATACAAAATTAAGACGAATCAGATTTTAACTTATTGTGTAAGGTCCGAAACCTTTCGTTCCAGTTCGAGGATCTGGTTTCGCAATTTGGGAAGATTCTTGAACAATACGTAACTGCGCTGGTAAGGACCGTACTCAAAGGCAGGTGCTCCCTGAACTACCGCGCCCTCCTCCTTGATGCTTTTGGGTATGCCCGATTGTGCGGCAATCTTCACACCATCGGCAATAGTGATATGGCCGATCAATCCCACCTGTCCGCCGAACATGCAGCGCTTTCCGATCTTTGTGGAGCCCGAAACGCCTGTTTGTGCGGCAATGACCGTGTTTTCACCCACTTCTACATTGTGTCCGATCATGATCAGGTTGTCCAGTTTCACGCCTTTCCGGAGTATGGTTGCTCCTAAGGTGGCACGGTCAATGGTGGTATTGGCTCCCACCTCAACATGGTCTTCGATGATCACTTTGCCTACCTGGGGCACTTTCTGGTAATTGTTCTCCTGGTTGGGAGCAAACCCGAATCCGTCGCCCCCGATAATGGCACCGGCATGGATCACACAATGGGCCCCAATTTCACTTCCTTCATAGATCTTGACACCGGGATGGATGATGGTTCCTTCTCCAATACTCACATTGTCGCCGATATATACTTGCGGATAGAGCTGTACACCGTCCCCGATCCGGGTTCTTTCAGAGACCACTGTAAAATCACCTATATACAGATTCTTACCAAGGGAGGCAGATTCATCCACACTGGCCATTTTGCTGATCCCGCTTTTCTTTGGTTTGTTCTGTTCATACAGATGAAGCAATGCAGCGAAAGATTCGTATGCATTTTTTACCCTGACCAGTGTTGCGGAGATGCTTTCTGAAGGTTTGAAATCTTCATTGACGATAACGATGGTTGATTGTGTCTCGTAAATATATTTTTCATATTTTGGATTGGCCAGAAATGAAAGCGTACCCGGTCTTCCTTCCTCTATTCTGGAAACGTCACTTACGCCGGCTTCTGGATTACCTTCCACTGTGCCTTTCAGGAAATCAGCAATAATAGCTGCTGTATAATTCATATAGATGCGATTTAAAAGGGTTTAAAACTAAGACAATTCTTTTATAAACTTCGGATAGCAGAGGAAATATTTCCTGACTGTTTTTGACAGCACCGATATGTTTAACATGTCCGAAGCATCTGCGATATCCCGCGTATTACCTTTTTTATCAAGGATGGTGATACGGTCATCCATATCACTGTAAGCATAATTGCTAATGCTATCTGAAACCACCAGGTATTCAGCTTCATCACTGGAGATGGAAAGATGTCCGGAAACTTTTTTTCGCATCCTTTCAATCAGGTCATTTTCAAACGGGTTATTATCAAGCTTTACAGAGAACAATACACGGTTCACCAGCCCGTTCGATAGTATAGACAACACCCGGTCCTTATGGTTGCACCACACCTTGGCCGAGGTGAAGATGTCATTGTCATCCAGGGAGGCAAATTGCTCCAGGAATGCTTTCTTGTTGGACAGATCGAACTTGCCCGGTTCATTACCCAGAAAATAGGATAGGGCAGGTGTAGCAAATAGTTGCATTCCATTGGCAGTTAGCAGCTGTGCCCGTTTCAACATCATCAGAAGCAATTGTTCTGAGCTTACAACCGTTCGGTGCAAATAGACCTGCCAGTACATGAGTCGCCTGGCGATGAGGAATTTTTCGATGGAATAGATCCCTTTCTCATCCACCACCAGTTGGTCATCCAGTACATTCAGCATTTTTATAATCCTGTCGGATCCGATCACCCCTTCAGTCACCCCGGTAAAGAAACTGTCACGTTTGAGATAATCAAGCCGGTCCACATCAAGCTGACTGGAAACAAGCTGGTGAAGAAATTTTTTGTGGTACCTGTTCCTGAAAATCTCCATGCCAAGGTCAAGATCTCCGTTAAAGGATTCATTGAGTTGCTCCATGTACATCAGGCTGATGGTTTCGTGGGAGGTGTCTCTGATCAGGCTGTGTTCCAGTGAATGAGAAAAGGGTCCGTGACCAATATCATGAAGCAGGATGGCAATGGTGACTCCCCTGGCTTCTTCCATGGTGATATCATGCCCTTTGGACCTGATTACCTCAATGGCCAGGCCCATGAGGTGCATGGCACCCACCGCATGCTGGAAACGGGTATGGTTGGCACCGGGATAGACAAATTGGGTAAGCCCCAATTGTCTGATCCTTCGTAGTCGTTGAAACAGAGGGTGTTCAATCAGATCATAAATGATATCGAAAGGGATTTTAATAAAACCATAGACCGGATCATTGATGATTTTTAACTTGTTGGTGCAGGAGTTTTTCCCCATAAGGTAATTTTAAGAGACAAAATTATGGTTTTATTGGCATAATCCAGTTTGTATCAGCGAAAAAACATCTTGCTTTTTTGCTATTTAAGTGAATATTTGTAATTTTGCGCTGTCGTTAGGAGGGTGCTATTCTAGGGGGCTGTATTGTCCCCTATTTTATTACCATAAAAAATGATTACAAACGAGGCAATCATAGAATTAGTGGAGCAACATATCCAGGGAACAGAAATCTTCCTTGTGGATGTGGCAGTGAAACCAGGAAACATGATCCGGGTTCATGTGGACCGGACGGACGGAATATCTATTGATGAGTGTGTAAAGATCAGCCGGTATTTGAATGAAAAGCTGGACCGGGATGTGGAAGATTATTCCCTCGAGGTATCATCTCCGGGACTGAGTGCCCCTTTTAAAGTGAAGCAACAGTATGACAAAAATACGGGTCGTGATATAGAAATGCTTTTACAGGATGGCATGAAGATAAAAGGCAGGTTGCTTTCAGTGACGGAAGAGGGAATTGTGATTCAGGTAAAAGGGAATAACAGAGAAGTTAAGTTTGAGCAAATTAAAACTTCAAAAGCAATAATATCATTTAATTGATTCAACAGAAGAGCAATGGAAAATATAAATCTGATAGAGACATTTTCCGAATTTAAGGAATTAAAGAACATTGACAGGGTGACCATGATGAGTGTCCTGGAGGATGTATTCAGGGGCATGCTTCTGAAGAAATATGGTACAGATGAGAACTTCGATATCATCATCAACATTGACAAGGGAGATTTCGAGATCTGGAGAAACCGCGAGGTAGTTGAGGATGATGCAATTGAGGACCCCAACCTTCAAATTTCACTTACAAGGGCCAAAGAGATTGATGACGATTATGAGGTGGGTGAGGACGTTACCGACGAAGTTAAACTGAATGACTTTGGAAGGCGTGCCATACTTGCCTTGCGGCAGAACCTTTCTGCCCGGATCATGGAACTGGAAAAGAACCATCTCTACAACAAGTACAAGGACCGGATCGGTGATGTGGTAACCGGCGAGGTTTACCAGGTGTGGAAGAGAGAGATCCTTATCCTGGATGACGAAGGAAATGAACTGATCCTCCCCAAAGCAGAACAGATACCATCTGACTATTTCCGCAAAGGAGACACCATCAGGGCGGTGGTCGTGAAGGTGGACATGCGAAATGCCAACCCGCTGATCATTCTTTCAAGGTCCTCCCCCGTGTTCCTGGAGAGGCTGTTCGAACTTGAAGTTCCTGAAATATTCGATGGACTGATCACCATTAAAAAGATTGTCAGGGTACCAGGTGAAAGGGCCAAGGTTGCTGTGGAATCTTACGATGAAAGGATTGATCCGGTGGGTGCCTGTGTGGGAATGAAAGGATCAAGGATTCATGGCATTGTCAGGGAATTGAAAAATGAAAACATCGATGTGATCAATTATACGACCAATGTACAGCTGTTCATCACAAGGGCGCTGAGTCCGGCAAAGATCACCTCCATCAAACTCAATGAAGAGGATATGCGTGCTGAGGTTTACCTGCTGCCCAAGGAAGTTTCGCTGGCCATTGGAAAAGGCGGATTGAATATCAAATTGGCCAGTCAGCTTTCAGGTTACGAAATCGATGTGTACCGTGAGTCTGATGAGGATGATGAGGATGTGACCCTGGAAGAATTCGCTGATGAAATTGAAGGATGGATTCTTGATGAACTGAAGGCAATCGGATGTGATACGGCGAAGTCTGTGCTGAACCTGAGTGTGGAGGACCTGGTAAAAAGAACGGACCTGGAAGAGGAGACCATTACAGAACTGGTCAATGTGCTAAAAGCTGAATTTGAATAGAACCATATGGCTGAAAAGAAGGCAACAAGACTTAGCAAGGCTGCACGGGAACTCAATGTGGGGATCACCACCATTATAGAATTCCTGGGCAAGAAAGGCTATGAAATCGATTCCAATCCCAATACCAAGGTGAATCCGGAGCAGTATGAGCTCCTGCTTGAGGAATATAGCTCGGATCTGAGTGTAAAAAAGGAGTCGGAGAAGCTTACCCTGAAAAATCTTAGGGAAAGGCAGGAGTCCATCTCATTGGATGACGTTCCTGTGCCAGAGATGAGTGAAGAGCCTGAAGAGTTACTCATTACGGATCATACTACCGGAGCCCCCAAAACGGTAGTACAGGAAGTAACCGAACAGGAAGCGCCCGTTGTCGTTGAAGAGGAAAAGCCAAAAGCAGAAAAGAAACCTGCCATCAAAAAGAAGGCAGATCCGGAACCGGTGGAAGCTGATGAAACAGTGGAAGCTGACGAAACAGTGGAAGCTGACGAAACAGTGGAAACCGCTGATGCAGGTCCGAAGGTTGTTGGAAAGATCGACCTGGATTCCATGAACCAGAAGACGCGACCCACAAAAAAGTCAAAAGCTAAAAGTGATAAGGCTGAGAGTAAAAAAGTAGAAAAGCCGAAAAGTAAAAAGGAAGAAAGTAAAAAAGCAGAAAGTAAAAAAGCAGAAAGTAAGAAAGCAGAAAGTAAGAAAGCAGAAAGTGAAAAGGCAGAAAGTGAAAAGGCTGTAGTTGATGACCAGGCAAAAACTGAAGAGCCTGATCCGAAGATTTTAGCCGAGGAGGCGAAAGCCAAAGAAAAGAAGGAGAAAGAGGAGCAGAACATGATACCCACGCGGGTAGAAAAGTTGAGCGGGCCTACAGTGGTTGGTAAGATTGTCCTTCCGGAGAAGAAGGTACCTAAGAAAAAACCGGTAGCTTCCAGCAAGGACAAGGACGTACACCTGGATCAAAAGAGGAAAAGGAAGCGCATCAGCAAGGATACAGGTCCGGTTGATTTTGGTAGCCAGGATAGGGCCGGGGCTAAAAGGGATAAGGGTGGCAAAAGAAGAAAACGTGCCGCCAGACCCGAAGTGAATGAGGAGGATGTACAGAAACAGATTAAGGATACACTAGCCAAACTGACCAGCAAAGGTTCAAAATCCAAAGCATCAAAGTACAGGCGTGAGAAGCGTGACGCAGTTCAGCAGCGGATTCAGGAGGAAAGCGATCAGAAGGAACAGCAGAGGAATATATTGCAGGTGACCGAATTTGTTTCTGTCAACGAACTGGCCACCATGATGAGTGTGCCCGCCAACGAGGTGATACAGACCTGTATGAACCTTGGACTGTTTGTTTCCATTAATCAGCGTCTGGATGCAGAAACCATGGCACTGGTTGCTGACGAATTTGATTTCAGTGTGGAATTTGTCAGTGTGGATGTGGTAGAATCCATCAGGGAGGAGGAAGATAAACCCGAGGATCTCTTACCAAGGTCTCCGATTGTCACCGTTATGGGGCATGTGGACCATGGTAAAACCAAGTTGCTGGACACGATAAGGGATGCCAATGTGGTTGCCGGAGAGGCAGGTGGTATCACACAGCACATTGGTGCTTACGGTGTGAAGCTTGATGATGGGCGCAGGATTACGTTCCTGGATACTCCCGGTCACGAGGCGTTTACAGCCATGCGTGCAAGGGGAGCTCAGATTACCGATGTGGTCATCATTGTGGTGGCAGCGGATGACGGTGTAAAACCACAGACGGTTGAAGCCATCAATCATGCCGCGGCAGCAGGGGTCCCCATTGTCTTTGCCATCAATAAAATTGATCTGCCTACGGCCAATCCTGAGAAGATCAAGGAAGAACTGGCCAACATGAATTATATGGTTGAGGACTGGGGAGGAAAATACCAGTCACAGGAAATCTCTGCCAAAAGCAATATCAATATTGAAGAGTTGCTGGAAAAAGTGCTTCTGGAGGCTGAATTGCTGGAATTAAAGGCGAATCCTGACAAAGATGCCCGGGGAACCATTATTGAATCCACCCTGGACAAGGGTCGCGGTAATATTGCCACCATCCTGGTGGAATCCGGTACACTCAAGATCACTGACGTGGTTTTGGCAGGTCACTACTTCGGACACGTGAAAGCCATGTTCAATGAGCGCGGAAAGAAAATATATGAAGCAGGACCTTCCACTCCGGCAACGATCCTGGGTTTCAACGGAGCTCCCCAGGCCGGGGAAAGTTTCAATGTGATGGATACCGATAAAGAAGCCAAAGAGATAGCCAACAAGAGGGAACAATTACAGCGCGAACAGGCACTGCGTACCACCAAACACATCACCTTAGATGAGATTGGACGCCGTATTGCCATTGGAAACTTCCAGGAGCTGAATGTGATCGTGAAAGGGGATGTGGATGGTTCCATAGAAGCACTCTCTGATTCACTGATCAAGTTGAGTACAGAAGAGATCCAGGTGAATATCAAACACAAAGCGGTTGGGCAGATCTCAGAATCGGATATTCTGCTGGCAGCTGCCTCCAATGCGATTGTAATCGGGTTCCAGGTACGCCCTTCTCTGAGTGCACGAAAGCTTGCTGAGAAGGAACAGATCGATGTGCGGTTGTACGCGGTAATTTATGATGCCATTGAGGAGTTAAAGGCAGCCATGGAAGGAATGCTTTCGCCCGTGATCAAGGAAGAGATCACAGCAACCCTTGAGGTGCTTGAAGCTTTCAAGATCACCAAGGTTGGCACCATTGCAGGATGTATGGTTCGGGAAGGGAAGATTAGACGTACTTCCAAAGTACGGCTGATCAGAGACGGGATTGTGATATACAGCGGTGAGCTGGGATCCCTGAAACGGTTCAAGGATGAAGCAAGGGAAGTTGTTTCCGGATTAGAATGTGGTCTGAACATTGAAAACTTCAACGATATCAAGGTGGGTGATATGGTCGAGGCATATGAGGTGACCGAAATGAAGAAAACCCTCTGACCTTCTTCCCTGTTTTTACTATATTAGCATACCAAAACAGATTGGTATGTATGAGTTTATTGAGGGAGAATTTTTTGAAAAATCACCAGCCCATCTGATCGTCAGGGCGGATCATCTAGCGTATTATATCCACATTTCTGTCCACACCTACAGTCAGATCAGCAATCAATCCAACGGCAGGATCTACCTTCATTTTATAGTCAGGGAAGATGCCCAGATACTGTATGGTTTCAGCAACCGGGAAGAGCGTGAGATCTTTAAATCACTCATCTCGGTGTCCGGTGTGGGTGCAAATACGGCAAGACTGATCCTTTCGTCCCTTTCGCCCGAAGAGGTTACACAAGCCATCCTGGCAGGAAATGTAGTGGTCTTACAGGGAATAAAAGGGATTGGAGCCAAATCAGCCCAACGGATCATTGTGGACCTGAAAGATAAGGTCGGCAAGGGTGCGGGAATCGATGAATTATTCTTTTCGCAGGACAATACAAGCCACGAAGAAGCGTTATCTGCATTAGTAGCATTGGGTTTTCCGAAGAAAACCGTAGAAAAGATCCTGACCCGTATTTTATCAGAGCAGCCCGATCTTTCAGTTGAGGAGATTGTGAAGACTGCCTTGAAGTTTATGTAGTTGAACAGGCGGTATTACCATATATTCCTTATATCCATTGGATTTCTGTTGGCGATTGGATCAAATGCCCAGGATACCACTCTGAATTACCCATTTACTGACAAAGGGTCCTATCCTTTCTCATTCTCCGGTCTGAATTCACCCCTCTACCTGCAAAACCCTTCCAACATCAATTCGCAGGTTATCTATGATCCGCTGACGAGACAGTATATTTTTTCTGAGACCATCGGGAGCTGGAATTACCGGAATCCTACCCTGATGACCATGGATGAGTATCAGAGGTATGAATTCAGGAAATCGGTGGAAGAATACTGGCGAATGAAGTCCAGCGGCGGATCACTGGAATCCCAGCTATCCTTCATCCCCCCGATTCAGGTGGGTGGTGAAGCCTTTGACAAGCTGTTTGGTTCAAATATCATCAACATCGTTCCTTCTGGAAGTGCAGAGCTGATCTTTGGTTTCAACCTATCCAAGCAGGACAACCCAAACATCAGTGAAAGGCTCAGGAGTGTTCCATCCTTTACGTTTGATGAAAAGATCATCATGAATGTGGCCGGTTCCATCGGCGACAAGATGGCCATGGATATCAGTTACAATACCGAGGCTACATTTGATTTTGAAAACCAGACCAAGCTGGAATACTCGGGGAAGGAGGATGAAATCATCAAGAAGATTGAAGCCGGGAACGTGAACCTTCCGTTGCCCGGTTCACTGATCAACGGGAGCATGAGCCTGTTCGGATTGAAAACTGAACTTCAGTTCGGAAAACTGAGGGTGACCAGTGTCTTTTCACAGCAGAGGGGTGAATCGTCGGTGATCAATGTGCAGGGTGGAGCACAGCTCACGGAGTACTCGGTGACTGTGGATGATTATGATGCCAACAAACACTTTTTCATGTCCGACTACTTTCGTGATAACTACAACCGTGCTCTTTCCCGGTTGCCGGTGATTACTTCCGACGTTTCCATCACCCGGATGGAGGTGTGGGTGACCAACAAAACCACCAATTTTGAAAACTCCAGGAACATTGTGGCGGTAAATGACCTGGCCGAAGCGGAACCCAGATCGGTGATCTTCAGCCGCAATCCCGGACAGACAGGAAGCTATCCCAGGAATGAGCTCAACGATGCTTATTCCCAGTTGACCACCACCTATGCTGCCATCAGGGATATCAAGAATGTCTCGGGTGAACTTGAGGACGCCGGACTGGTCCTCGGAGTGGATTTTGAAAAGATAGAGAATGCCCGGTTGCTTTCTTCCCGGGAATATCGTTACAATGACAAACTGGGTTACATCTCGCTGAATACGGCCCTCAATACAGATGAGATCCTGGCGATTGCCTATGAATATTCCTATCGCGGTCAGACCTTCCAGGTGGGGGAACTATCACAATCCAGCGGGATCAGTGCACCCCAGTCCCTCATCTTGAAGCTGGTTAAGCCCACCAACTTCACTCCCAACAGTTACACCTGGAAGTTGATGATGAAAAACGTCTATGCACTTGGGGCTTACCAGGTCAGTCAGGATGAATTCACCCTGGATGTACTTTACCGGGACGACAAAACGGGAAATGCCATCAACTACATCCCGGAAGGCGACCTGAACAGGACCATTCTGATCAGGCTGCTCAACCTGGACAACATGAACTCCCAGCGGGATCCCTATCCGGATGGGATATTTGACTTTTTGAACGGGGTGACCATCAATCCGTCCAACGGCAGGGTATTTTTCCCCTTGCTGGAACCATTTGGATCGGACCTGGAGAAGATTCTGCGGGATAGCCTTGTGGGTGAAAATGTGGACCTGGCCATCCAGAAGTATGTGTTCCAGGAACTCTACGATTCCACCAAGACCAAGGCGCAACAAATTGCGGAAAAGAACAAATTTCTGATCGCAGGAGAATACTCCTCCTCCAACAGTTCGGAGATCATGCTGAACGCCATGAATGTTCCGCAGGGTTCGGTGAAGGTGACAGCCGGCGGCAGGGAACTGGTAGAGGGACAGGACTATACGGTGGATTATATGCTGGGGAGGGTGACCATCATCAACCAGGGGATCCTGGAGTCGGGAACTCCCATCAGGATATCCCTGGAGAACCAGTCACTTTTTAACTTCCAGACCAAGACCCTGGTGGGTACCCACCTGGATTACAAGATCTCAGACAATTTCAATCTGGGAGTAACGGCCATGCACCTTACCGAGCGGCCCCTTACCCAGAAAGTGAATATTGGTGACGAGCCCATCTCCAATACCATCTGGGGATTGAACGGTAGCTACAGTACCGAGTCTCAGTTGATCACCACCATTGTTGACAAGCTGCCATTCCTGGAGACCAAGGCCCCGTCCTCCCTGACAGTGATTGGAGAATTTGCTCAACTTATTCCCGGCCATTCCCGGGCCATTGAAAAGGAGGGAAATGCATACATTGATGATTTTGAAGGAAGCGAAACTTCCATTGATCTGAAACAATTTTCATCCTGGAAACTATCCAGTACACCGCGTGGATTCTTCAGCGAAGCTGAATTGAATAACAACCGGGCATACGGATATGGAAGGGCCAAACTGGCCTGGTACCAGATCGACCCCCTTTTCGTGAGGAAGGAATCGCGTACACCCGAGCATATCAAGGCCAATCCGGATATTGCTTCCAGTGCCTATGTATATGAGGTTTATGAACGGGATATTTTCCCCAACAAGGAAAATCCCAACGGGATTCCTACCAATATTTCTGTATTGAATGTGGCTTACTATCCCAATGAGAGAGGTCCGTATAATTATGATTATGAGCGCATTAATGACGATGGTAAATTACTGGAGCCCACGCATCGCTGGGGAGGGATCATGCGCGAGATCTACTCCAGTGATTTTGAACAGGCCAACGTGGAATTTATCGAGTTTTGGCTCATGGATCCCTTTGCGGAGATGCCCAACCACAGTGGAGGAAACCTCTATTTTAACCTGGGGAATATATCCGAGGATGTATTAAAGGACTCAAGGAAAACATTTGAAAATGGATTGCCTTCCTCCGAGTTGGTAGAAAAAGTGGATACAACTGTATGGGGACGGGTGCCGTTGACCCAATCACTGGTGCAGGGTTTCAATGCAGGTGATGAGACCAGAAAATACCAGGATGTGGGTCTGGACGGACTCTCGTCTCAGAACGAGGTTCGGTTCTTCTCTGAAAACCCGGATGATTATCTGAACAAGATCGATAGCATGTACAATTCCGGGTACCTTTCAGCCGAAGCCCGGAATGCCATATTTGCGGATCCCTCTTCCGATAACTACATGTATTATCGAAGCAGGGACCATGATGCGGCCCAACATGATATCCTCACCCGGTACAAGGCGTATAACAACCATGAAGGGAACTCCCCCAGTGACGCAGATAATGATGAATCCTATCCCACATCGGGAACCTCCCTTCCTGATATTGAGGACATCAACAGGGACAATACCCTGAGTGAGGGAGAAAGCTTTTTTGTTTACCAGGTCGACCTGGAAAAGAGTGAACTCGAGGTGGGCAGGAACAACATCGTGGATAAGGTGGTAGACAGGGTGACCTATCTGAACGGGGAGAAGGCAGATGTGACCTGGTACCAGTTCAGGATTCCCATTTACGATTACCAGGGGACAGTGGGTGATATTTCCGATTTCAAAACCATCCGGTTCATGAGGATGTTCATGACCGGATTCAAAGATACCACCATACTCAGGTTTGCCAGGCTTGACCTGGTCCGCGGGGAATGGCGGAGGTATGCACTTCCGTTTACACAGGGTGGTGAAGACTGGACCGGCGAGGAACCGACCGAGGGAACACTGGCCATCTCGGCGGTAAATATTGAGGAAAATGCTGGAAAAACTCCGGTTAACTATGTTTTGCCACCAGGTTTCAACCGCCAGATCGATCCTACCCAACCACAGCTCCGACAGCTGAACGAACAATCCATTGTTCTGAAGGTACATGAGCTTGCTGACGGGGATGCCCGGGCAGCCTACAAGAATACCGAGCTGGATATCCGACAGTATAAAAAGCTCCGCATGGAAGCCCATGCCGAAGCCATTCCGGGCATCGTACTGGAAGAAAATGAACTGGTCGCATTTATCAGGTTGGGTTCTGACTACCAGGGCAACTATTATGAGTATGAGGTTCCCATGAAGCTTACTCCTCCGGGTAAGTATGATAACGACAGTGAAAGCGACCGGAAGATCGTTTGGCCCGAAGCCAATAAATTTGAGATTGTGCTGGACCAGTTCAAGGAAGTAAAGCAGGCCAGGAACCGGGCCATGAGTGATCCCGAAAGTGAAGTAAGCATCAGTTCGGTTTTCTCTATCCTGGATGAAAAGGGGAACCGCATTTCCGTTTCTGGGAATCCAAATATGAGCAGTATTCGTACCATCATGATCGGGGTGCGCAATCCCAAATCGGGCAACAATCCATATGGCCGGGATGATGGACTTCCCAAGTCGGGTGAGATATGGCTTAATGAGCTGCGCCTTACTGACTTCAATGAAAAAGGCGGGTGGGCCGCCAACGGAAGGGCCACACTGAAGCTGGCAGACTTTGGTAATGTGACCTTTGCCGGGAATACGAGTCAGCCCGGGTTTGGAAGCATAGAACAGAAGATGAATGAGCGCTCCAGGGAACAGGTGATCCAATATGACGTCTCCTCTAATCTGCAGATGGGCAAGTTCTTCAAACAGGAACTGGGGGTCAATATACCTGTTTTTGCCAGCTACTCAAAAGCCATTGTTAATCCTGAATACAATCCGCTGGATCCTGATATTCCATTGAAAGAGGCCATCGATGAGGCCCAGACTGAGACAGAGCGGGATTCCATCATCCGGAATGCCAGGGACATCGTTGAACGGAAATCATTCGCAGTGACTAACGTCAGGATGAACAAGGCTGGAACCAAGAAGAGGATCTACAGCCTTTCCAATTGGTCGGCCAGTTTTTCCCTGAATGAAATGATCAGCCGCAACCCCAATCTGGAGTATTACAATACGCGGAAAGTGAGGGGAAACATCAGCTACAATTTTAATACAAGGCCCAAGAACGTTCAACCTTTCAAGAGTGTTAAATGGATGAATTCCGACTGGTTGAGGATTGTTAAGGACCTGAATTTCAATTACACCCCATCGCAGATTTCGTTCAGGACCAACATGGACCGCTATTACCTGGAAAAGCAGGTCAGGAACATCAACAATCCCGATTTCATAGTGACACCAACCTTCAAGAAAGATTTCTTATGGAACCGGTACTTTGATTTGAAATTCGACCTGACGCGCAACCTGCGATTCGACTTTTCTTCCACCAATATTGCCAGGATTGATGAACCTGAAGGGCGCTGGAATAAGGAACTGGACAGCTATGAGGTCTACCGGGATTCCCTGTGGCGGAGTATCCTTGCCGGGGGTCGGACCACCAGCTACTTCCACCAGTTCAATGCCTCTTATACCATTCCTATCAACAAGATCCCGCTGCTTAACTGGATGAGTGCCAATGCGAGGTATGGTGGTACTTACGGTTGGAATGTGGGTCCCATTATTCCGGATGACCCGGAGTTCGGACCCATCAACCTTGGGAACGCTATCAAGAACTCCAATACCATCCAGCTCAACGGTCAGCTCAACTTCGTGAACCTTTACAACAAGGTCCCGTACCTGAAGGATATCAATGCCAAGTTCCGGAATTCCCGAACCAGGGCCCGGGAAACAGAAACCCGCATAAAAACCAAGGTATTTACGAAGGATAACCTTTATCTGCGTGAAGGACGAGGTCGCTATGTACCCCATAACCTGAGAACCGAAACTATCAAGGTAGAGGTGTTCGATGAGAATGGTCAGCCTGTGGAGGTTGACACCGAGATCCTGAGTGATACCCGCATCAGGATCACTTCCGGAAAGGCCGTCAGAAGTGCCAGGGTGGTTGTGACCGGGACCATCGAAAAGGGAGAGAATCCGCTTATTTTCATTGCTGAATCTACGGTAAGGATTCTTATGAGTGTCCGAACTTTCAATTTAACCTATTCAAAAAGTGGAGGTACGTTCCTCCCTGGTTATCTGCCTGGAACAGATTATTTTGGAATGCAGCAATATGAAGGTGGACTGGCACCGGGATGGGAGTTTATTACCGGCTGGCAGAATGAACGCTATGCAGAAGAAGCATTTCAAAGAAACCTCCTCACCACGGACCAGAATTTGAATGATCCGTTCAGATTCAATAATACGGACCGGTTTACAGCCAGGGCCAACATAGAACCTTTTAACGGATTGAAGATTGACCTGACGGCCAACAGGATGTTTGCTTCCAACCTGTCGGAATACTACACTGCGGACAGGTCTGGAAACCTTCCGGCCGATACTGCACGGGGCCGGATCTACAGTGGAAATTTCAGCATGTCCTATATATCCCTGGGAACCGCGTTTGAAAGCATCGACAACAAGGTGGAGTCTTCCAAAACCTTCCTGCTGCTGAAGGATGAGTACCGAAAGGACATTTCCTATCGACTGGCAATGGATTACCTGGAGAAAACAGGAATCCTGCTTGACGATTCTGCCGGGTATTATGAAGGATACGGACCTACTTCCCAGGAGGTGCTGATTCCTGCTTTCCTGGCTGCCTATGGAGGACGGAAATCCAATGATGTATCACTTTCAGCCATTAAAACCATACTGGAAATTATGCCCAACTGGCAGGTGAGGTTTGACGGTCTGGGGAAAATAGAGGCATTAAAGCAATACGTGAATTCCATTGTAATGAACCACTCCTACCGGTCTACTTACAGTGTTGGTTCATTCATCAACAATCCCTTCTTTGTATATGATACCATCAACGGGGTACCCATCGCCGTCGACCTGCAGGGGAACTTCATGGTGGAACAGAATATCAACACGGTGAGTATCAATGAAAACTTCAGCCCCCTGTTCGGTCTTAACATGGATTGGAAAAACAGCCTCACCACCCGTATAGAGTATAAGCGGTCCAGAACAATTGCCATGAACATGTCCAATACCCAGGTGAACGAAGTAAACAGCGCTGAGTTTATTGTGGGAGCAGGCTACAGGTTCAACGAGGTGCCGCTGATCATCAATCAGAAGGAGTTTACCAGCGATCTCAACGTACGGGTCGATTTCTCCATGAGGAACAACCGAACGGTGATCCGGAAGCTGGAGGATTTATCCGGAAGTGAGATAACGGCCGGGCAACGGATCTTCAGTGTGAAAGCCTCCGTAGATTATATGCTGAGCGATAAATTCACCGTCAGGGCCTTCTATGACCAGCGCCTTACTACACCATATATTTCCAACAGTTATCCCAATGCAAACTACAACACAGGATTCAGTTTGACGTTTACGTTGTAGCGAAGATTTATGATCTTTAACAGGTCCTAAGTATGAGTGAAAAATATTACATTTAAGTCCATAAAGTCAAATATCACAGTGAACGGAGCGAGCTGTCAACTCACGAAGAGGGTATGTCACGCAAGCAAAGCGAGCTTAAAAGTTTAAAAACATGAATGTACCCGATGATCTGAAGTACACCAAAGAACACGAATGGATTCGTGTGGAAGGTGATGACGTTGTGGTTGGAGTTACCGAATTTGCCCAGGGTGAACTGGGTGATGTGGTTTTTATCGAAATTGAAACTGAAGGGGAAACCCTTTCGTTTGGTGATACCTTTGGCACCATTGAAGCTGTAAAAACCGTATCGGATCTTTATATGCCGCTTGATGGTGAAGTAGTAGAATTCAACCAGGCGCTTGAAGATACCCCTGAACTGGTGAATTCCCAGCCTTTTGGTGATGGTTGGATGATCAGGATCAAAATGTCTGATCCTACCCAGCTGGATGAGCTTCTTTCAGCGGATGAATACCGGGCCCTGATCGGGTAATGTTTTTTCCGGCAGGGTTTTTGCGTGATTTCATGCATAATCAACCCTGAATCATGAAAAAAATATACAGCCTGATTGTCATTGCCCTGGTAATGGCTTCGTGTGTGGCTCCAAGAGTGGTGACACAACTCACACCGGAAGCATCCGATGGGCATTACGAAATGGGGCGTGAATACATATCCCTGAGTAACGACAGCATTGATGTTGAACTGGGTTATGACGGGATCCATGGCGAGAACCTGGTATTCGATTTTGTGGTGGTTAACAGAAGTCCCGGTGTGCTTTCCATCAATCCTTCGGATTTCTACTTTGTTTTACTGGATAGTTCCACAGCAGATTCGTCAAAACTTCCGCCGAAAATGGCCCTCCATCCTGAGCGTGTTTTGTTCAACTACGATGAAACACTGGAGGCTAAATCGGGAGAGAAAAATGCAAACACCTTTCTGGGAATCCTGGAAGCAGGATTTGGCCTGATGGCCAATACGACAGCATTCCTGGCCACGGATAATCCGGGATATATTGTGGACGCTGTTTTCAGTACCCTGGGGACTGCTGGCCATTACGTGACCCAGGATAAAATGATCAGCGAGAATATCAGCATGATCAAGGAGGAGAAGGACATTGTAAAGGAGGAAATATTCCGCCTTTATCACTTACCTGCCGGTAAGGTTGTCAGCGGCTATGTCTATTTTCCGCAGAATCCTGATCCCGGCTATTATATGTTTTGTTTTCCGGTGGAGGATCAGTTGTTCCAATTCGTTTATCACCAGCAAAAGGTATACCACTATTATTAAAGGTGCCTTAAAGATGCCCTAGAGGTGCCCTGTGGATCAGCGGATTTCAATTCCAGCCATGATCCATCTTCCGGGCTGTATAACATTGCCAATATCGTTGTAGGTGACATCCAATAAGTTTGTGGCCTCAAGAAAAAGGGTTACCCTTCCAATAGAGTAGGCAAGTTTCATATCCAGCACCAGGAAAGGATCATAAGGAGCCTGGGTTGATTGACCGGTCCCTGCATCGTATTTCAGGTAGCTTCCATTCCTGTCCTGATAGACCATCCTGAGCGACATGAAGAATTTGGGCATCAACCTGAGGTCTGTGGCCAGCATCACCTTATGACGCAGGTTATCCAACAGGTACCTTGAGATGACATCATCGGATACTTTTGTCAGGTGGGTGAATGTATAGGACAAATTCACTTTGTCCAGTAGAGATCCTCGATCCGTTGTGCTTCCGCCAGTGTATGTCAAATGGACATCTCCCCCGGCTGCATCGACCCTGGTAAGATTCAGGGTATGCCATTTTTCATCCTCCATCCAGATCCAATCTATCATCTCCCGGCCATGCCGGTAGAATCCATTCATGCCGGTTTGCAACCTGATTCCCTTCCAGTTTATTCCCAGCTCAGCGGTGGTCGCATTTTCAGGAACAAGATCGGGATTCCCTACGTTGGAAGGCCCCTGGTAATACAGATCGGTGAAGGTGGGCAGTCTCATGGAGCGGTTGATGGAAGTAAAAAACCTCAAAGATCCGGGAAGCTTTAATCCGAATTCAATTCCCGGCAGAAAGTAAGGTTGAAGACCCAGATCTGAGTTCAGGTGCACCAGGATACCCCCTGAAAGTGCCACCCACTTTCCTTCTAAGGAATGATTGATGTTCCAGTTGATCTGGTTCCGGACATGACCATTGGTAAAAATGATCTCGTCGCGATAGTGTATAAAATGATCCGGACCAAGGGGTTCTCCCAGAGAAGTGCTGTTGATTTGCTCGCTTCGGAATTGGAGCCCGGAATGGGTAATTCCTGCAATGGTGGACACCTGTCCATTCAGATCCAGACCCGATACCCGGGTGAGGTGGTCATTTACATAAAATGAAGGGTCATTCCTGTCAAGCAGGAAGTGATCCCTGTTGATTTTCAAGTAGGTGTTCAAAGTCAGCCTGGACCGGGGCCTGTGCAGCACCATCTTCAGGGCAGTTAATCCCGTGGTGGTTTCTTCATACTGGTCTTTAAATGCAGGTGTATAGAATGCATTGGCACCGAATTCCCTGTGGTTCAGTCCAAGCATCAAATCGGCACGGAATCTGCCGGGTTTGAAAGATGAATGGATATAGGCATGCGTATTCCGAAAATCTGTATTCTCCCTGTATCCGTCACTGCCTGATGTAGAAACACTGGCTATGGTGGAAACATATTGGCCGCCAATGTTGGAGTTAAAGAATGCTTTATAGAAGTTATGTTGCCCGTATCGGAGCCCCGAAGTAAAAAATGTGGAGTCTGCCGGTCGGGTGACCAGGTTGAGGGCACCACTGAATGCATGGGTGCCAAATCGACGGGAGGCAGATCCTGTGGTTACTTCAACCTGGTGGACAGAGGAGAGATCTACCGGAAGGTTCAGGTGAAAATGACCTGTTTGCGGATCTGACAGATTGATCCCGTTAAGCAGCACCATGGACTGATCAAAAGTTCCACCCTGGATGGTTAGGTCAGCCTGGGTTCCGTGTTTTCCGCGGTGACGGATGTCGACCTGTGGCATGTACTCCAATAGATCCTCCAGTGAGGTTGCCGGTGCGGAACTGATATCCCGGGCTGTAATCGTAAGTAATGGTTTCAATGATACAGTCCCAAGGTCGGCCGGTAACCCGGCCAGTGCTTCAACCTCTTCTAATTCTATGTGGATCTGTACCTGGCTGCTGTCAGGCCGGCCCGTGACCTTCTCCTGCCCCAGAAGGTTGTAACTGAAACAGAGGGTGCAGATAATAATAACTTTGTGAAGACTGGCCATCACTGCCCACTTTCGGTTGGACCAGTGTTTGAATACTACAGGTTCCATTTTAGATCCTAAGTTTCAGAGGAGGGCTCCAGGTCTTCGGGAGTCTCGTCCCTGCCGCCCGAAGTGGTTTTTTCAACAGGAAGGGGATTCCTGGTAATTTCTTTATAGAGTTCCCTGTTCCTTACAATATCAATGGCCAGGTACATGGCATTCCTGAATGAATCAGATGAAGCCTTATTCTTACCAGCCAGATCAAAAGCAGTGCCGTGGGCCGGACTGGTCCTGACCGAGGGCAGACCTGCGGTAAAGTTTACTCCATTTCCCATGCTTAGTGCTTTAAAGGGCGCCAGTCCCTGGTCGTGATACATGGCAAGGACAGCATCAAACCGGGCGAAACGGCCTGCGCCGAAAAAACCATCGGCCGGGAAGGGGCCAAAAGCCGAAATGTTGGATTTCTTAGCCTGTTCAATGGCAGGGATGATCACTTCTTGTTCTTCTTTGCCCAGCAGTCCGTCCTCTCCCGCGTGGGGATTCAATCCCAGCACTGCTATGTGGGGATTCCTGATCCCAAAATCCATCAGCAACGACTGAGAAAGAATTTCCAGTTTTTCAACGATCAGATCGGTAGTAATAAATGAGCTTAGCTTTGATATGGGAACATGCCCGGCCACCAGACCAACCTTTAACAGATCGCTCACCATCAACATCAATACCTCCTCGGCCCTGAAACGTGCCTGCAGATACTCCGTATGTCCGCTATAATTGAATTCGGAGTGCTGGATATTCTGTTTGTTTACCGGGCCTGTAATCAGGGCATCAATTTTTTCCGTTTTAAGTGCGTCGGTGGCGGCTTTCAATGCATCGAAGGAAGCGATCCCTGCACTTTCAGTCGATTTTCCCAACTCAACCCGAATGTTATCGTCCACGCAATTGATCACATAGACCCTGTTGCCTTTTGCCTCGTCGGGAGAATTGACACTGGTGGGAGAGAAATTATCTATATCCAATGCTTTTCTGTGGTAGGCCAGTACCTTGGGCGATCCAAAAATAACCGGGATGCATATCTCATTCATCCGGCTATCCATCAGGGTTTTTATGATTACTTCATAGCTTATCCCGTTGACATCGCCATGGGATATTCCAATCTTTATTTTTCCGCTCATTTTCTGGTTGGTTAAAGTGACCGATTGAGAAGGTAGTTATAAAGGATTCTTACACCCACCCCACTTCCTCCAATGCCTCTGTAGTTGAAGGGTACCTTGTTGAAGGAAGGTCCGGCTATATCCAGATGAATATAAGGATAATCGGTGAAGTGTTCCAGGAACTTTCCCGCTGTGATGGCACCCGCATATTTGCTGCCGATGTTCTTCAGATCTGCAATTTCTGATTTAAGCTGCTCCTTATATTCATCCCAGAATGGAAATTCTGCGATCCTTTCAGAAGTATACTCTCCACTTTCCTTCAGGTTGTCCATTACCTCACGGCTGGCATTGCCCATTCCGACTATACCGTATTTATCAATGGCAATATGGGCAGATCCAGTGAGGGTGGAGAGTTCGATGACCACCTCCGGATCATACTGTTTAGCATAGCTGAGTGCATCAGCAAGCAACATCCTTCCCTCTGCATCTGTATTGAGAACCTCCACGGTTGTTCCGTCGTACATGGTAACCACATCGCCCGGTACATATGCATTTCCATCAGGCCTGTTATCTGTTGCCGGAATTAATCCAATGACCCAGACGGGCAAATTATTCTTTGCTACTGAATAGAATGCACCTGCTACTGCAGCGGCCCCACCCATGTCACACTTCATGTAATCCATTGAATCTAAGGTAGGCTTCAGACTGAGACCTCCGGAATCAAAAACAACCCCTTTCCCAACCAGGATGATCGGGCAGCTGTTCACTGCCCGGTCCGGTTTCCAGGTAAGTATAGAAAAAGTGGGAGGATCGACACTTCCCTTATTCACTGCCAGCAATCCCCCCATCTTGAGAGATTCAATTTTCTTTTTATTGAATACCTCCACAGAAAATCCAGCCTCTTTTCCCATCTTTTCAATTTCCACCGAAAGCTGTACTGCAGTTAAATAGGACAGGGGTTCGTTCACAAGATCGCGGGTATGGTATACGCCCCGGACCAGGTTGTCGAGCTTTTTCACATGGTCATTGGTCAGCCCGTCATCAAACAGGTGGATCTCACCCAGTTTATACTTCTTATCCGGTTCACTGGTATAATATTTCAGAAACTGGTAATTGGTCAGCGCCAGACCTTCGGCAAAGGCCACGCACTCCTCCGGTTCGACCCCACAATTCACAACTACCACCATTCCCATATCATGGTCATTCAGAGTAGTGTGTATCCCGAATCCGGCTTTTCTTGCACTTTCCAGCCTTGAGGTTTTTGGTGTATCAACTCCATCCAGAATCCTTACGATCACCTGGTGGTCCAGCTGGTTCAAAAGGACCATTTCTTTTTTCTGATCCAGCCTCTCATGCACATAAGCCAATTGTTTTTTGTCATGGATATATGCGTTGATATCCTGACCTTTCCTGGTCAGGAGCACCCTGTTGCTATTTTCCTCTAATGCCTTTATCTTTATGATCTTCATTCTGCTTCTGTTGGTCTATCAAAATTAAAAAAAGGACTACCTGCCCACGGGTAGTGTAAATGTGAAAGTTGATCCTTCATCGGGCTTGCTCCTGATTTTCAGTGTACCTCCATTTTTCGTAACCAGGTCCCTGACCAGTTGCAAACCAAGTCCGGTTCCCTGTTCACGTTCCGTTCCTGAAGATGAGTACAGGTGTCCGCTTTTCTCAAATTGTTCAAGTATTTCAGGCTTGATCCCTATTCCGGTATCGCTTACTGAAATAACGACATGATCTTTTTCCGGTGTTGCTTTAATGAAAACTGTTCCTTCTTTCTGTGTGAATTTGATGGCGTTGGATACCAGGTTCCGGACAATGATATTTACCAGGTTCCGGTCAGCAAAAGCCATGTTTTCGGGGGAAACCTCTGCTTTCAGCTCCAGTTTCTTCTGGGTGGCAGCATGTGTGAACAGTGAAACCACCTGTAATACCAGTTTTTCTATGTCAAAGTTATTAGGCGTAACAATCAGTTCATCGGCCTGACTCCTGCCCCAGTGAAGCAGGTTATCCAGCAGGGTTATTGCAGAATGGGAAGATTCCTGAAGGGAAATGAGTATATGTTCTTTGCTGGCCAAATCAGGTTTGGTGACCAGCAGGTCGGAAAATTGGGCCACGCTGGCAATCGGATTTTTCAGGTCATGGGCAATCACAGAGAGTACTTTATTTTTAAACCGGAGTGAGGACTCCAGTTGAAGTCGTTCATTATAATTGCTTACCCATTGCATAATGATCAGCACTGCCATGGCAAAAATGAACAACTGGAAAGAGATTGGCGATAGGTAATTGTTATGGATGGCCCCTGCAGAATTGGCCAATAGGATATCATTTATCAGGGTAAAGATGAAAAAAGCCAGTGAAACAAAGAAAATGGCATCCATGATCTTTCTCCTGAAAATCCCGATCAGACTGATCACCAGGTAGTGGCTCACGAACAGTACGATCAGCGGCTCAAATAGCAGCATCCCGTAAGAGAAGAGATGTACAGGCAAAACAAAAACTGAAATGATGGCAAGGGAGAATACAATGGTATTAGCGCTGATGACATATTTCATGTAGCGGGTTGGAAACATCCGGTGGAGAAAGAATATCCCGAAAATATAGGCAAAATAAGTCCCGAAATACTCCATCCGCACCTGCCAGGCCCACGGTGTATCTACGAAAGTATTGGAAAAGTAAAGCCCTGTATTAACCGCCCGGATCAGGATCCCAAATGCTGACAGTGAGAAGACCAACATGAGGATTTTCCTGGGTGAAAACAGCCAGAAAATGAGGAAGAAGAATGTGAAGAAGAACAGGACGCCAATGGTCGAGTAGTTATAAATCCGCCTTCGCTCAATAAGCTCCAGTACTTTACCTGAGCCGCCAATCATTGCTGACTTCCAGAATCCTCCGCGCCTGTGATGAAAATTGGATACCTGGATCAGCAACTGGATTGTATCCCCATGAGGGACATAACAAAAGCTGGATGGTTCATACCAGGGTTCTTCTTCGTCACGGGAGGTTCCCACCTGCCCATTGGATTCGATGAGCCTGTCGTTGAGATAGAGATTGTATGCGCAATCGAAAACAGGAATGTCAAAACAGAGGGTGGAACGATAGTCTGGCGGTAAAATGATCATCAGGCCATAGGTGCCATATCCCATTCCTGGCAGGGATTCACCATCAATTTCATGGTTGCACCAATATGAGGGTACGTTCATCAGGATGACCTGATTCTCTTTTTTTTCATCCTGGTAATTCTCCGGTGTCAGTAGCTTTTCCCAGTAGAATTCCCACTCCCCATTCAGGCTTACAACAACATCTTTATTCAACACAGTCCCCCGAAGATCCAGAACGCCTCCTTCAGGCAGGGCTCCGTTTTCGACTGTGGCTGAGATGTTGCCTGCAAGTGCGAGTAATGATAATAGTATGAAAAAGTGCATTCTCATTAAAAGCAAATGTACTAATAAATTGACTTTGATATGCCATTGTTGTATTTTGCAGATACCACTAACTATAATAAACGAAAACCACCAAATATCATGAAAAATTCTATTCTGTGTCTGGTCGCTGTTCTTGCATTGACTTTTACCGGTTGCCAGCAGCCCATCGATTTTGAAAATGAAAAAGCAGCCATTATTGAGGTGATCAATCAAGAGACCAACGCATATCTTGAGCGGGATTTTGAAGCAGTCTTCGCTACACACGTGCATGATTCTCTGAACATGCGGCTAACTGCCGGAACGGATAATTATGTGTTCCTGGAAGGTTGGGATGAAGTCGCGAAACACTTAAGCGGGGATGAGACCGAGGATGATCTGAGTCCCGGGTTAAACATTTCGGTTGAAAAGTCGAACTTCCGGATGAAGATCTATCCCAATTCAGCCTGGGTGGTTTGTGATCAGAAGTGGGCATTCAGTTACGATGAAGATGTAACGGAGATTAACAGCATACAGGTCCGTTTCATGGAAAAGGTCGAAGGAGAGTGGAAGATTTCATTTGTCTCATGGATTGGAACTTCAGGTTACATGGACCTTGAGGAGACAGAAGAATTGTTTGATTAGGCTGGTTGGAGGTTAGTTCTTTCGAACGGGAACCTCCTTTGATTCACTCTGCCAGAGTCCGTGTTTCGTGCAGACCGACATGGCTGACAGGTTCATGCTTACCGGTCCGGGTACAATATAGAAGTCAACCTCGACATGTTCGGATTTGTTCCCCAGAGATCCGGGGGCGAAATGGGCCTCGGCCAGGAATGTCTCACGGTTCCACAACTGAACATATTTGAT
The DNA here is from genome assembly GCA_023138875.1 of Bacteroidales bacterium. Taxonomy (GTDB): domain Bacteria; phylum Bacteroidota; class Bacteroidia; order Bacteroidales. The sequence continues at coordinate 41,448 of JAGLOO010000027.1, forward strand.
GAAGTGGTCGGGATCATCGGGATGGGTGTATTCTGTACCAAGCTTTATCTTCACCCGGAACTTTTCACCTTCTATGGCAAAATCGTCACAAAAGACAAACGGGGTGTGCCGATCAAAATAGTCTTTCCGGACCTCCTTCTCTTCTTTGCTGATATCAATGGGCGTAAAAACTCGGGGCATAATGGAATATGTATTTTGGTTTGACCGATTCGACAAATATAATCAATTTCAATGCTGCAAATACGTTACAGGAGTCTGGATGATTGCGTTTGATATTGAAACAGGATTTTCCGAACTTGGATGGAAATATGAAAACGGGACCAATCCAGAATGATGCGGCTCTTGAGGTAAAAGACCTTGTTCGATACTATGGGGACGTGCGTGCAGTGGATCACCTTTCCCTTCAAGTGTACCGGGGGGAGATCTTCGGATTCCTGGGACCCAACGGGGCCGGAAAAACCACTTCCATCAGGATGATGTGCGGACTCCTGAAACCCACATCGGGAGATGTTTATATTCATGGCAAAAGGATTTCCGCTGGTGAAAGTACTGAAGTCAGATCGAATGTTGGTATATGTCCCCAGGAAAACATCCTCTGGAACAAACTCACCTGTTTCGAACAACTGGTGTTCAGTGCCCGTATTTACAATGTACCGGGAAAAATTGCACGGCAGAGGGCCAATCATCTATTGGAAAAAATGGGATTGGCGATCAAGAGAGACAAGCTGGCCGCCACGCTCTCTGGTGGCATGAAACGGAAGATGAATGTAATCCTGGCCATCATGCATGATCCCGACATCATGGTTTTCGATGAACCGGAAGCGGGACTGGATCCACAGAGCAGGGTGCTGGTCAGGGAGTTTATCAGGGAAACTGCGCTGGATAAAACGGTGATTTTCACAACCCACAATATGGATGAGGCGGATAGAATTGCCGACAGGGTGGCCATTATTGACTCCGGCAGGTTGCTTCAGCTGGATACACCCGGTAACCTGAAGAAATCAATCGGTGAGGGAGATATTCTTGAATTGAAGGTCGGTTCACAGGTAAAGCGCAACCTGGAGAGGGCAGAAGAAGCATTGAAAAATAAAGGATTTTCAGTGACCGTAACTGGCGAAACCTTTTCCGTCAGGGCCAGGGGCCTTATTCCAAAGATCCACGAGATTTACCAGATCCTGGAAAGGGAGCAGATTACAGTCAGCGAAATGAAAGTCCGGGAAAATACACTTGAAGATGTGTTTATTCATTTAACAGGAAAAAGCCTGAGACAATGAGGTGGTATTACATCTTTCTTAAAGGTATAAAAGAACAGATCAGGGATTACTGGATCCTGGTCATGATTATTGTCATGGCTCCACTGTTCATCTTTTTGTATTACCTGATGGTCGAAACTGAGACGCCCAACTATGATGTTGTTGTGGTTAACCATGATCAGGGCATTCAATATGAGAATTTCCGGGTGAACCTGGGTGATTCCCTGGTATATTACGCACAACTTACAATGGGGGAAGAAGAGTTATCCATGATGAACTACATGATAGAGAAAAACAGGGATTCGGCCATTGAGTTACTCCAGAGGCAGCGTGCGGATGTGCTTGTGGTATTCCCGGAGAATTTTACCACCAGCATTCTCTCCCCTGCAGGACCGGATGCAATCCAGGCGCAGATTGAACTCGTGGGAGATGTTACACAAATGGAGTATATCATCGGTGCGGTGTGGACCGAGGAACTGATTAATAGGTTTGTACAGAAGGCTTCCGGAATTAAATTACCCATCAGCTGGAAGGAAACCCCGCTGGGATTCTCAGGTCAGCGTTCCATGTTTGAACTCTATGTACCCGGTCTCCTGATCCTTTCGATCATTATGATCATCTTTTCAACTTCTGCAGCCATTGTGAGGGAGCCGGAGACCCGCACCCTTGAACGCTTGAAAATATCCAGGCTCACTTCCCTTGAATTCCTTGCAGGCACTTCACTGGTTCAGATCATCATTGCCATTCTTTCGCTCCTGCTGGCCATTCTTGCTGCCTTGGGACTGGGATACACATTGATCCCCGGGACACTCGGTTTTATCCTCTTTATCTCCTTTCTCACCGCGTTGTCCATGATCAGTTTCAGCCTCATCGTTGCTGCCATGTGCCGGTCCATTAAAGATGTTGCCATTATCGGGACCTTCCCGCTGTTCCTGTTGATGTTCTTCACCGGCGCAGCCTTTCCCATAGCCGGGGGCAAACTTTTTACCATCGGAGGTTATACGGTAATGTTGAATGATTTTCTTTCACCTACCTGGGCCGTGGATGCACTCAATAAGGTTCTGGTACAGGGACAGGAGATCGGTGACACACGGCCTGAAATACTGGCTCTTGTGGTTCTGACCATCCTCTATTTCATGCTGGGCTCATGGGCTTTCAGGCGGAGGCATATGAGGGCACAATGAACAGTGAGGTCATCATCCTATTGAAAACTATGCTGCATTAACCTGGACAGAACACTTGGTTGATAGGCGAGCACTTTTCTTATCACATCAAAATAGAGAGTCATATAAAGCATCATTGAGGTAATCCAGATAATGATCACGTTGAACCACGGTGTATCGATTTTAAGTCCGCCAATTATCTTCACAGGAGCGTATAAATGTGCCCTCCCCAGGTTTGAGGTGGGTTCCATAAATACAGGCTCATATTTTCTGATCAACAGGTGATCCTTTTCAACGATCTTAACCAGCTCATGCCGGTTTAATAATATATCCGATAGTTTGCTGTTATCATGTTCATTCCTGAACGAGGTAAAGGATTTTAATCCGCCCAGTTGATCGATTAGCTGTTCTTGCAGAAGCTTTCTTTCCCGGCTTACAACCTTAGTTTTCTCATGAGCATTGTCTTTTAGTTTTTGCAGGTACGCTTTTATATCTTCTGCATATGATTCATTGAAAGACTCAATATTCAGATTTTCAATCTGATCCTGTAGCATGGTCAGGTTCATTAAGGTCTGTGCCCGATTTCCATTGGTATTTAAACTTCGTACAGATTCATCCAGTTTACCCTGTAGCGTTGGAATTAAAAAGGACTCGAGATACCTGGAATTGCTAATTTCCTGATCAAGAGGAAAAAACTCCCTCTGGTATTTATTGTTTTTAAATTGTTCTACGGCCAGTGCTTCATAAGCCCAGCGAGAGGTCATCAGGTCGCCAATAACAGGCACATATTCATAGTTTGTAAGGCTTCTGTGCAGTTTATCGAACTTCACCATCACACCGCTGAATAATAATTGGGGGATTAGAAGAAAAGGCACGAGTATATAGATCGTAATGACAGAGTTGAGTCCGGAGGAGATGTTTAACCCCAGCATATTGGCAAAACAAGAGGTTGTGAATAGAATCATCCAGTAACTGAATGTCATCCCTTTTATCTCAAATATGAAGTTGCCTATCAGAACAAATAATATGGTTTGAACAGCCGATATCATAAACATAATCAGGATTTTTGAATTCAAATAGCTGAAACGGCTAAGATTTAGAAATGACTCTCGCTGGAGGATCTTCCTGTCTTTGATAATCTCTTCTGAACTGATGGTCAATCCGAGGAATAGAAAAACGATAACGCTCATTAATAAATATGCAGGCAGGTTCTCGTTGTTTCGAAAAACATATGCATCCGGGTTTCCAAATGTACCACTGAAATATTTGGTAAAATATCCCAAAATCATGGCCAGCAAGGGCGCTTCCAAAAGACTGATCAGGATGTATTGCCGGTTTGTAAGTTTTGATTTCACATCCCGTGTTAAGAAGATATTCAACTGCTTAAAAAGTCCGGGAAGGCTATAATAATTCTCAGGAAGATCTCCCTTCACAACCTTTTCTTCAGGTTTTTGATCAGTACTGCTCTTAAAATGGTTGAACCACTCTTTCGGGCTGACTTTCCTGGTGTGCGATAATTTCCCGTGCTCATTCACAATCTTAGCCTCAATGATCTGCAATACCTGGTCAGGATCAACATTTCCGCATTTTATGCACTGATCCTCCTTAGCGTTGGCATGGTTGCTCTTTGTTTTGAAATAAACAACGGCTTCTGAAGGATTCCCGTAGTAGATCTGAAACCCTCCCTTATCCAGGAATATGATCTTGTCAAACATCTTATACAGGTTGGAAGAGGGTTGATGAATGTTCACAATCACCAATTTGCCTTTATACACCTGTTCCTTAAGCAAATTCATCACCATTTCCGAATCTAACGACGATAAACCGGAAGTTGGTTCATCAACAAACAATACAGAGGGTTCACGAATCAATTCCAGTCCGATATTTACCCTTTTACGCTGGCCTCCACTGATGACCTTGTTTAAAGGTTTACCGACCTTTAAATCCCTGATCTCATAAAGATCCAGGTCAATCAAGACCTGCTGCACGATCTCTTTTAACTGTTCCTCCTCATAGTCATTCAAACAGAGCCTTGCGTTATAATAGAGATTCTGGTAGACCGTTAGATCTTCAATCAATAAATCGTCCTGCGGGATAAATCCTATAACACCATTCAGAAATTCCTTCTCCTTTTCACTATTGAGATCATGACCATTGATCAATATTTTCCCTTGCTGAGGCTTCAGGTTGCCATTCAAGACATTGAGAAGGGTAGATTTGCCGACACCGCTTCCCCCCATAATACCAACTAATTTTCCCGATTCCTCATGAAAATTGAACTCCTGAAGCCCATTTTCACTGTTCTTAAATTTGAATTCCACATTCTGAGCAACAAAAGATAAATTGGAGGCGGAGGAGGATTTTGAAAAGGTCTCTGTTACATCTGTATAATAGATGGGATCAATACTCTGGCCCCTGATAGAGGATCCATGTTCAAAGGTATAGGTCAATCCTGAATGAATATGCTGTCCGTTCAGAAACAAGTCATCTTTTCCATGATAGCGAAGTATATAGGTATTAACACTAACGATATTAAGAAAGGATATTTCTCCAAGGAGGTTCCTGTCAAATATATGTTTCACATCCTGAGAGCCGGATTGGTCCTCATTGTTAATCAACAGGACATTTTTCTTATGAGGAGTGTCCTTCAGGGAATAGGCAACGAAGCCAAGGATATTCTGATATTCCTCCTCCTGTATATTGAATGAAGAAGCCACGGTCTGAAGAAAGTCCAGTTCTTTTTCCCGAATTTCGATCCCGTAAGCGATATATTCGATGAGCTGAATGATCACATATATCTTTTGTTTTTGCTCAAGCTCTTCATTGATCTTTTCACAGATCCCCAATATCCTGACAGCAGTCAGGGAAGTCCGTTTTCGGTCCCTGATACTGCCCCTGGTAATGTCATCTTGATGGTACAGACTCAGATATTCTTCAAAAACCTTCATGTACCTTTCCACCAGTTCATTATTTAACTGGCGGGCAAGAAATGAGCGGACAATGGTTTTTCCCCTGTCTGAGATCTCCTTAGACTCATCTACATCAACAATCAATGCAAACAGTTGCATCAATGCTTTTAATATGGGCTCACTCATAAGTTAAAAGTACGAATTATTTCAGTTCTGTTTTTTTTGGTTATTTTGTAAAGCAGCTCTTATGCCCCAGGTTGTCAGAATCTTGTTGACCGGGATATGAGATTACAGCTAATCCTATGATGAAGATAAAAACCATTATGGATTTTGAGGGTTCGATCTCTTTTAAAACGATTGAAAGGCTGTTGAATAAGCTTAGGTCAACACCGGAGTTCCAGGGCTTGAGAAAGCCCGCCAAGAAAAGGCTTTACGGTATTTTCGTTGAATCCGTCGACAATATCTATAAGTATACTGCCCGTATATCTACAGATAATCTGAGCAAAATAAAGAACCCTATGATCTCGGTAAAAAAGCTGGAAAATGCATTCCTTATTACTGCCGGAAATATGGTGCCCAATGATGATATTGGTGAGCTCAGATTCAAGCTTGATCGGGTAAATCAACTGGACAATGAAGCCTTGAAAACGTTGTATGAGGATGTTATAAATCAGGAATCCGGTTCGGATGATAAGGGCGCCGGTCTGGGATTAATTACGATGGCCCTGAGAGCTGATAAGGAAATCAATTACAGTTTTACATCCCTGGACAAAGACTATTCCTTCTTTGAAATACAAATAACTATAAATGAATAATTCATGGAAAAGTTAATCATTGAACACATGTTAAATTCACCGGGAGTTATTCTTGATCCTGAGAAGGGCAAATATGAGTTCTCTGGTGAATCGCGGCCTGAGAACGCGAGGAATTTTTACATGCCGGTTCTGGAATGGCTGGAAAAATTTGCTGCCGATTTTTCGAAACAGGATCCATCAAATCGAACCATACCCCGCGAATTTCAGTTCAATTTTGAATATTTTAACTCCACATCGGCAAAGTACATCCTGGATATTTTTAAAATCTTGAGTAATGTGCACTCGCAGGGAATTAATATCCAGGTCAAATGGCTCTACGAAGCAGATGATGAGGATATGCTGGAGGTAGGGATGGAGATGTCAAGGATGTCAAAGCTTCCTTTTGAATATGTAAAAATAGAGGTATAAGAGTAAGCTTCTTAAATTTTAATTCCAACGACCAATATATCATCGATCTGCTCCACACTACCCTGCCATGCTTCCAGCTTTTCAATCAGGACACTTTTTTGCGCTTCCATCGGTTTATCCTGGATATCAAGAAGTAGCTCTTTAAAATATTTTGATCTGAATGTTTTCCTTGCCGGACCGCCGATCTGGTCAACATATCCATCGGAGAACAGATAAATAGAATCATTCTTTTTCAATTGTATTTCATTATTGGTAAAAGGTTTAGTTTCCTGTTCATAAATGCCGATGGGCATTTTATCAGGATTGATATGCATCAGCGTATATTCGCAACTGCCTTCCTTATTTGTCCCGGCTGATGCTCCCTTCCTAATGATATATACCGGTCTGTTGGCTCCCGAATATTCCAGCACATTCTGATGGGTATCAATCACACACAGCGCAATTTCAATTCCATCCTGCGTTTCTCCTTTACTACCGGTTTGATGCAATGATTTAATTACAAAGTCTCTCAACTGTTCCAGGATCTGATTCGCCTGGATGGATTCACTCCTGTTTACAATCTCATTCAGAAATGATATACCAAGCATGCTTACAAAGGCTCCCGGAACGCCATGTCCCGTACAGTCGGCCACTGCAATTATTAGTTTCTCATCCTGTCGGGTGGTCCAATAATAATCTCCGCTGACAATATCCCTGGGCTTAAATAATATGAAATGATCGGTCAGGTAATCGGATAAATAATCTACCGGTGGAAGAATGGCCGATTGGATCCTTTCTGCATAATGAATACTATCCAGTATCTGTTCATTTTGTTGTGAAATGGTATCTCTCTGCAGGGTTGCCATATCCAATTGAGCCTCTATCTCTTCTTTTTGGGCTTCAATCTCCTCTTTCTGCATGACTACCTCATTGGTTCTCTCCTTTACCCTTTCCTCCAATTCCCTGTTCATCTTTGAAATGCTCTCCACATAATCGTGGATTTTCTTTGTCATTTCATTATAACCCTCAGCAAGTTCTCCAATTTCATCGTTGGTGCGCACAATGGTGTAGTTTTCTACCTCACCTCCCCTGGTGTTCCTGATATTTCTCAGGAGTTCTTTCAGAGGACCGGTGATATCCTGGTTTGTCCATTTAATGAACAGTAATAAATAGATAAATGAAACCATGATGCCATTTCCAATACCAACGAGCATGATGATGGAGTCAATGGCATTTACATAGAAGAGCTTCTCGAAATTCTCTTTCTCCGGATCTAAAATATTTATCCAGGGCCCGATCAGGACCTCTTTCTGTTCGGGGGAAAAAGAATCCAGGTCTAGTTCTTTGATAGCAGTAAGGCTCAAAATGAGGTAAACAAGTACGATCACCAGCGGAAGGAATGTGGTCATGCCACTGGCAATGAGGAACCGGTTCCTGATCTTTCCTCCTTTACGGGAGAACACCTGTTTGCGAAGCTCTGTTCCTGAATAGATATGATCGATATACTTGATATGGACCCGGTGTTTTTGCCAGTAATAGACAAACAGAAACTCCAGGAGTGTCGCTACCAGTGTAAGGTAGAAGAATTGAATAAAAAGGTCTTTTTCAATTTCTCCTTCAACCCTGTTCTGAGCATAAATAAAAATAAGTGAGTACACGATGACTACCACATTGGGTATGGTGAGTATCATGCTGTTAACAAGAGGGGTAGCCAACAGGTTTCTTTTACAGAATGCATGTAACCTTTCTGAGATCTCTCTCTTTTTCCGCTTCAGTTTGAAATATCGCTTAAAGCGTATATTATATGCAAGCCCGGCCACATAACTCAGGAATAAAAGCAGGAACAGCAACCGGAAGTATTTTGAGAAGGGTCCCTTTTCCTCAAATACCTCAACTTGATCATCCGGGCCGGTACCGGAAATCTGAACTCCGGCCTTTAATTTACCATCGGCAATACTGTCCACGTATTCTTCATCCAGAGTTATTGCCTTATTTACAATACTGTCCACGTATTCTTCATCCAGGCTTGGTATGTTATTGCGTGAAATGTTCTTATTTGCTGCAAGTTGCGGAATACTCTGGAAGGCAATAAAGAACAGAAAGGGGATGACAAGAAAAAAATAGAGGAAGGTAGATGCCAGGTACAATCTTAAGCCGTAGTAATTAGGAACACTTTTTTGCTCCATCTGTCCTTTGGGTTCCATGCAGAATAAAAATAGAAGACATATTCATTAATTCAAAGTTTTTAACGTCAATATACATCGAGGCCGTGCTTTAACCAATTAGAATCTGGTTTGATAATCCTCATTTTCCTGTGGATCAGCTGGAAATTCCGGAACAATAATAATAGATAAAAAGTTATCTTTGGTTCTTTAAATCTGGTTAGAAATTATTTTGATGAGAATCAATCAATTCCATACTACCCTCTTGTTAATTGCTATGTTCCTGACCCTGATCCCCGATTCCTTATGGGCCCAGGAAGGTGATTATAAGATGCTGAGTATTCAGCCGGAAGAGACCTTTCAAACCGTGGTGGGATTTGGAGCTTCCCTGGCTTACTATGAAAACTGGCTGACCGCTCACCCGAAAAAAAGTGAAATCTACCAGGCCATTTTTGGTGAGTTAAGCCTGGATATTCTGCGTGTAAGGAACGCCTATGATTATGATCCAAGCATGGTGGACAGGGCCCGGGAATTTGTAGAGGCTGCTGAATTGGCGCTTGGACATCCTATCTCAGTGCTTTCCACCTCATGGGGGCCTCCGGGTTACCTGAAGAGCACCAATGATCGCAAAAACGGCGGAACCCTGAAGTACACAACCGGAGAGAATGGAGTCGAATTTGATTATCCCGGTTTTGCCCATTGGTGGGGGAAGTCACTGGATGAGTACAATGCCAATAGGATCTACCCGGACTACATCAGCATTCAGAATGAGCCCGATTTTTCTGCCAGCTGGGAAACCTGTCTGTTTAAGCCTTCGGAAACGGTTAATGCAACGGATACCATTGCAGGGTATAACAAAGCACTTGATGCGGTGTATGATACCATCATGCAACGGGATCACAGACCCATGATCCTTGGGCCAGAAACAGTGGGGATCGGATACAATGCTGTGGAGAATTATGTCAATGCACTGGATGTCACAAAACTGGATGGTATCGCTCATCACCTTTACCACGGGGTTGAGGAAAATGATCCATATGCGTCTGTGAATTTTACAAAAGTTGGGGAATTTCAGCCTGAGTTGCCCCATTTTCAGAGTGAGTATTCCCGGGGTGACTGGTTCTCCCTGGCCGGATTGATCTATAAATCCTTCCATGATGAAAAGGTGGTGGCCTACCTTTACTGGGACCTGATCTGGAACGAAGGCGGACTGGTGACACTGGATTTTCCATGGGACCAGTCCCAGTGGATCGATCCCCAAAAAGGGTATACAAAAACAAAAGACTTTTTTGCATTCAAACAGTTTTCCAGTTTCATTCTTCCGGGATGGCAAATGACCGGTCATACGCTGACCGGCAGTGACGGTATGGCATTGGCCTTTGTAAGTCCCGCCGGAGACTCAGCAGCCTGTGTGGTGATCAACCGGTCGCAAACCGATGACCTGTCCGTTCACCTGAGTATTCCGGGGTATTCCATAGATGAATCTTACATCTATATCACATCGGACACTGAAAATTGTGACCTGACAGGGAGCCTGATAGATTCAATCTTCCAGGCGCCCCCGCATTCCATTACCACAGTGGATATGCGAATCTCAGAATATACACCTGTCATCGATCATACCATGGTCCATCACTTCAACATATTTCCCAATCCATTTTCCCATTCCACCATCTTTGAGTTTTCATTGAATGAGAATCAGGGGATTTGGTTGACCGTCGTAGACAGTCAGGGCAGGGAGGTCAAAAGGGAATTCCTGGGACATTTATCCCCTGGCAACCACCATGTCACCTTTAAGAGAAACGGATTGGGTGAAGGCCTCTATTTCTTCAAACTGGCAAATACCAGGGGCGATGGTCAATCCGGCCGGTTGATCATCCAGAATTGAGGGCGTTTTGTTTAAACATTGTTGCCCGACCACTCTTCAGGCCAATCTGACAGGCCCTTATAGAACAGAAGGTGTTCATGATGGGACTTCACCTTATCTTCGATGACAAGCATTTCATCGGCCGATAGTGGTTCGAACTCCTGCGCGATCCTGATATTCTCTTCCAGTTCGGGAATTTTATCTATCCCCACAATGATGGTGCTTATGGGGAGCGAAAGTGTATAACTCATCGCCTCTTTCATGGTGATAATGCCCCCGTGTGAGAATATCCTGTCGCGGGCCGGGATCTTCATCCCAATGATGCCCATGTTTTTATTCACTGCTGTTGGAAGCAACTTTTCAATGTATGAATTATAATGTTTATCCGCAGCATTCAGCGCCATCAATACCGTATCGAAAGGATAACGGTCTACCAGCTCTTTCATGGGATCCGGATCGACATGACCCGTAATACCCAGGAAGCGGACGATCTTTTCATCCCTGGCCTTTTCCAGCGCTTTCATCACTCCGTCATCACTGAAGATGTATTCAATGTCTTCATTCCCTCCTCCCTTAATATTATGGATCTGCCAGAGATCAATTTTATCAGTCTGCAGGTTCTTCAATGAGCTTTCCAGGTGCCGCATGGCCCCATCATAACTCCGGTCATGGGTCTTGGTGGCCAGGAATACTTCATCCCGCCTGGTTTTCATCACCTCTCCCACATGCCTTTCACTGGTGCCCCGCAGGTGGTCCTCTTCGCTGCTGGTGCCATCCATCCCGTACCAGGCCGAAGTATCGATGTAATTAATGCCCAGGTCAATGCACCGGTTGATGATCTCGATGCCCTGATCCTTCATCCCCACCTGCTCCACGGTGGCTTGTGCACCAAGGCTGTATATGCTAACCATTTCACCTGTGTTGCCGAAAGGCCTCATGGGAAGTCCAACCTTGCCGGTTGCTCCGCTGCAGGATTGCAGGCTGCTCAGTGCAGGTGCCAGACCCATCATGGAGGTACTGGCAATGAGTTTTCTCAGGAATTCCCTGCGGGTGTTGTCAGTATATGGCTTCATAATGATAGTGTTTTGATTCCTCAACTAATATATGAAATTCTGAAAAACCATTACCCTGGGTCCCTCCAGTGCTGAAATTGCCGTTCGCCACTCTCAGGGTGGTTTTTTGATTGACCGGAGAGAACAGGGAGGAGCTCATTTAGTACTGCTTCAAATTTAAGACAGCTGTTATTTTCGGTGATGAATGAGGGTCACATCTCCTTTCTCCTTGAAAAACTCTCCGTTGGTGAATAAGCCCCAGCATTTCCATACATACACAGCCTGGACACAGAGCGTACCCTTGTGATAACCGTCCCAGCCCCTGTTCACCTCATCGCTGTAATATAGTTTTTCGCCCCAACGGTTGTAGATCTCCAGGTGATATTCTACGACCCCCTCCCAATAGGGATGGAAAATATTATTTTTTTCAGTTTCATTCAGATCATAATATCCTCCATTCGGGCCACCCAGATCCGGTTTAAAGGCATTGGGGAACAGGATCAGCCCTTCACCGAGAACGCTCACCACAGCTGATTTGACCAATCTGTCTGTACAGCCATGTTCTGTCCACACGTCAAGGGTAATATCATAATTTCCGATGGCTGTATAAAGGTGGGTTGGATTCTCTTCGGAGGAAGTGTTTCCATCTCCAAAATCCCATGAATAGGATGATCCGTATTTTGACAGGTTGAACAACCGGATCTCGTCATCGGGCAGCATCACCAGTTCTGGTGCCACCCTGAAATCAACCAGTGGCATTCTGTATACTTCCACCTGACTGTAGGCATATTCGCGCCCCCCTTCACCCGTTACAGTCAGTTTCACATTGTAAAATCCGTATTCACTGAAGGTATGCAAGGGCTCGAATTCAGTAGAACTGGTACCATCATCAAATTCCCACAGGTAGGAATCTCCGTATAACGAAGTATTCCTGAACTGGACCGTGAGAGGTTCACAATCCGGTATCACCGTATCAAACTCAGCGATAGGTGAAGTAGGGAAGATCCGGATTGAATGAGAAACTGAATCAGAACAGTGATCTGATGAGACATACAGTTTTATTTCATAATCCCCCCAGGTAGCATAAGAGTGTGGCTGAGGATTCTCCAGGGTTGTTGTGAAACCATCACCCATATCCCATTGGTATGACCAATTCCCCGGATTGGTTACATTGGTGAAACTGACATTTGATGATGGGTATGTCTGATGGGTTGGCGAAGCAATAAACTCTGCGTCCGGTTGGGCATATACATCGATGCTGTCAGTTTTTGAATCCACACAACCGTACTCTGAAGTACTCGTCAGGGTAATCCGGTAAATGGTATCAGCTCCGGAAAAATTAAAATAGATGTTGGTCGGGTCCGTAACAGACATACTGGTTCCATCACCGAAGTCCCAGAAGTAAGTATCTCCACGAACCGATTCGTTGATAAAAAGGGCTGTAAATGGGCTGCATTCTCCATCATTGAAGCTAAAGTCAGCAATGGTATGTGGGTATACAAATATTTTTTGCTGTGCAGAATCTACGCAGCCATAATCTGAAGTTGCCAATAATCTCAATTCGTAGATGGCTATATCGTCGGTCAGGTTGTCGAAAATATGATTGATCGGATTGATCGATCTGGTATCCAGTATGGTGTCGTTCCCAAGGTTCCAGTTGTACTGGTCAGCATTGATGCTGGTATTGACTATGGAGACATCAAAGGGCGGACAATCAATGATCCTGTCCGTTTCAAACCTGGCTTTCGGTTTCGGGTGAATGGTGATATTAGCGGTAATTTCGCTGGTACAATTGAACTGGGATGTAGCCATCAAATGAACCTGCCTTGTAACTGCAGCGTCGGTAAAGTTGGTAAATGTATGGGCTGTAGCATCCGCATCACTGGAGGCTCCATCTCCGAAATTCCATGAATAGGTATAACCCCCATTGCTCAAATTGGTAAAGTCCACATCCAGTGGATGGCAGCCTTCATCAACACTGGTGGAGAAAACAGCTTCAATAGCAGGATATACTTCCACGGATTTTATGATCTGGCTTGCACATCCTGCAGCATTTTCAGCGGTTAAGGTTACCTGGAAAATACCATTGTTCATAAAACTTGTATTGTTGAAGGCGTGGTTAACCACATTCAGGTCAGTTGTAGTAGTGTCTGATCCGTCACCAAAGTCCCAGTGATAGGTTGAACCCCCAACAGATGCATTATTGAACTGGACTGATGATGGTGTGCAATTGATAAATTCCAGGAAGGTAAAATCGGCCAGGATATAAGGATGAACCACGATATCGATGAACGTGGAATCCTGGCAAACATGATTGGAAGCTGTGGCGTATAGCCATACACGGTAAGTAGTATCCGTGGAGCCGATATTTGTAAAAGTTTGAGAAGGATCGATGGACTGCGATGTGGTACCGTTCCCAAAATCCCAGTGATAATAGGTAGCACCACTTGAAAGGTTGGTGAAATCTATCTCAAGCGGATGACAACCCTGGATCTGGCTGGCAGTAAAACCAACGATAATATCCGGTTCAACCGTAATGGTTCTTCTGATCTCATGGGTACAACCTGCGAAATTCTCAGCCACCAGGGTGATTTCAAAATCCTGCTGGCTGGCAAAGTCTGTGTTGTAAAACCGGTGCACAATAGGATTGGTATTTAAGGTAACAGTATCGGTACCATCACCAAAATCCCATCGGAAAAGGCTGCCATTGATGGATGAGTTTTCAAGGATCACCTCAAAAGGATTGCACCCAAGATGGTCAGGAATGGTGAAATTCGCCTGCACATAGGGATGCACCGTTATATCGATGGATTGCGAATCTTTGCACACATTGTTGGGTGCCATCGAAACCAGTTTAACCGTGTATATGGAATCAACAGTTCCCGTATTGGTAAAGATGTGGTTGGGATCCTGCAGATTTGAAGTGGAGCCGTCACCAAAATCCCACACGTTGGTCTGTCCCCCGTTTGACAGGTTGGTAAAGTCAACACTCAGGGGATGGCATCCTTCTGTTGAAGAAGCAGAGAAACCGGTTTGAATGTCGGGATAGACACTGACCGTCTTTCTTGCTTCACTGGTACATCCTGAGGCATTTTCCACAAGAAGGCTCACCTCAAAGTCCTGGATGTTGAGAAAATCATTATTGACAAAGGTATGGGTTTGGGGACCAGGATCGGTTGTTGTAACCACATTGCCGTCTCCAAAATCCCAGGTGTAATTCGTTCCTCCAATGGATAGGTTTTCAAAGGTGACCTCAAATGGTCCACAACCAAGGGCAGCCGGAAAAGTGAACTCTGCAATTACCTGCGGGTGGACCAGGATGGGCCACGAAATTGATTTGACACATTCGCCATCTGCAGTAGAGGTGGTAAGGCTTACCAGGTATGAGGTGTCGGAAGTTCCGAAATTAACAAAGGTATGAACGGGGGACTGTTGAACTGAAGCGGCACCGTCCCCAAAATCCCAGAGATAATTCACTGCGTTTACAGAGAGATCAGTAAATGTAACAGTAAGCGGGTGGCAGCCTTCGAGTCCGTCGGTGGTGAAGTTGGCAGAAATTTCCGGATGCACCGTAATACTTCTGACCATGGTATCACTACAACCCTCATCATTGAAAACGATCAGTTGCAGCGGGTAGATAACGCTTGTATTCCCAGTGTTTAAATAGGTGTGTACAAAGCTGGCGGCGCTTGTATTTGATACCGGATTCCCATCCCCAAAGTCCCAGAAATACTGGTCAACGCCAATGGATGCGTTGTTGATGGTGATGGTAAATGGGTGGCAACCCACAACATCTTCAACGGTAAAGGCAGCTTCAATATAAGGATGTATTACCACATCGAAGAATGCAGTATCCCTGCAAAATTCATCCGAGGTTGCGACCAGGGTGACCGTGAACACTGTATCATGGTCCAGCATATTTCTTTCATATCTGTGGACAGGGTGGACCTCTGTTGAACTCCCTCCGTCGCCGAAATCCCACAAATAAGTGGCTGCCCCGGTGGAATTATTCAGGAAGACAATTTCGGCAGGGGAACAGGCTTCATCCGGAGCAACTGTAAATGCTGCATCAACTTCAGGATATACAGTTACCTCTCTCTCTATTTCATGGAAACAGCCCTCTCCATTTTCCACCCTGAGGCTTATGGTGTATGTAACCGGGAGAGGTGTGCTATTGATGTAAGTTTTTGATATCTGCGGTCCCGATGAGGTAGAGGTGGTCCCGTCCCCAAAATCCCAGGAATATATATCTGCTCCGATGGATTGGTCGGTGATGATGATCTCATGTGGTGAACAGGCTGCCACCGTGTCATAGGCAAAGCTGGCTTCAATGTAAGGCCTGACGTTGATGGTATGCGATGAGGTGTCACGGCAAAGATGCGGGGATATGGCGATGAGCCGTGTTTCGAAATTCAGGCTGCCCGGTCCAAAAAGATTTCTGAACTCATGTACGGGGTTTGGCTCCACAGAGGATCCTCCATCTCCAAATTCCCACAACCAGGTATCGGTATTGCCCCAGGAGTTGTTAGTGAACTGGACCTCCAATGGCTCACAGCCATCATCCCGGTCCACAGCGAATGCTGAATGGATTTCCGGGTATACTGTAATGGTTTTAGACAGTATGTCAGCGCATCCGCTTTCATTCTTGACAAGCAGTGTGATTGTATGATCAATGGGAAGGGCTGTGGTATTTGTATAGGTATGCGTAAATGAAAAAGGATTCGGAAAATTTGGAGGTGGCGGATTGGGGGTGGCCGGGTCCAGGTCGTACCTGATCAATGGAGAGCCGTCCCCCAGGTCGTATTGCCAGGAGTAAGTGCCCGACGACTGGTCATTAAATTGAATTTCCAATGGGGAACATCCCGAGGTAACGTTGGTTTCGAAATATGCGATTACCGGGGTTGAGACCAAAACCGTAAGAGCGAGGGTCCCTGTGCCACACCCCCCCGATACGTCCACGGTATAGTTGTGGGGTCCCGGTGGTAAATTTATGGCCGTG
Organism: Bacteroidales bacterium; assembly: GCA_023138875.1. Taxonomy (GTDB): domain Bacteria; phylum Bacteroidota; class Bacteroidia; order Bacteroidales. The sequence goes on from JAGLOO010000027.1 coordinate 58,055, forward strand.
GGCAGGTTACTTGTAGCATCATCCAGGTAGGTGTCTGGTGTCCACTGGTAGGTGGTTCCTCCAAAAGCATAGAGCTGGACCGGGTCCCCGTAACAGGCCCTCACCACCGATGAATTCGTTCCAGCCACAGTGGCCCCGATGTTCAGCCCGCCAAAATCCGAGTAATACCCGTAATACAATCTGCCCTGGGCAGCCCCGGGGAATCCGTTCAGAACAGCCAGGTGGAAGATCCCCCCGGTATTCTGGACCAGATGCTGACCTGGGATGAGTGTATTGGAATTGATGGAATTGGTAAACAACACCACCCAGCCGCCACTTCCCGCCATTTCTGTAAATGCATTGGGATCAATGATCCCGTCATCCCTTACTCCATCGATCAGGAATTTATCTTCATTGCCTTTTTCAGTGATGATGAAAAAATAGAACTTATTATCTGCTCTGGCACGGGTAAACGCCAGCTGGGTATTCCCGGTACAACCAATGGCAGGGACGAGTGCTCCTCCGCGGCTCTGGTTTTCAAGTCCAATCTGAAACACATAGAATGGTTTTACCGGATCGGTGGGAATTAACCGGGAAGTAATGCGGGCATATTTTGATCCTCCGGGGACCACCACCAGTCCCTGCTCACCCCTGTTCAGGGTGGTATAGGGAGTTGGCCCTATGGGCAATCCATCTGAATTATAGACATAAATGCTGGTATTGTCTTCTGTGGCCAGGACATAGACATGGTTGGGATTATTGATCTCGGGCACGATGTAATTGTCACCGATAACATCCACAGGAACAAGCTGGTCTCCCACCACATCCTGACCCTGTGATCCGGATGCGATGGCATCATCCTTAACTGTTACACTGATGGGTTCGGTTGATTCGATCCTGGTCCCGGCCAGCCGGTCTGCACCGAAGATGCTGTAATTCCGCGGAAAAAGGGAAAAGGTTTGTCCCCTGTTCAGGGTCACCACATGTGTACCGCCCGCCGGAACACCTGTAACCAGTGATCCGTAGCTTGCCGCTTTTCCCGCAGGAAGGGTAATGGTAACCTGGGTATTGTCCTGGGAGGCCACAATGTCGATGGCTGAGTAGGTCCTTGGTGTGATATTCCTGTTGTTGTAAAATGTCTGGAAAGGGGTGTAAAAAAGGGTTCCAAGACCATTTAAGCCCTTCAATGTCCAGAGATCAGCGCCAAAATCATAATTCACCTCCCAGTAAACGGTGATCATATTGGTGGCGGTGATGTGCAATCCGAAATTGTTGATCCCATTGGGAGTAAGCGGCTTATTTTCAAGGCGGTTGTTGGCAGGAAGGGCTGCTATATCTATCAGGTTTGAGAGGTCTACAGCTGCAGTGGAATTACCGGCAATATCAATGACAATATCCTGGAAACCGGTTGGATTCAGCGTAACATGATAGGGATTGGCAGGCATGCTGATGGTGACCGTAGCTGCGAGTTCCAGGGTTGCTATTCTGAGTGTCCCGGGTGTCCCTCCTGTATTGCCGCGGTGTGATAATTCAGGAACCACAAACCAGAAATCTGTATCTATCTGTGATATAGATTCCATGTGAAACCCGGTCAAAAGTGCGATGAAAATTCCGGAAATCACCTGTTTCCTTAAGAGTTTTGTACCTTTAATGAGCATCCTCTCTACATTAACAAACCTTATGTGCAACTATACGTAAATACTTGTAGTAAGGTTATTAGGTTGCACGGTAAAAAAAGATAACATGAAAATATTTAAAGTAGCATTGGTTGTCCTGTTCTGTTATCCCATTCTATCGACAGAATCCCAGGTTTATCTAACAGAAGGATTTGAAACCGGGGCAAAGCCTGATGGCTGGACGGAAGAAACTGTATCCGGCAATGAACCATGGAGATACCGGAACGGCGGACACAGCCCCAACGACAATAACTGGCAGATACCACCTGAACAGGAGGATATTACGAGGAATCCCCCGGCTGCCCATGAAGGAACTTTCAATGCCATCTTTTTTAAACAGGGCGACAACAACGAGCGCACCAAACTGATAACCCCGGCGCTGGACCTGCTTGGCGGCACAAGTATTGAACTCAGCTTTTATCTGTGTCAGATCCCATGGACCTTTGAAGGAACCACAGGTTGGGATGTACTTCGTGTTTACTATAAAGTATCACAGGACGATCCCTGGGTACTTATACATGAATACCTTGATCCGCTTTACGAATGGGAACTGCAAAAACTTGTTCTTCCCAATCCTTCCGAAACCTATTATGTGGCATTTGAGGGCCATACACGCTGGGGATATGGCACTTGCATAGATAATATCTCCGTCGAAGAAACCGGATCACAACCTCTGTATATAGGAGAAATTGACTTCGAACAACCCTTTGCTGATTTTAGTCCATCAGGTGCGCCGAATGTACCTCTTCTCCGGGTCGATTTCAAAGTATTTGGGAATACAGACTCTGCCATGCTGGACCATATCCATTTTACCTCGCTGAACACTTCAGATAGCGATCTCCAGTCCAATGGTGTAAAACTTTATAGTACCACGACACAGACATTCAGCACTCAGAATCCACTGGGGTCCCCGACCGATTTTGTTTCCGGGATAGCAAGCTTTACAGGCCTGAGTTACAGCTTGCCACCCGGGCAATCCTATCTCTGGCTGGCATACGATGTGGATATTAATGCCACGCATGGGAACATCCTGGATGTGATGGTGGCAGCCAACGGGATCATGGCAAACGACACCCTCTATCCAACCCTTGATGAGTCTCCTAATGGTGAGAGGATGGTCTATGAAACACGGTATCTGGAGGATTTTGAAGGGGTCCACAACTGGACCCTGACGGGGGAATTTGAGGTCAATACACCCAATGGCATGGGTGGAACACCAGGGAACTCCAATCCATCAGATGCTTTCAGCGGCACTATGGCGCTGGGAACAGACCTTTCCGGCCTGGGATCGAATCCTTACCATTACGAACCCGGCCTGAGTGAATCCTCAAGCTACCTGGCTACCTCCCCTTTGGTTGATGCATTGTACTACAAAAACCTCAACCTGTTCTTCCGGCGTTATCTGAATATCGAGGTATGGGATCAAGCTTCCATACAAATAAGTACAGACGATGGGACCAGCTGGAATACCATCTGGGAAAGTAATTCTTATTTCAGTGATTTCCAATGGATACAGGAACAAGTGGCTATTCCGGATGATTATGCAAGGACGGACCAGCTGAAGATGCGCTACCAGCTTGGGCCCACCGATGGACTTAACAATTATTCGGGCTGGAATATCGACGACATTTATCTCACGGGCGAATTCATATCCAAAGATGTTGGTGTTTCAGAATGGATCTGTCCACTGAGTGGAAGCGGTCATACAGCCAGTGATTCTGTAACAGTCCGCATCAGGAATTACGGCGGTGCGGAAATTACCGAGCCTGTTGCTGTGGCTTATTCTTTCGATGGAGGATCCACCTGGACGGTGGACCATATGACAGAGAACATCCCGGTGGGAGGTTCTTTAATCTTTACCTTTCCATCCAGGGTGAACCTTACTGAACCCGGGCTGAAACCCTCAGTCCTGGCAAAAACAGCACTACCGGGTGATCAGTATGCCAGTAATGACCTGGTCACCACCCAGCTTTATATTGTACCTACTTACGTACCTCCCTATATGGAGGATTTTGAATCAGATGATGGTTACTGGCGTTCAATGGGGAATAGTACCTGGGAGTACGGTACTCCCGCCGGTAGTGTGATCGATGGTGCTTCTTCCGGGACCAGCAGCTGGGCCACCGGGTTGACCCAGCAATATGGAGATTTGATTACCCAGAAAAACAGGACCATTTTTGAAGATGACTTCGAAACCGATCAGGGATGGACATTCAATGCAGAATTTGAGAGGGAGATTCCCAGCAATATGAACCTTCCCTATTTTGCATATTCGGGATACTACTGCCTTGGCACTGATCTATCCGGACAGGGCACCTCACCCTACAATTATGAGAATGGAATTACTCCCGGTACAGCCAATACAGCGACCTCCCCGGCTTTTGATGTTTCGAATTTCAGCAATCTTACTGTGAGTTTTGCCAGCTGGATCTCCATTCAGAACGGAGATTCGATCAAACTGGAGCTGAGTCCGGATAATGGTTCTACCTGGTATACCCTGTGGAAGAACAGCGAGGGAGGGATCATGGAGACGGATTTTCAGTTCAGGGAGTACCCTGTACATGATTCACTGAGCTATTCGAATGCACTCAGATTCAGGTTCTCATTGTTCCATTCTTCTGCCTCCGGACCGGTGGCTGAAGGTTGGAATATTGATGATTTCGTTTTGACCGGAGACCTTATAGACAGCGATCCTGGCTACCTTTCAACCCCCAGTTATGATCTTACTGGTCTGGCGAATCCTGTTTTCGAAGCCCGGTTGTGGGTGGATACCGAACAGGATGTAGATGGTACAACCTTATTTTATTCATTGGACGATGGCGTTATCTGGACAGCGGTCACAAACAGTTCCGGGTATGATGAATACTGGAACTGGTATACCGGTAAGGCTGTTGAGGCTCTGAGCCTGAATGGATGGAGCGGACAGAGCGGAGGATGGATGACCGTCCGGCACCTTCTCCCGGCCGCATTGCTTAACCAGGCTAATGTCCAGTTCAGGTTTGAGTTCATGGCAGATAAAGTGAACAACCAGTATGACGGCGTCGCCGTGGATGATGTACGGATCATTGAAGCACCGCAGGATATTGATGTGCTGGAAATACTTGATCCGGTGACGGCCTGTGAACTTAGTGCGGACCAGACATTTACCCTGCGGCTGAGGAATTCTGGCATTACGGATTTACAGTCAGGTGATTCCATAAAAGCAGGTTATTATATTGACAGGTCCGGAGAGATCCAGACTGCAGAGGAAACCCTTATCCTGACTCAGTCTTTGCCGGTGGGCAACACACAGGATTTCTCCATGTCCACCCAATTTGACTACAGCAGGAGCGGTGATTACCAGACTGAGGTCTACATCATGAATGCAAATCCACACTTTTATCAGGCCACATCCAATGATACGGTGTCCCGGTTAATACGTGTCAATAAACCGGCAGTTGATCTGGGTGAGAATATTTCAACGGTCCAACCCGATACGGTGGTCCTGAGGGCTTATTCGGGTGTTGCAGGTCAGACTTATCTGTGGCAGGACAGCTCAACCGACTCACTCTATCATGTGAGCACGGATGGAACCTATTACGTGAGGGTAACCAACGGTATAGACTGTGTAGCCTCCGATACCGTTCAGGTTATGCAGCTGATCGCCGATGTTGGTGTGAGTGAACTCATTGCTCCTGTCTCCGCATGTGAGCTGGGAGATCAGTTGCCCATAGAAATCATCATCCGGAATTTTGGTACGGACACGGTGGAAGTGAATGACACCATTTTTGTATATGGTGAGATCAACCACTCCTACTTCTTCTATGATACCATTGTGATCAACGTACCATTTATTCCGGGGGAAACCATGGATTTCACTTATTCGGAGAGATTTGACTTCTCTGCACCGGGGAGCTATCAGATGAAACTTTACACGAAGCATAAGGAGGATATTAATGACCAGAATGATACACTGCAACACAACCTTGAGGTATACGGTTATCCTGATATTGACCTGGGGCCGGATACAGTGGTACTGGAGTCTGAGTACGTTCTCTCTGCACCTCCGGGGTATTTTGAATACCTGTGGCAGGATGGATCAGCGCTGGAAACATTCACGGTCAATCAGCCCGGACAGGGATTCTATTATGTTACAGTAAGCGATGTCAATCAATGTACAAGCTCTGATTCAGTGTATGTGACACTTAATGTGTTGGATGTGACACTTGATCAGATCCTTTCTCCTGCAACATCATGTGAATTATCCGAATCCATTACGGTTTCGGCCAGGATCAGAAATGCCGGGAACCAGGCCATCCCGGCAGGTCAGACCATTGATATGGGTTATCTCATTGACGGAGGTTCTCTCGAACAGGATGCCTTTTTACTTTCGGAAAACCTCCTGCCGGGTGCTTCCTTCGACTTTGTTTTTTCCAAATTGGAAAGTGTGACGACAGGACAATGGTATGAATTCACTGTTTTTGTTGATTATATCAATGATTCGAAATCATGGAATGATACTGTGATACAGTCTGTAGGTGTTTTTGAGGCTCCGGCACTGGACCTGGGAGACGATCACCAGGTGATCACAGAACTTGAACATACGCTGGATGCAGGTCCTGGATTTGTGTCCTACCAGTGGCAGGACGAAAGCACAGGCCAGACCTTTACAATCACAGAGCCAGGAATTGGTGTTTACGGGGTGACCGTGACGGACATCAATGGGTGTGAGGTCTATGATGAGGTGGAGATCATGATGGCTGTACCGGATATTGGTATTCTTGAGGTATCCCATCCCCAGACCACATGCAGTCTGGGTGCTTCTGAAAGTATCCAGGTTGCCATTAAGAATTTTGGAAACTGGGATATCCAGCCATCGGCCAATATCACTGTGTCCTATTCAATAAACGGAGCGTCAGCTGTATCCGAGAGTCTTGTGCTGGATGGCACATTTGAAAATGACACAGTTATTTATCATACATTCGCCGGTTCGGAGGACTTTAGTGTACCGGGACGTTATGAGCTAATGGCTTTTACAGAGTATGCTTCTGACCTGGTTCCGACCAACAATATCGTACTGGTCAATGTGGATCACCATGGAAGTCCGGTTGTCGATATAGGAAGTGGATCGGATACGATCCTGGTGTATGAACCTATCACTCTTTCCGTAACTCCGGGTTATCCCTCTTACCTGTGGCAGGATGGCAGCACGGATCCTGATTATGATATTACTGATCCGTCGGCTGGAATGTATACAGTGGTGGTGACCGGTGACAATGGTTGTGCTACACATGATAGTGTATATGTGTCCTATGATGTGCCGGATATTGGAATAACCCGGATCGTTTCTCCGGTTTCTTCCTGTGAACTCGATCAGAATAACCCTGTATCCATTGAAATACTGAATAATGGCTATTACAGGATTTCAACCCAGGATACCATCATCATCACCTATTCGGTGAACAGCGGTTCCTCGGTCATTGAAGCGATCAACCTGGACAGTGAGTTGCCACCGGGCCAGTCCAGGGTATTGTCATTTGCCACCGGATATGATTTTTCAGGACCTGGAAGCTACCGGATTCAGGTCAGCCTGATCTGGATACCTGATGAAAACCAATCCAATGACTTATTAATTGACGATGTAAGTGTATGGGGTAGTCCTGATGTGGAGATAGGCGGCGGACAGGATTCCATCAAAACCAGTCTGCCCGTTATCCTGGATGCAGGAGGCGGATTTACCTCATACCTCTGGAAGGACAATTCTGTGGCCAGCACCGCTGAGGTAACTGCATATGGATTGTTCTGGGTGACGGTGACCGATGAGTATGGTTGCTTCGGCAATGATTCCGTGTATGTGGGTTCATTGACTCATACGGATGACCTATCCCTGCCTGGACAGATCAGGATCTTCCCCAATCCGGCGAAAGAAGTCCTGAATGTGGTCTTTGATATGGAGGTGGAAAAAGAGGTCATCCTGGAAATGTTCAATGCAGTGAACTCGCTTGTCTACAGGGAGGATCTGAAGAGAACTCAAATCAAGGAAGCTAAGATTGATGTTCATGGATTGGCTCCAGGATCATATTTCCTTAGAATCACCGCAGATGAAATACCGCACAATTACCTGGTGATTGTGGAATAAGGGGGAGAATTGATATAACTCTATTGATTGAAAAATTCTTTGATTTGACAGGGATAAAAGGATTGGCAGATAGGGCTTATTCATATCTTAATGCGGTATTTTCTCGAAAATAGAAGTCAGATAATCCGCCTTCAGGATATATAAACCGGGTGGTAACTGTGATATATCAATAATGTGGTTATTACTCGTACTGAATATTTTTTTACCCAACACGTCATAGATGTCAACCTTATGGATATGGTGATTATCACATTTTAGTATAATTGTGTTTGTTGCCGGATTGGGGTAAATAATTAATTCATCTGATCGGCAATCTGTCCATGATTATTGACCAGAAAGAGTTCTTCGCCCGATGCCGAAAGTTTAAAATTAGTATGTAATCCGGGTTGTCCTTCATCGTCATCAGCCCAGACAATAAGGTATCCGTTGGCATTGATTACAATGCCATCAGGAAAGTCCCACTTAAAAAGGTCCCCTGAATTATCTGATAGATAGTAGCCATCAAGCGGCACATCGATCAGAGAAGTGTTGTACAGCTCAAGCCAGTCATCAAACTCGCCCTCTTCATCTGCAAAAGTAATGTCATTTGAAACCATAAATTCGTTAATCACAACATCCGATGATGCTACCTCTGAAATGTTCACTCTAAATAGGAACACATCATGTTCTGCTCCGGCAGGGGAATAGCTTCTGCTGCCAATCCCGTCACTAGCAACAGCTTCAATATAGAAACGCACATAATCGCCAGGGTTAAAACCTTCCAGCCGGGCAGTATAAATTGAACCATTGCCTTCCATTTGCACCTTCTCAAAATTTCCAAAGAACCCGGTTCCATAAAAGAGGTTCATTTCCTTAATTCCTGATGGATGGGTTGCGTTTGTAGTTACTACAACCGGTTCATCGGCATCAGGGACTTCCCAATCAACATTGTTTACGGCAAACTTTGTATTTTCGATCACCGGTGAAACGCCACTCATTTCGTCGTCTGACTTGATAAAGTGCTCGCGTTGTTCAATAAATCCCTTCAGGGTATCTACTGAAACCCTGAATCTGCCATACGTTGTAAATGTCTTTGGGTCTAACCTTACCTTTTCATCTATCAAAGCAGCCAGATTATCGATTAAACCAATCGGGACTGTATCATTAAAACTATCCTCAAGTATTGTTTTGGCATGAGCAATGTAACGTTGCCTGATACCGGGGATCTGCAGCAAGCGATTCAGAAGCGGGTAGTTCATGTTTCATTATAGAACAGATCCCAATGTACATTCCTGATACCCATTGCTGAATTACCATCAAATTCAAGGGGATTCATTAGACCGGTTTCTTCATCCCAGTAGAGGTAATAGTCCATTTTACCTTTATGCACATAGCTGTCATCATCCGAAAAAATTATTTCAGTGGCAAGAAACCATAATGTTGCATCAAGGTTGATATAGTTCCGGATGGAATCGTGCAGGTTCTCAATCGGGGTGTTGTTCAATACATCACACACCTTTACCAGATAGTCCCAGGGATTTGCTTCTTCCGATGATTTTAAGGTGTAGTATCGTTGGTATTGAACTGTGTCCTCTCCCAGATAATTTAGTGCAGCGGTTCCATCACCCCAGTTTGGTATGGTCTCTTCCGTGCTTTTGAGAGCTTCCGGGAGTACATCAGCTCTCCACCGGATCCCGTTATTGTTTAAAAACCATTCTTTCAGAAAGTCGTTGTTCAACTGTTGAATATTGGGATAAAGGCCCCAGTCTTCACCATTGAGATAAAGGTGAATAAAATTCCCCTGTTTCTGTGTTGTAATATTCGTGCAGCTTTTCCCAATAATTCTCATCATAAAAATCCAAATTGACCGGTTCAATGATCGATTCATCATAAAATCCTGTGCTTTCCACACCACTTAAGGTAAGCCTGTGTTCAGCCTCCTCAAAATGAAGATTTTCAGGTAATGATTGAGCAGTCAACAAACCTGAAAGGCAAATAAGATAGAATACTTTGATCGCTTTTTTCCAGCAGTTTACCATGCAGTTCTTATAGGGATGTAATATATATAGAGAGATTAGACCTTTATTATTCATAAAGGTTTAAGCAACGTATATCCCATAATCCATGGTTCTTGGTCCTCAATTTGTGGTTCAATTGTTAAATATGGTGTTAATCAACCATCCGTTTAGAATGATTCTAAATAAATGCTCTAATTTGCCTCTTATAAATCAAAAAAACTTAATATCATGAAAACAGCAGTAAATTACCTAATGAGATTTGCACCCGCAATCCTGGCTTTATTCTATGTTTCAACTGTAGCTATTGCTGGAGGAAACACCACGGAAGTCTACCTTACCGGAACTACCAATACCGCTGCCGGTAGTTTCGTGATTCAGGCAACCGATGATATCTATCAGTATCAGGGTGCCGGGTATATAGTATACACTGTCTATTATGACAATCCCCGGAATAACATGAAGATTGCCGTACTTGACGAGGGTGACTGCAAATCATATATTGCCTTTGCCAAGGACTACTGGTTTCAGTATAACTGCACCAGAGAAGGATTTGGTGTTCGAAAGGCCAGGTTTCGCAGTCCAACTACAAGGGATATGTTTGACTCAGATGAGTACCACGATCAAACAATTCTTCTGAAGAAGCGCAACATTGAAAAGGATCAGGCTGTTGGCTTAATTGCTACTTATATGCCAAGATTGCAGGGATAAACTTATCATTTCGATTTTAGCACTCTGTGAAGGTGAGACTGAAAGAAATCTAACTTATCTTTGGAAGGAAATTGTTTAAGGAAGGGGAGTATTTAAGTTTTACTCCTTTGTTTCAATATACTGAAGAACAAAACGCAACAAAAATGAAATATCAAAAAGCTTCATTTTTCATATTCTTTACAATAAGTGTATTGTTTTTCTTTTCCTGCTTAAAGGAAGAGGAGGAGGGAAGAACAAGACAGGATGAAATCAATGAATTGGCAGATTACCTGGTAACAAACAATATTGATGCAATTCCCACATGGACAGGGCTTTACTATCTTGAGGATTCTGTTGGGACGGGAGTTAAACCTGAATATAACGATACGGTAGTCATTGAATTTCATGCATCCTTGCTGGATGGCACCACATTAGCTTCCTCTGAGATCACTGGAGAAGTATTCACTTTTAATTTGTGGGACTGGGGTATCATTCACGGTTTAAATGAAGCCCTAAGTTATATGAATGAAGGGAGTAAGGCCCGGGCAATCATTCCTTCCCCTTTAGCTTTTGGCGCCCAATCCTCTGGAGTAATAAAGCCTTATTCCACACTTCTGTATGATCTTGAACTTGTAGAAGTAAGGCCGGGAAATCCTGTGGAGCCATTTTCTACAGAAGATTTATTACTCAACACAACAAGTTCAGGATTGCAGTATTATAAAGTAGAACAGAGTGAAGGAGAGATGCTGATAGCCGGAAATACTGTTTCTGTCCAATACACAGGATATCTTCCCAACGGCAACATTTTCGATTCTTCAGTAAAAAGAGAAAGTCCGGCAGAATTTACAGTTGGTGTAGGTAAACTCATCCCGGGTTTTGATGAAGGCCTGATGCTGATGAAAGTGGGTGAGAAATTCAGGTTTATCATTCCATCTGATCTGGCCTATGGAGAACAGGGAGGTTTTCCGGTTATCCCACCTAACTCTACCCTTACTTTCGATGTTGAAGTTCTGGAAATCGAGAATTGATTTTTAACAGTGCTTTGAGTTTAGGGAAGGACAAGTAATACCCAAATACATCCCAGGACAATATAGGTTCAGCAACATCTCCACCGGATTTCGGTTTGCTGCCTTCAGGGTGATATGCCCGGTAGTAAACAAAACACTCAAGAGAATAAGCAGTCCATCAGCCGGGATGATCCACCAGGAGAAGGTGGTCCGGCTGGCAAAATTCTGAAACCAAAGCTTCATCACATACCAGGTTACAGAAAAAATACTGAGAATCAGTTGGTTGTTATAAAAAAGAGAGTTAACTTAAAGTCTACTAAGAAAAGTACTTTCACATCATTTTGAACAATCATAAATTTCACATAGTTACTATGAAACGCACCTCTATTTTTATCTTTTTATTGGCTTGTGCAATTGGATTTACTATTAATTATTAAACGAAAATCAAGAGCAATGAAAACAACTATCAGCATTTACTTTGCGGTCATCCTGTTTTTAGGATTATTCTCTTGTAATCAAGAAAATTCTAAAGAGCAATCGGGTGTGGAATTTAAAGGCAAAATTGCCAAGTCGTATGCCGATTCTGAAGAATGGTGGGGAAAAAAGAAACGACCTCCCAAGGATGCCCCTAATGTAATCATATTCCTGTTGGACGATGTTGGTTTTGCACAAGTCGGAAGTTTCGGTGGGCTTATAGAAACACCCAATATTGATAAACTGGCGGATAACGGGTTACGTTATAATAATTTTCACACAACGGCATTATGTTCGCCATCGAGAGCTACTTTAATGGCTGGAAGAAATCCCCATATGATTGGATTGGGAAGCCATGCATTGACCGCTATGGGTTTCCCCGGATACAATGCAATCGTTCCTCCGTCAGCCAAATCTGTGGCTAATTACCTGGAAGAGGAAGGATATGTGAATTATGCTCTAGGAAAATGGGACCATACACCACTGTATGAAGTGTCTCAAGTGGGACCGTTTGATCGCTGGCC
>JAGLOO010000028.1 GCA_023138875.1 Bacteroidales bacterium
TATATTGACCCCAATTAACTGTTAGCACTTTTTAAGCTTAAATTTACAATATGGTGAAGCGAAAGAGTGCAAAGCTTAAGGCCCAGATCGTCTTAGAGCTGTTAAGAGGTAAACCAATCGAAGAAGTCAGTCGAGAATACCAGGTAACCGTAGCCGACCTGTCGGAATGGCGGGACGGTTTTATTAAGAACGGCGAGGCTGGCTTTAAGAAGCATCCTTCAGACAGCCAGATTGCTGAGTATGAGCGAGCCTTAGGCCGTTTACAAATGGAAATTGAGTTGTTGAAAAAAAAAGAGAATTCCCCGATCTCGAGCCGAGGGAATTCATTCAGGAGATGAAAGATCAGGTAAGCGATACCGTGAAAAGGATTTATCCCATGAGTATGATCTTGTCTGTAGTAGGTCTTTCTTCTGCGGCGTATTATCGAAAGAGCATGCCTGAAAGCAATAAGGACCGCCCAGGGCCAAAACCCACTATTGGGGATGATCATCTGTTGATGGAAATCCGAAAGGAGATCCTTGAAAGTCCGTTTCTGGACGAAGGGTACAAGAAGACCTGGAAACGCCTTCAGCGGCGTGGGGTAAAGGCCTCTAAGGAGAGAGTTAACCGGGTTATGCGAGAGAACGGCCTTCTTTCGGTCACCCGCCCGAAGGCGGAACGGAAAGTGAATGATCATACAGGATCTATCAAGACAGAGCTGCCGAACCGGATGTGGGGAACCGACGGGAAGAGATTCTATACCCTGAAGGAAGGCTGGTGCTGGTTTTTTGGGATCATCGACCATTTTAATGACGAGATTATTGCCTGGCATGCCAATAAGAGTGGGAATCGATTTAATGCCTTGGAACCGCTCAGAACGGCAGTCAAAAAGACCTACGGTTCGTTGGAACAGCATGTCTGTAAAGATCTCGGATTGTTCCTCAGGTCGGATCACGGAAGCCAGTATGACTCTAATGATTTTCAAAAGGAGCTCAAGTTCCTGGGTTTGATTTATTCCCCGGCCTTCGTGAGAAGTCCTGAGTGTAACGGGATCATAGAACGTTTTCATCGGACACTCAATGAGCAGGTTTTGGACTTGTATGTTTTTGAATCATTGGAGGAAGCCCGAAAGGTCATCGGTGAGTTTATCGAGCGATATAATCGCTACTGGTTAATCCACCGACTTGGATTGAAATCACCTCTGGAATACCGGTTAGATCATGAAAATATGAGGAAACATGCAGCAGCCTGACCTCATCAATGGAGTGATCCATTATTGGCTCTTAAACGCTTTTTCAAGGAATGGATCAGGTTCTGTCAAGGGTGCCTGCGCGAGGAATTTGCGCGTTGGCGAAGGCATTTACATGCCCTTGACGGGTTCTGTCCAGACCTTATCTTTGCATTTGAGACCATTGATGGGGCATTGGAAAACTATTATTAACTTCCTTAAATTTTGCTAACTTAATTGGGGCTAAAACAGATTTAAATGAAGCATCTTATATTAAATTTAAAATTTAACTCATATTCACAGTATTTTTCTACGTGGATTTCTTATTTCTACAAGTGTATTGCAAACTGAGCGAAGCGTAGCGAGTGAATTTGCACAATACTCTTGTTTTTAATAGACTGACTGAAAAGCTTTTGCGAGAGGGGAGGAGTTTGTACTAAAGTGTGGACGGGGGGCTGGCAATTGTGCGTGAAGATTCTTTTGCATATTTCTTTGAGCAAAAGAATCTGAACAGCAATTTTTGGGAGGCCGGAGCGGCTATTTAATATAATGCCTAATTATAGGACAATCTGCATTTACCTCATATGATCAGCTTTTGTGTGCCGGCATGTGCGTTCTATTTACCTGAGCGATCAGGCGAAGGCAAGCGGAAAAATTCCTCAGAGAACTGTACGGATGGCCTGGATAACAACTTGAATAAGAAAGCCTCGAAACGAGCAGCTTTGCAAGCGCAGACATAATACTAAATTATAGGACAAAGGTTGCAGGTGAGGATGGATCCAACCAAAGCTGATTAACCTGTAGCTGGTCGCAATTACTCTAACATAAAATCGGTACCGATATAGGGCAGCTACGCGGCCGCTATATCTGATTTTATGTCAATCAGCGGAGCTGACCAGGAATTGCTTGCATTGTCCTATAATTATATTTATGTTAAATAAGATCTGAATATCATCGTTGAAATGCTCGCTGGGGCATGGTAGGTATAGTCAAAAAATTGTGAAGTATTCCAGAAAAGATTTTGGATAGAAAGAATTTACTTACTGACTACATCTCTGGTCTGGAATAGGAGGAGCTGATGCTGCTAATGTTTTAAGAAGGGCACCTGAAAGGCACCCTTCTCTATTGATGTGCCCTTGAATTAATGGGTGGGTTTCTCAAGCAGGTCTTTTAGTCTGGATATCTCGCTTTTGCTGAAATTCCCAACGTTTTTCCCGGTTAATGTGGCCCATTCTTCGGAGAAGGAAATGAAAAGGCCATAGGTTCCATTCTGGTTGTCCTTTTGTATCGTTACATCATGAGCGAGGAAGAGTTTCTCGCTTATATTGAGGCCCAAAGAACCCAAATAGAATTTATACCAACTCCCTCTTCACATCCGGAAATCGCTGGGGTGTACCAGACCGAAGGCTTACACTGAATTAGCACAATAACCAGAACCCAAAAGGCGGAATCGTTTTTCTATTCTAAAATAGACTAATCCTCTTGACGAAATCTTTGATCAAATTGCAGTCGTTGAGTAGAAATAACTATAATTCTAGCCGAGTCTGGATGTCGAGGATTAATTAAATAGTTAAACTCGGGAGTCACTATACTACTTGGAACTTTTAAAACCGCAGCATCATTTGCTTTTACAAAATCATCACCGATATATTGGGTTTCTAATCCGGGGGGCTTGACATCCCAATTATCTGGCAGGTCATTGTTGTCAAGAATAAGGATTTCAATATCATCAGGTATGTCAATTTCAACATAAAATCGATCAGTAGGTAAGTCTTCGTGTAAATCCAGATGCACTGATATTTCTAGCGTTGCCAGAGCTCTTGATTCGGCGGTATACACAAGAAAAGTATATAAACTATTCCATCGACATCCCTCAGTGCTTGCTGCACCAATACCATCCAATGTTGTATCAAGATATTGCTCTCTTTCAATTCTAAATACACGCATTAGGCAAAATTTCCATGTTCTAATCTATTCAGACAGTTACGGACAACTTGAATACCAGACAAAGTATCAAAAAGACTTTCAGGAGTCACATTTCCAATCGAAATATTTGTTTTCTTTAGCCACCGATTAAATTTTTCCGTTTCATGATTGAACACTAAGTTCCCGTACTCAAGAACTTCAGCCATTAATAGAATGGCTTCACTGTTTCTATTACTCATGAGAATTTTAGCTCGTTTATTTTTATTGTACGTAGTTTGAGCGACTCCAAGAAAGTAGAGAACTCTGCTCACCGGCAAACTAGATTGCTTACTTATCGCCTCAACCGTGGTATATGGTAAACCTTTTCTAATTATGGCTATTCTGTCATATTTCGATTGCCATTCATACTTATTCCCAACTACGGAGATTGTCCATACAGGCGATCTATTACCTTTCCTATTTTGTTCTTTTTCGATGCTTTTTTTTTCTTCAATCATATACATAGTCTTTCTGCTGTAAAGATATAGCAAAAATACTTTACTTCCAAATTTTCCAATAGTAACCATAATCTGCATTCATACCACTCACAAGAACCAGAACAACTACTTTGAGGATACGAAGGACAACAACCAGAACCGCCAACATTCACCGTCGTACTATCAGTAATATATGAAAAACAGGGAAAGGTGTTAATGTGATGCAGGATCTCTCAGAAGATCGGCCAATTCCTCGGCTCTCAGATTTACCCCATTCACCATAAACCTGGCCTGCTGATAGTAGTTTTCTCGCTCGGAAAGCAGGGAGGTGATGTATTCCAATAGTTCTGATTCAGATTTTCCTTTGATCAAGGGACGATCAGTTTTTGAGGTGAGCAAACGGTCCTTTAAGACTTCGGGGGGTAATTGGATATAAATGGTGGCGCCATGATCATTCATGATCCGGATCATATCGTTGTGACAGGGGGCACCACCACCAGTGGAGACCACCACTCTTTCCCGGTTACACAATTCCAGGAGGATATCATGTTCCCATTTTCTGAAAACCTGCTCACCGTGTTCACTGAATATTCCTGGGATGGTCATGCCTGCAGTCTCTTCGATTAACTGGTCCATATCCACGAAATCATACCCGATTTTTCTGGCAAGTATGGAACCGTGGGTGGATTTCCCGGAGCCCATAAATCCTATGAGGAATATCCTGGAGTACATATTACCACTCTAGGGAAAACTGACCGTTTGAGTCATTTTTGTCGTCCTGGTCCTCGCTCTTCTTCTCATCTTTCGGTTTCACGATCTCCATTGGCACATCATCAGGGTCCTGCTTTGGCTTCACCAGGTCCTGCTTTGGCTTCACCGGGTCCTGTTTTGGCTTCACAGGGTCCTGTTTTGGTTTTACCGGATCTGTTGATTTTTGACGTTGGCCTTTGGTCTTTGGCTTTTCTTCTTTGGCCTCAGGACTTGTAGCTTTTGGTTGTTCGACTTTGGACTTTGGCCTTCCGACCCTGGCCTTTGGCCTTTCTGCTTTTGACTTTTGACTTTGGTCTTTCAGCCTTTCATCTTCCTCCGGCGGTGCAAGCTCCTCAATGACTTTCACTTCGTAATTGGAAAGCCTTTTACCCTTTGCCTTCCAGCTTTTTATTCCGATAAACTCGGCCACTTCAATGATTTCCGGATTACGGTCCCTGTTCTTTCCTCCAAACTTGAGCTCCAACCGCGGATATTCCACTTCGGTGATCCGGATCAACCTGGATTCAGGGTGGTCCCCGATAAACCGGGTGGCTTTTACCCCAGGCTCAATATGAAACCGTTTTAGATAATAATAATTTTGCTCTGCATCAAAGTACGCGGCAGACCAGATCTTTCCGGGTCGGAATTTTTCGATGATCTGTAAATCATCCTCGAAATGATTACTCAGGTCGAAATTGGTGGTCCTGAAATGCCCCGATTTTGTAACGACCAGGATATTATCCTCTCCGGTATATTCACCCAGGAAGGTACCCCTGGCATCCACATTCAGACGCATCACATCCTCATCAAACCAAATTTTCCTCCCTCCCAGGGTGGAAATACCCTTCTCCTTCATCACAATCTTCTGTACCGAGAATCTGGTGAGGATGTTCCCCAAGGTTCCCCTGCCTTTGATGGTAAGTTCTGCAAAATCAAACTCAAAGATGGGATTCTTCAGACGGGGCCTCGGCCTGAGGTATACTTTGATGATCTCAGCTTCGCCGTTGAGATTGGCGCTGAAATAGAGAATCCGTGTGTTTTGGTGTTCTTTGCCTATGTTGTATTGTTTGTCACGCGTAATTCCGGTAACCGGGGCCCGTTTTATCATTATTTTGCCCGAGTTACCATCAAAATAGACCACATTGTAGATGGTACGGTTGTCATTTTTCTTGAAAACAGCTGCATGGATAATATTTTTTCCCACGAATTGCTTGTCCGATGCCTTTGAGATGGTGTAGTTACCGTTTTTCAGGAATACAATGATGTCATCGATGTCAGAGCAATCGCACACATAAACATCCTTCCTGAGCCCTGTGCCAATGAATCCATCTTTTGCATTCATATAAAGCTTCTGATTGGCGGCAACAACCTTAGTGGCTTCAATACTGGCGAAGTTTCTTATTTCGGTTTTACGCTCCCTTCCTTTGCCATATTTTTTCTTGATCTGCCTGAAATAATCAATGGTATAGGTAACCAGGTTTTCCAGGTGATTCTTCACCTCTTCCATCTCAGTCTCCAGAGACTTGATATGCTCATCTGCCCTTTTCACATCGAATTTGGAGATGCGTTTGATCTTGATCTCCGTGAGCTTGATGATGTCGTCCCGGGTCACCTCCCTTAAAAGTAATTTCTTATACGGATCAAGTCCTTTATCGATGGCCTCGATAACGCTCTCCCAGGTTTCACACTCCTCAATATCACGATAAATCCGCTTCTCAATGAAAATCTTTTCCAGGGATGACAGGTGCCAGTCCTCCTGCAGTTCATGAAGCCTGATTTCCAGTTCCTGCCTGAGCAACTCCCTGGTGTGATCGGCATTCACTTTCAGGATCTCACTAATTACTACAAACCTGGGCTTGTCATCATCAATTACGCAGCAGTTGGGTGAAATGGAAATCTCACAATCGGTAAAGGCATAGAGCGCATCGATGGTTTTATCGGAGGAAACATTGGGTGTCAGGTGGACCAGGATCTCCACATTCTCTGCGGTATTATCATCGATCCGTTTGACCTTGATCTTACCTTTTTCGGTGGCCTTAACGATGGATTCGATAAGACTCCCGGTGGTTTTGCCAAAGGGAAGGTCCTTGATAACCAGGGTTTTGTTATCCAGTTTTTCGATCTTGGCCCTGACGCGGATGGATCCGCCCCTCAGGCCATCATTGTACCTGCTTATCTCGGCCGATCCGCCGGTAGGGAAATCAGGAAAGAGTTCAAAATCCTTACCCTGGAGATATTTAATGGAAGCATCGATCAATTCATTGAAGTTGTGGGGAAGGATCTTTGAAGAAAGTCCCACGGCGATTCCCTCAGCACCCAGTGCAAGAAGGAGGGGGAATTTCACGGGAAGTGTTACCGGTTCTTTATTCCGGCCATCATAGGAGAGTTTCCATTCGGTGGTTTTAGCATTGAAGAGTACCTCATTGGCGAAACCGGAAAGCCGAGATTCAATGTACCTGGAAGCTGCAGCTCCGTCACCTGTGTAAATATTACCCCAGTTTCCCTGGGTATCCACCAGCAGCTCTTTCTGGCCAACCTGGACCAGGGCATCACCAATGGAAGCATCCCCGTGGGGATGGTACTGCATGGTGTTCCCGATGATGTTGGCCACCTTGTTAAACCTTCCGTCATCAATCCGCTTCATGGCATGCAAGATTCGACGCTGTACCGGTTTCAATCCGTCCGTGATGTGGGGAACGGCACGTTCAAGGATCACATACGAGGCATAATCAATGAAGTAATCCTCGTACATTCCAGTGAGGTGGGTGATTTTCACTTCATCTCCCGAATGACCCTCCTCGTGGTGTGTATCCAAAGATGTAACGTCGAAATCTGTCATTTTTCCAGTTTCCTATTCAGTATCCCCATGTTTTGCAGGGATCAGGCTACCTCTACCGGGTCCTCTTCAACCCGCAGCCTGTTTATAATAAACTCCTGTCTATCGGGTGTATTCTTCCCCATGTAGAAGCCAAGGATCTCATGCAGGTCATCATCCTTTTTCAGGCGAACGGGTTGCAACCTGATATCGGGACCGATGAAATGCTTGAACTCATCAGGTGAGATCTCTCCAAGGCCTTTGAACCTCGTAATTTCCGGATTTTTTCCCAGGGTCTCCATGGCATTGGTTCTTTCTTCATCAGAGTAGCAATAGAAGGTCTTTTTTTTATTCCTGACCCTGAAGAGGGGTGTTTGCAAGATATAGAGGTGACCGTTACGTACCAGGTTGGGGAAAAACTGCAGGAAGAATGTGAGCAACAGCAGCCTGATATGCATACCGTCCACATCGGCATCGGTGGCGATGACTACATTTTTGTACCTCAGCCCGTCCAGCCCATCCTCGATATTCAGGGCTGCCTGAAGCAGGTTAAACTCTTCGTTTTCGTAGACAACTTTTTTTGTGAGCCCAAATGAATTCAGTGGTTTACCGCGAAGACTGAACACAGCCTGGAGATTCACATTCCTCGATTTGGTAATGGAACCGGAGGCTGAATCCCCTTCGGTGATAAACAGGGTTGAATCGTTTTTTCGCTCATCCTTGCCATTGTAATGGATGCGGCAGTCGCGCAGTTTTTTGTTGTGGAAATTGGCCTTTTTGGCCCGTTCCTTGGCCAGTTTTTTAATACCGGATATGGCTTTTCGTTCCTTCTCCGATTCCTGGATCTTCTTCAGGAGAATGTGTGCCGTTTCGCCATGCTTGTGCAGGTAGTCATCCAGCTTGGAGGTCAGGAAATTCATAATGAAATTCCTCACCGATGGACCCTTAGGACCAATGTCCTTAGAACCCAGCTTGGTTTTAGTCTGGGATTCAAAGACAGGCTCCTCCACTTTGATACTAATGGCTGCAATGATGGAGGTTCGGATATCTGAAGCGTCAAAATCTTTCTTGTAAAAATCCCTGATAGTTTTAATCAGGGCTTCCTTATATGCTACCTGGTGGGTTCCTCCCTGCGTGGTGTGTTGTCCGTTGACAAAACCGTAATACTCTTCCCCGTACTGGTTTCCATGGGTGATGGCTACCTCGATATCTCCGTTCTTCATATGAATAATGGGATACAATCCTTCCCCGCTCATTTTCTCCTGCAGGAGGTCCAGCAGTCCGTTCTTGGAAATAAACTTCTGCCCTTTGTAAATGATGGTAAGGCCGGTATTGAGATAGGTATAGTTACGAAGCATGGCTTCGATGTACTCATCGATAAAATAGAACTTACCGAACATGGAAGGATCGGGTTCGAAGCAAATTTGTGTCCCGTTCTTTTCGGATGAGTTTTTCCGGGAGTGGTTCTTCAGGATCTCCCCTTCGCTGAAGTCAGCAGTTTTTACTTGTCCTTCCCTGAAGGAATGGATGGTGAAGTTTGAGGATAGTGCATTGACTGCCTTAATACCAACGCCGTTCAGACCCACGGATTTTTTAAATACCTTGGAATCATATTTGGCGCCTGTATTCATTTTGGAGGCCACATCCACCACTTTACCAAGAGGTACACCCCGGCCGAAGTCACGTATAGATACTTTGTGCTCATCGATGGATACCTCAATGGTTTTGCCGAATCCCATCATGTATTCGTCGATGGAATTATCAATGACCTCTTTCAACAGGATGTATATACCATCATCAGGAGAAGAGCCGTCACCAAGCTTCCCAATGTACATACCCGGACGCTTCCTGATGTGTTCTTTCCAGTCAAGGGTCCGGATGGTTTCTTCTGAATAATTTGCCGTCATATCTATCTCCTCTAAGCAGCACAAATATAACCAAAAGTATGTGTCAATCATTACGCAGTTTTCAACACAGAAACCTTAAGAAATGGTTAATACAAGCTGCAATTTCAAGACCATTCTATAGCCTGGACCTCCATGTGGGTGTGGGTTCCGGGAGTGTACGTCCCCCGGGTATCAAAATCCCATTTCCATCGGTCCGAACGGAAACTTTCCGGTAAACCGGTGAAAAGCAAAGATTTGGAAGATTCGTTTTCGTTTTTGTCCACACTTACCTCCAGGGTGTCTGTAATGAGGCATCCGGGATTGTTGGTAATCCATTCCAGGTGAAATGCCTGGATTTTTGAACGGAACCGGTTTGCTGATTCCTGTTGAAAATATCCATGTTTTCGCAGGAAGTCACATAGTATGATATCCAATTGGTTCAGGAGATTGACTGAAACAACAGCGTCTGGATTCAGGTGATCCAGTGGAGGAATAAGCGTTAACTCATCCAGGTAGTTATCAATGGACTGCAAGTGGCTGATTTTTCTATACTGCCAGAGCTTTTCTACGGCCCCTCCTGAAAGATCTGCATGAACCAGCTCTACATTTTCCAGTTCACTCACCTTTTTCCTGATTTGTGGAGGATGGTTGATGTCGACCAGGTAAAGATGTTCATAGCGGCCAGCCATGTCAGCCAGCGGAACATCCAGCAACCAGCCACTGCCCAGCACGGCTACGGTCCTGATGGTTGTGTCCCGAAAAGCATCGTTGATGAATTTCTTTGTTCTTTCCAGATGCTGGTCCCAGTTGGACCCTTCACGCAAATATCGGTTCATGATCCCATCCTGGTCTTGCACGTATCCCATCCGCCTGATGATGCGCTGACTGCTTGTCATTGACCGGCATTTTCATCATCCAGGCTGGCCAGTCCAATTTCCATTTTGTTCCTGATCATGGAAGTGAGTTCTTTCAGATCCGTCTCCTTAACAATTTGCGCAGGAATTTCATCCAGTACCCTTATATTGATATGGGTCTTTCCTCTGAGTACC
Source organism: Bacteroidales bacterium (assembly GCA_023138875.1). Lineage (GTDB taxonomy): Bacteria > Bacteroidota > Bacteroidia > Bacteroidales. The sequence continues at coordinate 10,110 of JAGLOO010000028.1, forward strand.
CAGGAGCCCCTGTAAAATGTCTTCTCCGAACCTGTGTGTACGATTGGGATGATGCCGCTTTCCATCTTTTTTGCCAGCAGGAAAGCACCCTCCTTAAATGGCCTCATGGTGGTGGTTTTTGAACGTGTCCCTTCAGGGAAAATCAGGATGGAAGATCCTTTTTTCATTTCGGATTCAGCCTGTGTAAGGAACTGCATTCCCGAGTGCAGGGAATCACGGCGAATCCTTACCGAGTTGGTCAGAGAAAGCACCATGCCCACAAACGGGAGTTTGAAATTCTCAGATTTTGAAGTCCATTTAAAAGGCCTTCGCAGCTTATTCAGGACCGGAACATCGATCATCGACCGGTGGTTGGATACCAACACCACCGCACGGTTCCATGGAATCTTTTTCCTTCCCTCCAGGTGCAGTTTCCAGAAAGGGATCAGTGATCGGTAGTGCCAGGCCCAGAAGATTGCGACAAAGTGGACTGCCAGCCGTCGTTTATCCCACCAGAATGTGCATACCCATACCAGGAGGAAAAAGGGTGTGATGATCATGGAGGTGATGATCATGGTAATCCATGCAAGGATGGAATATGCCTTCAGGAAGAATAACCTCATGAGCTTCGAATTTGGAGTCGAAAATACGAAAAATCATATAGATTCTTTTATGACATAACTCCTGTTGAATAAAATGGTTAAAAGCTTGTGTGGATTTCTCTATCTTTAGCACTGTATGACCATTGAAAAGCGGCAGGACCCAACGGGTAGCATGAGCAAGCACTCGTTTGAGCAATTCTTCAGGGAGTACTTTACACCCCTGATGTCTTTTGCAAAAAAGATCCTGGTAGATGAGGATGATGCCAGGGAAGTTGTACAAAAGGTATTTATCAACCTGTGGGAAAAGAGGGAGGAGATCGATCTGTCAACATCGCTTAAATCATACCTTTTTACATCGGTCCATAACAGAAGTCTCAATGTGATCAGGGACAGGAAAAAGTTTTCTTCGGAGGAGGTCCCGGAATTGGCCGGGGAATGGGATGTAAGTGCGCAGATTGAATCCATGGAACTGGAGGAGAAGATCCGTGAAACCATTGAAGCCCTGCCGGAAAAATGCAGACAGATCTTTGAGTTGAGCCGATTTGATGGACTGAAGTACAGCGAAATAGCCGAACAGCTTGATATCTCGGTCAAAACTGTGGAAAACCAGATGTCCAAAGCCCTGAAGATACTTAGAGAAAAGCTTTTGAAATACTTGACCATTCTGGTATGGTTGATCATGAATTCATTGAATTAATAAGTGATGTTTATTCATAGGGGTATTTACTGTCCGGGGTGTGTAATAGATGAATATGTCAGTTGAAGATACACATAGCGATTTTAACAACCTGGTCCCCAAGTTTCTCTCCGGCGAACTAACGCCGGACGAGAACCGGCTGTTTCGGGAGATCCTCAGGCAGGATCCTGGAAAACAGGTACTGGTGGATGAATACCGGAAGATCTGGGACTCTGTTGGATCTGTGGCAAACCGGGAATCCTATGACCTGGATGCCGAATGGGAAATCATGCGTGAAAAGCTTCCTGAGACCGGGTTACTCCCCCGGACATCCACGCGGTCCATTCTTTTCTACACCATCCGAATTGCAGCAGTCCTCCTGGTGGGATTGATCTTTTCTTTTGCATGGATCTATACAGCCCGCATGGTGGGAACTGAAAAGGTCATTGCCGAAAATGAACCCATGGAGGTGGTCCTGGATGATGGTACGCAGGTAACGGTAAACCGCCAGTCTAAAATCAGGTATAAGAAGAAGTTCTCGGAATCAGAGCGTAAGATCTATCTGGACGGTGAGGCCTGGTTTGATGTGACAAGGGATACATCACGGCCCTTTGTCATTGACGCAGGCACTGTACTGGTGGAAGTGCTTGGAACCAGTTTCAATGTAAATGCCTATAAAGAAAACCCCACAGTTGAGATCACTGTAGAAACTGGTGTTGTTGCTCTGACTGCCAAGCAGGACCACCAGGAACAGGTCGTTCTTCGTGCAGGAAACAGTGGAACATACAATCAAGAAAGCAGACAGCTGAAACTGATCCAATCCTCCAACCCCAACAGTATATCCTGGAAGACCAGGGAACTGTACTTTGATCATTCTTCCCTGCAGGAGGTTGCAGACCTGATCAACAGTGTCTACAATACAAACCTGGTGATCATGAACCGGGAGCTGGCTGCATGCCCCATAACCGTTACCTTCAGGGATCAATCCCTCGAAGCCGTATTGAATGTGCTAGAGATGACACTTGACCTGGATATTACCCGTGCCGGCGATCAGATCAGACTGGATGGGGCAGGTTGTGTTGAATAGTATTTTATATGTCAGGATCCGGGCTGAAAATATTTCTACTGTTGCTCTGTCTGCAAATCTTTTCCTGTTTTACGATGGGACAGAAAGAAGTTGACCATTTGATCACACTTCAGGCCAACCAGGTACCTTTAAGGGAGGTACTTGATCAGATCGAGGAACAGACAGGCCTGAGCTTTTCATACAGTACAAGGCTTGTTGATGACGGTGATCCGGTGAGCATTCATGTAACACGGGAGCCCCTTGATAGTGTTCTTAAAGTGCTGTTCACAGGCCATAAGGTGAGGTACGAGATCATTGAGCGACAGATCGTTTTGAAAAGAGCGAGACGGGTCAGGGTGGAAGTGGAAGCTTCCATTGACAACCTGGGACCCGGCGGTACCCCGGTGCAGTTCACCATCAGCGGTTATGTAAAGGACATGCGAACCGGAGAGATCCTGATCGGGGCTACTGTGTCCATACCGGGCGGACTGCAGGGGACTATTACCAACAATTATGGATTTTATTCCCTTACCCTGAAAGAGGAGGTGGAGGAGCTGATCTGTTCCTATGTGGGTTACAGGCACATGGTTATACCCTTCACAGGAAGCAGCAGTCAGACCGTTCATTTCACAATGGAAAAGGAGTTGGCCAGGCTGAGTGAGGTGACCATCTACTCCAGTGAACAGGAGAACATCATCCGGACCTCAAGGAGTTCTGAGGAACGGATCGACGCGGAATCGGTAAGAAAGATGCCAGCATTGTTCGGGGAAAAGGATGTGATCAAATCACTGGCTGCCATTCCCGGTATCAAGTTTTTCGGGGATGGTTCAACCATCTTCTATGTGAGGGGAGGGGGCAGGGACCAGAACATGATCACCATTGATGAGGCTCCGGTGTATAATCCCACCCACCTGCTTGGCTTTTTCAGTACCATTGTCCCCGATGCCATCAAAGATGTAAAGATCTATAAGGGAGATTTCCCTGCCAGCTACGGGGGCAGGCTCTCCTCCCTGATCGATATCCGTACCAAAGACGGGAACATGAACCGGTTCGGGATGGATGGAAGCCTGGGTCTGCTTTCTTCCCGGCTTTCACTGGAAGGTCCCATCTGGAAGGAACATATCTCATTTTTTGTATCGGGAAGACGCTCCTACATTACCCGGCCACTTCAGAAGTCCAATCCCCGGATCAATGACCTCCATTTTTCTGATTTTCATTTGAAGTTGAATTACCACATCAACACGAAAAACAGGGTGTTCTTCTCCATGTACAGGGGTGAGGATAATTTTGCCCAGCAGAACAGTGACGAACAATCATCCGGGATCAACTGGCAGAACAGCACAACCACACTCAGATGGAACCACCTGTTTTCCGACAAGCTCTTTTCGAACCTTACTCTGTTGGGATCCAGGTATGATTATTATCTCAATACCCATATTGAGAACAACGATTACTGGAATTCTCACATCGATAATGTGAGCCTGAAGTATGATTTTACCTGGTATGTGCAACCCGACAATACTTTTCGTTTCGGAATGCTTATTGCAGGGCATTTCCACAACCCGGGGAATTACTATCACAATGGTCAGGAATTTGATCCCGGATTGGATCTTTCTACCAAGTATACCCGCGAATATGCTTTTTATGCTTCCAATCAGTTCATCATTAATAACAAACTCTCAGTCAGGGCCGGGATGAGACTGACTGTCTGGCAAAACCTGGGGTATGCCACCGAATATGATGTGGTGAAGACCACCGGTTCCGATTTGGAGCGGGACAGCCTGGTGGTCACCGAGCATCCGGCGGGTGAAGTATACCACCAGTCCTTCTCGCTGGATCCGAGGCTCAGCATGATCTACCAGCCCGGTACCCGTCATATATTTAAACTGAGTTACAGCCGTACCAGCCAGTTCCAGTACCTGATCACAAACTCCATCAGTCCTTTTACCTCCCTCGAGGTCTGGCTGCCTGCGGGCCCCAATGTGGATCCACAATATGCCCATCAGTTTACCCTTGGATATACCCACAGGTTTGATGTACCCGGCCTGAGTCTTGATATAGAGACTTATTTCAAGGGCATGCGCAATCTGATCGATTACCGTGATCATGCACGGATGTTGATGAATCCTCTGGTGGAATATGAATTGAGGTTCGGCAAAGGAAAAGGATACGGAGTAGAAGTGATCCTGAATAAGGAGCGTGGTACCCTGAACGGATGGATCTCCTATACCCTTTCCAGGGCCATTTACCAGGTGGATGAGATTAACCAGGGAAACCCCTATCCGGCCTATTCCGACAGGCCCCATGACTTCTCATTTTACCTGTCATGGTCGCTTAATCCCAGGATCACCCTTACCGGTAATTTTATTTACATGACGGGGGCTCCCTTTACCACGCCCACGGGTTTTTATTTCTATGACAACCATCAGGTCCCTATTTACGCAGAACGCAACAATGACCGGCTCCCCGATTACCATCGCCTGGATGTGGCACTGAACTGGCACATGAGCAAACCTGAACGAAAATTCCAGCATGAACTGATCTTTTCTATCTACAACCTCTATAACCGTAAGAATCCTGTGGCATTGCATTTCAATAAAACAGAGATTGATAATGGATCATACGTAGTACCGTATGATTTCTATAGCAGTCCGGAACTGGTTTCAACCCATTTTTACCTGTATGGGATCGTCCCGTCTGTTAGCTACCACTTCAAGTTTTAACACATGAACAAGAAAAACATACTTCAACGGAATTTCATGGGGTGTTTAGAGATCACCCTCGTCATGTTGACGTCCGTGTCATGCACAGAAAAAATTGACTGGGAATTGAAGTATCAGGAAGAGTCGCTTATTGTGGTGGAAGGCAAGATAACCAACGAGATAAAGTCTCATGAGGTGAAGCTGACCAGGCCTGTTTATGAAATGAATGGTACCTCCGAACCGGTAAGTGATGCGGTGGTGGAGATCTACGATGGCAGGGTGATCCATCCACTGAGAGAGGATGATTCAAGGCCTGGAGTCTACCTGACTGCATCTGGTTTTGCGGGGGTGGTGAACAAAGGCTACCAGCTCAGGATCGGCTATGGTGACCTGAAGATAACTGCAATCACCTTTATGCGGGCTGTGACACCTTTCCAGCACATGCGGACTTACAGGGTCCAGACCAATCCAACCCTGTATGAGGCTTACATCAGCGACAGCGATGAGCCCGCCATTGTTAGGATGGAACTGAACTGGAGCCATGTTTCCGGGTATGATACCCTGTCTGATGCAGATAACCATGCGTTGATCTATCATTATACCCTGGGGAGTGTGGATGTGAACCGGCTGTTTCCGCCAGACCGGGAACGGGTAAGGTTCCCGCCGGGAACCATCGTATTCCGCGAAAAAGAATCTGTTTCAGGTGCTTATGAGGAATTCTTAAGGGGGGTCCTTTCGGAGACTGACTGGAGGGGTGGCGTCTTTGATGTATTACCAGGAAACGCCCGCACCAACCTGAGCGAAGGGGCCATCGGGTATTTCACAGCAGCTACAGTGATACGCGATACGGTGGAAATCGAGTAGGGGCCTGTCAGAGCCTGATATATTCAAACTTTGGGTATCCTTTTTCGCCGGTATCGTTATAGAAATCTATGAAACGGAGTTTGTAGTAAAAGCCATCCCTGTCCCGGATCAGGTAGGCCTGACCGGGTACAATGGTATAGGCTCCGTCGTCGAAATTATAATATTTCCAGTCATAACCGATCACATCGGCATGTGTGGAAAGCTGCAGGTCAATGGTATCACCCAGTTCAATACTTGTGAAGTCATGAATGGTATCCAGGGCAGCGGCTACCCCGTTGGGATTCAGCACCACCCCGGTCACCAGGTATGGATAGTTGTCTCCCTCATCGGTTACTAACATGGTGGTGTATTTTGAAAAGAGCAGGCTCCAGCCATCAGGTTCAGGTGCTATATCTTCAATGCCGTTCTCAAAAGAGAAATAGATGCGATCCATTTCCGGATCCCGGCTGATCAGTACGGTTGTGTCTCCGCTGTTATCGTTGTTGGCGAAACGAACCAGGTAGTTATCTCCATAGGTTTCGAACCGCACCTTTTTGGATCCCACTTGCCTGTTTTTCTCATCCATCCCCCTGTCTACCAGGTACACATACCCGAGGGACCATATGGAATCTCCTGAATCCTCAAACCACGCTCCAATGGCTGTGCTGTCCGGGTTCCCATCGGATGGATCAAACCTCATTTCAAGCCCGGATTCATTAATCTCAGCAGCAAAGGTGGTATCATTGGAGTTCCCTCCATACATGAACTTGGAAGAATTCAGCCTGATGAGCCATCCCCCGGTAGAACTCTCGAAACTGAGGTCCCAGTTGGAGAGCACATTGGAAGTAACCTCCATGTTGCGATTCAGGTCGTAAAATATTTGCCTGGCATAATTAGGGCCCAGTGCAGCTTCCCCCACCTCCAGGTCACCCTGCTGATGGGGAGCCACCATCGTGTCCTCTTCAAAACAGGATGTGAGCGTGACTGCCAGCATGGATATGAAAATCAGGTTACGCATACAATCAGGTTCAGTATTTTGTGAAGTAATAATTGACACCCAGGAATACGGTTCTTCCCCAGCCCACCAGCGATGAGACCCCGTCTCCGCCACCATGACCCGAGCCACTGCTGATCCCCACAAGCATGGTATTATCGAAGAGATTTTTAACGCCGGTGGTGAGACGCAGCTGCTGGCGGAACAACTTCACCGAAAAATTGATATCCATGTTATGGTAGGCATCCAGATAATTCAGGGAGATTTCATCGTCCGATACAAATGTATGGACCGGGTATCTACCTGAGTACTTGTAAAACATGGATACCGATGCATTGTTTTTCAGAAGTTTCAGGGTTATATTGGTGATGGCCGAAGTTGAAAAAACAAAATTCCCGGTTTTGTAATAGGAGTCTTTCCGGCCTATATAAGAGACCCCGGCATTTACCGAGAGGTGCCTGAGGGGGTGTACACCCATGGACAGATCTCCCCCCATCGATTCAAAATGGTCCGTGTTGGCATTCTTATAGTGAAGCGGATTGTCTGGATCAACCTGTACCAGGGAGATCCGGTCGTTGATCACATTATAATATGCTTTTGCCTTCAGTTCCACCGGCTTGTCGGCAATGGAGGAATTGTTCGTAACTGTCATGTTATAGTTGTGGGAACGTTCGGCAACCAGCCCTTCATTTCCTTCGATCTGGTGATTGGAATCGTAGAAGTTGAGGTAGAGTTCCTTCAAAGAAGGAGCCCTGAATCCCCGGGCATAGGAGAGTCTAAAGATGGTCTTACCCTGTTGGTACTTGATGTTCAGGGAAGGTGTAAGAGGCGATTTATATTTGGTATTGTAGGAAACCCGAAGGGCTGGCTGAAAAGTGAAATTTCTTGCAGGATGCCACTGGATACTTGCAAAGAGCGCGTAATCACCGATGTATTCTTCACCGTTTTTCATACGTTTGCCTTGCCCGTATTCAGTATTGATATCGAACCCGGCCTGGTAATCAAGACTCCCCTGTTCAGTGGCATGATTGAATCCGCCACGGGCGGTAATGGCGTGAAACAGGGATGTGTCGTGTTCGGCAGGATCGGTTACCAGAACCGATTCCAGCGTGGTCAGGTCTTTCAGGTATTTGGCTTTTCTCCTGTCATAATAGGAATATGCGGCCAGGAGATGGATGTCGTTGCTCTCAGATAGTTTTTTGTTTAGGTGCAGGCTGTTATTAAACCTGGTGGTGGTGAACCATGTATCGTTCCCTTTTTCATGGTAAGGAGGGAATGGATTGTTCCTGTCAAGCAGATTTTCCCTGAAGAAACTAACCTTGTATTTCAGAGCGGTCCCATTTTTCGCATATCGGTAGGTTATCCCGGCATTGTACTGCTCCTTTGGTTTCCACTCCTTGCTCCTCGAAGTATCCACCAGCGAGTATCCACCGAAAAAATTGCGACCGCCATTGTAGGATATATTATGGTTCCCGAGCCTGACATCCACATTTTCATTGAGGTTATAAACGCCAACGGACTCATAATAGCCATGGATGTTTGCCTTATACCGTGCATATTTATTCTCCGTAGTGATAATATTCACTACCCCTGCCAGGGCATTGCTGCCATAAATCACTGACATAGGGCCTTCAATAATTTCTATGTGGTCCACATTTTCAAGGTTGATCTGGCTCAGGTCGATATTGCCGTCCAGCCGTCCGATTACCGGCACCCCGTCCACCAGTATCTTCACATTCTCACCTGACATTCCCTGCAGGTTCAGTGATGATCCGGTTGAAGGGTCGTTGTTGATCTTGAAGTTTAACTCCTTTGAAAGAAGCTCGGTCATGGTATTGGCTGCCTGGTTTTCGATGCGCGTTTTTCCGATGAATCTGATGTCATAGATGGATTTATCAACGCTCACAGGCTTATACTGCCCGGTTACGACCACTTCATCCAGGTCAAAATAATTGGGTTTGAGATAGATTTCCAACAGGCCGGGATGACTCCCCATCTGGCCGGAATGACTCCCCGGATCACCCAGGTAACGCTGGTAACCAATGGCCGAAACACTGAGGATTACATTCTCACCCAATTCAACCAGGGCCTCTCCATTCACATCCCCCACATGGTACTGCTGCTTACCCGTTTCCTTATTCTCCAGGCAGATATGGCAGAAGGGCACAGGTTGGTTATCAGAGTCATCAATAACCCTGATCATGGTCCCTTGTGCCTGGACATACAAGCACAGGCAAAGCAGCATGCATACGGATACCAAAATCTTCCTCTTCAAATCCAACGCTACAACAGTTTTTTGTTATTCCTTAATAAACCTGAGTACCCGTGCCTCATTACCGGTATCGACCTTAATGAAATAGAGTCCGGAATTCAGTACTGAGATATCTAACCTGAGGCTGGAAAATCCACCGGCATCATGGTTGACGGAGTAGACTGATCTTCCCGAAATATCAATGATATTCATCCTGACCTCTCCCATGTGGTCAAAAGCCACGTTCACAAAGTCTGAAGCAGGATTGGGGTAAACCTCCAGCATTTGAATGCTTCCGGGAATTTCGGTCGATACTGCTAGCAACTCCTCCTGCATAAAGGTGTATTTACCTTCGGACATGCCGGTGAAACCTGTGAAATAGAGTTTGTAATAGGTGGAATCCTGATCCACATATTTTTTGATAAAATAGACCACATCTTCTGCCACATCATAAACATAAGTGTCCATATTGAATGATTTCCAATCTGATCCGATGATGCTGATGACCGATGAAAAAGAAGAATCTTCAAATGAAGTAAAAGTAGACTGATCCAGCCCATCTTCTTTTACCTCCTGTGCCACCACATGATCATCATTGGAGAGTACAGCGGTGACGATGTAGGGTATGGTATAATCATAATACTTTGTGAAAAGCAGATCCCAGTCAGCCGTTGCAGGCTCTCGGTCCGCAATTACCTGGTTATCAATGGAGTAATAGATAAAATTTTTAGTAGCATACTCTCCTGTATTGATCGTCAGGAATTGTTCGTCACTTCCATCCAGATTGGCATACTTGAATTCCCATCTGTTTTCGCTTGAAACCTTCCGGATAATGGCTAGTTTCTTATAGACCCCGGATACGGTTTTGATGACAAACAGGCTGTCTCCTGTAATTAAGCCCATGCCGCCGTATATACCCCAACCGTAGTCAGGATGCACCAATGCATGTGCGCTAAAGGCACCTTCATCAAAAGTCTCCAGGGAGTTGTACATGGGAGTCCAGGTCATACCGGTGGTGTCAAGGTTCGCCCAGTCAGTCGTATCCCCCAGAGAGTAGGTGTAAAGTTCTACACCGGCACCGTTGTTGGCCAGAATGCTGATGCTGTAAACCTGGGTAGTAAATGCAATGTCCCAGTTATCCCTGGCCACTGTGGTTACGCTTCCATTTACAAGACTGTAGTAGACATCGTCGGCATAAACTGCTCCGGTCACCACTTCCTTCTGTTCCTGGGCAATTAAAGAAACGGCCAGAAGGCCCATTACAAATAGTAGAATTCCTTTTTTCATATTTATATCATTTTTTAGCATTGTGAATCCTGCGAGCGCTAACCCCGCTGCTTGTGGCGAGGAGCTTTAATTACTGTGAAATGAGCCTAAAACTACAGGTGAATTTTGAAGGAATTCTGAAGAATGGAGGTGAAGAGTTGGTAGATGAACAATTTTTTCGGCAAATATCGATGAATCCCTATGGAGTTCTACAATTCAAAGGTGTAGGTGAATTTGATCATGATGCTTCGCTGATCGTAGACGGGCAGGGTGGGAACCTCCCTTTCAAGCATGGTGTTTCTTCCCTCGTTGAAGACCAGGTAAAGGTCTGTGCCCTCTTTTGGATTATACCGGAAACGAAAATTGGAGATCACCTTATCAATGGCCGTATTGTATTGGACAAAGGCAGAGAACGAAAACTTTGTACTCAACATATAAAGGGCCCGTAAACCGGCGATGTGGTTGTTCAGGGTTTGATCCCGATCCGGAAAGTAGACATAGTCATATCGGTAGATGCCCCCCAGCTCCACCGATGCCCCGATGTTCCAGGCAGGTTCCAGGCTGGGCGATAACTTGATGCCATCGTAATAACCACCACCCTCAAACGAGAACTCCGTGTTCAAAGGCCGGGAACCCGGGGTGTACAATATGATGCTCGTATTGAGGAACTGGTATTTGCCTGCAGGAACTGTGACCAGATCAAGGATCTCGAATTCCTCCTCCAGGTTTTCGTAATTGTACACCAGGTTGAAAGACCCCATCCAGCCGTTTTTCGCATTGAACAGCCAACCCGGACTGGAATGATAAATGAGCAGGGTTCCGTCGGTCACGCTGTTGAGGTGATAGTTTAGCAATGAAACATAGTGGTTCTGCAACCAGGAAGATTCAGGGGAGATCCAGTTGTATCTCAGATCTGCCATACTGGCAAAATAGTCCTCAAATATCTCAAGTCCGATACCGGGTTCAAATTCGGTGCCTGAGTATGTGAACAGTGCTGAATAGGTAAATCCTTCCTGCTTTCGCTTTTCCCAGTTGATCAGGAACCTGGTGGGATCCAGTGAAAGGGGTTTGTTTTCGGCATCATTCTGAAAGGTCTGGGACCACCGAACGGTCAGGTAATCATTGCCGAAAAGACGAACCACCCCGTCCAGTCCGTATGCCACATTGTAGGTTCCATCAACCCCCAGCCTTGAGGTGACCATTCCCCCGGCATAGGAGTATTCGTTGAATACCCTCTTTTTTGCACGAAAAACCCCGAAGTTTTCCGAAGGAAGATCTTCAAATGAAGCTGTTTGCAGGTCCATAAACCCAAGATCCCAATCCTTCACCCTGCTGATCAACCTGGCCCCACCCCAGATCCTCACCGGCTCCCCTTCATGCAAACCGATCCGGCGGCTGTAGAAAAGTGTATTCGGTCCCCCGAGCCCGAAATCAAAAATACTTGAACGTTCCAGGAAGAACATCCTTTTCTCCGGATATACCAGGCTGAACCTGGTAAGGTTGAACTGCTGGTCATCCGCCTCCACCTGTGCAAAGTCGGTATTGACCGTCAGATCCAGGGTGGTGTTTGGATTGATCCCATATTTTAGATCGAGTCCCGGTTCAAACTTGAAATCCGGATTGTAATCATAGGCGTCTTCAGCCTCATTCAGGTTATGCTGCTGTTCATAGCCGGTAAGCAGGTAGGGACTGATATAGAGTGGCTTTTCCAGACTCAATCCCTCAAACTCCACTTCGGCATATTGGGAAGGTTTGAAATTACTGAATGGTCCCCATTCATTACGGATTGCAGGATATATGTAACCTTCATTCGTGGCAGGTATCCATCGGAAAATACTGATACCCATGACGATCTTCTCATTGCTTTCCTGGAAGCGCAGGCTGGAAATGGGAATGCGCATCTCCACATACCAGCCCCTGTCATCCATGGTCACCCTGGAATCCCAGAAAGTATTCCAGTTCATATTCATAGGTACCGTCAATGCTACAGGAGTACCGTCATTGCTGATGGTAGCATCCCACCTGATGCCATTGGGATTGGTAAAAAACAGGAGGGAATTCTCCTTGTCGTTATAGGAGTCAATCCCGATCCCGAACCAGTCACAGGACATGCTCATGAAATCCCTCTTTTTTCCTGCAGCCTGGATAAGACCGGGATCCGATACAAATAGCAGTCCGCTCAAATAAACGTAATTATCATCATAAGCCATTCTGACGATAGATTGCTCTGCCGGAGGCAGCCCGAAGGTGGGAACATGGGTGATCATGGGAAAAGGCATGATTTGTTCCCAAGCAGCTTCATCGGGCACACCATCGAATATGATCTCTGAATCAATTCTGGTGATTTGCCAGCGCTCCTGGCCATGAACGGGTGATTGAAGGGTGGTCAGCAGAAGTATGCCGGCGATCAGGAGGGACAGTATTAGCTTCACTACTTGGGGCGTATGGTCAGAAAATGAAAATTACGATATAAATTATCAGGAGTCAAGCAACCATGGCGATGCCTGCGGTATCTTAGTTAGAAAGAGTCGAAGTAGATGTTACACTTTCGAAGCAAACTATCACGCGAACGCAGTGAGCTTATTGCCCTCCCAAAGCGAGATTGTAACGCGAATGAGCCGAGCAATATGATCAAGGATGAAAGCAAGAGAGGATTTGTTACTCATCTTAATCAGGCACTTACAGATCTATTTAAAAAATTTCCCAAAGTCAATAGGGGTAGAGGTGGGGTTTTGGTGTGCTATAAGTGAAACGTTAAAAAATGGAAAAACAAAAACCATTTATAATTATTCACTTCAAATTAGAAATCATGAAAAAGTTATCATTTTATTCATTTGTAGTTTTCCTGCTTGGTGTTCTCTTTTTCACTGCCTGTGAAAATTCATTTAATGGACCCGAAATAGAGGAAAGCATTCTTCCCGATCAACTGACCGTTGATATCCCCGTAGCACTATCCCAGGATGTTTCCACCAAGAAATGTGCAGCCATTGACACCCTGAAGGGTGGTGAGATCTATCGCCATCTTACCTTTTTCATCCACGCCGGTGAGCATTCGGCGCGTATTGTAAAGCATGTGATTCATGGTATCAAAAGGTATAATATAGACAGGGTGAAGACCCTGACCTATGAAAGTGACGATGATGGTCGCATTAAGAACCTGGTGGTTGTTGAGGGTCCTGAATTCGACGGACGTACCTGGGAATATGGATTAACCATCACCGATGCTGAGTCGGAAGGCAATGAAGATGGGGGCAAAGCCATGCAGATCTTCTGGAATCACAGGAATCCCAAAGAGGGTATAACCCTGATCAAGCCCTATAACCTGGACCGCACCAACGAAAGCCGGATGGCCGAAGCCATGTTCAGGATTGATTACAGCGGTGTTGGCGAGTATGGATATGACCACCACATGATCGTTTCCATCGCCGATATGCCTGCCGTTGATCCATTGCTGGCTCCGTTCGCCATGGATGGTATGAAGATGTTTGTGGGAAAGAAGGGTGACTTTGTGGATGTGTATGGAAACTCCAGCCATCCCAATGCCAAATTCCTCACAGAAAAAGTGGGTTATAACTGGGCATTCGTAGCCACCGGTTCGGTAACCCAGGATATCGCTGTAGCCGAAGTTGGATTGCCGCTGAGTACGGTGGATGCCGAAGGACGTGCAGTTCTGCTTGAGGAGTACTCTGTATATAATGTTCTTTACAATGAGGTGAAGACCATATGGCCCCATGCCAGCGAAGAATTGCTGAATGCATGGCTGACCAATACAGAGGCACCGGGTTATTTTGATGAAGATGGATTTATCAAGGGTGGTGAAGCTCCCGGTGATGAGTTCCTTCCGCTGGCGGACAGGATTATGGGTCTTGCACCATACAATCCGAAAGCCATTGCCAATTTGGAGATCAACTTCAATTAGGTTTTCACAACATATATGATCACCCGTTCTCGGGATTATTACCCCGTTCGCTCATGCGGACGGGGTTTCTTTTGTTTGGCCACCGGTTATCGGCGTTATTCTATCCATATCAGGTCCTGTTTCCACCGTTCATTCAGCGATTCACAAGAAGTATGATGGGTGATTCCCAACATAAATCCACCGACCGACCCGTTGAGTTTCAGATAATACTCATTGGAGACCTGTCCCTCTATCCAGGCATCGAGCATGTTATCCGGGATCATCTTCCTGAAGTGGGTGAGCTGGAAATCGGATAGCACCCTGACCAGCAGGCCTGGGTCTGCATCCCGGTCACCCAGCAATGTCTCGATTAGCTTCTGGTTGATGGGGAGATATTCATTTCTGATTGATGATGCAAATCCGGGGTCTTCCATCTGTTTGAGGAAATGTTTCACAAGGGATTCCGTATCGAACCTTTCTCCAGAATCCAGCAGGAAAAACCGGTAGCCGGATGGCAGTTGCCTGGGATCAAAATCAACCCTGCGAATGGTACCATCATTTTTAAAATGGAGTGCTGATCCTGCATGATAGGTCAATGCACTTCCGCCCAGGACCACACCGTATTCTCCAACCAGCATGATTTTCGACGGGTATATGTTTCGGTTACGCAGGATCATAGCCAATTATTCTACAATCAAAACTTCGTAATGTTCATTCGTCGCACAATATGGGATCACAGTTCCGTCCTGTTCATTAATTGTTTTGAACCATATTCATTTATTCGCTTTATTGTAGGTAATGGTGCTCCACGTATACGACCAGGTGAAAAAGGCTCAGATGATATGACAACGGGGATTGGGAAATTGTTGCAGATTGAGCAGGGCAACCGGCCTATGATCGGGGCATTGCTGTTGCAGGCCATTTGTACGGGGATTTTTACGGGAGCCCTGGAATTGGTGGCCACTGCCATTTTCCTGGAAACATTTGGTGCAGAGCGTATCCCGCTTGCAATGATGATCTCTGGTGGTGCAGGTATGCTGATTGCTTCTATCTACAGCTATTTCAGCAAGCAACTGGGTGTACGGTCGTTCGGTATTTTGAACCTGGTAGCGGTGATGGGAATAACTGCCGCGCTGTTGGTGGGATTCCGCATTCTTCAGGAAGATCATTTTAACTTTGTTGTTTTCGTCTTAATGGGGCCGCTGGTCCTGATTACACTGCTTGGTTTCTGGATCACAGTAAGGGGTTTTCTGTCGCCCAGCAAAGGAAAGCAATTGTCCGGACTTATCGAAGTTGCCCTGGTAGCAGGGATGGTCCTGGCCTTTCTGGCAACTCCGTTGCTGATCCGGATAGGTTTGAAGATCCAGAATGTACTATACATTGGGATGGGCAGCCTTATTATAGCGACGGCTGCACAGTTGTATGTGTTGACTGGGCTCGGAAGAAGTCAGCCCCAATTAGGGGAAAGGGTCAAAAGTACCGGTCCGTTGAATCTTTTTTCTCACAGGTATACTGCGCTAATGGCCGCATTTGTGATTTTTGGGGTAGCAGTTACCGTAGTGCTCAATTATTCTTTCCTCTGGGTGACCGGGAGCCGGTATGCCGGTGGGATTGAACTGATCTCTTTTCTCGGATATTTCTCAGGGGTCATGATGGTCCTTGCATGGACGATAAAAAGGTTTCTGTTTGGTGTGATCAAGAGACGGTTCGGGATCAGGACGACACTGCTCCTTTCACCGGTACTGCTGCTGATACTGACCATCGCTTCGGCCATTGTTGGGGAAAGCTATGGGTTCAGCGGTGAAGCACATGTCTTTACCTATTTCTTCCTGGTGATCATATTTTCAAAATTTGTCAACCGGTCCCTCAAGGAGTCCATGGAAGATCCGTCCCTGAACCTGATATACCAGTCGCTGGATCCCAGGGAGCGGCACAACGTGCAATCGGGTATCGAAGGTTTACTGAGTCAGACCGGGGTTTTTTCTGTTGGTTTGTTCCTGGCCTGTTTTGTGCTGATCAGTTTTGTGGAGATCATCCATGTTACCTATGTACTGTTTATTTTTATGGTGGTTTGGTTTTTTGTGGGCCTAGCACTCTACAGGAGCTATCGCAGGATGCTGAAGGTTACACTTGAGTCGAACCGGATCAGGGATCATGTGGATCTGAGTCTGCAGGATTTGATAAAGCTAGACCTGGAGCAGACTGCGTTTCCCATGGAGCTGCTGGAATTCAATCCATACTATTTCCACTATACTTCCAGGGAAAACCTGCTTTTCCTGCTGGGACATTCTCATTTGGGGGTTCGCGGCCTGATCTGGGACCATCTCCTCAAGTCATCGCCGGGCTTGCCCGAATTGACAATCAGCCAGTTACTGGTCAATGAAACGGAACCTGAAATCAAAGAAAGAATCAGGAAGCTGGGTCAGCGAAAATTAAAGACCAGGCTTGGGTTGCAGGAAGCCTTCATCAGGGAGCGGCTCGACAGGTTCACAGATGAAAGTCCTGAACAGGACAAGGCCATCGGGGATGCTTTTCAATCGGGAGTAGAGAATGAAATCTATGCAGCATTGTACCATGTGGCCGAGGAACAGGACCGGACCTATTTTCCTGAAGTGATTTCATTGTTGAGGGACAGGAATCCCAATATAAAAAGTGTGGCTATCTCTACAGCCGGATTGATCGATGCCAGCGGAAACGGAACCCAGCTCATCGCGCTCCTTGATCATCCTGAATTGTATGCTGCAGCCTGGTCCGCTCTGGTTAAACAGGGGGAGAAGGTATTCGAAGATCTGGAAACAGCATTTCATAAGCCAGGAGCAGACATCAAGCTGCAAAGGCGCATCATATCGATCATATCTGCCATTGGAGGAGCGCAGTCCGTTCAACTGCTCCTTAACAAACTGGATTACCATCACAGAGAGGTCTTTTATATGGTAGTCAGGGGATTATATGACAACCAATTCCAGGCATCCGAAATACAGTTGGCCACCATTTCGAATGCCATTATCAGGATGGTACATACCGGAACATGGAACCTGGCCGCCAAGATCTCCGTTAGGACCGACGATCCGGGAGGGAGCCTGGCAATGGCCATCGATCATGAAATATGGGATGTTAATGAAGTGATCCTGATGTTAATGGCCATGATCTATGATCGGCGATCCATCCATCGCATCAAACTGAATCTGCTGGATAAGAATTCAGATGATCGGGGAATGGCCATTGAATTGCTGGACCTCCTGTTGAAAGAACCTTTAAAGACAGTTCTCATATCCTATTTCCATGATGTTTCAGTGCGGGAAAAAATTTACAAGCTCCATGTGCTGTTCCCGGTAGACATATTCCCTGTTGAAACATTACTTAAAAGGATTCTGAACCGGGATGGCATGCAAATGGGTGATTTTATCAGAATCTGTGTACTTGAGAGAATGGGCAATATGGACCGTTTTTTTGATGAACAGCAAATTATTGCACAGGGATTTCATCCAAATCCCAAAATTCGTGAAACCGCAGCGCAATTGTTACGTAAAAATGATCCAGAGCGGTACAATATGGTTACGGAAAGGTTGGATTTTCCAGACAACAGTTTCCCAAGCCATGAGGATGCAGCCAGGTGGTATATGGATACCACCAGGAGGCTGACCGCCTGGAAGTTATTTATGAACGTTGGAATAAGCGCCCTGTTTAAGCTGGTTTCAGGACTGCATCCATACTCCGAAGATTTACTTGTCGAGGGAGATTATGTGGTTTTAGCCAGATCAGCTTCAGCGGAGGATTTTAGTCCTCTCTCATCAGGGATTGCGATAATTGCGGTACACCAGCCTGAAATTCTGGAGCAAATTCGTTATCTTGGGACAATTGGAACGTGTGAGGCGTATTTGATGGAGAGGGAAGAATTCATTGAACTATTGTTTGATGACAGGAGTTTATTGCACGTTTTTTGTGCATTCTTAAACAAGACCACCAGAAAAGTGGTTTAAGAATGTAGTGTTAAAGATAATGAATTGAATTATGGGTGAACCCTCAATGATAGATACCGGGGTACTTCAGAGAAATCCATTTCCGGGTATCAGACCATTTACCAGTGCCGAGGATAAGTTTTTCTTTGGCCGGGAGGTAGCTGTTGGAGAAGTGTTGAACTTGCTTCTGGCAAACAGGTTTGTGGCCCTTGTGGGAGCTTCTGGGAGCGGGAAAACATCCCTCATTCAGTCAGGGATCATACCTGCATTGCTCACTGATGAAAAACAGGAATGGGTTCCTGTTACCATTCGACCGGGACTTAAGCCGGTGGAAAGCCTGATCCGTGGATTCCAGCAGGTATTTCCAAAAAAAATGAAGGAGCCGGATGTGCAGTCATTCCTCTCCGGTACCCAGAGCCTGGGTGACCTGATCAATGAAAAAGGATTGGGTAGTCACAATTACTACCTTGTGGTGGACCAGTTCGAAGAGCTGTTTCGGAGCGGACCAACCATTAGGAAGAGCGGTAAGAATCCAGACACTTCGCGGTTTGTGGATCTCCTGGTAAATGCAGCCAGGAATGAACACCCCGGGATTTTTGTCATGATTTCCATCCGTATGGATTTCATCGACTCCTGTTCAGCTTACCGTGCACTTACCGAGCAGATGAACAGAAGCAAATACCTGCTTCCACAAATGACCGGGGAAGCATTATCAAAAGCCATTATGGGGCCCATCCAACAGTCAGGGGCTTCGGTTGAACCCGGATTTGCTGAGCATTTGCTTGATGATCTGGAGGAGGCGGAGACCCAGCTTCCACTCCTGCAACATGCCCTCATGCGCACATGGGATTACTGGACATTCCAGGGGGATGTAAATCAACCCATTTCCATCAGTGATTACCAGACCATCGGGACCATTAAAACTGCTCTTAGTGATCACCTGGATGAGGCTTATGAAGAATTGAATGACAATCAGAAAGTAATCTGTGAGCGGTTGTTCAAATCCATCACTTCCAGAAGCGAAAAACACATTGGTTTCCGCCGTCAGGCCTCCCTGGGAAATATCGCCAGAATTGCACAGTGCAACCTGGATGAGATGGCAGATGTGGTGGAAGTGTTCAGGAAACCGGGCCGTTCATTCCTCTCACCTCATACAGCGGTAACACTTTCATCGGATAGTTATATTGAACTTTCACATGAATCCCTGATCAATAACTGGGACAGACTGCAAACATGGGTGGACGAAGAGGCTGAATCCCTTAAAATGTACCTCAGGCTCTCCGAAGCCTCTGCACTCTATCAGCAGGGCAGAACTGAGTTGTGGAAACCACCGGAACTTCAACTGGCCCAGAAGTGGAGAGATATACAGAAACCTACGCCTGCCTGGGGAGTTCAATACAATCCGGCTTTTGAAAGGGCAATGGTCTTTTTGAGTACCAGCCAGGAGGAATACCAATGGGAGGAAGAGCGTAAAGTCATTCTTCAGCGAAGGAGGCTGATCATGAACCGCTCCATCGCGATTTTCATGGGTGTACTGGTGGTTGTTCTTGCAGTTATCTTCATTGGTACAAGGAACAGGCTGGGCACCACCGAGCAGCCTGTACAATTGTCAGACCAGGAGTACATTTCCGGAGCCGGGAGTCAGCAAACAACTCCTGCAACTGAAGAGCGCGTAACTCAGGATCTGACCACGGAGACAGTTCCGGATCCTGGTCCTGTTGACGTTGAAGAAATGCCCCCTGTTCGTATAGATGATAACAGACAGCGGCGGAATACCGACGAATCCCTGAGGTCGACCTCAAGAACTTCTGCCACATCTTCACGGGAAGAGCGAACCTCATCATCCCGGCAGCAGGCAGCAACCGGTTCCCGGCAGTCAGGTGCTGAAAATACTCCGGCCAGTACCACAGAAGCTGCGGACCTGGAGATCCAGAGAAGGGTGTTGTCCATCGCTAAGGATGTGGCTGTAAAGAGTACGGAGATCTCAAGGAATACTGACCTGCAGGGTCTGTTGGCTTTCCAGGCTTACCAGATTAACTCCAGGTATAATGGCAGATACTATGATGTGGACATATACAACGGACTTTATGCAGCTTTGAAAAAACTCATATCCCCTGCCTATAACATCTATCCCAACCTGAGGAATTCCATCAAGGCCATTGAATGGCTCGACAGAACAGGCAGCATCCTGACCGCAAGCAGTGACGGATCGGTCATGATACTGCCCGGGAATTATGCAAACAGGGCTTCCCAGATAAGTCTGTCCAATACAGGATTTAACAACGAATGCCTTGCCCTCAGTGCCAATGAGAGGATAGCTGCAGTGGGTACCAATGGAGGTGGTTTACTTTTTCTGGAGCTTGAAAACAAGGGTAGTATTATTCATCAGAACACTGAGCAGGGTAAAATCGTACTGTTCCTGCAAAACCTGGGGAATTCAGGAAGCTTAATTTCTGCAGGGACCGACAACCGCATTTTGAAATGGGAATATGACAGCTTTGAAAGTTCAGAACTTGTGTCCACCGGGGCAAGGCCTTCGGCACTGGCTACCTCCTCCGATGGTCGGAAAGCAGTTATTGGTACAAGGGATGGAAAGCTATTCGAATTGAATGTGAATAATCCGGATGGCATGAAGCAATTGACTGACTTCGGACGCAATCATGTGAGGGCTGCGGTCTATAGTCCGGGTGGACAGAACCTGGTGGTTGGACTCCTGGATGGATCACTTTGGGTGCTGGCCGGTGAAGGTCGCCGCCGCATTGCCACCTTAAGAGGACCCGATGCCCGGGTGACTGATCTGGCCTACAGTCCCGATGGGAGATTCCTGGTGGCTGCTTCCCACGATGGTAACGTCTACATGTGGAATACTTCTGACTGGAACAACCCGCCCATAGTCTTCACCGAGAACAATGGATTTGTCCTTTCGGTCTGTTTCAGCAGAAGCAGTGGTTACTTTTACAGTGGCAGTGTAGATTATCCGCGTCTGATTGGAAGGCCTTCAGAATCAGCACAGATGGTGACCGATTTTTGTGCGTTGGTTGGAAGGAACCTGACCCAGGCGGAATGGGATCAGTATTTTGGAAGTGATATTCCCTATGAAGAAACCTGCACCGGGGTGAATTAATTAAAACAATCTGATATGCGTAAATGGATTCTTCTTATTCCTCTGGTTGTATGGTATCAATCGATCCAGGCCCAGGATATGGTTGGGTGCCCCCAGCTTCTTGAAGACGCAAAGGAAGCATATGCAGCCGGGATGGTAGAACTGGTGCCAGAACTATTGTTGCCCTGCCTTGAATCAGGACTGTCGGGAGTCCTCTTGCAGGAAGCATACAAGCTGATGATCAATGCCTATCTTTTCGATTATCTGCCTGAACAGGCCGATAGCCTTATGAGTGATTATCTTGACGAATTTCCCGAATACCAGTCAGTTCCAGCCGATCCTGCTGAATTCACTCTTCTTCTTAAAACCCACCAGCAGAGTAGGGCTGAGCAACAGACTGCCATAGCAGAACAGAACAGGATCAGGGAACGGGAACTATTAGCGGAAAAAGAGCGAGAAGAAGAGAGGAGAGTGCAGCAAAGAAAGCAACGGCCCGATCGTGGAGAATCATCAGGCTCCTTTGGATTCTTGCTGGGTTTAAATGGATCTTTTCCACAGGTCATTGAACGTTACAGCACGGGTAATCCTCTGCAGGACAAGGGCAGCTTTGGAATGGCCGCACCAGGATTCCTGCTGGGGGGCTCCATGAACCTTTCCCTGGGGAGGATTGCGGAGACCAGTGTTGAGTTCATGTATAACAGGACCAGGTTTAATTATGTGGCTTCACCATTTTCATTTACCAGTTACGATTATGATGAATTTGAAAATCGGATCTGGTTGCCTGTTTCCATGATATTGAATCTGAATCCGGATAGCCGGACCAGTGTTTACCTGCGTTTTGGTATCGTTGCGGACTATTTGCTTTCCGCTTCTGCCTCTGCCACAAGAAGTTACACAGAGACAGGCACCATATACCTGAGGGATGTTGTTGTGGAGAAAATGAAGATCACAGACTCAAGGGCCCGGATGAATTTGCATGGAATGGCAGGATTGGGAATTAGAATTCCTTTAGAGAGTGCATTTATTTTCGTGGAAACCAGGTTCACATCAGGCCTGTTCCTGGTTAACAGGGGAGAGAATCGTTACGATAACGATGATATAACCTGGCTGATTTATCACGTGGACAGTGATTTCAGGATTCATCAACTAAGTTTGTCCGCAGGGATCGCATGGAATCTTTAAAACCCATAGAAGTATTAGAACATGACATACAGAATATTCATTATAGCCGGATTGCTTGGATTGCTGTTTTCGTGTGAACGGGAGATGTCTCCTGAACAATCTGAGAAGTTTATTAAATTTTTTGGCAATTACCTGATGGATGAGGCCAGGGATGTGGAGGTACTTGAGGATGGGGGGTATGCCATCTGTGGGATTGATTCCCTGCCTGACCAGGGTAAACGAATGGTGTTGATCGTTACCGATAAATTTGGAAATGTTAAAACAGGGTTTCCGCAATATTATTCAGAAGCAGGATTGAATTCAGGGGCCAATACCCTTGTAGTAAAGCGGGGAGGACAGGGTGGATACCTGCTATGCGGCTATGTTGAGCGGCCGGTGGATGGAGCAACGAAGGTGCAGAAGGATATGTTCCTTGTGCGAACATCCAGTTCCGGACAGGAGATATGGCAAAGGAGTTATGGTTCATCAGAGGATGAGGTGGTCCTCCATGCAGCGGAAAGGGTCTCCTCAGGTTTTATGTTGGCAGGTTACCAGGTGAAGGATGGTAAGTCTGATATCCTGATCATGGGTGTGGACCAGGATGGAGATTCCATCCGGCTTAGTTTTAATTACAACAATCCTTTCGCCGACAATGCTGCCGCCAATTTCATCCTGAATACGGGTGATGGCTATTTATGCGTTTGTACGTACGATAAGATCAGTGATGCCGGTACTGATATCCTGATCCTGAATTTTGATGATGAATTGAATCCCAATGCTGAATACCTCAAAGGAGATATTGATGAGTTTGGCCGGTGCATCATTGAGGATGGACCCGACCGTTACCTGGTCCTGGGGAACCGGATCAATATTTCAGGGAGAAGCGAGATGGTTATTCATTTGATAGAAACAGATGGCCTGTTGGTCACAAAATCCTTATTGCTTGCAACCATTTCGGAGCAAGGTACAGACTTAATAGCAAAACGGTTTGTGAAAACAACAGCAGGTAGTTATGCCATCGTTGGCACCAGACAATCTGATGAGGATCAGGAGATTTTTCTTCAGTTTCTTTCGTCCGAATACTCAGTGGCCGAGCGGGTGCTGTACGGTTCCACCGGGGACCAGTCCGGTGCCGACATTGATCTCCCTGAAAATGGAGGGATCATCCTTTTAGGCACCAGCGATTTTGAAAGAAACAGCATGATTTCATTGATCAAAACCGATGATTCCGGTAATCTCTAAATGCTGTTTTGCAAAGTAATACGATCATTATGAGAAACATATTGTATCCTTGCCTTATTATTATTGTTTTCTATCTGCAGAGTCCCGCATTCGGACAACGAACCGATTCGTTCAAAGATGTACAGGCCCCTTATTATGCGCGCATTGTTAGTGACGAAACAGATATTTGTCTCGGGAATTCGGTGGAGGCTATCATCTTTTTTTCCGGTGGAACAGCTCCCTGGGATGTGGTGATCAATGATAAAGATGGAGAATATGTGGTCCTGGAAAATATAACAAATCCGTACACCTTGTGGCTAAAGCCCGAAGAGGACAACACGTATTATATTGCTTCAGTGGAGGACAGAAAGGGAATAAAAGGCGACTGCGAAGGAGAGGTTGTAGTGACTGTACATCTTTCCACACCTGTTTCCATCCAGATGGACAGGACTGCATACCTGTACAGTGAGCCTGGAGTTCTTCTTACGGCAATTCCTTCCGGAGGAGCGTTTTTCGGGAATGGAGTGTCCGGGAGTATGTTTTACCCCGGTATCGCAACACCGGTGGGTTCTCCCCACAATATTACCTGTACCTATACCAATCAGTATGGCTGTGTGAGCACGGATGAAATTGATATCCATGTGCTCTACGGAGCCGGTGACGTATACCTTCTCTCCGGAAATGATACCATAAACACAATATGTGATGACGCAGTAACCTATATCATCAAGGGTTCAAACCAGGATAACATTCCAGGATTATTTGAACTCAGGGAGGCAAATTCCACAGTGGCCATTCCAGGTCATATTAAGGATGAAGATCTCTTGGATGACATGGCTGATTTTGATCCTGACGGTCTTTCGGGAGCGTATGATATTATTTACACTTATGGATTTCAGGAACTGACAGTGACCTCCTCTTACCGTTTCGTGGTGAATGACCTTGGAACCATTAAAATATTAGATCTTCCGGATGCTGTTTGCAAAAATGATGATCCCTATCCCCTGGTACCCGAGCTTAGTGAAAATGATCCCGGAGCCATTTATACATTCAGTGGTCCGGGTGTATCGGGGAACCAGGCAGATGGTTTTTTTTATGATCCGGGAGATCCGGATGCACCGGTTGGAAAGAATGAGATTACAATGGTTTATACCTCCTCCAATGGATGCTTAGCCACGACGACCCAGGTGGTGATAAATAAATTTGTTCCGGACGTGAAATTTTCACTCACTCCTGTTTGTCTGCCTGCGGATGGAGGTACAGTAACCTTCAACAACATGACCAGTGGAAAGTATTCAGTGGAAAGCTGGAGCTGGGATTTCGGTGATCCTGAGAGTGGTGACAATAATTACAGCGATCTTGAACATCCGGAGCACTTTTACGGGGAACCCGGATCGCGCCAGATCAGCCTGACCGCCACCACTACTGAAGGATGTGTAGTTCGTCATACTGAGGATACTGTTCTAACAGACCAGCCGGTGGCCGATTTCACCTGGCTCACTGATTGTTTTGTCAGGGGGACAAAGACCGCAGTTGTAGACAGGTCCACCTCCACCTTCTCTGCCATCGATACGTTTGTATGGACCTTTAAAACAGATAGAGGGGGAGTGCTGGGAGTGATCGGGACCAGTTCTACCACCGATACGGTTGAATTCCCGTTTACGTCGTTGGATAACTACCTCATCGAACTTCACATCCGGAACGAAGTTGGTTGCCAGGGTGAAGTAACCAAAGAGATTGTCCTGAAGCCTACTATCATGGTCACAGCCGCAGGGTATAACGAAAATTTTAACGGGGATAATACCAACTGGCTTTCAGGTTCAGAGGATCAGAACGAAAGCTGGACCCTGGATGTGCCTGATTTTACTGGTTTTGTGCAGGTCCCTGGCGACATGGCCTGGTATACCGACCTGCCGGCCACTTTCGGTTACCTGGAACAATCGTGGGTTGAAAGTCCCTGTTTTGACTTCAGTGAAGTAAAAAAACCACTCATCCAGCTGGATGTGATGAAAAGTTTTGTCCCGGGTGAGGATGGTGCTGTACTGCAATACCAGGAGTTTGTCAGTGAAGAATGGAAAATAGTCGGAAATGTGGGAGAGGGCATTAACTGGTATAATGAGACAGGGATCTCCAATGAACCGGGGGGAAGTAGTTTTGGCTGGGGACTGGACCCTTTTAATCCCGATACCGATTGGGTGAATGCCGGACACGACCTGCATATGCTTGCAGGGAATCATCACGTGAAATTTCGGGTCACCATAGCCACTGGTGGCACACAGGAGATTGGAAATCAGGGATTTGCTTTTGACAATGTTTTCATTGGCGAACGCATCAGGCGATCCGTCCTGGAGCATTTTACAAATTCTGCTGATGCAGCATCCAGGGAGGCGGATGGTGTGGTTGACACTTTTGCCATGGATCAATCCGGCAAGGTGATCGATCTGCAATATCATATGGATTATCCGGGATATGATCCCATGAATGCGAACAATCCCTATCCGGCTTCCACACGATCATTTCAAAATGGTGTGCCGGGAGTGCCTTATGCGGTATTGAACGGGGGCACACAGCCCGATCACCGGTACGACTTTTCAGATCCTTCCAATGAGCCCGATGAAGAGACATTGAAGAAAGCCTCCCTTGAGATTCCGCTTTTCGAGGTTGTGCTTACCGTGGATTGGCGGGAAAGCAGCCTGGAAACCACTGCCAGGGTAACCTGCATGGTGGATACCTTTGCCTCCTATCTGGATCTCTATGTGGCTGTGATCGAATCTTCGGTAACTGCCTATACCGGGCTGAACCAGGATACCATGTTCAGAAATGTGGTCCTGGATATGTTGCCGACCCCGGCCGGAAAACTGCTGGGCAATGAGTGGTACAATGGTAAAACAGATTCCAGGACCTATACCTGGGATTATGCAGCATATGTTGAGGATATAGAAGACCTGGCGGTGGTTGCCTTTGTGAAGGTCAGGGACAACGGACCGATTCTCCAGGTGGCCTCAAATTACCTCACACCACAGGTTGGTATCCCGGACAGGCGTAAAGAACCTGGTTCCCTGGTTATTTATCCCAACCCGGCAGTGGATCATTTGTATGTCAATTTTGGCAGTCAAAATGAGAATGAAGGCCAGCTGATGATCATGGATCTGTCAGGAAAGGTCGTATTGACCATGGACGTTCAGCCGGGATACAGCATTCATCAGCTGGATGTTTCCAACCTGTCACAGGGGATGTATATGATTTACTGGTTTGAGTCCGGTGTACTGAGGGGACGCAATAAGCTGGTCCGTACCCGTTGATCAGGAATCGGCCTGAAGTGCAAGGCCAAAGTCCTCACCCAGTCTTACCAGCCTGTCCGATTCTTCCCTGTCAGGGTAAAACCTGGCAGTCAGACCCTCAGTGACCACTTTCAGTTTCAGGTTTTTAAGGTGGTCCTCGATGAGTTTGACGGCTTCCCCACTCCAGCCAAAGGAACCGAAAGCAGCCGCAGGTTTTCCCTTGTCGCGGATGGGATTGATCACCGAAAATAGTTTGTAAACCGGGAGCAGTGTGTTCTGATTGATGGTTGGCGATCCAATGATGATGCCGTCGGCCCTGACCACATGCTCTTCCAGGTCACCGAGCAACATGGTTTCAATATCCACCAGGTCAACATGGATGTTCCCTGACTTTTTCAAGCCTTCAGCCACCTGTACCGCCATCTCCTTTGTATAGCCGTAGGCAGAGATGTAGGCTACCAGTACCCTGTTGTCCTTCCGGGTATCTTCTATGTATTGCGCTGCTATTTTGCCTGATCGTTCCATTTTCTCCTTCCAGCTGGACCGCAGGATGGGGCCATGTCCGGGACATATCATATCAATGGGCAGGGATTTGATCTTTTCAATGGCCTTCAGGATGAATTTGCTAAAGGGCTTCAGGATAACATCGAAATAGTAATCAAAGGCTTCTGTGTAGTCTCCCACCAGGTCATCCATCATTTTCTCATCTGCATAATGAGCCCCAAAGGAATCGCAGGTAAATAGCAGGGCCTCTTCCTCAAGGTATGTATAAATGGAGTCGGGCCAGTGCAGGTTGGGTGCACCGATGACCCTCAGTTTTTTATCGCCCAGGTCGATCACATCTCCATCCTTTACCTTTTTTGACTGAAAGGGACGGTCCATCATCTCCCCCAGGTATGTTAGTGCCTGTCCGCTACCAACAACGGTAGCATTGGGAGCCAGCTCAAGCAGGTGCCTGAGTGATCCGGAATGATCGGGTTCGGTATGGTTGCAAATGATGTATTCAATCTCAGCGGGATCTGTAAGGGCGAGGAGCTTTTCCTTATATTCGGGCCAGAAAACCTCTTTCACGGTGTCGATGACAGCTTTCTTCCCGGCGTTGATAAAATAGGAGTTATAGGTGGT
Organism: Bacteroidales bacterium; assembly: GCA_023138875.1. Lineage (GTDB taxonomy): Bacteria > Bacteroidota > Bacteroidia > Bacteroidales. The sequence continues at coordinate 38,237 of JAGLOO010000028.1, forward strand.
TCCGTATTTGGTTTCCATGACAATGTCGAAAGCGACCAAGTCGCGGTCCAGTACCCCGATCCAGCTCACATCTTCAGAAACCTTCAGTAGATTATTTTGATTCATTGTTCAGTCTGTTTCTTTTTAGGCTCAAATATAGGCAAAGTACAAATTTTTTATTTGAACCGGGCCACCGGAGTTACACTGCCGATAACCTTCTGATTCAGTTCCACTTTGATCTCAGCATCAAGGGGAATAAATAGATCCAGCCTGGATCCGAATTTAATAAAGCCCATCTCTTTACCCTGTATGGACTGTCCCTGGTCGATGGCGTAGCATCGGATCCTTCGGGCCACATAGCCTGCCACCTGTCTCACAAACAGGGGACCATACGGGGTTCTGATCCCAACGGAATACCTTTCATTGAGGGAGGATGATTTGGGATGCCGGGCCACCAGGTATTGACCGGGATGGTATTTAAGAAAATCAATCTTACCATTTATTGGGAAATAGTTGATGTGTACATTGTGTATGCTCATGAATATGGAGACCTGCATGCAGCGGGCATTCAGGTACTCATCCTCGTGCACACGTTCGATGGCTACCACTTTTCCATCGGCCGGGGTGACGATGGTTTTCTCATCCAGGAAGGGTCGCCTGCTCGGAACACGGAAAAAGCGAAGGACCAGGACCAGGATCAGGAGCGACGTAACTGAGGTGAGGTAGTTGACCTGGAAGGGAAGGAACCAAACTGACAATACTACCAGCACCAGCAGCACCAGCACGGTGATGGCAACAATGACACGGCCTTCTCTGTGTATCCTGATCATTGGTACAGATGCATAAAGACTATTAATAACAGAACCAGGGGTGCCACAAACAACAGGGAATCGAACCGGTCCAGGATCCCGCCGTGACCGGGCAGGAGGTTTCCGGTGTTTTTTATATTTATTCTCCTTTTCAGACTTGATTCAAACAGATCGCCTATTAATCCGAATAGACTGATGATCATTGACAGAACAATCCATGTTCCACCCGCAAATTCACCTGTCAGTCTGAAAGTAAGCCAACCTCCAAGCAGTGTAAAAACTACCCCTCCAAAAAAACCTTCCCAGGTCTTTCCGGGTGACAGCCGGGGTGCTATTTTGTGTTTACCCATGAGGCTGCCCACAACGTAGGCAAAAATATCGTTGATCCATACCAGCGCAATGACCGACAAGGGAAGAACAGGATGGTATGAATTGGTTTCACTGAACCAGCCCAGGGCATAAAAGGAGGTGAGGGGTATGGCAAGCCAGAACAGGGCCAGTGAACCGATATAACGGGAGTCTGACCAGAGATATCCGATGCTCCAGAGAAGCGCCGGCACGATGAACCAGAGGAGTGATATATGAAACTGCAGCCCCAGGTATGTAAGCGGCAACAGCAGTCCACCCGAAATTGCAACAAGACAGTGGGCGATATATTTCCTCTGGTTATATACGGAGAATAATTCTCTCAGGCTCAGTCCGTATACCAGCATGATCACCAGGAGAAAGGAGACGGGGCTGATGAGAATGGAACCTGCGATCAGAACGATGAGTGAGATTCCTGTGAGGGTGCGGAGCAGCAGTTCTTTCAATTTTCTTCAAATTCCCGGATCAGCATCTTGGCCCTGATCACCTCATCCCGGTGAACAAACAACTCAATGTCCCCAAACTTATATGCTGAATCCTGTTTATTAATGATGAAGGATTGGATGTTACGGTCGGTTAACATCTGCCGGACCAGTTCTGCCACATAGGGGCTGCCGGCGGAATAAATATGGACCAGGTCGGAAGCCATTATCCCGACTTTTCATCCTGGTCCACCTTATTGCTTGATTTTTTCTCAGCAACCGGATCCTTTTCCTCTTTCTCCTTTTTACTCCGGGTACTTTTTTTTATGGGCTTCGGATGTTTAGGCAACTCCTCTTCAGTGCTAGTGCTCCACGGCCTCTTCCCGAAGATCTGCTTCAGGTCATCACTGAAAATCACCTCCTTCTCCAGCAGGAGGTCAGCCAGTTGTTCCAATTCCTTCTTTTTCTTTTTCAGGATGGTTTTAGCCCGTTGGTACTGTACATCGATCAGGGTTTTCACCTCCTCATCTATGGTTTCGGCAGTCTTTTCACTATAAGGTTTGTTGAATGCAAAATCCTGTTGTCCGCTGGAATCATAGTAACTGAGGTTTCCGATCTTTTCGCTCATGCCGAAGAAAGTGATCATGGCATATGCCTGTTTAGTTATACGTTCCAGGTCGTTCAGGGCACCAGTTGATATTTTGTTAAAGGTAAGCTCTTCGGAAGCACGCCCTCCCAGTGTGGCACACATCTCATCCAGCATCTGTTCTGTAGTGGTGATCTGCCGTTCTTCAGGCAGGTACCATGCAGCGCCCAGAGCCCGTCCACGTGGGATGATGGTCACTTTCACAAGCGGGTTGGCATATTCCAGCAACCAGCTTATGGTAGCGTGACCAGCCTCATGAAAGGCAATGGTCCGCTTCTCTTCCAGCTTGATGATCTTGTTCTTTTTTTCCAGGCCCCCGATGATCCGGTCTACTGCATCCAGGAAATCCTGGCGGTCCACCATTTTCTTGTTTTTCCTTGCGGCGATCAGGGCCGACTCGTTGCATACATTGGCGATATCGGCTCCCGAGAAACCCGGGGTTTGTTTGGCCAGGAACTCTACATCCACCGATTTGTCGATCTTGATGGGTTTCAAATGGACCTCGAAGATGGCCCTGCGCTCATTCAGATCGGGTAATTCCACATGGATCTGCCGGTCAAAACGGCCAGCACGCAACAATGCCTTATCCAGTACATCTGCCCTGTTGGTCGCGGCAAGGATGATCACCCCGCTGTTGCTGCTGAATCCATCCATTTCTGTGAGCAACTGATTCAGGGTATTTTCGCGTTCATCATTGGAACCGAAATTGGGATTCCTTCCCCTGGCACGTCCCACGGCATCAATCTCATCAATAAATACAATGCAGGGGGCTTTCTCCTTGGCCTGTTTGAACAGGTCCCTGACCCTGGATGCGCCGACACCCACGAACATCTCCACAAAATCGGATCCCGACATGGAGAAGAAGGGTACATGTGCCTCACCGGCCACTGCCTTGGCGAGTAAGGTCTTTCCTGTGCCCGGAGGTCCCACCAGTAAAGCTCCTTTGGGGATCTTTCCACCCAGTTCGGTATATTTTTTCGGATTCTTCAGGAAATCAACAATCTCCCTGATCTCAATTTTCGCTTCTTCCAGACCGGCCACATCACTGAAGTCGACCTTGACGTTGGTATCCTTGTCGAAGATCTGGGCTTTTGATTTCCCCACATTGAAAATACTACTGCCACCGGCTCCGCCACCACCGCCCATGCGTCGCAGCATATAGATCCAGATCCCCAGGATCAAAAGAAAGGGAAGGACCCAGAGCATGATCTCACCGAGGTAGTTCCTGCGGGTGACCGTGGTATAGGAAGGTCGGTTATCCGAGGGTAAGTTGTTCATGACCTCATTCAACTCCTTGACAAACACATCCTGGCTGATGATAGAATAATAGTATTGCGGTACGGTTTGTCCCAGTACTGTGTTGGATTTCTGTGATTTGATATCATCGTACACGGGATCTGCAAGCTTGTCAGGTTTGATGTATATCTCCACCTTCTCCTTGTTCACGATGACGAGCTTTTCGATGTCGCCATTCTTCAGGATCTGGAAAAAACGATTTGAATCGATCTCCTTAAGTCCCCCACCCGAACTTAGCAACTGGATGCCAATCATCACCAGCAGGATGATCCCGATGATCCAGTATGAATTGAATTTGGGTTTGAGATTACCCCCGGGTTTGAGATTATTACCGGGTTTGTTACCCGGGTTGCCTCCCGGTAAATTTCCAGGGTTATTTTTTTTATCTGCCATACAATGTTTTTTACTATGCTTCTTTCACCTTGACTACTTTGCCGTCCGCCCAAAGCCCTTCCAGATTAAAGAAGGACCGGTACTCCTCCAGGAATATATGGACCAGGACATCAAAGAAATCTATTAATACCCACTGGCTGTTCTGGAGACCTTCTGTGTGGTGAGCACGAATTCCGGCGTTTTCCTTCAGTTTTTTCTCAATGGATCCGGTTATGGCACCCACCTGTGTAACGGACTCGCCGTGACAGATAATGAAACTATCGCAGATGGAATTCTCAACCTGTGAAAGATCTATGGTTACTATCTGTTTTCCCTTCTTCTCCTGGATCGCATCAATAATCAACTGACTCTTCTGACCGACATTCATTGATTCGCTTTCCTCCATCTGCCTTTTTAATGACAAAGATAATGATTTTAGACGTTACAAATTCGTAAATTGAACACGCTACAATCATCTGATTGGATAACATTTATGCGGTCCAATTGTTGTTTGCTTCAAAGTAATTGTCAAAAACTGTACCATGGAGGTAAGATGGATCAAACTTGGCAGCGTCACATCGACCAATTCATACATTTCGGAGCTGATAAAGCAGGGGAAGGCTGGGGAGGGGCTAGTGGTTATTGCTGACTATCAGGAGGCTGGAAGGGGCCAGGGTGCCAATCGTTGGCAAAGCCGTAAGGGTGAGAACCTGTTAATGAGCACTCTTCTGTTTCCTGCATTTTTGTCAGCTTCACGGCAATTTCATATTTCCAGGATGGCATCGCTGGCCATCTGCGATACCATGGATCCCCTCGGACTGGATCCCCGGATAAAATGGCCCAATGATATTCTGATCCGCCAGGAGAAGATTGCCGGGATCCTCATCGAGCATGGAATTACCGGGAAAAACATCTCTCATACCATCATCGGGATCGGAATGAACCTGAACCAGTCAGACTTCCCCGAATTCCCTGTCAATGCCACATCACTGGCATTGGAAAAAGGGTTCACCCGGGAACCATTACTGGTGGCTGAAGACTTATTGAAACACCTTATGGCCAGGTATATCCAGCTGAAAGAAGGGCGTTCGGAGCTGCTGGAGCAGGAGTACCTGGAGCGGTTATTCCGGATACACCGACCTGCTTCTTTCCGGGCAAAAGGAAAGACTTTCAATGGAGTTATCCGGGGTGTGAATGATTATGGTGAGTTACTTGTTGAACAGGGGGATCAGACTGTTTCCTATGGATTCCAGGAGATAGAATTAACGTTAGAAGGTTAGTAGTTAGAAGATTAGGAAGCGGAAAAATTGAAAGTTTCGATTTTGTTGATAAGTCCGTCCACAAACTTTTTAAGGGGTGCTTTGATCATGGGCAGAAGCATTTTATTCACATGTGGTTCGATGGTGATCTTCACTCTGGTATCATGCTCATTCATCTGCTTCAACTGAATCCATATGGAAAACTGGTAGGCTGAAAATTCCGGGATGGAGGCAATTTTGACCATCGAATGAGGTGTCCTTTCAATGATTTGCAGGCCGGTCCGACCCACCGGGTCCACATTAAAACTGCACCGGTCTTCAGACGATTCCCACCCGGTCACCCGGTCACCCGGCAGGAGGTCTTTGAAATTATTGAAATCCGAGATGAAGGCATAGATCTGCCGGTCACTGCTGGTGGATTTCCCGATTTTACTCTCAATTTTCATATTCGTTATCCATAATAAATTTAATCAACACATCAATTTCGTTGCGAAATCCACCTTAAACACCGCTCCACCCTGATGGATCCTTTCTCCACTGTTCAAGCAATTCCACCTGGTCCTGCCGGATATACTCCGATTCAAGTGCCATCTGGATCAGTGTTTTGTAATCCGTTAAGGTGACCAGTTGAACTCCGGCCTCGTGAAACTTTTCCGCTGCCACCTGGAATCCGTAAGAGAAAATGGCCACCATTCCGGTCACAATGCCTCCGGCCTTTCTGATGGCTTCAGCCGCTTTTAGGGAGCTTCCACCGGTGCTTACCAGGTCCTCGACCACCACCACCTTCTGTCCCGGTAAGATCCGGCCTTCAACCAGGTTCTTTCGCCCGTGCTCCTTGGCTGATGCCCTGACATATACAAAAGGAAGGTCCATCAGATCTGCAACCAGTGCTCCCTGCGCAATGGCTCCAGTGGCCACTCCGGCAATGAGATCAGGCATCTCAAAATGATCCCTGATGGTCTGTTCAAAGGCCACCTTGATATCATCCCTGATCCCCGGGTAGGAGAGGGTTACACGGTTGTCACAATAGATGGGTGAAAGCCAGCCCGATGCCCATGTAAACGGTTTTGTGGGTTCGAGGATTATTGCTTTACTTTGCAACAGGGAGCCGGCTACTTTTCTCTTTATTTCTGCCATTCGACAAATGTATAAAGTTTTTTTCAAGGACAGAACTGTATATTTTGGGGATGATTTTTCCAGGGCCTTTGGAAAAAACAAAGGTCTCTTCTACAGGTTCAATAATATCCAGGAACTGCATGGACTTGTGAATGCATTTTACTCCATGGACCAGATCCGGAACCTCTACATTTTCCACGAAGATATGCTCATGCTTATTGAGGAATTCAAATCCTGTTTTACCGTCATTGAAGCAGGGGGCGGAGTGGTCATGAACAGCCGGGGTGAATTCCTTGTCATCAAACGCAACGGGGTCTGGGACCTGCCCAAGGGCAAACTGGAAAAAGGGGAGGATTTCGAAACCGCTGCGCTCAGGGAAGTGGAGGAAGAAACCGGATTGCAGGGACTGGAGCGGGGTCAGCCCATCATCTCCACCTATCATACCTACCAGTTGTCTGATGAGCGGATTCTTAAAAAAACCAGGTGGTTCGACATGCATTACCCGGGCGATAAGGAGCCAAGATTGCAAGCCGAAGAGGGTATAACGAAATCAAGATGGGTGAAACCGGGTTCGACCGATTTTATCCGGAAGAATACCTACCCGAGTATTCTGGATGTATTGTACATCAGGAAACTGTTCTGATCAGATTTCCCCCCTGGAACGCATGATCCGGAAGAGCTGTTGTTCGAATCCGTCCGTAGGGAGGGAAGAAGGGGAGAGGACCAGGTTTCCATCCGGACCGATAAGGTAGGCCATGGGGAATGCTTTCACCAGGTAATCCTCCAGGATGCCCGGCTGGTCATCATAGTAAAGGGCTTTCCATCCATAACCATTTCGGCGCATGAATGCTCCCACCAGGTCCTTTTCTTCTGTCACCATCACTGTAACCACCTCCAGATATGCGGAGTGCTTTAAATGGTATGATTGAAGAAAGGGGTATTCCATCATGCATCCGTAATGGTCCGGTGTACAGAAAATGAGGTAGATATATTTGCCTGCAAAATCATCCGGCGTGTAGTGGTTTCCGTCCGGGTCAGAGAGGGTGAATCGGGGCGGTGGATGGCCGACGACCAGGCTGGACAATTTCTTTTTAATCTGTTTCGCATAGACAGCAAATGCCGGGTTCACCGGATCCATCACCATGGAATCCAGCAGGATGAGGATGGCTTCTTTATGGAAGTCTCCCCGGTAAAAAGCAACAGATAATTCCTGGAGAAGTATCATATCCACAAGGGTATCGTTCCAGACCGACGGATGCCGGCCAATGATATTTCTAACGCTGTCGAGATGATGAGTGCGGTTGATGTGGTTCCGGAGCCCGTTTCCATCAGGTGTCCTTGAATAGTAGAACAGGAAGTCCTTGAACATGGCATTGAACAGCTCCATAAATCCGGGATGGGATTCACTGACGACCGGACCCAGGTATTTCTTGCTGATTGCTTCAAGTCCGGTCTTCCCCTGGTTCAGCTTCAGAACGCCATATTTATACCTTTGGTATTTATTAAAAAACAGAGAGGTATCGCCCTCAAACGCAGACTCAAGCCAGTGGATCATGGAATCCATATCTGTCTCCTTCCCCAGCCTTCTGGACAGGATTACCTCTTCATTGACCCGGAAGAAAAGCGAATCAAACCGGTAGATATCCAGGTTGACATCCCCGCTTCTGTTCACAACCCTCAGTGGTACCCTGAGTGGTTGATAAAATGGAGAGATCCGGTCGGCATATTCCTTTTTACGGTAAGCGGGCAGCACTACTTCATAACTACAATCCGGTTCCACATACAATGTTGCCTGGTAAATCCCGGTTTCCAGCTGCACCATAGTTCCCGTCTCTACATCCACTGCGATCTCAAAGTTGCCATTATCCCCGCAGGTGATTGTTTCCGAATATTTCAGGACGGTCATAAATGGATTCCCCGGGATTGAAACATGGATGGATGCTCCACTGTAATCCGGATCTGTACCACGAATGGTTGCTGATTGAGCTTCCAGCAATCCCCATCCCCCCACAAACAACAAGCACACTATCGCAACAGATATACGCATCAGAGGTAATGTTTGATATCAATTCCTTCGGGAAGGAACTGGGCAGCATCACCACCGTTCCTGATGATGTCCCTGATGATGGTCGAGTTTATGGGTGTGTGTTCGGGGGAGGTAAGCAGGAAGATCGACTCCACAAATGGCAACATCCTTTTATTAATCTGGGCGATGGCCCTTTCATATTCAAAGTCGGCGGATGTGCGAATTCCCCTGAGCATGTGGGTGGCATTTACTTTCCGACAGTAATCGACTGTGAGTCCTTTGAACGAATCGGCACTTACCTGATCATAAGATTCAAATATCTTGTTCACCATCTCTACCCTGGCTTCAATTCTCAATAGCGACTGTTTGGTAGAATGGATCCCGATGGCTACTATAATCTCATCAAAAAGATCCAGGGAGCGAAGGACAATGGATTCGTGACCAACGGTAAATGGATCAAATGATCCCGGGAAGACAGCAACTTTATGCATTAGCGTTTTTTTCAAAGGTAGTGTTTTACTTTATTTCTTTCTTTTTGTTGGCACTCACAAACAGGACATTCCCGAGCCGGTCATACCCGGTGTAGAGCCTGTATCCTTCGGTTTTCAACTGTTCATGTCTGAATCCGATGATGGTAAGATCGGCATCGGCGGAGGTCTCCCCGATGAGCTCCCTGGTGGGTTTATCCTTATCCGCACTGATCAGGCTGATGTTGGCCAGTGATATGGGGAGCCGCCCCTCCCTGATCAGTTCCTTCAACTTCTCTTTTTTCATGTCGGCCTCTTCGGGCTGGTAAATGGCAAAGATCTTTATGATGCCTTTTTTCCATTCGGGATGTCCCAGGATGATGTAGCCCAGGAGGATCATCAGGTTGGCATTGTCGTAATCAGAAGAGGTGATCCAGATGTGGATCTGTTTCTTATACCCGAAGCCTTTGTATGAGGTATTCAGGATACAGAGGTCAAAACCGGTAGCATGGAGGATATCATGGGTATTCAGTGCCTCTTCCAGGGCCTCGGGATTGGTCTGAGAGAACTCAAAGAGGATCATGTTGTTACCCTTCCCGGAAATGCCCGATAACTGGATAACCTGTGCAATGGCCGAGGTGTATGATGGACTGATGATGGTGTCCAGGTAAACCCGGTTTTTACTTCCTGCAGCCAGTTGGATCAGCTTGTTGAGGATCTCCCTTGACTCCCGGTTGGTCTTTTCGGTAAGGAAACCCTTGATATAGTGGATGTACGTCCCAAAACCATATTTCAGAGAGATCCACCGGAGTATGTCAAAAGCACTTCGGCGCATGAAGGTGTCCTGGGACACACAGATGGTGAATGGTCGCCAGTGTTCATTAAGGTCTTCCTTGTCGGCCCGCTGTGCAAGGATCTGAAGCTGCCGGCTCAGTTGAAAAATCACCCCCCTGAACAGGTTTACGAGTCCCTTCTCTTTTGTTTTGTATCCGGAAACCATCATGTAAATACCCCCCATGAAGATCAGTGAAAGCAGCGCATAGGGTGCATTCATTTTAAACATGAGCCAGAAGGAGGTCACAGCACCCACCAGAGACAGGTACCACCTGGACTTGAAAGTGGGACGATAAGACGGATCAGCTGCGAAATGTTCCAACAGTGAGATCAGGCAGATAGCACCATAGGTAACCATGAAGAACATGGAAATGATCTGTGCTACGAAATTGAAATCACCGAAAGCCACAAATGCAAATCCAATGATGATGCTGACCAGTCCCGCATTGGTGGGTTCATTATCCTTTTCTTTGCCCCTTGTCAACCATTTATTCAACCTTGAACCCGGGAATACGTCGTCGAATCCCATGGCCTGAAGGGTTCTGGGGGCTACCATGATGGAACCCAGGGCAGATGACAGGGAAGCTGCTGCCAATCCAATTGGGATGATGGGGCCCCAGAGTGCGATTTTTTCCATGATCAACTGGTCTGAAGCCAGCCCACCGGGTGAAGCGCTCACGGCCAATTTATAAGCCACCAGTAAATACACCACAAACCCCCCGAAGGTGGCCCAGAGTGTTCCCCTGGGAATGGATTTGCTGGGATCACGTAGATCGCCCGATAATCCAAGTCCCGCTACCAGGCCTGTGAAGGCCGGGAAAATGATAGTAAACACGAAGAAAAATCCATCCGGATTCCGGATCTGGGCATTAAAAACAAACTGCTGATCGGGTACGATTGATTTACCCAGGAAGAAAAAGAGCAGTGAAGTAAACAGAATGGCAACCACAAAATAGAGTGCTTTCATACCCATCTTGGCCCCCCGGGTAAGAATGATCACTGAGAGCAGGCTCATGCTGAACAGACCGATCCACCGTTTATCGATGAGTGGTGTATTGATCTCATAATGGAGAAACCGAATAAGCGGATCAAATGCTTCAGAGAAGGCAATCACATAGAAAGCCACGCTGATGGCCTGGCTGAGATAAAGCGCAATACCGATGGCTGATCCGATGTTCAGGCCGAAAGACCGGCTGATGATGTAGTATGCTCCGCCTCCCAGGACTTTCTGGTTGGTGGCAATCTCCGCCACAGCCATGGCAGTTGGCACCGTCACCATATGGCCCAGCAGGATAATGCCGACCACACCTATAAAACCCAGGTGACCAACAGCATATCCGAACCTGAGGAACAGGATCGCACCCAGGATGGTTGAAATGGCGGTCATGAAGACCGGCAGGGTTCCGAACTTGGCAGTGGTCCTATGCAAATGGGAGTCTGGCATGCCTTTTACAGCATAAAAACAGTGAAGATTACAAAAAATTTGTGAGAAGAGCATGCAATGTCACCGTTTTTTGTCTTACGAAGAATTTCATATCTTGTCCCCCGAAGAAAAAAGTTTGCTGTATTGCTCCATGGTTGATTTGTTGAACATCCTGATCGTTGATGACGAACCGGAAGCCCGGGAATTACTCAAATACATGCTTCATCAGGAAGCAGGAGTAAGGGTCGCAGGCATGGCCGGAAATGTAGATGAAGCGCTGGAATTGCTTCATAATGAGCGTGCGGATCTGGTGTTCCTGGACATACAGATGCCCGATAAGGACGGATTTCAATTTATTGAGCAGGTCAACAGAGCCGGCATCTCTCCGGGGATCATTTTTGTGACCGCATATGATAATTATGCCATCCAGGCCATCCGCAATTCTGTATTTGATTATATTCTTAAACCCATTCACAGGGAGGAGCTGGTTAGTGCCATTGCCAGGTTCAGAACCAGGATAAAGAAAAACCAAAAACAAGATCTCACTCAGCTGATTGAGGTGTTGAGGGATTCCAGTCCTGGTAAAGTCAAATTGAATACCCGCTCCGGTTACATCCTGATCAATCCGATGGAGGTGGTATACTGTAAGGCTGATGGCAACTATACACACATTCAGATGGTAAACGGGAGCCGGGAACTCACCACCCAAAACCTGGGCACCATTGAGGAACAGTTACAGGCTGGAAGTTTTTTCCGGGCAAGCAGGTCCTATCTGATAAACCTGAAGTTCCTGTCCCGGGTCGACCGCAAGACCTGCAAATGTGTTCTGGAGTATTCCGGCGACTCATGCTCCATCAAGATCCCTTCACAAAAAATGAAAATACTTGAGGCAAGCTTCTCCTGATCGAATCGATTTATCCGTAAAACCACCGGGTTCATAATCCAGGATCCATGTTTCACACAATAAGTACGAATTCTCTTTACTTTGGTTGGATCCGTCCATAAATTAGCTCCCACGAAAGTCCTTTGAAAAACTACTTATCACCTAAAAACGCTGAATCATGATTGAAGTATATAATCTGGAAGGTATGCCTGTATCTAAATACCGTACTCAGGAAGATGGTTCATTCACTTTATCCGACCTGAAAGGGAAGGGACTCCCATGCGGTATCTACTTTGTAAGAATCAAAAGACCACATGGAACTGAGACTGCCAAGTTGTTGATTTGCTAGACGATGACCATAGGTTTATCCACCTTCTCCTTTAGCAATGCAAAATCCATAAGCTCTGAAATTTCATTTATATATTGAAACCGCAGGCCTTCGCGGTAGATTTCATTGATCTCTTCCACGTCTTTCCTGTTTTCCACCGAAATGGCTATGTCAGTGATTCCTGCTCTTTTAGCGGCCAGGATCTTTTCTTTGATACCACCCACTGGGAGGATTTTACCCCTGAGTGTGATTTCACCGGTCATTGCCATTTGATTCCTGATTTTTCTCTGGGTGAAGGCTGAGGCAATGGAGGTCATCATGGCCACTCCTGCAGAAGGGCCGTCCTTAGGGATCGCTCCTTCGGGAACATGTACATGTACATTGTATTTCCGGAACAGCTCGGTTTCCAGGGAAAGCTTTGAGGCATGAGATTTCAGGTATTCCAGTGCAAGTACAGCAGACTCTTTCATGACATCTCCCAGGTTACCGGTGAGTGTCAGCTTGCCATCTCCCTGGCTCAACGAGGTTTCCACGAAAAGGATTTCACCTCCTGCGGCTGTCCACGCCAGTCCGGTCACCACACCTGCATGCCTGTTGCCATCATATTTGTCCCTGATGTACCGGGTTGGTCCCAGGATCTCCAGGACAGTCCTCTTAGTAAGTAACTTGTCATAGGCATCCTCAAAAGCGATGTGTTTGGCAACAACCCGTACCAGTTTGGCAATCCGTTTGTCAAGTTGCCTTACACCTGATTCCCGGGTATAACTTTCGATGATGAACTCCAGCGTTTTCACCGGCAGGGACATCTGTTTTTTGCTGACTCCATGGTTCTCGAGCTGTTTAGGGATCAGGTGCCTCCGGGCAATCTGGATCTTCTCTTCAACAATGTATCCCGAAAGGTCGATCACCTCCATCCGGTCCAGCAATGCCGGATTGATCCCGGCAGTGGTGTTGGCTGTCGCAATGAACATAACCCTGGAAAGATCATAATCCAGCTCCAGAAAGTTGTCGTGAAAAGTGCTGTTCTGTTCCGGATCGAGTACTTCAAGCAGGGCAGATGCGGGATTGCCATGGGCATCCCTTCCAACCTTATCGATCTCATCAAGTACAAATACAGGGTTGGAGTATTTGACCTTTTTCAGGTTCTGGATGATCCTGCCCGGCATAGCTCCTATATAAGTTTTGCGATGTCCCCTGATTTCGGCCTCATCGTGTAGTCCACCCAGTGACATTCTGACATATTTTCGATTCAGGGCTTCCGCAATGGATTTTCCCAGGGAGGTCTTCCCTACACCGGGAGGTCCAACCAGGCACAGAATAGGTGATTTCAGGTCACCCTTCAACTTTAACACCGCCAGGTGTTCCAGTATCCTGTCCTTCACCTTCTCCAGCCCGAAGTGATCCTTGTCCAGGATACGGCTTGCCCGTTTCATATTAAAATTATCTTTCGTGAAGTCATTCCAGGGCAGCTCAATCAGGGTCTGTATGTAGTTCACCTGGACCGAATATTCACCTGTGGCGGGATTGAGTCTTAGTAGTTTATCCAGCTCTTTTTCAAATGCGACTTCTACCTCCTTGCTCCATCTCTTCTTTTTGCCTTTTTCCCTGAACTCAAGCACCTCCTGGTCCTGTGGTGAGCCTCCCAGTTCGTCCTGGATGGTCTTCATTTGCTGTTGGAGCAGGAACTCCCTCTGCTGCTGGTCAAGGTCGTTTTTTACCTTGGTCTGGATGTCATATTTCAGTTCCAGCATCTGAGACTCTTTAGAGAGGTGTTCGAGGAGTGTAAATCCCCGCTTAGAGACACTGTTATTCTCAAGCAGGTCCTGTTTCTCCAACAACGAAAGTTCACTGTTAGAAGCCAGGAAGTTGATCAGGAACGAGGGGCTTTCAATGTTTTTGATCGCAAAAGTGGCCTCGGTGGGAATATTGGATGATAGTTTAATGATCTTGATGGCAAGCTCCTTCAGGGCTGCAGCCACGGCCTTCGACTCAGCGGCAGGCTCATCTTCTGCATCTTCCAGTGGCGTGATCTTGGCCATATGGTAGGGTTTTTCGGTCAGCAGGTCATCCATCATGAACCGTTTCCTTCCCTGAATGATCACCGATGTAGTACCGTCCGGCATCTCCAGGATCTTCAGGATCTGGGCCACCGTACCCACCTGGAAAAGGTCTTCAAACTCAGGATCTTCAATAGAGCTGTCCTTCTGGGCTATTGCTCCAAGGATCTTATTCTTCTTATACACCTCCTGGACCAACCTGAGGGATTTATCCCTTCCCACGGTAATGGGGATCACCACCCCCGGGAACAATACGGTATTCCGCAGGGGGAGAATGGGCAGCACATCGGGGATGTTCATCTTCTTCAGGTCCTCTTCTTCCTCTTCTGAAAGCAAAGGGATATATTCTGTTTCTTCTTCCATTGGAATCATCAGGTCGTTTAAGCTATTCAAAAAACCATCCATGTTACAAAACCTTCCACCTTTTATATTTCGTCATTCTGTCAGTCCCCAGGGGATCGGACAGGTCTGACCATTATGACAATAAGCGTGCCAAGAATAATACGTTTGAGAAGGGGGATTTGTTCTAAATATAGCGGATGGTAACCTCCTTGAGGAATTTTTCTTCCAGCAGCCTGGCCATTCTCTTTACCACGGTCCTGCGCATCTCCAGTTCAACTGGAAGGTTGGGATCCTGGTGGGCAATATTAATCCGGGTACCAATGATGAAGTGAATTTCATCACACTGGCGAACCAGTTTCACGATGCGGTCTGCCGGTCCCTTCCCAAGAGCATAAGAGGGTGAATAGTCTTTCAGGATGCGGGTTACCTTGGTAATGGTAAGGATCCCTTCGGTAACCAGGTCGATCCCTTCCATGTGTGACACCGGTGGCAATTCAGGATCTTCAAATGCAAGGCTATCTTCAATTTCCACCTCCAGTTCCCGTGAAATGATGTCCGCAGTGGTGGCACCGCAGACCACTATCTTGCCCTTGAAGGACCTGACTGCATCACCCAGTTGCCGGTCGTTCTCTTCTTCATAGGGTGGCCCGGTCAGGATCAATAGTTTTCGCGGCTTCCTAAAGTAGATGCTGGCACAACTGGTATCGTCCCTGGAATTATAATTGTCGTTCCGGTGGGCAATGTTAACCATTTTGGATGCCAGCTTGGATGCCGAGATCTTCGGACTGTTCTGAACCAGTTTCATGGTGTAATCCTGCATGTTGTCCCTTCCCCATCCCAGGGGATATTTGTCAGAACCAAGACCCGACTGGGTGATGCCGTCGCTGCCGAAGATAATCCGGTCTTCTTTTCTGGGCTCGAACTGACAGGACAGAATCTCCTTACCTGCATTCTTTTCGCTGTCGAGGATCAGGCAATGCCAACCTGGATCGAAAGGTTTATTGTCCCTGAGGATAATCGTCTGAGGATTGTCATACTCCAGGATGGTAGTGAGACCGTCGTGTTCTATATCCACGATGGTGAAGGTGGAATAGCTCATGTGGCGTTCGCTGCAAACCGGGAGTGTATTCATGATGATATCGGCAATCTTTTCCACCGCTTTGTGTTCCATGGTGAAATTTACCGCAAGGGTGGCGGTAAGCGTGGCCAGGACATTGGCCTTTACCCCGTGCCCCATTCCGTCTGAAAGGACTACGATGGTCCGGCTCTCCTCTTTGACCTTCCGACTGATAAAAACATCACCGCAGATCCTTTCACTGCCATAGTTGCGCTGTTCGCAGGCAACTTCTATGTAGAACCTGCCGCTCATTTATCCTTCAGTTCCTTTTTTAATTTATAGGATTCGATGATCGAGTTAAGCATACGTTCTGTTTCCGATGCCCCTTCCCCCATGATGAATCCGATCTGCTGAACCAGGCTCAGGTTCTTATCAATTACCTCGGTAAGCCGCTTCACCACCTCTTCCTTCTGTACCTCGGGTGCGGACATGTCCCTGATCACCGCACCCACAGTCTTATTCTTTTCGATCACAAAAACGCTCACATTCAGGATCTTTCCTTCGTGGGATATATCCCTGTTGGTGATCGATTCATTATGGGCCAGCACATAGGTAAAGAGGTTGTAAAAGCTATAAGGAAGCAATGTTTTCAGGTCTGCCCCGGCCAGTCCCGGAACTACCTCGTTGATTTCCTTTGCATCTTCGCCAAGCATCTCGATAAAGCTGTCGTTGGTCTGGATGATCTTCAGTTGCTGGTCGCAGATCACCACCATGGAGGGCAGCTTATGGAGCATACGGCGGACAATCTCGGAAGCTTCCCTGGCAGCCTCTTTCTCCTTCTGTGCCATGCTTTCGGACTTCCTGAGAGCCTCCTGGGCCTGGCCCAGTTTTTCGTTACTGATGGTGAGTGATTGAATGTGGTCCTGCCTGTTCTTTGAGGAAAATGTATTGCACATCTCGGGGATGGCCAGACCCTGGGCGATGGCTGTGGCAAAGTCTGTACAGCTGGCATACCCGCAGGCCCCGCATCCCACATCGGTTGCTTCCAGCTGGTCCAGTTCCTTCAGGATCTTGTTCAGCTTATTCTCAGGTGGTTTCGGGAGTGACTGGTCATCAGCCTTGAATTTCCTGGAAAGGTCCAGGTCGCTGAAATCGTCCATGGACTTCTTCCACGCATCAAGGTCCAGGATTTTTAATCGTTTATTAACATATTTAATGAGCTGACTGCGTCGAAGGATTCGTTTGCCACCCATGCTGGTGCCTCTGCCCATGAGGAACTCTTTGTAGAAGAGATTGAAATGGCTTTTAATAGCACCAATGTTATCTTCGAATTCTTTAATGGCATCGATCATGCCTTCTCCTTCAATGGTCACCACCGGGGTTTCATGCAACTCCTCATTGATGCCTGCGGCCTGGATGATCCCATTGGCTATAGGAAAGAAGGACCCTTTATAACCCAGTGGAGCGTTAAAATCACTGAATTCCAGATCGGTTTCATGAATGTTGGCCCCGGTGAAGAGCTCCCTGAGCTCCACAAACGTGATGGCCAGATCGATTTGGCTGTCACCCTCAAATCTTAAAATCTCGTCCTTGCTGGCGATAAGGGGACTGATGTACACCAGGATCACATCATTGCCGGTGATGCTGCGGATTACTTTTGCTGCAGCTGCAACAGGCGGCAGTATGGGTGCCAGGTTGGGCACGAGTCCGGTTTTGTATTTCTCAATGAAAGAGACGGTAACCGGATCGTTGGACATGATATAATATTTCCCCCTGCTTTTTTTAAAGAGGTCTTTGTAAGCACGGGCCACCAGGTCCACTCCGAAAGCCACTTCATGGACACGGTCAAATCCCAGTGTCCGCAACATCTGTACGAATTTCCTGTAATCGGTAATATCGGGGAATTCACCGGCAATGGAGGGATCCACCAGGGCAGCTACTTTCTTCTCCTGCTTCAGCAGCGGGATCAGGTCATCCCTGGTATTCCTTATCTCTATGGCGCCAGGACCGCATGCAGCCGCACAGCTCCCGCATCCGATGCAGCGATCGGGAATGATCTCCGGCTTTACCTTTTCCGTCTGGACACGGATCGCTTTAACCGGACAGGCCCTCACGCAGGCATAACATGCATTGCATGTTTCGTTGTTGATCTTCAGCAGGGGTTCCATAGAAATCTTTTTACAAATCACTAAATTCTTTCTGCATGATCTCCAGGACAGTGTCCTGGGTAACGTGCTCATACAATTTTGCGCCAATCTTCAGAACAGGCCCGGAACTGCAGTCGCTAAAACAGTGGTTCCCTTTCAGGATCACTTCGCGCTCCAGCTGATGGTCCTTCAGGTATTGCTGGACCAGCTGCAGGGTCTTTTTGTTCCCGCGGCTGAAGCAGGAACTTCCCATGCATATTGTTATCTCTTTCCTTACCAGAGTCATAACACCATGTACAGTCAAAGTTAATAAATTCAGATCAGGGTGATCCTATTTATACTCTATTCAAATTATTTAGTGTTTTTCAGATAACAAACATAATCAATATCTTTGTGCGATCTGTGAACTCGTGTAAATTTTAGTGCATAAAGATTGATCCTGATTCGTTTTAATGGTGACAGAAACAGCCCGGATAGATGAGATCCTCGATAGATTTCCGCAGATAAAAAGGAATGCCCTGATTCCGCTTCTGCAGGCAGTACAGGATGAATTCGGCTATATCTCCGAGGAGGCCATTGTCAGGATAGGAGCACATCTTTCCCTTCCCACCAGCAAGGTATACGGACTGGCGACCTTTTATAACCAGTTTTCCTTCTCCCCCAGGGGCGTTTACCACATTGCACTGTGCAACGGATCATCATGCCATTTGGGAGGTTCCGGTGAGCTGTTTGGTGAGCTTATTAAGTTGCTGGAGATCGGTGACGGAGAGACCACCCGGGACGGACTCTTCAGCCTGGAAGTGCAGTCCTGCATCGGTGCATGCGGACAATCGCCGGTGATGGCTGTCAACGGAACCTATTTTTCGGGGATTACGGTGAAAGAGTTAAGGGAGATTATTAAACAATATCGAGAGGATGCTTCCGGATAAAAGCTTCTTACTTAAACTGGCCCAGTCCGATCCATCGGAATTGTCTGCTTTGGAGCGTGAAAAGGTGGCATTTTTGAACAGGGAGCGACTAACCAGACCCCTGGTTATGGTGAACAGCTCAACATCGGGAACTGTGGCTGGCGCAAAGGAAACATGGGAAGCTATTGAACAATATGTGGCAGACCGGTCCATTGAAATTGACCTCCGCGAATCGGGAAGCATCGGACTCAGTTCGGAAGAACCTGTGATTTCGGTTCAGTTGCCGGAACGAACCCGGGTTTTTTTCAGCAGGGTCACAGCCGATAAGGTCTCCTCTGTGCTGGATGATCTGTTCCACCAGGTGATCCCCGATCAAATGTTGATAGGGCAGTTGCGCCGGGAGGGACAGGTCCCCTGGAACGACGTGTCCTACCTGGATGAGATCCCTTTCTTTGCCCTCCAGCAACGCATTGTTATGGAGGAGTGCGGGATTATTGATCCTTTTTCTTTCGGGGAGTATGTGGCCCGGAGTGGTTATGAGGCTTTTTTAAAGATCATCCGAAGCTATACCTTCAGTGAAGTGTGCGATCTTGTTACCAGGAGTGGATTGCGCGGAAGGTCCGGGGGCGGATTTCCTGCCGGGAAGAAGTGGAAAGTGGCATTTGATACACCTTCCGATCAAAAATACCTCATATGCAATGCCGAAGAGAGTGATCCGGGGGCATTTATGGACCGCACCCTCATGGAGGGGAATCCCTTCCAGCTTCTGGAGGGGATATCTATTGCAGCTTATGCCATTGGTTCCAACCGGGCGTATATATACATCAGGAGTGAATATAAGGATGCCATCAGGCGCATCGATAATGCCATTTGGCAGTTAAGAGAAATGGGTCTGCTTGGAGATAACATCCTTGACAGCGGATACAACCTGCAGATCTCTCTCCGGAAAGGACCCGGTGCCTTTGTCTGTGGTGAGGAGACAGCCCTTATCGCCAGCCTGGAGGGACGGCGGGGTATGCCATGCTCAAAACCTCCTTACCCTTCCACTGCCGGGTACCTGGGGCGTCCAACGGTGGTGAATAACGTGGAGACCCTATCCAATCTTCCGGGGATTATCCGGAACGGGCCGGAGTGGTTTAGAGGCATAGGGCTGGAGGATTGTACGGGGACAAAAATTTTCAGTATTTCAGGCAGGGTGAGGATCTCAGGACTGGTTGAGGTTCCTATGGGTACCACCTTTGACACCATAGTGAACGACATCATTGGGGGTGTAAACAAGGGAAGGGAGCTGAAAGCGCTGCATGTAGGCGGACCATTGGGATGTATGGTACCTGTGGAGATGATGAACATTCCCGTTTCATTTGAAAATATGAAATCCAGGGACCTGGTACTTGGCTCCGGGGGAATCCTGGTCATGGACGACAGGACCTGTGTGGTAAATACGGTCAGGTATTTCATGGATTATGTGGATAAACAGAGCTGTGGAAAGTGCATTCCCTGCCGGGAAGGAACCCGGAGGATGGCTGAGATCCTGGGAAGTATCACCCGGAAACCGGCGGATGAAGAACAGTATTCCACCCTGGAACGATTCAAGGGAGTGATGCAGCTGGAAAACATGGCAGAGGTCATGAAGGATACCTCTCTCTGCGGACTCGGTCAGAATGCTCCCAACCCGGTGTTAAGCACACTGAAGTACTTCAGGCAGGAGTACGAAGAGCACATTTTCGACCGGAAATGTCCCTCCAATACCTGCACAGAACTGAGAAGTTGGTTCATTGATGTGGACATGTGTACGGGATGCTCCATCTGTGCAAAAAGGTGTCCGGTCGAAGCCATCATTGGCACGGCAAGACATCCTTATTTCATTGTGCAGGAAAAATGCACCGGATGCGGGATCTGTTACGATGTGTGCAAATTCACTGCAGTATATTATAAATAGCGTTAACCATGGGAATTAAGCTTGAGGTAAACGGCAGGGCGATTGAAGCGGTGAAAGGGGAGACCATTTTAACTGCGTTGAACCGGAACGGAATGCATGTCCCGACCATCTGCAGCATGAAAGACTTTTCTCCCTCAGGTGCATGCCGCATGTGTGTAGTGGAGGTAGAGGGACGTGAAAACCTGGTGCCGGCCTGCTCGTTTCCCATCGAGAAACCCCTGAAGCTCAAGACTCATTCGCCCAGGGTTTTAAGAGCCAGGAAAACCAATGTGGAACTATTGTTGTCCAATCACCCCGATGATTGTCTTTACTGTGAACGAAATGGATCCTGTGAACTGCAATCGTTGTCGGAGGACCTGAACATCAGGGAACGGCGCATTCCGGGGAAGAAGAGTCCGCATAAAATCGATAAGTCAAGTCCGGCCATTGTAATGGACCTGACCAAGTGCATTCTGTGTGGCAGGTGTGTAAGGGTTTGCGAGGAGTTAATGAGCACATCCTGTCTTGATTTTGCACACAGGGGCAATGAACTGCAGATTTCAACTACCCTGGCGAAACCGTTGAATTTCTCCAATTGCACGGCCTGTGGACAGTGCCTGATTGCATGTCCTACCGGGGCTCTCACCGAGCATGTACAATTCCCGGAACTGGAGACCTATATTCATGATCCCGGAAAGACCGTGGTAGGCCAGTATTCCCCGGCAGTAGCGGTTTCTGTAGCCGAGCAACTGGGGTATAGGCCCGGTACTGACCTGAGCGGGATTATCAATGCAGTTCTTCGAAGGTATGGCTTCGATTATGTTTTTGAAACGGCATTTGGAGCGGAAGTAATGATTATGGAACAGGCCAGGATCTATGATGAGCGGGATCAGGAATCGCAGGATTATCCGCTTATCACCAGTTCGTGTCCAGCCTGGGTGCAGTTTGTGGAGCAGTTTTATCCAGAACTGATCCCGCATCTTTCTCCACTTAAATCACCGCAACAGCTCACAGGCATTCTGGTCAGAAACTGGTTTACCCGGCTGAAAGAACTGGAAGGAAAAGATATTGTTTCAGTGGTGATTTCTTCGTGTACTGCTGCCAAGAGTGAAGCCCGCCGTATGGAAATGACCCATTCAGGCATCCCGGTAATTGACCTGGTCATTACCACCAGGGAGCTGGCCAGGCTGATCCGTTTCAACGGCCTGGACCTGGAGCAACTGGAACCGGAGGCGCCCGATTCCCCGTTTCATTCAGCAGGTACAGCAGGCCAGTTGACCGGAGTGGCAGGCGGTGAAGCGGAAGCCACCGTGCGAACAATCTACCGGCAAATGACCGGGAAAGATCTGGCGCCAGCAAAACTTCACAGGTTCCGCATACACAGGTCCTATCGGGAGATGACCGTGAAGGCCGGAAACAATGAGATCCGCATGGGCACTGTCAGCGGCCTCTCCAATGCAGTAGCTTTGTTGGAAGAGATCAGATCTGGGAAAAAGAAACTGGACTTGCTGGAGGTGATGGCATGTCCGGATGGATGCACCAATGGAGGGGGACAACCACTCCCCGTGGATGAACGCATCATCCGCACCCGGTCAAAGGCTGTATATGATATTGACAACGGAGGGAGCATCCATACGGCACATCAAAATCCGGCCATCCGGCGACTCTATGAGGAGTTCCTGGGAGAACCCGGAGGAGAAGTGCCCAGGGACCTTTTGTATACTACATTCACAAAACGGGAGGTATTGTTATAGATGGAGCAAGTTGATCGGAGGGGATTGGTATATACCATCAAGGATCTGTGCAGGGTATGCTATACTTGTGTAAGGGAGTGCCCTGTTAAAGCCATAAAGATTGTGAATGGTCAGGCGGAGGTGTTGAGTGAAAGATGCATCGCATGTGGAAACTGTACCATTGTCTGCAAGCAGGGAGCCAAGGTCTATGAACGGTCCATCGACAGGGTGGGCCATTTGCTGGATGAAGGGACCGGGACCATCGCACTGGTGGCGCCCAGTTATGTGGCTGAGTTTGATGAGGCGGCCGACCCTGCCACCTTTGCCGGAATGCTGAAAAAACTTGGTTTCGGCCAGGTTTACGAGGTCGGGATGGGAGCAGACCTGGTTGCCAGGGAGTACGAATCGCTCATCAACAATAATCCGGGGAAGGGGTACATATCTTCCGATTGTCCCGCAATAGTTGCATTTGTAGAAAAATATCATCCGGACCTGATCGGATCCCTTACTCCGGTAGTTTCACCCATGGTGGCCACAGCCCGGTACATTGCGAAGATCAAGGAGGGAGATGTCAGCCTGGTTTTCATAGGTCCCTGTATCGCAAAAAAAGATGAATCGAAGGAGGTGGACGAGGTGATCACCTTTTCCGAATTGCGGGAGATGTTCACCAGAAGGCGCATCAGGGCCACCAATGTGGAGCGGAGTGAATTTACGCCACCACTGGCTCTGCGTGGTGCAGGATTTCCTGTGAGCAGGGGATTGTTGCAGGCCATGAACTTGAAAGGAAGCCATGTAGACCAGCGGGTGATTGTAGCCGAAGGCAGGGTCCATTTCCAGGAAGCCATCAGGGAGTTCGCTTCCGGTTCCCTCGGCTCCATGCAACTGGAACTGCTCTGTTGCGAAGGGTGCATCATGGGTCCGGGAACCAGCAGGGAAGGGAAAAAGTTCATCCGCAGAAAGCGGGTGCTCAACCATCTTCATAACCGGATTGCAGGACAGCCGGATCAAATAGTGAGTGCGGTTAAGGAGGCGCCTGAAGAACTGGATCTGACCCGTTGTTTTAGCCGGGATGACCAGCGCATCCCCGATCCCTCCGGGGATGATATTGAAAAAGTGCTGCATGAGATGGGCAAGTTTTCCCAGCAGGACCACCTGGATTGTGGTGCCTGCGGATACGATACCTGCACGAGCCATGCCAGGGCCATAACACAGGGACTGGCCGAGGTGGAGATGTGTTTGCCCTATTCCATCGACCGGCTGCACCAGACCATCCACAAACTGGCAGATTCGAAACACAAACTTTTGTCGGTGGAGCAGGCTTTGAAACAGAGTGAAAAACTGGCCCACATGGGTCAGCTTTCAGCAGGGATTGCCCATGAGTTGAACAATCCGCTGGGAGTGGTGATCATGTACAGCAACCTGTTGCTGGAGGAGAGTGGGGATGACCAACAGCTCAGGGAGGACCTGCAGTTGATTGTTGAGCAGGCGGGAAGGTGCAAATCCATCGTGGGCGGTCTGTTGAATTTTGCTCGTAAGAACCAGGTGAAATACTCCAGGACAGACCTGATGGATCTGATGCGAATCAGTACTTCATCCATCATTATTCCGGAAAACATCAGGTACAGCCTGAACAATACACTTTCCAATCCCTCTGCCGAAATCGACCAGGAGCAGATGGTTCAGGTCATTACCAACCTGTTGAAGAATGGGATAGAAGCCATGCCCAACGGCGGACAGCTTTCTGTCAATCTCTCCGACAGTCACGACTGGGTGACCATCAGCATCAGGGACCAGGGAACAGGGATTGGGGCCAGTGACCTGGAGAAGGTTTTTGAACCTTTCTATACCACTAAGGGCATTGGTAAGGGCACCGGTCTGGGCCTGGCCACCACGTATGGCATCGTCAGAATGCACCGTGGTCAGGTCGATGTACAGTCCAATACCAGGCCTTCAGAAGGTCCTGCCGGTACAGAGTTCACCATCAAACTGCCCCGATCCAGAAATTTATAAAATTTTGAATGACAATGAGTGACAAGAAATTAACCATATTACTGGCAGATGATGATCCGGACCAGATATTCCTGGTCAGGCATCACCTGGAAAGATGGGGTTATACAGTGATTGCTGTAGAATCCAGGGAAGAGGCCGAGCGTTACCTTGAAAGTGCATGTCCCGACCTGGCCATTCTGGACCTGATGATGGAGGAAGAGGACAGTGGGTTTATCCTTTCCTACAGGATCAAACAACGCCACCCTGAAATCCCGGTGATCATATCCACAGCTGTAGCTGCAGAAACGGGGATCAGCTTTGATATCAACAGTCCGGGAAGTAAGTCCTGGATCAAGGCAGACCACTACCTGGAAAAAGGATTCAGGATGGAGCATCTGAAGATTGTGATAGAAAAACTGTTAACATAGTATGGAGACACTATCAATCCTGGTTGTTGACGATGAGGCAGGGATCCGTTCCGGGGTAAAACGTATTCTTTCCAGGCATACGGTGAGCTTTCCGTTCATGGATGACGATTATGCTTTTGATTGCAGGGAAGCGGCTACCGGCGAGGAGGCACTGGCCCTTATTGACGCCGATCCCCCAGACATCCTGCTTCTGGACAATAAGTTGCCCGGGATAAGCGGCATGGAGGTGCTGGAGATCATCCAGCAACGAAAACTGGACATCATTGTGGCCATGATCACCTCCTATGCTTCTCTGGAAATCGCAGTCAGGGCAACGGACGACGGTGCCTGGGATTTTATTCCCAAACCCTTTACACCCGCCGAACTGAAGGCAAGCATTGACCTCATCACCAAGCAGTTTTTCCTCAGAAGGATCACCAGGAAGATGAAGGAAGAGGGAAAAAAGATCCGTTACCAGTTTCTTTCAGTGCTCAGTCATGAGCTCAAATCACCTCTGAATGCACTGGAGGGATACCTTCATATGATGAAGGACCGGGAGCTGGGAGAGGGGCTGAAGGATTACGACCAGGTCCTGGACCGGTCCATACAACGGATCAAAGGCATGCGTTCTTTGATCATGGACCTGCTGGATTTCACCAAGATCCGGCTGGAGAAGAAAGAGGACAAAATTGAAAAAGTAAACCTGAGGGAAAGGGCTAACCTTGCCCTCTCCACCATCACGCCACTGGCCATCCAGAGGAACATTAGTGTACGATACAGCGGGGAGGATCGGGTATATTATAATGCCGATCCGTCTGACCTGGATATCATCCTCAATAACCTGCTCTCCAATGCTGTGAAATACAACCGGGAAGGAGGTTCGGTGGACCTGTCCGTATCCGGAAAGGGAGAGGAAATCGAAATTGTGGTCCGGGATACAGGAATCGGGATGAATGAAGAGGAGATATCCCAGCTTTTCAAGGAGTTTGTCCGCATCAGGAATACCAGAACCAGGGGAATTGCCGGATCGGGACTGGGCCTCTCGATTGTTAGTAAAATTGCCGAATTATACGGAGGCCATATCCAGGTGAAAAGCAAGCCCGATGAAGGAAGCGAATTCCGGGTTATCCTTCCCTCTTCCTGAGGACATGCCTGACCGGATGATTTGTTCAAGTGAAACTGTGATTTAATTAACAATATTTCGTACTATTGCATTTCAACACATTCAGAGCCTTATGATGCTACCGGAACGTACCGTAGAAAGACTCAGTGAATACCGCAGATCCCTGCTGCAGTGCCTGGAAGAGGGTAAGACACATATTTACTCCCACGAGCTTGCAGAACTCCATCATAACACTGCGGTCCAGGTGCGACGCGACATCATGTTCATCGGTTATACGAGCATGCAAAGAAAGGGGTATGATGTGCGGGAACTCATCAGTGTCATTGGAGATATCCTCGATTCGGAGAAGGGCCTGAATGTGGCGGTGATCGGTGTGGGTAACCTGGGAAGGGCCATTACCACCTATTTTGTTGGAAAACGATCCAGGCTCAATATTATCGCCACGTTTGATGTGGATCATAACAAAATTGACCGGGTTATCTCGGGTGTGAAGTGCTACCCCCTGAATCGCCTCAAGGAGGTTGTTGGAACCCACAACATCTCCATTGCCATTATGACTGTACCTGCCGATTCTGCGGTAGAGGTTTCCGAACATCTGGTTGAAGCCGGAATCAAGGGTGTGCTGAATTTTACCACCATTCCCCTGAATGTGGCCCCGGATGTCTACCTGGACGAATTCGATATGATCACCTCCCTGGAAAAGGTGGCCTATTTTGTGAAGATGACAAAGAAGTAGTATGCAGGTTCACTATTCCATGGATCACCTGCCGGAAATCCCTTTTCCGGTCGTTACCATTGGTTCCTTTGACGGAGTACATGTGGGACACCGGGCCATCATCCAGCGGCTCAATGATATAGCCAGGCTTGCAGGCGGTAAATCGGTCCTGGTCACCTTCCATCCCCATCCAAGAAAGATACTCTACCCGAATGCTGCAGGAAAGGATTTGAAACTAATCAACTCCAGGAAGGAGAAATGCATGCTCCTGGAGGAAGCCGGACTCGACCACCTGATCATCCTGGAATTCACGAGGTCCTTTGCAAAGACCACCTCCCAATCATTTGTAGAGGATTACCTTGTGGGGAAATTGCATGCACATACCATTGTGGTGGGATTCAATCATTATTTCGGACATAACAAGGAAGGTAGTTATGAATCGCTTTACTGCGTAAAAGAGAGATATGGTTACCAGGTGGAGGAGATCCCTGAGAAGGAGATCCAGAATGAATCCGTGAGCAGCACCAGGATCAGGAAGGCTCTGTCAGATGGGAACATCCAGCGGGCCAATGCCTCTCTGGGTCACCATTACATGGTACATGCAATCCTGGAACAGAACAGGAGTGTGGCAGAGAACCTCGGACACATCTGTTTTGACATCATAACCGATGATCAGAGTAAACTCATTCCATCGGGAGGTGCTTATGCCGTTTCATACGAATGCGATGGAACCGGGCGGAAGGGAATGGCCCATATCTCTGATCAGGGGATCAGGCTGTTCCCCCTTGAAAGTTCCATCTGCCCAAAAGGTGGTCCGGGCACCGTCCGTTTTCATAAACGGATAGCTTTGAATGAAAATCTGAGGCTTGAAAGGGAGCTGAGAATCATTGAGGAACTCATTTATTGATGTGATGCCATCAAATCCTTATCTTGCATCTATTCTGACATTTTTTTACGATCATGATGGAAAAAAGAATCGGAGCTGTCATCGTCCTGGTCACCAGCGAAGGTGATATTCAGCGGATCAACAGCATTATCTCCGAGCATTCGGAAATGATCCTGGGCAGACAGGGTATCCCCCTCAGGGATCGCTCCACGAGTGTTATCTCGCTTGTTTTGGAGGGCGACACCGACCGGATCGGATCACTGACCGGAAAGCTTGGCAGGATGCCGGGTGTAAAGGTCAAATCGGTCCTGACGGGTTAAATGTTAAAAAACACCTCCGAATTTGTTAAATTATCATTTCCCGGCAACCTAAATAGTGATTTCTGGTTATTATCTTTGTGAAGTAATTGTTGGGGTGCAAGGCAAGTTGCAAATCTTTTGAGGGTTTTAGGGAGAGTAGCAGCTTGCCTTCTTTTTTTTTACATACCGGTAGACTGTATGTTCTAAGACAGTCCATTTCCTTAAAAGACAAATGCGAGCTTTCTTATCTTTGGATCAGTAAAACCGATCTTTATGGTTAACAAACAACTTATTGAACCTGAGAGCATTGTAGTTGTTGGTGCCTCAAATAATATTGCAAAACCCGGTGGTAAGCTTTTTCATAATATCCGTACCGGGACATTCAGGGGAAACCTCTATGCCCTTAATCCAAAGGAGGATAGCATCCAGGGATTGCCCTCTTACCGTGACGTGAAGGATCTTCCGGATACAGACCTGGCCATCCTGGCCATTCCGGCCACAGGTTGTCGGGAGACCATCAGGGAACTGGCAGAAACCCGGAATACCAGGGCCTTTATCATAGTGTCTGCTGGTTTCAGCGAGGAAGATGAAGCGGGGACCGAAATAGAAAACGAGATTGTACAGATTTGCAAGACCTATGATGCAGCGCTAATTGGTCCCAATTGCATCGGGGTGATGACCCCTGCTTACCAGGGTGTATTTACCCTGCCCATTCCACGGCTCGATCCCCAGGGATGTGATTTCATATCGGGAAGCGGATCCACTGCAGTTTTTATCATGGAAGCAGGATTGCAGAAAGGGCTCAAGTTCAACCATGTTTTCTCGGTGGGCAACTCGGCACAGCTTGGGGTAGAGGACGTACTGCAATACTTTGATGAAACATACCGGGAGGGCAGCTCATCCAGGGTCAAGCTTCTCTATTTTGAGACCATTAAAGATCCTGACAAATTGCTCAGGCATGCCACTTCATTGATCGGAAAAGGGTGCCGGATTGCAGCCATCAAGGCAGGCACCACCGATGCGGGCAGCAGGGCGGCTTCTTCACATACAGGAGCCATGGCCAGTTCAGACATGGCTGTGGATGCCCTGTTTCGGAAAGCCGGAATTGTTCGCTGTTATGGAAGGGAAGAACTCACCACCGTAGCTTCGGTCATGCTTCACCCACCGCTGAAAGGCAGAAACCTGGCCATTATTACCCATGCCGGGGGATCGGCGGTGATGCTTACCGATGTGCTGGCCGGGGGAGATATGGATGTTCCCCATCTGGAAGGCCCGGAGGTGGATCGGTTGCTCACGCACCTTTTTCCGGGATCTTCTGCATCAAATCCCATCGATATGCTGGCCACAGGAAATGCCGAACAGCTGGGGATTTCCATCGATTTCTGTGAATCGTCATTTAACGAGATCGATGGCATTGTGGTGATATTCGGTACCCCGGGACTGGCGCCGGTATTTGATGTGTATGAGGTACTGCACCAGAAGATGCAGACCTGCAGCAAGCCCATCTTCCCGGTCCTGCCATCTGTGAGTACTGCTGCGGAAGAGGTACAGGACTTCCTGTCCCATGGCCATATCAATTTTCCGGACGAGGTTCTGTTTGGACAGGCGCTGACCAGGATTCACAATACAGAGGCCCCAGCCGGGAGCAAACCCTGCATGGATGGGATCAATATCAAGGCCATCAGGGAAGTGATCGAAGGGGCAGAAGACGGCTTCCTCTCCCCGGAAGCGGTCCGGCAAATTCTGGATGCAGGGGGCATTCCACGGGTGAAGGAAGGGATTGCCGTGGATGAGGCTTCCCTTGCCGAGGTTTCCAGGGAAACCGGATATCCGCTGGTTATGAAGGTAGTGGGACCTGTTCATAAGTCAGATGTGGACGGTGTTGCCCTGGGGATCGATAATGACATCGACCTGATGGACCACTTCCAGCGGATAAAAAAGATCGAAGGTTGTACGGGGGTGCTGCTGCAACCCATGCTTGACGGTCTGGAGTTGTTTGCCGGTGCCAAATATGAGCCCTCATTCGGACACGTGATACTGTGTGGGATAGGGGGCATCTATGTGGAAGTCATGAAAGATTTTTCATCCGGACTGGCACCTCTGTCCATGACCGAAAGCTGTAACATGATTCGCTCCTTGAAAGGATATAAAATGCTGAAGGGGATGCGGGGACAGGAAGGGGTCGATATCCAGTCCTATGCCGAGATCATAGTACGGCTTTCCAACTTATTGAGAGATGCTACAGAAATCGTGGAACTGGACCTGAATCCCATTATGGGGAAGGCGGATCAACTTGCGGTGGTCGATGCAAGGATCAGAATCGAGAAAAGCGTTGTATAACTATTAAACCGTATTCACATGAAGTCCACACCCATTGCGGCAGAAGTTGTTAATGAAGTCATTGATGCGTTTGGTGTCCATCCGGCCGGTACGGCCACCATCAGGGAGCTGGTCAAGATTGTGAACGATATTGAGGGAATTACCGGTGAGGAGTTCATCCGGATGGAGATGGGAGTACCCGGTCTCGAGCCCACTTTTGTGGGAATCGAAGCAGAGATGATAGCCCTGCGTGACGGTGTGGCTTCCAAATATCCCAATATCGAAGGGGTTAAATCGCTGAAAGAAGAGGCTGCCAGATTCATTAAACTTTTCCTGGATGTGGATGTGGAGCCCATGCATTGTATACCAACAGTTGGATCCATGATGGGTGGGATGGCTTCATTCATGGTGGTGAACCGGTCAGATCAAGACCGGACCGGCACTCTTTTCCTGGATCCGGGTTTCCCGGTTCAGAAGCAGCAGTGCCTTGTTCTGGGTCATTCATACGGCTCCTTTGACCTGTACGATTACAGGGGGGATAAGCTGAAGGCGAAAATGGAGGAGGAGATCCTCAAGGGACAATACTCTTCCATACTCTATTCAAATCCCAACAATCCATCGTGGATCTGTTTGAATGAACAGGAGCTGGAGACCATAGGTGAGATCTCCAGGAAATATGATGTGACCGTGATCGAGGACCTGGCCTATTTCGGGATGGATTTCAGGAAGGATCTTTCAAAACCGGGCGTTCCACCATTCCAGCCGACAGTGGCAAAGTACACGGACAATTACCTGCTCCTGGTCTCCAGTTCAAAGGCATTCAGCTATGCGGGACAAAGGATCGGCGTGTTGATCATTGCACCCGGATTATATAACCGCACCTACCCCGATCTGAAACGGTATTATACATCCGAAAAATTCGGACACGCTATGATCTATGGGGCGCTCTATTCACTGTCAGCCGGAGCATCCCATACGGCACAGTATGCCCTGTCAGCCATTTTCAAAGCAGTGAATGACGGGAGGTACAATTATATCAATGAAGTGAGGGAATACGGGGAGAAAGCGACCGTGATGAAAGCATTGTTTCAGAAATACAGATTTCGGATTGTGTATGACATGGACCTGGATGAGCCCATTGCCGACGGTTTTTATTTCACCCTTTCATACCCTGGTTTTGAGGGGCCCCAACTGGTGGAGGAACTGCTTTATTACGGGATCAGTGCCATTTCACTGGGAATTACCGGGAGTACACGGACAGAAGGACTAAGGGCTTGTGTATCACAGGTCAGGAGGGATCAATTCAGTGTGCTGGAAGAGCGTTTAAAGCTATTCAGCCAGCATCACCCCGTCCCTGAATAGTATTTTTTATCCCAAAAAAGGGGTGTCGCGGCAAACCTGTCCAATAACAGCCCAGAGGGAGCCTGAGAATTGTTACATTTGAAATTTGTACCTAAAAAAGTTAGCATAGTATGGCAAAAGCAAGAGGGGCTATTGTGGTGGACATTGAGAGATGCAAAGGCTGCCAGGTCTGTATGGTGAATTGTCCTACAGACACCATAGGAATGGCTGTTGAAGTGAACGGGAAGGGTTACCACTACGCCTATATGGAGAATCCGGAAAGCTGTACAGGTTGTACAAATTGTGCGGTGGTGTGTCCCGATGGTGTGATTACGGTTTACCGGGTTAAGCAAAATTAAAGAAGCGATTTATGAAGGAACTGGCATTAATGAAGGGAAATGAGGCCATTGCAGAAGCTGCCATCAGGATAGGTGTGGATGCCTATTTTGGATACCCTATCACGCCTCAGTCAGAGGTCCTTGAATACCTGACCCTCCAGCGACCTGAAGAGCGGACAGGCATGGTGATCCTGCAGGCAGAAAGTGAAGTAGCCGCTATTAATATGGTTTATGGTGCTGCGGGCACCGGGAAGAGAGCAATGACATCCTCCTCCAGTCCGGGGATTAGCCTGATGCAGGAGGGGATCAGCTATATTGCAGGTGCTGAACTTCCCTGTCTGATCGTTAATGTGGTCAGGGGTGGCCCGGGGCTGGGTACCATACAGCCCTCCCAGGCCGATTACTTCCAATCCACCAAGGGAGGCGGGCATGGCGATTATCGCCTCATCGTACTTGCGCCGGCATCGGTTCAGGAGATGGCAGATTATGTGGAACTGGGTTTTGATCTGGCCTTTAAGTACAGGAATCCTGTACTGATCCTTACCGACGGACTCATCGGGCAGATGATGGAGAAAGTTGAGCTGCCTCCGCAAAAAGCCCGGATAGAAGAATTTGACCAGTCCTGGGTCATCACCGGGAAAACCCCCGACAGGGAAAGGAACATCATTACCTCTCTGAACCTGGATCCGGATCTGCAGTATGAACATAACCTTAAACTGCAGGAAAAGTACAGGAGCATGAATGAAGATGTGATGTTTGAGAGGATCGGTTGCGATGATGCAGAGTTCCTGCTGGTAGCCTATGGTTCCAGTGCCCGGATCTGTCAGAAAGTGGTGGATATTGCCAGGGGCAGGGGCAAGAAGCTGGGATTGCTCAGGCCTCAGACCCTGTTCCCGTTCCCAACCGATGAAATTGCCAGGCTCTCCAGGCAGGTAAAGGGGATCATGTCGGTGGAACTAAGTGCAGGACAGATGGTGGAGGATGTGAAACTGGCCGTAAATGGGAAAGTCCCGGTGTACCATTACGGGATGCTGGGAGGGAAGATTCATTCACCGGAAGATGTGTTAAGTGCAGTTGAAGATAAATTTATTGGAGGATTATAAATGGATATGAAGGAGATCACAAGGGAGGAGAACCTGGTATACAGGCGCACCCCGTTGATGACCGATGCTACCCTCTCCTATTGTCCGGGTTGCGGTCATGGTACCATCCATCGCCTGATCATGGAAGTGGTGGAGGAGATGGGTATCCAGTCAGAAACCATCGGGGTCGCTCCAGTGGGATGTGCGGTGCTGGCCTATGATTTCATGGATGTGGATTTCTCCCAGGCAGCCCACGGACGGGCGCCGGCCGTAGCTACGGGGATCAAGCGATTGTGGCCGGATAAGTTCGTATTTACATACCAGGGAGACGGAGACCTGGCCGCTATTGGAACCGCTGAAACCATCCATGCATGTAACCGGGGAGAGAACATCACAATATTCTTTGTGAACAACGGGATCTACGGGATGACGGGGGGACAGATGGCTCCCACCACCCTGGAGGGAATGAAGTCTTCCACCTCACCCTATGGCCGGAAC
Source organism: Bacteroidales bacterium (assembly GCA_023138875.1). Classification (GTDB taxonomy): domain Bacteria; phylum Bacteroidota; class Bacteroidia; order Bacteroidales. Next base: position 71,622 of record JAGLOO010000028.1, read on the forward strand.
AACGAGACCATGGGTCCACCTTACAAGATTACCGAGTTGATCGCACAGCTTTCAGGTACTTATTATGTGACCAGACAGGCGGTTCATAAACCGGGACCGGTCCGGAAGGCCAAAAAGGCCATTCGCAAAGCACTGGAGATTCAGAAGGAAAAGAAAGGCATATCCTTCATCGAGTTTGTTTCCAATTGCAACTCCGGTTGGAAGATGACACCCAACGACTCCAACATATGGATGGAGGAACACATGTTCCCGTTCTATCCCATGGGTGATATAAAAGTTGATGGGAAGTTAGTTAAAGGTTAGAAAGTTATGACTGAAGAGATAATCATAGCCGGATTCGGGGGACAGGGCGTCCTTTCGATGGGTAAGATCCTGGCCTATTCGGGCATCATGCAGGAACAGGAAGTGAGCTGGATGCCTTCATACGGACCTGAAATGCGAGGTGGCACCGCCAATGTGACAGTAATCCTCAGCGACGATCGCGTTAGTTCGCCGGTCCTTCAGAGTTATGACACAGCCATCCTGTTAAACCAGCAATCGGTGGATAAATTCGAATCCTTGGTGAAGCCGGGAGGATTGATGATTTACGATCCCAATAGCATTACCTGTCACCCTGAACGTGACGATATCCGGATCTTCCAGGTGAATGCCGCCGAGGAAGCGGCCCGAATGAAATCACCCATCACCTTCAACATGGTGGTCCTGGGAGCCTATATCAAGGTGAATCCGGTGGTGGACCTTGAAAATGTGATCAAGGGACTACGCAAATCATTGCCCGAACGGCACCATCACCTGATCCCGGTCAATGAAAAGGCCATCCAGCGTGGTATGGAAATCGTAAAGGCGGCCAAACTCCACGCTTAAGCACGCTTCCATTTTCCAGATATTTCACTGTTATAAGCTTGCTGGCATTGCACTTTTTATTTGTTCAATAATTCCTAAATCATCAGGTGTTATAAGTATCTTCTTTCTTTTTGTTTTTATCAGGATGTAATTTTCACTTTGCGTCCCATACATTGTAACATTTCCAAGTCCGTTTGTGTAGAACTTTCCATAATTGCCAATTGTGATTATTTGAACTGTCATACCTTGAAAGCTTTATAATCCATATCCGTTTATTATAGCATATCAGACCATGGTTTAATCCAGAATCCTGCAATCTTATCTGATTCGTTAAGTACAACCCTTATCTCTAATTTTTTACTACTTCTATCAAAATCACTTTTAAATCGGATAATTTTAAGCGAATTATTGCTGCCTTGAATCCATGTTTCCACATAATCTAATGACTGAAAATCGCCAAACTTGTCTTTTAATTGTTGATAAACTGTTTTTTGATACTCCTCTGTAAGTTGATTCTTCAAAGCGTCAATCGCTTCATCCTGAAATTGATATGCTTCACCGTTTTTAAGTTTAGTCATGTAGTCTGAGGCAAAATCTCGTGCAATTTTAACTTTGCTTTTATCCACATCAGAGTCACTTAATTTTTCAAAGTCCTGGCTGCAAGAGTTTAAACAAAAAAGGATGCATGTGCTGATAATAAGTGTTATAGATTTCATGACTTTAATTTATAATGGTTCTACTACCATTTTAGTGGGTAACTTTTCAGGGCCAACGCATTTAAAACTCAGGAATTAGG
>JAGLOO010000029.1 GCA_023138875.1 Bacteroidales bacterium
AGACTGCGCCAGATCAAGAGTTCTGTAGCGCCGTGCAAGCCCATAAGGTGGGGATTTACAGGCGAGTATATAATGAGTAATGAAACACCTTACAGCAAACCCGCAGGAAACACCCTGTACAGTAAGGTCTGGTCAACCACTGGAAGCGAGTTTTGCATAGTCAGTAGAAATGCTGGCATGAAGCGTAAACAGCGACTATTGAAGGTATAGTATTGAGCTTCGAAAACTGATCCTTTGTTGGAGCATTAATATTCAGAACAGTTGGTGCAAAATTAGTATTGCAATAATGACAAGTAATACTAGTCCGACCGGAGTCTAAGGCTATATCAAAGGTAGAAAGGTTTGCATGGGAACACGGGAGAGCCTAACGTCTCCACACGAGAGAATGCGGTAGTAAAGTCCACCGCATGAACAAAGGACTGAGTTACACAGGGAACTTGTTGCTCCTGGAGTAACGGTAAGAATGAGCAACAGGCGGAGTGGTATCCTTACCGAGGGAAACCGAAGGGAAGGAGAAGGACGAAGGCAGTCTTAGCATCTTCATAGTACCGATTGAAAGCCGGGAAATCAGGACCGATGAAAGCCGGTGATTAGGAAAGGGAGATGCCGGTAATTAGAACTGTAGTTCAGAAACATTTAATGCACCAGAGACATGAAGAAAATGTCAACAGTTGAATTGCAGATAGCCGAGAGAGCAAGGAAGTTCAAAGGAGAAGCCTTGCATAACCTACATCAGTTCATAGATGCACAGATGATGCGAGAGAGCTATAAGAAGCTCAACAAGAGGAGTGCAGTGGGTATCGATGGGAAGACATGGCAGCAGTACGGATTGGAATTTCCTGAAAGACGTGAGAGTCTTTTAGAGGAGTTTAAGTCCGGTAGGTATAGAGCCCCGGCCATTCGGCGGGTATATATACCGAAAGACAAGCACGGCCAGCGTCCATTAGGATTATGCACGATTGAAGACAAGGTATTGCAAGGGTGCGTACGAAAGGTCATAGAGCCAATCTATGAAGAGGAATTTAAACCTTTTTTCATATAGCTTCCGACCCGGACGTTCGCAACACCAGGCAATTGATCACATGTTCAAACAGGTTAGTTTTCAGAAGATGCACTATATCATAGATGCAGACTTGAGAAACTACTTTGGGAGCATCAATCATGGCTTTCTCCGGGAGTTCCTTGACAAACGGGTAAAGGATGGGGTTATAAGAAGGATGATAGACAAATGGCTCAAGGCAGGTGTAATGGAATCGGGTAATATCAGTTACCCGGATGAAGGAACCCCGCAGGGTTCTATTGTATCGCCGGTTTTGAGTAACATCTATCTTCATTATGTGCTGGATGAGTGGTTTTCGGAACAAATCCAGCCATTGTTAAAGGGAAAGAGTTTCATAGTAAGGTTTGCTGATGATTTTATTCTGGGATTTACAGATAAGTCAGATGCAGAAAGAGTAATGGAGGTTCTACCGAAAAGGTTCGCCAAATACGAACTTACTTTACATCCTGAAAAGACGAAGATGATAGACTTGAACAGCGAAAGGGGCGGTTCAGACAGGAGCTTTGATTTCCTCGGCTTTACTCACTATCTGAGTAAAAGTCGAAAAGGGAACAAGGTTTTAATGCGTAAGACCAGCTCCAAACGACTGACAAGGGCTATCATGAAAATCAGTAGTTTTATTAAGCTGAATCGTCACATGAAACTCAGAGATTTAATAGCCGCAATAAATATTAAGCTGCGTGGGCACTACTCGTATTATGGGATTACTTTCAATTCTAAAGGTATTCTCCTATTCTTCGAACAGGTCAAACGTAGTCTGATTAAGTGGCTAAATCGCAGAGGGGGTAAACCAATTTGGAAGTGGGATAGATTTGTGCTGTTGGTTAATAGTTGGGACCCTCTTGTTAAACCCTTTATTAAACATTCTTATGTTTCTTTACAGCGAAGCTAATTACTGAGGAACCGGATGCAGGAAATCTGCTCGTCCGGGTCTGTGGGGGAGCGGGGAGGTAACGAACCGCTCTACCCGGAAATTTATACCCCATCGGATTATTATTGGATTCAAATGAAGGTATTCCACTACCATATGAATTAATGCTTATAATTCGTCCCCCATCATTTTTAATTTCTTCAAGCAACATTTGAGTACCAAAATGATCCATGCCCGGCACTTCCCCTAATTCATTCAAGATTAATATTCCTTGTTCTTCAACTTCATCCTTTAAAGCCATTAGTTCAGGAATTTCATAAGAGGCAGTAATCATGTTTTTTTTATATTTCAAACACGATTTTGCTACTTTTATATGCAAAGGTTTTGGAACCATACTTATTACTACATCTGCATTTTTTATTACACTATCAAGTATTTCATTACTGTTATTTACCCAGCCCAAAGCTTTGCCCAATGGTCTGTTTCCTATTATTTTTTCAGCTTTCTCTAATGTGCGATTTAACATAGTAACTTTATAGCCGATTTTATCTATAAAATAATCTACCATCGGTTTTGTCATTAATCCTGCTCCAATAATTGCTATTCTTTTCATATCCTCTATGTTTTGTTCTTAGTTGTTTTAAATTTGTTTATAACGTATGTGTAAATAACAATGGAGTTTATCTTTTTGCAAATTATCATCCCAATATCCCTTAAAAGAATTGCTCCAATAACATTCACGATAGATCTTTAGTTCGATTCTGTCTTGAACGACACTAACCTGCTGACCTGGGGCCCAGTTCGATCACATCAACATTGTTAACGCGGCCGTTATGGATTTCAAACCTTAGCAGGGTTCTGACCTTATGCAGTCCATTGCGACCTGCGGATCCGGGATTCATATGGAGGAAGCCATTTCTTTTATCTGGCATGACCTTGAGAATATGAGAGTGTCCCGAAATGAACAAACCGGGTGGATCGGTAAAGATACCGGGTTTAACATGAGGGGCATAGTTACCCGGATAGCCCCCGATGTGGGTCATCCAGATATCAAGTCCCTCCCGTGTGAGTCTCTGGTGGCTTGGATACGTTGAACGAATGGGTGTTCCGTCGATATTGCCGTAAACTGCAATTACCGGACAGATGGCAGCCAGGTGATCCACCACTTTCGTGTCACCAATATCACCGGCGTGCCAGATCTCATGACACTTGCTGAAATGATTGGTAATTCTGGGATCGAAAAACCCATGGGTGTCTGACAGGAGGCCAATTCTGAACATTGCATTGAGATTTGGCCGGTTAAATTACTAATTTTGGAGTCAAATCAGCACCATGAACCTGTTTTACAGTCCCCACATTGAGGGGGATATTTTTGAACTTGATGAAAAGGAATCAAAGCATTCTGTAAGGGTGCTCCGTCTGGGCATTGGCGACAGAGTAAACCTGGTTGATGGAAAAGGAGGTTGGTATGAAGCTGTCATTGAAGATGATAATCCCAGGAGATGCAGGATGAAGATCAAATCGTATACCCCGGATCATCAGCCTCTATCATATGAATTGCATCTTGCGGTTTCACCAACCAAAAACATGGACCGGTTCGAGTGGTTTGTGGAAAAAGCAACCGAGATCGGGATCACTATGATCACTCCGCTCATGTGCCATAGGACCGAAAGAAAACAAGTAAAACTGGAACGGCTGGAACGAATCATCATCTCTGCCATGAAGCAGTCGCTGAAGGCCTTTAAACCACAACTGAACCAGCCTGTGGCACTTGGGGATTTTCTTGCCCGGGATCCCGGGTTCACAAAGGGAATTGCGCACTGCCATCCTTCGGATCGACGTGGAGTTGCAGAGCTGAAACCATCGGGTAACTATACCCTGCTTGTTGGTCCTGAAGGTGATTTCACTGAAGAGGAGGTCAGGATGGCCATGGATGCAGGCTATGCACCGTTTCACATGGGTGAATCCAGGTTAAGGACTGAAACCGCAGGTGTTTATCTTTGCACGGCCATACAACTCCTTCCGCAGATATTTTAAAAGCAACTGCTCCATGAGTGGAAAGATGTAAAAGATTTAGCTTTTCTGAAGTACTTTTAGTACCAGTTCATCACCAGGATCGAAAACCAGTGGTTCCAGTAAATTTGCCAGGAAGTTATCCGCGAAGTCTTGATCCAGTAAGAATGGGTTTTCGGTTGATAAATCTGATTCATCAAATCCATACACCCAGTGAAATAGGGTAGAAACTTTTACCATAGGCAATTATTGTTAAGTTTTCAAGAATAGAACGCCTAACAGGGTAGAATATTGTAAAAATATGTGAAAGAATCTTAATAAACTGTAAGAGAAAGGTCTTTTTCCTTGATTAGTTTTCTGAGATTGATCAATGCATATCGCATGCGGCCCAGTGCTGTATTGATACTCACATCGGTCTGATCTGCAATTTCTTTAAAACTGAGTTCGCCATAATGCCGGAGCAAAACAACCTCACGCTGGTCATCCGGCAATTCATTGATGAGCGAGCGAATCTCTGATTTTATCTGGCTGTTGACAATGATCTCTTCGATGTTATCATCAGAGAGCTTCTTGCTGTTGAACAGATCTACTTCAGTATCATCATTGGAGACTGAATTCATCTGTTTTTCTTTCCTGAAATGGTCAATAATCAGGTTGTGGGCAATACGGATCACCCAGGACAGGAACCTGCCGTTGTCCCTGTATTTTCCTCCCCGAAGGGACTGGATAACTTTGATAAATGTCTCCTGGAAAAGATCATCAGCCAGCTGATGATTCTTAATGGTAAGCAATATATAGGTAAACACCTTGCTGCGGTGCCGGTTGATTAATGTCTCGATGGCTGATTGATCACCTTTTACGTATGCTTGAACCAAGTTATGGTCGTTCTCAATGCTCTTTTTCAAAATTCTAGTTCCTGTTGGTTAAGCGTAGAGGTGTTCTATAGGCAGGATTTTAAATGTTTAACTATTTAGCAATCGCAATTAAGTAAAAATAATTGTTATAACAAAATGTAGTATTTTTGTTGCAAATATTATGCCAGCTATCAACGAACAGGAAATTCATATCAAAGGTGCCCGGGTGCACAATCTAAAGAATGTTGAATTGCGTATCCCGCGGGATGAAATGGTCGTGATCACAGGCCTCTCCGGATCAGGCAAATCATCGCTGGCATTTGATACGCTATACGCCGAGGGACAGCGGCGATACGTGGAAAGTCTCTCGGCTTATGCCAGGCAGTTTCTGGGCCGTATCAACAAGCCCGATGTGGATTTTATACAAGGCATCCCGCCCGCTGTTGCCCTGGAGCAACGGGTGAATACCAGGAATCCTCGTTCCACTGTTGGAACCTCCACTGAAATTTATGATTACATCAAGCTTCTGTTTGCCAGGATAGGGAAGACCTATTCACCGCTCTCCGGAAAACTGGTAAAGAGACATTCGGTAACAGATGTGGTGGATCATATCCTGGAGGGGGAAGAAGGAAAAAGGCTGGTAATCCTCTCTACGGTCTGTCTGAATGCAGATAGGGATCTTGATTACCAGTTGGATATTTTTGTGCAGCAGGGCATGACCCGGGCTTTGACAGATAACCGAATTGTTCAGTTGGATGAGCTGAAAGGCGGGAGTGCAAGTCCGGAAAACTTTATCCTTAAGCTGGTGGTAGACAGGATTGTGGTGCAGAAGGACGATGAATCGATCAGCAGGTTTGGGGACTCAGTGCAGACTGCACTGCAGATCGGCCATGGTCATTGCATGATCTGGGATCCTGATTCAGGCGAGTCAGAAGAGTTTTCCACCAGGTTCGAAGCTGACGGGATGGAGTTTGAGGAGCCCTCTGAACACCTCTTCAGTTTTAACAATCCCGTGGGGGCCTGTCCTGTATGTGAAGGGTATGGAAAGGTCATGGGTATTGATGAAGACCTTGTGATTCCTGACAAGCGCCTTTCCGTATATGATGATGCCATCGTTTGCTGGAAAGGGGAGAAGATGAAAAAGTGGAAAGATCGCCTGGTGATGAAAGCAGATCTATTCGATTTCCCCATTCATACTCCTTATTTCCAACTTAGTGATGACCAGCGTCTGTTGTTATGGAAAGGGAACAGGCATTTCAGGGGATTGAACCGCTTCTTTAAATACCTGGAGGAAAAGAAATACAAGATCCAGTTCAGGGTCATGTTGTCGCGTTACCGGGGAAAGACCATCTGTTATGAATGCAATGGGAGCCGTTTGAGAAAAGAGTCCGGGTATGTGAAGGTTGGAGGAAAGACCATCAGTGATCTTGTGAGGATGCCTGTGCGGGACCTGGAAAAATTATTTAGCACCTTGAAAATCAGCAAGAAGGAACTTGAAATTTCCAGTCGTCTTTTAAAAGAGATCAATAGCAGGTTGCGGTATATGACCAGTGTTGGACTTGGATACCTGACCATGAACCGGCTTTCGTCTACCTTGTCAGGGGGGGAAAGTCAGCGTATTAACCTTGCAACGTCCCTTGGCAGCAGCCTGGTGGGTTCGCTTTATATTCTTGATGAGCCCAGTATTGGTCTGCACTCCAGAGATACAGTTCAATTGATCGGTGTACTCAGGGAGCTCCAACAACTTGGAAACACAGTGGTGATCGTGGAACATGACGAAGAGATCATCAGGTCATCAGACCATGTGATCGACATGGGACCTTTGGCAGGAAGACATGGGGGTGAGGTGGTATTCCAGGGGGACCACAAGGCGCTTCTGAAAGAGGAAAACAGCCTTACGGCCAGGTACATGAATGGACTGGATCAAATAATGGTACCCTCCACGCGACGTAAGTGGAGTAACTTTGTGGAGCTGATAGGTGTCAGGGAAAACAACCTGGTAGGATTTGATGTGAGGTTCCCGTTAAATGTGCTGACCGTTGTGACCGGTGTTAGCGGATCGGGCAAGTCGAGTCTGGTGAGTTCGGTCCTTTATCCGGCCCTCAACAAGCGACTGCATAGTGCCGGTGAAAAACCCGGGAAACATGATCTTCTTACCGGGGACCTTCATCTGGTGGACCGTGTTGAATTTGTGGATCAGAATCCCATTGGGAAATCTTCCCGGTCCAACCCGGTAACTTACCTGAAGGTTTTCGATGAGATCAGGAAGCTGTTTGCAACCCAGCAGGCTTCGAAAATCAACAGTTTCAAGGCCTCCCACTTTTCCTTTAATATCGATGGTGGGAGGTGCGATGAGTGCCAGGGAGAAGGCGAGATAAAAGTGGAGATGCAGTTCATGGCAGATGTCAGACTTATCTGTGACAGCTGTCATGGCAAACGTTTTAAGGATGATATCCTGCAGGTGGCCTACAATGGAAAGAATATATTTGATGTGCTTGAAATGACCATCAATGAAGCCATAGAGTTTTTCAGCCAGTCAGATGGATCCACAGAAAAAAGGATTATTAAAAAACTGAGACCACTTCAACAGGTGGGCCTGGGATATGTGAAGTTGGGACAGTCTTCCAGCACGCTGAGTGGCGGGGAGAGCCAGCGAATCAAACTGGCTTTTTTCCTAAGTAAGGAATCGGTAGAGGAGAAGGTGATGTTCATTTTCGATGAACCAACCACAGGCCTGCATATGCATGATATTTCACTTCTCCTGGCATCCTTTGAGTCGTTGTTGAAAAATGGACACTCGGTCCTGGTCATTGAACATAACCTGGAAGTGATCAAATTTGCCGATTGGATCATTGATCTTGGTCCTGAGGGAGGAGATCAGGGCGGACGGCTTGTTTTTGAAGGCGTTCCTGAGGATATCCCGGCCACAGGCTCCCATACCGGCAACTATCTGAGTGCCAAGCTCAACGGAAATTAGAAGAAGTAATAAACAGCCAGCAAACCCCTCAGGTTTGCAACTGCAGTGGTCTGACCGGGGATGTAGAACTCATCATAATCGGATCCGTAAGCAGCCTGGGTGTATTCGAGCTCTAAGGCCAGCCTTACCTTCCCTGAATTATAGATGATCCTGGGTGATATTCTCATCAATGACCGAATGCTTGTAGCGAGGCCGAATACATTGGCATCCGGATCGGACATGGCTTCTTTGGTCCCCATGTTGTTGAGTATTCCTCCAAAGATACCCACCTGGGGATTGCCATTGGTATGGATCTCTCCCCAGAAAGTTATATTTGTTAATGGCGTGTAGGAGCGTTCTCCCGTTGTTACGTCTACCACTTCCTTTACCGCAAATCCACTGACTGATAGCAGGTCCGAAATGTTTTCTCCATAGCGTGCCTGAACTTTAACGGTAACCGGTCCGGTGGTCAGTTTCGAAAAGGCAATGGCAGTGAGTCCACTTAACTTTTCATCCACCTTATAATTTACCCCGGGACCAGAACTACTTACAAAGCGGGGGACAATGGTTTTATAGGCCATTCCGGCCCCGACGAGAATTTTAGTTCCTGTTTCGTTGCCGGAACCATAATGCAACTGGAAATGCATATCGGGGGTAGCTGAATTCCTCAGGTATCCCGAACTGGGTCCTAATTCACCAAAGGTGGCATAGTCGCGCTGGGATAGAGCTGCCACAATAAATTTCACTCCCCCCTTAGTGTAAGTAATCCTGAGCTGTGGATTCCTTGCAAATGACTGGAGAGGAGTTCCTGTATTGAATGAAACTGTTCCGGGAAAGCAGTCTGTTACGAATAACGGGTTCCAGTATTGGCCGGTCATTACCTCAAGATGTGTCCAGTTCAGTTTTATAAATGCATGCCTTAATCTGAACAGGTTGATATTGGCATTGGCCTGTGCGAAAAAGTCACCCTCAATCACCCCGGAGGTTTTGGCACCAAAGGCATCCGGACCACTGATGGATCCTTTCAGTCTGGACTGGATGGCCAGGAAATTGTAGCTGGCCTTTGCCATGATATCGTCTCCGTTTTCGTCAAGTCGTTCCGCTGAGGGCCAAAGCAGAAAATGACCCTCCCTGGCAGCAACAGTCTGCCTGGAATCAATGAAGAAATCATTCTTCACGAATCCGGAGAACTTGATGCCGAGATTTGATTCTTCCTGGGCATACATGGTCAGGATAGAAAACAATAGCAGTGTGATGGTTGCAATACGCTTCATTCGATTGTGTGTTTTAACGTTATTATCCCCTGTCGGGGGGGAAAAGTTTTTGAATGATGTTTCTCTTTCTTACAGGTCGATTCAGCAATTTATTCAGGTTGTTTTCCGCATCCAGGTTCCGGTCCCACAACTCAAGCGCTTTTTCATACTGTTCTACCGCGTCCTTATAAGCTCCTTTCTGCCTGAAGACCAGCCCCAGGTTGGTATAACAAACCGATAACCTTCTGTCATTCTCCCGGACAGCCTCCTCAATCTCTCTGGCCCTCGATTCAAGGTGCTTTCCCTTTGTATCCGGATCCATATTTTCAAGTCCTTTCATGAACTCGGATTCAATCATCAGGGAGATCTGTTGTATTGTCCTGTCTTTATAATCAGCATTCCAATTTACATAGGTTGCGATGGCCTGCCTGGCATGGATCTCGGCAAGTGCAACAATGGAATCCGTACTTATACCTGAGAATGGATTGTAAGCTGCAGGGATGCTATCCATATACATGGAGATGGTTAACAGTGCTGCAGTCCGGTTGTTGTCAAGCACTCCCAGCTCAAATGAATTGCGGTAATGATCTGTGGCGTTGTATACCAGCTCTATGGAATCAAGCAGTGCGAAGATCATATAAAAATTGCCTTCACGGGCATAGCTGTCATATTTTGCATAGAGTTCCCGGGCATGCACAATACGTGGATCCACAGAACGGTTGGCATTTCCGTAATAGTTTTTGGCAATCAGGATACCAATGACCACTACGGCAATCATTACCAGAATAAGTGCCCTTATGGATTTCTGCCCGGAAGGTTTCATTAACTGTGTACCGTTTCAATCAGGAATTTCCTGATCTCCAGCGGAGTTTCCTTTGTGAACCTGGACACAATTATGTGTACAATAATGGCCAGAGGAGCTCCTATCCAGGCAAAATACCATGCTTCGAGCCAATAGCTTATAAACTCATGCGCAGGTAGTGTCACACCAGACTTGCCTGCTATGAAATAGGTAATGGCGATTACTGAAACCAGTCCACCTGTAATCAAACCGGCAATGGCTCCCTGCTTGTTGGATCCGCTCCACCAGATTCCCAGCAGAAACAATGGGAATATTGTGCATCCGGCAAGCGAGAAGGCAACAGCCACGAGCTGACCGATCAAAGCGAAATTCTTCAGTGCAATGATTGTAACAATAATGGCCATCAGGACGGTTCCAAGCCTTGCAAAAAGCAATTGCTTTTTTGGACTGGCATTTGGATTGATCACCTTCACATACAGGTCATGAGCAAATGCAGATGAACCAGCCACCAGCAAGCCCGATACTGTTGAAAAAGCCGCTGATACACCGCCCGCAGCCAGTAATCCAACGATCAGTGGATGAATGTTCCCAAGCTGTGCTGTATAAACTACAATGGCATCCTTGGCAAGTGTGCCCACTTCGGGGTGCGAAGAAAGGATCTTACCAAAGGCTGCATAAGCCGGTGCACTCCAGTAGAGAATGCAGATAAAAAATAATCCCCAGACCACAGACCACCTGGCATCCCGGGCCTTTGGTACTACATAGAACCTCTGGATTACGTGCGGGAGACCGGCAGTTCCTATCATCAGCGAAAATGCGATGGCAATCCACTGGAAGAAGGTTTTCCCGGTTGGAGGATCCCATGGCATAGCATACTCCGGTGCCGGAACAATGGCATAATTATGGCCCATTGAATTGATGAGCTCTTTTGTCTCATTGATAGGCAATCCTGAAACAACATCTGAAACGACAGATCCATATCCGATCTGTGGCAGTAACCAGAAGTAATCGAATTTTGCAGTTAATATAAACAGCGGGATCAAAAACGAAATGATGATGATCACATACTGGATCTGCATGTTCTTAGTTACACCCAGCATTCCCGAGATCAGCGTATAAGTAAGTACCACACATCCACCAATGATCACTGCCCAGGAGTAGTTGATACCCAAGACCCATTTAAACAGGAGTCCAATTCCTCCAAACTGGCCAACGCAATAGGATATTGATATAAGGATGGCGATGATAGCACCAGTAGCCCTGAGACCTTTAGAGTAGTATCTGTCCCCGATGAAATCGGCAGCTGTATATTTTCCGTATTTCCTGATCTGTCCTGCCATGAGGATCAGAAGCAGTACATATCCACCGGTCCAGCCCACAACATATGCCAGGCCATGGTATCCGGATCCATACATCAGTGCTGCCATCCCCAGGAACGATGCTGCGCTCATCCAGTTGGAGGCTATGGCCATGCCGGATCCTACTTTGGAAATGCCTCTCCCGGCTGCATAGAAATCGGTGGTATCTTTTGCCCGGAACACTATTCCTACAAGGACGAAGAGAATTAATATGGTTATTAGTATAATGGCAGGCCCTACCTTGAAGCCGCCTTCGAGCTGGGTAGCTGCGGTAGCAGCCTGGAGCAGGGTTGGAAATGATAATATGATGGTGGGAAGCAATAATTTTTTCATTGTTGGAATCTTTTAGTGTTGGTGCTGGGAAAGTTTATTCTTCTATGCCATATTTTTTGTTGAACATATCGGTTCTGATGCAATACATCCAGCAAAGCCAAATAAAAAGTATCAGCAGGAATACAGCGGTGTAGAAATAGTGAAATGGGAAGCCAAGGAATTTTGCATCTGTCAGGACAGACCTGTTGTGAACCAGGTATAGTCCCATTGCTTCCACAAATACATCCCTGCTATCAGCATCAAAAGATTCCATGAATGAGGATTTTACTTCAAGGGGAGCGATTTTCCCTCTGACGTCCAATGGGGAAAGATCGAATAGGTTACTGAATACCAGTATTAGACTATTCTTCTTTTCTAAATAGGCTTCATCGGAAATGTCTGTTATTGCTGCGGCTATGTCTTCGAATTCTTTCACAGCTACAACCAGGTCGTTTTTCCTTGTATCGTCGGCGATTTGATATGCCATCCAGCTGACCGCATTGTCAAGGGCCACTCTGTGTCCCGGATCAATGGCCATTTTTCCGAGGACAGAAAGGGCAGATTGGCTTATGTTCTGTAAATCAGTAATTTCAAACTTACCAGACTCAAAATTTCCCCAGCTGGTTTCAAACAGGGTGTACGCTGGTTCAGGAGTTGGTTTTTCCAGGATTTTTAACAGGATCTGAAAACCAAAAATGGCCACAGCCCATATTAAAACAAACTGTACCACCATGTTCCTGTTTCTTCTTGCACTGTCTGTCGTTGGCTTGAAAAAACTAAAATGGTAGTCGTTCTGTTGAGGATTCATCAATAATAGTTTTAGTGTTGTTGTGCCAAAAGTATAAAAAAAAAGGTTGCCCGCCAGAGGCAGACAACCCGGTTATATTTCTTTCATTCTTTTTAATGGTTAATCGTCGAGAGAGCCAAACATAATTGCTACACACCCTTCTTCCGGTTCATCCACATTTCCGTCAGGAACAGGAACCTTGACCATGATCTTCAATTGCTGGCTCGATTCCAGTGTGAAATCCCATTTCCATTCAAAATCTTTCAGGCTATTATCGTAAAGTACTTTGCCATTTCTGGTGTCGATAACTTTGAACTCTATGGCCGACAGGTTATTTGCACCGCATACCCCTATCCTGTAGTTTCTGTCTGAATAAAAGGTCTTGTAAAGCTCTGCTTCCTCACCCTCGATCAGTAGTGCGGCATGGTAATTACCGTCATGCTGGTAAGGATCCAGATCGGCTTTACAGGTGTTTTTGGCGAATTGTTTGCACTGGGCGTTCATTGCCATTGGCAGTGTGAACATGCAAGCAACCAGGGATAATAAGAGAATGCCTTTCTTAGTCATGGTATATTATATTAGGATATATAGCTACTTCTGATTTCTTCAACTTTGGATTTCAATGCTTTGAACACATCCCGGGTAATCTTTATGGATGATTCGGATTTAAGGGTTGTGACATTGGTTTCCGGATCCTCAACGACTGTAACTTCACCCTGCTCGATGGTGATCTGATCAAAGATTACCTTGAGAGCCTGGACGTCGGCCAGCACTGTTTTGGCATCTTCGTCTTCAGGTGATTGCTCAAGGAGTTTGACCATAATATCAAGGGATAGCTTTTGATCCACGATTCTCTCAACTAGCTTGTTCCCTTCTAATTCGGCAGTACCCACAAGGCTTGTAGCAAGATACAGACCCTCTATCCAGCCTCCAACAAGGATTACCGACGCTGTTGCCTCAAGCCCATTCTCCTTGAGGAATGAACTGGAATTCATTAAAGTCTCAGAAATAATATCGATGATCACATCACGGTTATTGATATTATCTTCCAGGTGCTGGATGGTCTCTTCATTAATTGCATCCAGGATATTCAATCCATCTGCCATCTCCTTGGCAGCTGCAATATAGTCCAGCGTGGCCTGGGTCTGATCAAACAGACTGGCATAACTCAGATCTGTGGAGTAGATCCCAAGGTTGAGTGCCTTACTTTTCGAGGTGATATACTGTGAGGTGTTTTCAGTGGGGTTAAGCAGATCCTCGTTATATTCGGCACCGGCATTTTTTATAAGCATGGCTGTTTCAAGAGGAGAGGGAAGGGAATAAAAAACCCTCTTGGCGATATTCAGTTGCTCCTGGGTTTCCTGATCCAGGGCACCGGACGCTTCAAAATCTCCGGAGCCTTCACCTTCTGTCCTTTTGCCGCTCTGGTTACATCCAGTTAGAATGAAGCCGAGGAAAACAAATATAAGAAGGAACAATCTACCGGATAATACTAAGTTTCGGTTCATAGGTTAGTTTTTTTTATTCGCTGGTTTAATAGGCTCACTTTGCAAATTCAGTGTGGATATTCCAGAGTTATGTTCTTAATTGGAAGCCCTCTTAATGAAGTAAAAATAATACTTTTTTTTGAAATACAAAAAGGTTGAGAAACCACGCGGGAGTCAATAAATATAAGGGATTCAGCTTCATGTTAGGTTTTCTCCATAATAGCTGCACAGGTGGCTGATTCCGCACTTGTTGCAGCCAGGATTCCGGGCTGTACAAACATACCTGCCATGAAGGATCAGCCAATGGTGGGCCAGTGGAATCTTCTCTTCGGGAATGTATTGGATCAACTGCATTTCGGTCTGGTAGGGATTCTTTGCTCTGGACGTGAGACCAATGCGGGCCGCTACCCTGAATACATGCGTATCCACGGCCATGGCCGGCTTCTGGTATGCCACGGAGAGGATCACATTGGCCGTTTTGCGACCTACTCCGGGAAGTTGCTGAAGCTCTTCCATATTGTCGGGTACAATCCCTTCGAACCGGTCCACCAGCATCCGTGCCATTCCATGAAGATGTCTGGCTTTGTTATTGGGGTAGGAGCAACTCTTAATCAGTTTAAATATCTGGTCCTGTTCTGCTCCTGCAAGTGAAAACACGTCCGGGAAGCTCTCAAAAAAGCCCGGTGTGATCAGGTTTACCCGCTTATCGGTACACTGGGCCGAGAGGATAACGGCAACAATAAGTTCATAGGGATTGGTATATTCCAGTTCGGTTTCGGCAACCGGCATGGCGTGTGTAAAATATTCAATGACCTTATCAAATCGCTCTTTCTTCTTCATTGGACTTTCTGTTGTGCGTCTCAAAATTGCAAAAATATATCCATCCCCTAAAGCTCTAACATTCCACTATTAGTAATAAGTTATTAATTCTCCCCAACCCCTTACAATTTGTAATGATACTTGGTTTTCTAGTAATAATTGCTTACGTTTGACCGATAGTTTATAATATATGTCATACAGAAGCACCGTATATTATTTTTATTTTTTTTCCAGTCGATAGCTGGTCGGGCTTACTTTATGCATGTGGTACCCGGCTTTTAGTCGGGTTTTTTGTTTTATAACGATGACAAAGACTATTGCAATACAGGGTGGATATGGTGCTTTTCATGAAATTGCAGCGCACCATTATTTTGAAAATGAGGAGATTAAGATCCTTCCCAGGAAGACTTTCAGAGATATGGTCTCCACCCTCAAAAGCAGGCGATCTGATTTTGGGATCATGGCCATAGAAAATTCTCTTGCGGGAAGTATCCTCCCCAATTACAACCTGATCATTAACACCAGCATGCATATTATCGGTGAAATCTATCTGAGGATCAAGCAAAACCTGGTAGCTATGCCCGGGGTAAAGATCTCAGATCTAAAAGAGGTATATTCCCATCCCATGGCCATTCTTCAATGCCAGGATTTCTTTGATAGATATCCGGATATCCGGCTTATTGAAAGTATCGATACTGCATTGAGCGCTGAAGAGGTAGCAGTCAATGGACTGCTGAATACAGGTGCGATCTCCAGCCGGCTTGCAGCTGAAAAGTACAGGCTGGATATTCTGGCTGAAAGCATTGAAACCAATAAAATGAACTATACCCGGTTTCTTATACTGGCAGAAAATGGATTAACCATACCCCCACCTGAAGTAAATAAAGCATCCATCTCCTTTGCCGTTATACATAAGTTCGGGTCTCTGTCGAAGATACTCTCCATCCTTTCTTATTATGAGATCAATCTGGCCAAGATCCAGTCTATACCAATCCCGGGTAAAGACTGGGAATATATGTTTCATGTGGATCTGGAAATCAAAGATTATGAGATGTATCAAAAGTCCCTGGATGCCATCAGGCCATTCACATCATTGCTGGGTATCCTCGGAGAATATAAAAAAGGAAAATCGGTATTTGATTAACTTTATATTATGGTAGTTGATTTAGAACTGGAACCGCTGACGTTTGAAGGTAATGTATTTGCAAAGCCCATCTATATGGCTGGACCCTGCAGTGCTGAGACTGAGGAGCAGGTAATGAATACCGCTATTCCCCTAGCCGCCATGGGAATAAAGATTTTCCGCGCAGGTATCTGGAAACCCCGGACGAGGCCAAATGCTTTTGAAGGTGTGGGTTCGAAGGGACTGAAATGGCTTCAGCTGGTGAAAAAGGAAACCGGTATGCTGGTCACCACCGAGGTAGCCAATGTGAAGCATGTATATGAAGCACTGAAGTATGGTATTGACATTATCTGGATCGGAGCCAGGACATCTGCCAACCCATTTGCAGTTCAGGATATAGCTGACTGTCTCAGGGGGGTTAATATCCCTGTAATGATAAAAAATCCGGTCAATCCGGATGTGGACCTCTGGATCGGAGCCATAGAACGTATCAATAATGCCGGTATTAAGCGCATGGCTGCGATTCATCGTGGATTTTCCAGTTACGACAAAACCCTGTACCGGAATATACCCCAGTGGCAGATTCCCATCGAGCTTCGGAGACGTATTCCCAATATACCGATCATCACGGATCCGAGCCACATTTGCGGCAACAGGGAATTCCTGTATGACATTTCCCAGAAAGCCATGGACCTGAATTTCGATGGATTGATCATAGAAACCCATTGCAATCCCGACAAAGCACTGAGTGATGCCAATCAGCAGGTCACTCCCGAAGGACTTAATAATATCCTGGACAGGTTGGTGCTCAGGGATCCTGAAGTGAAAGAAGAACTGATGCTTACCCTTGCCGTGCTGAGGGATCAGATCGATAAACTGGATGACAGGATCATCAACATGCTTGAAGATCGGATGCAGGTATCAGAACAGATCGGAGAGCACAAAAAGGCCAACAACATAACCATCTTACAGACCAAAAGGTGGGATGACATGCTTAAGAACCGGCTCCAGCTGGGCATGAGGAAAGGACTCAGTGAAGAGTTTGTTATCAAACTGTTCAGGTCCATTCACCAGGAGTCTATCAACCACCAGACCCGTGTGATGAACGAAGGATAAAAGTCATGCACCTGATTCAATTAACCACCCCTTCCGGAGACACTGAGATTTCAGTGGGTGAACTCCTCTCGTCCGGGCTTCATGGATTGGAACCCGAACCGGTCCTGCTGGTGGATGAACAGGTCCAATCTTTTTATAGCGAGCTGTTCAGCCCATTCCGGTGTATAACCATTCCCTCCGGCGAACAGCATAAGACCTTACAGACAGTCGAAGGTATCTGCCGGGAACTGGTTCAGATGGAGGTTGACAGGTCTTCCTTGCTGGTTGGGGTGGGAGGAGGATTGGCTACAGATATAGCAGGCTTCGTAGCATCGACCTATCTGAGGGAAGTGCGGTTTGGGTTTATCTCTTCCACATTGCTGGGACAGGTAGATGCCAGCATTGGGGGTAAGAATGGGGTGAATCTGGATGGCTATAAGAACATGATCGGGACCATTCGTCAGCCTTCATTTGTGTGGTGTGATCTTTCACTCTTGAATACATTGCCTCATAAAGAGTACGTCGCAGGAATTGCAGAGGTCATTAAATACGGAGTTATCCGGGACCGGGACTTTCTACATTACCTGAAAGATCATATGTCTGCACTGCTTACACTCGACGGTGATGTACTTGAAAAGGTAGTTACTACCTCCGTATCGGTCAAGGTCAATATTGTCCAACAGGATGAGAAGGAATCTGACCTTAGAAAACTTTTAAACTTTGGACATACCATCGGTCATGCCATAGAACGTGATAAGAAGGTGCTGCATGGCGAAGCTGTGGCTACAGGAATGGTGCTGGCAGCCAGGCTTTCCAATACCCTTGGCCTGTTGTCAGCTTCCGGGGTTGAAATGATCGAAGAACTGGTCGGTTTGGCCGGATTGCCTGTCCGGATGGATATGGATCCTGATGTATTATACCAGAACATCAGGAAGGACAAGAAAAAAAGTGGTGACCTGGTTCATTTCGTACTCCTTGAAGAGCTGGGCCACGCTATGATCAGGCCAATCCCGCTAACGGAATTAAATCACATGCTTCATGATCTGTGTTAGTATAGCTCACATATCGCAAATCAATGAAGCTCTTCAACAAGGAGCCGAATTGATTGAGGTGAGGCTGGATCTTATCAGGGAAGATCCAGGGGAGATCTTTTCCGGCATTCCCGGACATATGAAGACCATTGCCACCTGCAGGTCCGATGGGTACAATGACAATGAAAGAAAGGTACTGCTGAAAGCATGCATGGATCTGGGTGCATCCTTTATAGACATTGAGTTAGAGTCGTCACCAGGATATGCATCGGAACTAATATACCATGCACAGGAGTGTGCAACTGATGTGATTGTATCCTATCATAATTTTGGCATGACCCCGGACCGGGATGAGTTGAGGGGCATTATGGACAAGTGTTATAAATTGGGAGGCAATATTGCTAAAATTGCTACCACGGTTAACTCAAGAGAGGATTTGAATAGCCTGTTATCCATGTATGAATTGCCCGGTAGAAAAGTGGTGATCGGCATGGGAGGTCCGGGTCGTATTACAAGGGTTATGGCTCCATATCTTGGAGCAGAATTTACTTTTGCGTCCATTGGAGGAGGTGGAGAAACTGCACCAGGTCAGATGACTGTGAGCCAGTTGAATGATATATACAAAGTGATTGATAAAACATGAACACATTCGGTAAGTTTTTCAGAATCAGTATATTTGGGGAATCTCATGGGGAGTCTGTGGGTATTGTCATAGATGGATGTCCTGCTGGCATTCCCCTGAAGTACTCCGATTTTAACGAGGACTTTTCCAGGAGGAAAAGCGGGGCTAAGGGAACCACACCCCGGCGGGAAGCAGACATTCCACGGATCATGAGCGGGGTGTTCAACGAGCGTACCACCGGTGCACCCATCATGATCATGTTTGAAAATACGAATATCCGTTCCGGGGATTACAGCATATTGAAGGATATTCCCAGGCCGGGACATGCCGATTTAACTGCCCATCAGAAATTTGGAGGATATCAGGATTATCGCGGGGGAGGCCATTTTTCCGGGCGACTCACGCTGGGTCTTGTAGCTGCCGGGATCATTGCAAAAAAAATCATCGATCCCATGCAGGTGTCAGGTACCATTCTGGAAATAGGAGGCAGCAGGGATATTGAGGCCGCCATTGACACGGCCGTGAAGCAGCAGGACTCCATCGGGGGGATTGTCGAATGCACAATCAAAGAGGTGCCCGTTGCACTTGGAGAACCTTTCTTTGACTCGCTGGAAGCAGTCCTGAGTCACATGGTTTTTTCCATTCCGGCCATCAAAGGCATAGAATTCGGATCAGGTTTTCATGCTGCAAAAATGAGAGGAAGCCAGCACAATGATAATATCGTGACTACCGATGGTGCCACTGAAACCAACCACGCTGGAGGGATCAACGGAGGGATCTCCAATGGAAATGAAATTGTTTTCAGAGTGGCTGTTAAACCCACATCGAGCACCCAGCAGACACAGCGTACAATGAATCTGAAGTCCGGTGAGATGGAGAACCTTGTTATAGAGGGCAGGCATGATACCTGTATTGCCCTGCGTATGCCGGTGGTGGTAGAGGCGGCAGCTGCCATTGTTATGGCAGATTTCATGCTGCAATCTCAGCAGGTAAATAGAGTAAATGAACCAAAAACCAGAATAGAGTAACATGCGCATAGCAATCATAGGAGCCGGAAATATGGGCTCATGGCTGGTAGAATCTCTCTGCCTGGATTATGAAGTAGGTATTTACGATATGGATCGCAGTAAGCTGAAGTATTTTTTCAACTCAAGAAAATTCCTGTACTACGAGGAGATCCTGGATTTTTCACCGGATCTCTTGATCAATGCGGTCAGTCTGGATAAGACCATCGTACTTTTCAATGAAATCATCTCTTACCTTCCTGAAAACTGTATCATAGCAGATATCACTTCGGTTAAAAGCGGGCTCGCGGAGTATTATAAGAAGCTTGGAAGGCGTTTTGTATCCACACACCCGATGTTCGGGCCCACTTTTGGCAATGTGAAGGATCTGAGCAATGAGAATGCAATCATTATCTCCGAATCAGATGAGGAAGGCAAAACCTTTTTCAGGGATTTTTATGAGGGATTGAAAATAAAATTACATGAGTATTCTTTCCAGAAACACGATGAGACCATTGCATATTCACTCTCCATTCCATTTTCCTCTACCATGGTATTTGCAGCCTGCATGAAGGAGCAGGAGGCTCCTGGCACCACCTTCAAAAAGCATTTTAGTATTGCAGAGGGGCTCCTGTCGGAGGACGATTATCTGCTGTCAGAGATTCTGTTAAGTCCTTACAGCCTCGATCAGGTAGAAAGGATCAGCGACCAGATGCAGGCCCTGATCGCGATGATCAAAGCACGTGATAAAGAACAGCTAAAGGAATTCTTTCAAATGTTGAGAACCAACATTGGGCTGGAATCTTAACAGAAGAATCCTGGAGGTTTTCTCTGTAATCTTGAATCGGTTATCGATCCGGTGTCCCATGATCCAAATGATCTTATTCCCGGAGGCCAAGATCCAGGTGCGCTCTTTTTCCGGTACAGAAATCTTTTCATCAACAAAGAAATCACTCAGTTTCTTCATCTGATTCATGCCCAGGGGGTAGAAATAATCACCGTGCAACCAGTGGCGTATGGTGAGTGGGAACTGGATCTTAGCATGATCGAGACAGGCGATCTGTTGATCATCAGGGATCTCATTCAGTTCACTTCTGTCCAATTCCTCTACATCCATAGGGAAGGGGAGGGATGAGAGGTTTTCCGGATTGTCGAGGTAATACCGATCGAATGTCTTCCGGATGGATTCAACGAGGATGAGCTGGTCACGGTCCTTGTAGAGCTGGTGGGTGGTGGAGATCGATTGCCGACCGGGTTCCGCATCCATGATCTTTTCAATACCTTCACACTGGGACGTGGTAAATCCGAAAGGTGAGAACAGTTCGTATAGCCAGGTCCGAATGGGAGAGAGCGATTTCAATTTTGCTATTTCAATGCGTATCCGGTCAGTTCCCCTTTCAAACAACTCCTTTCGGGTAAGGTCAACAGATTGTATGAATATGGCATGTGACTCAGAGAGCCTGCTCATGTTCTGGGCCATGGTTTCAACAAATCCTGGATTGACCTGTTCCATGATCGGTATCACATCATGGCGGATCTTATTCCTCCTGTATTTTGTCTCCCGGTTGCTGGAATCTTCCCGAAAGGCCAGTTGATTCCCGTTGGTGTACGCTATAATATCCTGCCGTGAGGCAAAAAGAAGTGGACGGATGATGTTCCTGTTCCTGGGTGGGATCCCTGACAATCCCCTGATACCGGTACCGCGTGATAGGTTCAGGAGAAATGTTTCCACCGAGTCGTTCTTGTTGTGGGCGGTAGCCACTGCGTCGTAGGAGTGTTGCTGGAGAAGCTCCTCAAACCATGAATATCTGAGTTCCCTTGCAGCCATTTGAACAGAAATCCCCTTTTCTCTGACGACCTCTTCCACATTGAATCGTTTCACATATACCGGCATCTCCAGTTTTGCAGCCAGTGACCTGACGAACACCTCATCGGATTCTGAATCTTCGCCACGTAACTGGAAATTACAATGGGCAATTGCAGAGGTATAATCCGCTTCAAAAAAGAGATGCGCCATGACCACCGAATCGATTCCCCCGCTTACGGCAAGAAGGAGCTGATCACCGTATTTGCATAGCTCATTCTTTTCAATATGCGCCTGAAATGCTTTCAGCATTACGGTAAGTTAGTCTATGCTTTGTCGCCAAGGTATGAGGCGATACTATCCTGGGTTTCCTTCAAGGCTTTGTCACCTTTTTGCCAGTTGGCAGGACAAACCTCTCCATATTCTTCACTATACTGAAGGGCATCAACCATCCTGATGACTTCATCAACATTTCGGCCAAGGGGCATGTCGTTCACCACCTGGTGGCGCACAACACCTTCTTTATCAATGAGAAATAGTCCGCGGTATGCTTCAGGTACACCGGTAAATACAGACTCGCCATCCTCTGTGTACTCCCATGTTCCGGCCAGTACATCATAGTTTTCAGCTATGGTCATGGCATTGTCTGCGACCAGGGGATATTTGACACCTTTGATTCCCCCATCTTTTAACTCGGTCTGAAGCCATTTCCAGTGTGAGTATTTCGAATCCACAGAGCAACCAACTACTGCCACACCTCTTTTCTCAAACTCATCCATTTTATCCTGAAATGCAATGATTTCGGTGGGGCAAACAAATGTAAAATCTGCAGGATAGAAATAGAAAATCACATGCTTATTTCCCACAAATTGATCCAGTGAAAACTCTTCAACCATCTCACCTCCATTTACTACAGCCGGAGCGCTGAATGTCGGTGCTTTTTTTCCAACTAAAACTGCCATTTTACTATTTTTAAGGGATTAATAATACCAATTAACAACCAACACCGGGTTGTGGTTCAATTATAATCCCAGCATTTCGGGTCCCTGATTAAATACGATGTCCACTGGTATGCTCAGATCTTTGAGCCTGTCCAGGTCAGCTTGTAACTCCTCCCTGATAAATCCCTTCTCTTCCACCAGCCTTTTGGCCAGTTCATAGTTGCCATCTCCCTGGGTAGTGAGGATCAGATTGGCCAGGCTGTTCATGGCGTGCTGCATCTTTTCAAAATCGATTCGGTATGTGCCGTTCCCCGGGTCCTTTGAAAAGGCCCCCATCTCCTGGAAATAGTAAAACCTGATCATATTGGCCTTTCCGTGCGAACTGGCCGCACCAAACCTGATGCTTCTGAATATGCTGGCCATAAATGTTACATAGTTATCCATCAGGTCTTTCTCTTCCATCATCCCCATTTCCTTCATCTGGGTGATCAGATAAAGGCTCAGTATGTCTGCCTTGCCTTCCTCAAGTGCACTGTACTGTTCCTTCAATGAGAAGCGCACCGTACCACTGCCATCGATGGTCTGTTTGATCCCAAGTCCGTGTGCAACCTCATGATACATGATGTTTTCAAAGAAAGCGTCGAAGGTCACATGTTCACGCTGTTCCTCTGCAATGAGTATGTTGCTGATGGGGACAAGGATCTTCTCGAATTTATACCTGATGGCATTTTTTAGCTGGAGCTTCCTGGATCCTTTGTTGGCATGGACCCTCACGTCATTGGGCAGGTTGATAGCGATGGTTTTACTGCCTGCATTGCAATCGCCTGCGTAGTAAACCACATCATATGCTCCAAGGTCAGAATTCTTGCCAGGAATTTCCCGTTTATAGTCGTCAGAAACTGGCAGGCTGTTCTGCATCTGCGGAAGTACAGAGTTGATATAGGATAGTTTTTCACTCCAGGCTTTATCCTTGATAAGTATAAACGATTCATGCGCTGCTTTATAGTTGAACAATGCATCTTCGTAATTTTCAATAGGTCCCACTACAAAATCAATAACATTGTCCTTCATATCCATCCAGGCCATATCCGATGGGTAGTAATCATCGGTTAGAAGAGCCTCTGCTCTCAACTGCAGATATTTTTTGAAACCTTCATCTTCAGCCAGGTCGGCTGCCTTCTTTATGAGTGAGGCTGCCTTTTCAACCTGGTCGGCATAAGCAACATGATAGGGAACGACCTGCAGGTTTCCCTCACTGTTTCTGGTTATCAAAGTATAGAGGCTGGTTTTTGTGTCATCATCCAGTGATTCAAATTCTTCCAGGGTCATATCCGGTGGATAGTATCCCGATCCTGCCGGTTTCTGACCGTAATCGGATAGATAGGGAAGGTTTCCATTGAGTCGTTCCCACGGACCGTAATTGATTTTAAAGAACCTGATCACATACTCGTTCACCATAGAGCTCAAAGCGGCTTCCCTGTCCGGGAATACCTGGTCCCAGTAGATATCCTCCATGATCTCAGCCACCTGGAAAAGCAATCTCAGCAGCTCTTTCTGTTTGTCGGAAAGAGCAGATATGTCTGCGGTTAGATCCACTTCAACATATTCATTGGTTTTTCTTTCCATCATAGAGTCAAAGAGTTCAAGAATGATGCTTTTTCCCAGACTTCCGATCTCCAGAACAAGTGTCTGGTCTGATTTTCGAAAGATCATTCCCGTAACAGTAACATCTCTTTCCAGGGGAAAACTGGTCAGGAAGGCCACCTGCTGATCATCCTCTGATGTACGTTCAATGGTATACATCTCACCTTCCAGTTCAACAGCATCATCCATCAGCCTGAGAAATATAGACCTGGGAGAAGTATAGCTGAAGGCTTCGCCATCGGCTATCTCGAAAATGGGCAAAGTGCCTGCAAAAAGGTCGTACATGGC
This sequence comes from Bacteroidales bacterium, assembly GCA_023138875.1. GTDB lineage: Bacteria > Bacteroidota > Bacteroidia > Bacteroidales. The sequence continues at coordinate 24,125 of JAGLOO010000029.1, forward strand.
TTCCTTCTCATTGCATCCCTGGAAGACCAGAAAAAAACCGGCAATGATGGCGGGGAATAAGGAACGTAGTTTCATGACTATATGATTTAGGTTTAAAGCAGCTAATAAGCCTTGGCAATAACGATACGCTGACTGGATGGTTTACCGCTTACCACACACTTTCCCAATTCTTTTTCACCGTCCAGTGGCAGGCATCGAATGGTAGCTTTTGTCTCCTTGATCCTGTCCTCGGATTCTTTTGTTCCGTCCCAATGTGCCAGAGCAAATCCTCCTTTGTTCTCAAGGACATCTACCAACTCTTCCCAGTTTTCAACCCGGTGGGTATTTTTGCTCCTGAAATCCAGTGCCTTTTGGTAGATGGTTTCCTGAATTTCATCCAACAAAGCGGCAATATGCGTTGCAATTCCTTCCTGTGGAAGTATCGTTTTCTCAAGTGTATCCCGTCTGGCAAGTTCAATGGTTCCCTTTTCAATGTCTCTGGGACCGATAGCAATTCTTAAAGGTACGCCTTTCAGTTCATACTCCGCAAATTTCCAGCCCGGTTTATGGGTGTCCCGATCATCGAACTTTACCGAGATCCCCAGGGCGGTCAGCTGGGCCTTGATCTTTAGTGCTGCTTCTGCAATGGGGGGGGACTTCTCGCTTCCTTTGTATATGGGTACGATCACCACCTGAATGGGAGCCACCCTGGGTGGTAATATGAGTCCATTGTTATCTGAGTGAGCCATGATCAGTGCACCGATCATTCGGGTGGTCATTCCCCAGGAAGTTGCCCAGACATAATCCAGTTTTCCATCTTTGTTGGTAAACTGTACATCAAAGGCTTTTGCAAAATTCTGCCCCAGGAAATGTGAGGTACCCGCCTGCAGGGCTTTGCCATCCTGCATGAGTGCCTCAAGAGTCATTGTTTCAACGGCTCCTGCAAATTTCTCCGACTCAGTTTTATATCCAACCAGGACCGGAATTCCCAGGAACTTTTCGGCAAATTCTGCATACACCCCGACCATCTGCATGGTTTCATCCTCAGCTTCTTTCCTTGTGGCATGCGCGGTGTGACCTTCCTGCCAGAGAAACTCGGTCGTACGCAGGAATAGCCTGGTACGCATCTCCCACCTGACCACATTGGCCCACTGGTTGATCAGAAGGGGCAGATCACGGTAGGATTGAATCCAGTTCTTATAGGTATTCCATATGATGGTCTCGGATGTAGGTCTTACGATCAGTTCTTCTTCCAGCTTTGCTTCCGGATCAACAATTATTTCTCCGGTCTCTTTATCCGTTTTTAACCTGTAGTGCGTAACAACTGCACACTCTTTGGCAAAGCCCTCCACATGGTTAGCTTCCCTGCTAAAAAATGATTTAGGGATAAAAAGCGGAAAATATGCGTTCTCATGACCGGTCTCTTTGAACCTGCGATCCAGCTCTTCCTTCATCTTTTCCCAGATGGCATACCCATAGGGTTTGATGACCATACAACCCCTGACTGCCGAATTCTCAGCCAGTCCTGATTTCAACACCAGATCGTTATACCACTGCGCATAGTTTTCTTCTTTGCTGGTTAATACTTTGGCCATTTGCTATGTATTTGGTTTGATTAAAACGGATCTCCCGGAGGAGCTCAAAATATGAGTTACAAAGAAAGGAAAAAAAGTGAAGTGTTGAAGTGTTAAAGCCTTAAACCAATGATCAGCACATCATCTATCTGGCTGAGGTCTCCCTTCCACTCATCGAAGATCAGGCTCAGGATCCTTTGTTGTTCTTCCATGGGCCGGTCATGCACCTCCAGGAGAAGGTCCTTGAAAGGCCGGTACTTGAATTTTTTACCCTGGGGACCACCGAACTGATCGGGAAATCCATCGGTGAACATATAGACCCGGTCACCCTGCTTCATGTCAATGGTATAGCGGGTAAAATCCGACATTTTTTCGTAGAAGGCCACAGGCATATTATTGCCTTTGTACTCAAGCATTTCACCATTTCGTATGATATAGATCGGATTATTGGCTCCTGAAAACTCCAGTTGCCGTGTCTTAGTATCATAGATTATCAGGGCCATATCAATACCATCTTTCTGTTCCCCGATTTTTCCTTCCTGTTTAAGGGTACGGGCGATACTCAGGCGCAGTTGGTTAAGGATCTGTTCCGAGTGATCGACGTTTTTCTCATTAACAATCTCATGCAACATGGTGATCCCGAGCATGCTCATGAGCGATCCGGGAACACCATGTCCGGTACAATCCGCAGCGGTAAGGACAATCCTGTGCTTACTCTGGGAAATCCAGTAGAAGTCACCACTTACAATATCCCTGGGCTTAAAAAATATGAAGTGTTCCCCAAACAGGTTGTCAAAGACTTCAGTCCGGGGCAGTACAGTACTCTGGATCTTCTTTGCATAATCAAAGCTGTACTTGATCTCCTTATTCTGTTTCTCAATCTGCTCCTTCTGAGCCTGGATCTCAAAGGTGCGTTCCTGGACCTTATCCTCTAGTTCCCGGTTAACTTTGTCCTTCAGGGCTGCGTTTTCCCTTAACTGATCAATGATCCTGCGCTGAGCTATCTCCTTGCTTTTCTTGAGCAGGTTGATCCTTTCGCTCAAACCGATGGAAAATGTGAGTATTTGCAGGGTAACACCCAACTCCAGGCTATGTTTTCCAAGTGAATAATCCTTAAGGGCATAGTTGATTGAAATACCGAGGATAAGAAACAGGTTGGCAAAGAGAAAATACCTGGCAGGCTGGTAACTTTCCCTGGTAAGGATCATGGCAGGTACAATGGCCAGGAATAACGATCCAATGGCCGAGACGATATTGATGGCGAGCCCTCCCAGCTGAATGAAAATAGGAACAGAAACGCCGAGTCCCTGGAGCAACAGGATCGTGAAGCTCAGGATCAAACCACCTACCGTAAACCAGACTGCAAGCAATAGGATCGTATCCCATGACTGGAGGGTGTTTCGGGTATCCAGGTATGATCTTCCGAATAGCAGAAAAAAGAGGAGGAAGATTTCAAGCAGGAAAATGTTAATGGGTACCGAGGTAAAGCGCGGGGTAATCTCGTATATATAACCTTCCTTGTTGATGAAAAAAATCAGGAATGCAAGAATGTATAATATATAGTATAGGTAACTGGTTTCCCTGCCTTTCACAAAGAGTGGGATGTGGTAGAGGACCATGATCATCATAATCCCGACAAAAATTCCGTAGATCAGGCGTTTTGACCGGTCTTTCATCAGAACACTCTGGTGTGTGGATACTGTAAAAGTCAGATCAGAGAGTACCGATTCCTCCGACAATGATACCCTCAGGTAAAAGGTATCGGATTCCCCGGGGGGCAGGAATATGCGCAGGTCATCCGATCCGCTGATATTTACATCCTTGTTCCTGGGTGGAATGATATTTCCCGATTTTCTGACAGTGATCAATCCATTCTCATACCTCTGGAACAGCCTGAACTCATCAAACTCTGAAAACAGGTTAGGTTGAAGGTGAAATGAGAATTGCCGGGTGGATCGATTTACAAAATAGAATCTGAACCAGATACAACTACCTGGCCGGTTATTGATCAGGACAGAATCCGGATTACTGAAGTCAACCTGTCTGAACCGGGAATCCATCATACCTGAAAAAAGCTCGGATGGTTGCGTGGAGCATCCTGAATCGTCAAGGTAATGAAGCTTCAGATCGGAAATGGATTCCTGCTGGATAAAATCGGAAAGAATAACAGGCTTTTGCGCAACCAGTGATTGACCCAGTATTAAAAGTATGAGCAGAGGTATTAAGCGCATTCCAAAGTTTCCCATCAGCATGTAAATATATTAAAGATTCTTTTAAAGAAGCGAAATTGGGAACCACTATGATTTAAATGTATATTTACAAAAAGTTAACCCTTACATATGATTTCCGGCCCTTTTAACACAAGGATTCTGCCCGTTATTACCCTCATTTTGATCTGCTCCTGTTCCGGAAGTGTTATGCAAACCACTGTTTTTACAGATGGATTTCAGGAGCTTGATTCCGGGTCAGTACCCTATGCTGATTCAACCAATCCTGCAGTTTATTTTCATTCCGAACGAGGCACCCTTGGGAAGTGGAGTGTGGCCTCCAGCCTCAGGCAGGAGGGATTCAGTAAGGCTTGGCAGATCAGGACGGATGAAGGAAAGAACTACCTGGCCCAGACTTATACTAATTTGAATCAACAGAATGGTCCTACGAGTTTGATTACCCATCCGTTAATGGTTGCAGGGGATACATTGTGGAATGATTATACCATTGATTTTGAATTCACACCATTGGCCAAATTCGATAAATGCGGAGTGGTCTTTAAGTATCGGAATCCGACTGAATTCTATTTCTTTGGAATTGAAGGGAATACGGTTATCCTGAAACAAATACAGCAATCTGTAACACCATTGAGGCCCATTGAGAGGATTCTGGATGTCAGACCGCTGGTATGGACCCCTGGAGAAAAGTTTCGTGCTACAGTTACAGTCAGGCGCAATAAAATATCCACCATACTTAACGATTCCATTCGGATGCATGCGGAAGGTTTACCTATTCAATCGGGCAGGATCGGGTTAATATCGGACCTTCCTGCCAGGTTTCACAGGGTGGAGGTGAAAATACTGAAAGGGGAACAGCGAAAGCTGAATCGCAGGAAACGGCAACTGGCAAGAAAAGTGGATCTGCAACTGCGGGGCCATCCTGAGATGGTCCGTTGGAAGATGTTTGATACAAGGGGATTTGGCACCAACCAGAATATCAGGCTGGGTGATTTAACGGGTGACGGAAACAAGGAGATTGTGTTTATCCGGCCGGGACACACAATGGATCCTTTCATCACTTATATCTCTGCCATGAACCTGGATGGTGAAATCTTATGGCAGTACGGGAATCCTGATGCAATTACCGTGAATGAAGGGAATGAATTGCCCGTTCAGATCCATGATCTGGATGGTGACGGTACGCGTGAGATAATCTTTGTCAGCGATGGCTGGATACATATCCTGGAGGGGAAGAATGGAGAACTGGTTCGTCGTGTTCAGGTACCCGGCTCCTTTACTGTCAATACCATCATATTTGGTGATTTAATGGGTATAGGCAGGGATAATTGCATGTTGCTTTCGGACCGTCAGCGCAACCTCCTGGTGCTTAACGAGCGACTCGAACTGTTGTGGGAACAGGTACTGGAGAATGGTTCTCAACCGATGGTACATGATATGAATGGGGATGGCCGCCATGATGTACTAATGGGATATTCGGTTTTCGACCACCAGGGTAACCTGATGTTCGATGTGGGAGCCTTCATTGGAGACCGGTGCAACGGGATTTCCCTGTATGAATTACAGGAGAGAGGAAGAACAATTCCATGTCTCATTTATGCTGCTGGTGATTGGGGGCTGATGTATTTCGATTTCGAGGGTAACCTTTTGAAACAGAATATTATGGGGCATGTTAAGTATCTGAGTGTGGCAGATTTAGATGCAGAGATGCCCGGGCTGGAGGTTGCTACCTCCAACGGGTGGGGCAGTGACGGACTGGTCCATATCCTGGATGCCTCGGGCCAGGTGAACTCTCGTTTTATACCGGTTTCCGGTGTAAGCAGATGCCAGCCAGTAAACTGGAAAGGAGATGGAGAAGAATTCTTTATTACCACTGCAGATTCAATTATGGGTGGGATGTTTGATGGTCATGGTCAGCTGTCAGTAGTTTTCCCATCCGATGGTCATCCGGTTTCTTGCTTCATGGTTTACGATCTGACAGGCGATGCACGTGATGAGGTCCTTGTCTGGGACAACCAGGAACTCTGGATATATACTCAGGACGACAATCCCAGGATGGGTAATACATACGCGCCAGATCGCATTCCACTATATAATCATTCCATGCATCATATGAACCGTTCGCTTCCGGGCTGGTGAAGCGGGTTGAATACTTTATGATATACGGACCCGGGTGTTTCCGAATATTTATTATATTGCAAAAAGTCATACGTCCTGTATCACGATTTTGGCACGAACTTTGTTTCTTTCTTGATAAACACAACCAGATGCAAAAAATACCGGGAGGAAATGTCATGAAAACTTTACCACTTGCCATCATAGGCGCAGCCATAGTCCTGGCATCCTGCAGCTCTTCAAAATACGCTGCATCTTCGGAGTATGATGATGTATATTATAATCCGAATCGTGTAGATAGACAGGCAGCTGTTATCATTGAGGAGCCTGCCGTCACACCACAGGAAGCCATGGCTGCACAACCTATTGCCCAGGAACAGGTTTATACCGAATCCCAGGGTTATGCGGACGAAAACCTGAGTGATTATGAACAGTACAAGTTGCAGAGGGAGGCCGAGATGCTCGGTGAATCATATGAACCACAGGGAAGTGAGGCTCTCTATGCAGAGCAGTACCAGCAGTACGATTCCATCAGTCAGTACGAACAGGAAAGTACACCTGTAATCGTTAATAATTACAATTACTACAACGATCCCAATGATTATTACTATTCATCCAATCTGAGGCGTTTCTCAGATGAGTTTTATGGTTGGGATTACTATGATCCCTATTATACAAATATGTACTTCTATACCGGAAGGCGCATTCACTGGGGTATGAGCATTGGAATGGGTTATCCGGGCTGGGGTATGGGATTCTCTTTTGGGTATCCTTATTACAACAATTACTATCCATCACACTATGGGATGGGCTACGGAGGATACTATGATCCCTGGGGATATGGCGGATATGGCGGATATGGCGGATATGGCGGATATTATGGAGGCTATCCCTATTACGGAGGATCCTACTGGAGTGGTTATCACCACGGATATTACCATGGTTACTATGACTCTGGCAGACCATCCCATTATACCTACGGAAGGATGGACAACAGGCACTATTATGGATACTCCAGGCCATCGGATGCCAGCTATGGAAGCTCTAAAGGATCTACTTATGTTGATCCCAAATACAGGAGTCGTACTGGTTCAACCAATAGTGCAACAGGAGTCACTCGCACATCTTCATCGGTGAGGGATCCAAGGTCCTCCACAAGTACCACCGGTGTTACCAGGGCAGGAAGAAGTGATCAAATGCGTAACCAGCAGGGAGGCAACCCTAACACTGGAAAGACCGACCGGGGCAACCACTATGGGAATGACCGGCCTGATAACAATACAAGGGACAGGGGGGATTATAACAGGAACCAGTCTCCTGGCAACAGGACCACTGCTCCCGGACAGATGAAGCGTTCCACCACCGGAACCGTAAAAACTACCAGGACCAGGCAACCTGCGAATGTTCAGCAGAGAAGTTCCAGCAGCAACAGCAGGGGTACATATACACCCAGCTACAGCAAGCCGAGAACAAGTTCTACATCGAGTTATAACAGGAGTTCTTCACCCAGCAGGAGCTATTCGCAGCCCAGGAGTACTAACAGTCGCAGCAGTAGTTCTTACAACCGTCCGAGCAGCTCTCCAAGCCGTAGCAGCAGTTCCTATAGCCGTCCGAGCAGCTCTCCAAGCCGTAGCAGCAGTTCCTATAGCCGTCCGAGCAGCTCCAGCCGCAGCAGCAGTTCCTACAGCCGTTCGAGCAGCTCTCCGAGCCGCTCCAGCAGTTCACCGAGCCGCTCCAGCAGTTCTTCAAGCCGCAGTTCAAGCAGCTCATCAAGATCCAGTTCAAGACGTTAAACTGTCAAAAATATGTCGGGGTTCCTTCGGGACCCTGACTTTTTAACGATTCAAAAAAGATACAGCTATGAAAAAGATTTCATTTATAGCCATGCTATTCATGTGTGCTTTCATCTCGATTGAAGCACAGAATGAGATGCAGGCATTAAGATATTCGCGGTACAATACATTTGGAACCGCGAGGTATGCAGCCCAGGGTGGAGCCATTGGTGCCCTCGGTGGAGATTTCTCTTCCATCATGGTTAATCCGGCGGGACTGGGATCTTACCGTTCTTCGGAGTTCTCTTTTTCACCCTCGTTTTACTGGGTGAATACCTCATCAAATTTCATGGGTTCAACCACGGACGATTCGCAACTGAAGTTTAATGTGGGAAGCCTGGGCATGGTGTCTGCCAAAAACCGGGATAGTAAAAGTGGCCTTGCAGGCGCATCTTATGCACTAGGATATAACACATTGGTCAATTTTAACAACCGCACCACCACAAGCGGGATCAATAACAACAGCTCTATGCTTGATGATTTTACCTGGCATGCCAATGCTGATCCTGATAACCTCAGCCCTTTCTACGAACAGCTGGCATTCGATACAGACCTGATGCCCTTTGATTCAACGGCAGGAGAGTACTGGCACGATATGCAACGGGATGGATATGGTCAGCAGCAATACAGGTTGTCCGAGCAATCCGGGTATATTGGTGAATACTCTATTTCCGGAGCTTTTAATTTCAGCAACCTGTTGTATTTCGGAGCTACCTTTGGGATCCATTCAGTCCGGTTCTATGAAGAGATCTATCATACGGAAACGGATCATGATGATCATGTGCTGGATTTTGATAGTTTCCGGTTCAGGGAATTCAATAACACCAAGGGCTGGGGGTACACCTTCAGATTCGGAATGATATTCAGACCCGTTCAAGTAGTCAGGGTTGGAGCCTCCTTCCATATACCTACTTATTATTATCTGACCGATGAGAAGTTCACTGACATGAAATCCTACTTTGACAGCGGTTCGGGGATTCCCGATGGAAGTGCCAGTTCACCTAGCGGCCTGTACGATTACCGGTTAAAGACACCATTCCATGTCAACGCCCATGCTTCTGTGATCCTGTTCAAGATGGCCACTTTCTCTGCTGAGTATGAATATGTGGATTATTCATCTTCCAGGCTGGATGCATACGATTATAAGTTCTTTGATGAAAATGACCGCATACGGCAAGATTTTCAGGCTGCCCATAATCTGAAGGCAGGAGCAGAAGTTCGTCTCGGTACACTATATCTGAGGGCAGGAACTCAATATCTGATGAGCCCGTTCACCGATACAAGAAACAATGCCGAAATCTGGATCTACTCAGGTGGAATAGGTGTCAGGACAAAGAGTGCATTCTTCGATATCAGTTATTCACATTCAAGCCAGTCGGAGGTGTATGGTATGTATGCCTTTGAGCCCGGTTCCAACGAGGTTGCTATCAATCAGGTCAATGGCAATAACCTGATGTTTACCCTGGGATTTAAATTCTAAGGCTCTTTTGAAGTATGATGTGGGCTCCGGGCCCTTCATTGAATAGCAGATCGAGGATGCTCAGGTTTGCTTGAAAACCAAGCCGGTCGGAGAATACCTGGTGATAAGCTATTGGATGAAAGTCCGAATCCACGATCGCCTGGTCAAGTTTGGGATGAATGAAATGCCTTGGATCGGTTTCTCCGGTTATTTCTGAAAACGAAATCGTACATTTCACAGGGATATTGAGACCCATCAGTTGCAGGATTTTTTCAAGAAGTTGCTGATTCAAATCCAGCAGGAATTCGTATTTATCTTCATAAAAACCAACCAGGTCATCCATCATATATTCGAAAAAGGGAGAGGCGGCGTAGGATGCCACCATGCTTCTCCAGTGGATCTTGTTCCATGGTGTGTCGTAATCGATCCTGATGTCCCTGAGGTGGTTCCTGATGCCACGCTTCTTTTTTACAGGAATGGACAGGGTGATTACGCCATTTGGACCCATGATCCTGCACCTGTTCCGGTAGGTTTGCTTGGTATAACTGTCGAATTGCTCAAGGACAATAACCTGCTCCCTGATTAAACGGGCAAAGTAATTGACAGGACCGTTATAGAATGCCGGGTATACCAATGATCATGGAGTTTGCTACCTTTTTGCCCGTACAATCTTAAACATCCGGTTCCACCTTATACCGTTATACTCTTTGTCAATACTCAACCAGATCAGCCTGGGCTTACCAATCACATGGTCTTCCGGAACAAAGCCCCAGAACCGGGAGTCGGCAGAATTATGGCGGTTGTCTCCCATCATGAAATAGTAATCCATTTCAAAGGTGTAGGTGCTGGCAGCCTCCCCATTGATGTATACCTGGTCTCCGCGGACCTCCAGGTCGTTCTCTTCATAGGCTCCGATAATCCGACTGTAAAGTGGAAGGTTCTGCGGATTTATTTCCACCGTTTGACCCTTTGCCGGAATAATAAGGGGACCAAAAAATTCCAGGTTCCATGGATATCTTTCATTGTGGGGGAAAATGTCCCGGTCATACTGACCTTCGGAAAACAGGCTCATGGGTTCCACACTGGCGATACCTGGCAGTGCCCTGATCTGTTCAGCAATTTCCCGGGATATGGGAAAGGTATAGTTGGGATTGTTCCGCACGTCGGCCATGTCTTTACTGATTCCAAACGGTTCCAGGGAACGGGGATTGATCGATGTTCCGTTTGTTCTCACATTATACCAGCGCTGCAGACCTTCAAATTCCTTTTGTTTCTCTCCATTTACTATGACGTCATTGTTCACCACCTGGATGGTTTCCCCGGCAATGGCCACACACCTTTTGATGTAATTGTCCCGCCGGTCAACGGGTCTTGTTTCCACATCAAATTTCTGTTGGATCTGGGTTCTCACATACTCCTCATATACATGGTACGGACGGGTTCGGTTATTCCGGGCCTGGTCGGTGAGCATCAGGTTATAGGTTTCATCCCTGATCAGGTCATAATAGTCAAAGTTGCCTTTGGCGTAGAGCTTATGGTCTGACTTTTCCAGTGCAACGGTATCCGATGCCGGGAAATTGAATACCACGATATCATCCCTTTTGACCGGGCTGAATCCTTTCAGACGCTTATAGGGACGCTGGATCCACTCCAGGTAGGACTTTCCGCCTAAAACGGTATTGGGTAGGAATGGTACAGCCAGGGGAGTATTGGGTGTACGTGGACCATAAGCGGTCTTGCTCACATAGAGGTGATCACCCACCAGGAGACTTCCCTCCATGGATGGAGTAGGGATTTTGTAGTTCTGGAAAAGGAAGATATTGATCAGTGAAACTGCAACAATGGCGAAAATCAGGGCATCAAGCCATTCAATGATCACATTGTTTTTTTTCTTCCTGCTTTTCCAGAAAGACCAGTTTACCTTTCTACTCACGTAAATATCATATATGATGGGTATTCCGAAGAGAAACCAGAAATTCCTCAGCCAGATTACGAACAGAATATATACGACAACAGCTACTCCAAACTTGAAATACTTATGCTTCAATAGCTTACTGATATTCATTGCGACTTAATTATTTAATGGAACTAAATATACGTTCTTTTCTTAAACCATCGATGACCGATTTATCGGGTTCTATTGAAAACCAGACGGTGACAGCTTTTCCCAGCAGATGATCTTCAGGAACAAAACCCCAGTAGCGGGAATCAGCAGAGTTATGATGGTTGTCTCCCATCACAAAATAGTAATCCATCCTGCATACATATGTGTCGACCTGTTCTCCGTTGATCAGGAACTGCCCCTCTTTCACTTGCAGTTCATTCTGCTCGTGTACGTCTATAATCCGCTGGTAAAGAGGCAGATTTAACATATTCAGCCGAATGGTGTCTCCACGGGCAGGCACTATTAGTGGGCCGAAATTATCACCTGTCCAGCGATAATCATTGCTATGAGGAAATATTTCCTGGTTCTGAAATGAAAGCATGGGTTCAGCATAACGTTTTATACTTCTTACTGCAGGATATGACCTTAAGGATTCAATATTCTCCTCTGCCAGAAATAAAACGTGGAGTGAGTTCACCGGATTATAAGTAACAGACGATTTAAGGATTTTTAACGAATCAAGCAGGATGTCAGGAAGGGGTTCCCCGGTTGTGGTAACATAGTACTTGAACTTTTGCTTGGGCAATTCTGGCCGTATCTGTCCATTGACAATGATCTCCCCATCGATGATCTGGATGGTATCTCCCGGTAATCCAATGCATCTTTTTATATAGTTTTCCCTTTTATCCACAGGGTGGGTGATGATGTCAAATTCGGATAGGATATAATCCCTTCCATATTGCCGGACAAGGGAATAGTAGTTCTGTCCCGGATACTGGACCACCATGGTATCACCTTCCGGGAAATTGAATACGATGATATCATCCCGTTTTACCCTGGAGAATCCCCAGAGGCGTTTATGTGGCATTTTAATCCGTTCAGAATATGACTTTTTCCCAGAAGGCAGTTTGTTGTGATAAAACGGGATGGACAGAGGGGTGCCAGGTAACCTGGGACCGTAAGCAAGTTTGCTTACAAAGATAAAATCACCTGCCAGCAGGGTTTCCTCCATGGAAGGAGTGGGGATTTTATAAGCTTCCACAAAGAGAACCTTAATCATGAATGAGAAAATAATGGCCAGGATCAGCACTGCAATCCATTCCAGAGTTGACTGAAGTAATCTGGGTAAGCCGTATTTGCGAAGTGTCCAGTCAATTTTTCGTGTAAGGAATATATCAACCAGGATCAGGTTGAACAGCAGCAAATACCAGGTGTTGATCCAGATCATGATCAGTGACCATAACAGGACCGAAAATGTGAAGCCAAGGTACCTCCAGACTTTTCGCTTCATCCCATTCAGAGTTTAAGGAGATCCTTCATTCCAAAGACGCCTGTTTGGTCTTTGATAAATCCTGCAGCCAGCAATGCTCCGGCAGCAAAGGCGTCCCTGGACTTTGCGTCGTGACTGAGGGTGAGAGAATCCACATCCGATTCATAACAGATGGTGTGTTTCCCTTTTACTTCTCCTTTGCGAATCGCATCAATGTGAAGTGAGGCTGGATCCTCCTGAGCCTGTAAACTCCAGTTATTAATTTGCCCATGTTCTTTAATGATCTGTTCTGCAAGGGTGATGGCCGTTCCACTCGGTGTATCCAGCTTATGAATGTGGTGTACCTCCGTCATAGATGCAGCATATTCTGAAAATCTGTCCATGATCCGGGCCAGCTTTTTGTTCATGGCAAAAAGGATGTTCACCCCGATGCTGAAATTGCTTGCGTAAAAAAAAGCCCCGTGGTGTTCCATGCAATGGTCTTCAATTTCCTTAAACCGTTCATTCCAGCCTGTTGTACCCGATACCACGGGAACATGGTGATCAATACACGTTAGAATATTGCCAGGAGCTGATACAGGAGTGGTGAATTCGATGGCCACATCCACGCCCTTCAGCCTGTCGGGGTTAAGATCATTGCTGTTGTCAATATCGATGATCAGCGGGAACGAATGCCCCTGGTCCAGTCCCAGGGCTTCAATGGTTCGTCCCATTTTTCCGTATCCTATCAAAGCTATGTGCATATATGTAGAATTGGTGATTAAAACACTAAAGGTACTTCATACCGTTCATACTGTATTAAATACAAAGAGGCCGGTCCGCATCATGTGGAACAGCCCCTTCAAATTCTTCAGTACAGGTTACTGAATCTTTTTCACAATGGCCTCAAAGACTTTGGGATCATTCATAGCCAGATCGGCAAGTACCTTGCGGTTGATCTCAATACCCGATTTGTTCAACTTTCCCATAAATTCAGAATAGGACATGCCATGTTCCCGAACGGCTGCATTGATACGCTGGATCCAGAGCGCCCTGAAATTCGCTTTTTTCTTGCGGCGGTCACGATACGCGTAAGTAAGTCCCTTCTCGTATGCATTTTTTGAAACCGTCCAGACATTCTTTCTGCGACCAAAGTAACCTTTGGTCTTCTTCATTACTTTTTTTCTTCTCTGTCGTGATGCGACAGCATTTGATGATTTTGGCATTTTACTTTCAATTTTCGGGTGCAGGCGGCCATTTCTGACGCTTCATTGCTCCACCCCCCGGTCAATACTAATTTACCTGATTTAAAAGACTGATTGCTTACTTCATAGCAAGCAGACGCTTGATATTCTCCTTATCTGCTTTGTGAACTTCACCAAAATAGGTAAGGTTCCGCTTGCGTTTTTTTGATTTCTTGGTAAGAATATGACTTTTGTAAGCGTGCTTTCTTTTAATTTTACCAGTTCCGGTGAGCGTAAATCTCTTCTTTGCTCCCGGATTCGTTTTCATTTTCGGCATTATTCCAACAATTTATCTATACAATAACTATTTTTTCTTCACCTTGGGTGCGAGAAACATGGTCATTCGTTTGCCCTCCAGTTTTGGAAGTTGCTCAACTTTCCCCACTTCTTCCAGATCCTGAGCCAGTCTTAGCAACAGGATCTCACCCTTTTCTTTATATAAAATGGACCTTCCTTTGAAAAACACAAAAGCCTTTAACTTGGCACCGTCTTCAAGGAACTTATAACCATGCTTCAGTTTAAAACTGTAGTCATGCTCATCGGTATTCGGTCCGAACCTGATCTCCTTCACCACGATCTTCGTGGTTTTGGCTTTCATCTCTTTCTGTTTCTTCTTCTGCTGGTAGAGAAACTTTTGGTAGTCGATAACCCTGCATACAGGCGGATCGGCCTTCGGTGAAATCTCTACCAGATCAAGGTCAAGTGCATCAGCAATTTTGAGGGCCTCTGTCAGAGAAACGATCCCCGGATCTTCAATGTTATCTCCGACAAGCCGGACTGTGCTGGCGCGGATGTTTTCATTGATCTTGTAAAAAATCCGGTCTTTATTACGGTTATCGTTGGCTCTTCTACGATAATAACCTGGTCCTGCTATGACAAGTTCCTCCTATATTTTAATTAAACATCTGATTCAATTGATCCAAGCTGATTCTGAACCTCAGATTGCAAAAATTTTGCAAATTCTTCCAGGCTCATGATACCTTGATCTCCTTCTCCCTGCCTGCGAACGGAAACTGAATCGCTTCCCTGCTCCTTTTCACCAATGATCAATAGATAAGGAATTCGCTTTAACTCGTTATCCCTGATCTTTTTACCTATCTTTTCACTCCGCTCGTCAATCAGGGTGCGAATATCGTAATTATTTAGGAACTTTGAAACTTTTTCTGCATAATCATGATATTTTTCACTGAGGGGCAGGATCACAGCCTGGTCGGGAGTTAGCCAGAGAGGGAATTTTCCCGCTGTATGCTCGATCAATACAGCTATAAATCGCTCCATGGATCCGAAAGGTGCACGGTGGATCATTACCGGCTGATGCTTCTGATTATCGGCCCCTATATATTCAAGCTCAAACCTTTCGGGAAGGTTGTAATCCACCTGGATGGTGCCCAACTGCCACTTTCTTCCCAGGGCGTCTTTGACAATAAAATCAAGTTTGGGTCCGTAAAACGCAGCTTCTCCCTGTATAACCATGGCATCCATTCCTTTCGCTTCCACTGCTTCCAAGATGGCTTTTTCTGCTTTTCCCCAGTTTTCGTCGGAGCCAATATAATTCTCTTTATCGTCAGGATCCCTCAGGGAAACCTGTGTGATAAAGTCTTTGAAATCCAGTGTTTTGAATATGTAGAGGACGATGTCTATCACCTTGATGAATTCCTCCTTCAGCTGCTCGGGCATGCAAAAAATATGGGCATCATCCTGTGTGAATCCACGCACCCGTGTTAAACCGTGAAGTTCTCCGCTTTGTTCATACCGATACACTGTTCCAAACTCGGCAAACCGAACAGGTAAATCCCTGTATGACCTGGGCTTTGAACTGTATATTTCGCAATGATGAGGGCAATTCATGGGTTTCAACAGGAACTCTTCACCCTCATGGGGGGTATGAATGGGTTGGAAACTGTCTTTTCCGTATTTTGCATAGTGCCCGGAGGTAACCCACAACTCTTTCTGTCCGATGTGGGGAGTAATTACCGGCTCATATCCATGTGCGCGTTGCACCTTTTTAAGAAAATTCTCAAGCCGTTCTCTCAACTGGGCACCTTTGGGAAGCCAGAGGGGTAAACCGGGGCCTACACGTTTTGAAAATGTAAATAATTCCAGTTCCTTTCCCAGTTTCCTGTGATCACGCAATTTGGCCTGTTCAAGCAATTCCAGGTGCTCCTCAAGCATTTTCTGTTTGGGGAATGTTATACCATAGATTCGGGTAAGCTGTTTGCGCGTCTCATCTCCACGCCAGTAGGCTCCTGCAATACTGAGCAGTTTGATGGCTTTGATGGGAGAAGTATCGGCCAGGTGTGGCCCCCTGCAAAGGTCCGTGAAATTACCCTGGTGGTAGAATGAAATGGTTCCATCCTCCAGTTCCCCGATAAGTTCAGTTTTATAATCATCTCCTTTGTTGCCAAAATACCTCATCGCCTCACCTTTGCTCATTTCCTCCCTGGTATACTGGTTTTTCCGTGAGACAAGTTCCTTCATCTTTTTCTCAATCTCCGGAAGGTCTGCATCGGTGATTACCACTTCGTCACCGGGATCCACGTCATAATAGAATCCGGCTTCAATGGCCGGTCCAATCCCGAATTTTGTCCCCGGATAAAGGGACTCGATGGCCTCGGCCATCAGGTGAGCGGAAGAGTGCCAGAATGCATGCTTTCCATCCGGGTCATCCCACTTATTCAGCTTGATGGTCGCATCTTCCAGCATGGGACGGGTCAGGTCCCACAATTCATCATTCACATTGATGGACAATACCTCACGGGCCAGGCTGTTACTCAAACTCCTGGCAATGTCAAGACCGGTAATACCAGCATCGAATTGGCGCACCGATCCATCCGGGAAAGTAATATTGATCATTTTACATACCTTTTCAAAAACCTGCCAAAGATAAGAAAACTACATGGATACTAAAGGTTCTCAAGAATAAAATTGGTCATCCGGGTATAGAGATGAAAAGAGGTGTTCCCTCCATAGATTCCATGATTTTTATTGGGGTAAAACTGCATCTCAAACTGTTTATCATCCTGCACCAGTGCCTCCACGAAATCCATCGAATTCTGATAATGTACATTGTCGTCGCCACTGCCGTGGATCAGCAGGAATTTACCCTGCAATCCGTCAGTAAAATTGATGGGTGAGTTTTCATCGTACCCTTCCGGATTCTCCTGGGGCGTACGCATGAATCTTTCCGTATAGATGGTATCGTAGTACCTCCAGCTGGTCACAGGAGCCACAGCAATGCCCATTTTAAACAGGCCATTGCCTTTGGTCATACAGAGGCTGGTCATGAAACCACCATAACTCCAGCCGAAGATCCCGATGCGCTCCCGGTCAATATAGTCTTGCGATCCAAACCATTTTGCAGATTCAACCTGGTCAATGGTCTCAAGTTTTCCCAGGGTCAGGTACGTGGCCTTTCTGAATTCTTCTCCGCGACCGTTGGTCCCCCGGTTATCCACACAAGCTACAATGAAACCCTGCTGGACAAGCATCTGGAACCAGGCTGTTCTTCGTCCCCATGAATCGATAACATTCTGGGATTCGGGCCCTCCGTATACAAACATGAAAAGGGGATATTTCTTCTCCGGATCAAAATCCACCGGTTTGATCATCCAGGCATTCAGCTCCTGGCCACTCTTTGTGTGCACGGTAAGGAATTCCGTTTTAGCAAATCCATATTCTTCCACGGTACTTTTTAATGCTTCATTGTCCTCCAGCACCCTGATCAGTTTGCCTTTCTGGTTGTGTAGTGTGATGTATGGCGGAGTGTTTGCAGACGAGTGTGTAAGGATGTAGTATTTGAAGGTTGTGCTGAAGCTGGCCTGGTTTGTTCCCTGCTGCGTGCTCAACTTCTCCTTTTTTGAACCATCCAGCCTGATGGAATAGATATGTCTTTCGATGGAGGATTCTTCATAGGAAGTATAATATAACCGTTGATTCTTTTCATCATAACCTAAGAAAGTATGGATATCGAAGACCCCGGAAGTAATGGGCCGTATGCTCCCCGTAATGAAATTATAATGGTATAAATGGAAATATCCATCCTTTTCACTGTTCAGGATAAAGCTTTCGCCATCGGGAAGGTACGTAATGGTATTGTCAGATGCTTCTGATATGTAGTATCTATTCTCTTCCCTGTACACTACCTTCGATTTACCATTGGATGCATCTGCATGAAGAATATCAAGCTGGTTTTGCAGCCGGTTTAGCTTCATGATACTCAGGGTATTAGGATCGTTGGTCCATTTTATTCTGGGAATATACTGGTCGGTCTCCTCTCCCGTATCCATCAGGTGGATTTCTCCGGTTTCCATAACATATACATGGATGGAGACTACCGAGTTTTCCTCCCCGGCTTTGGGATATTTGAACCGGTAACTATCAGGATAGAGGGGGCCAAACATGGTCATATGGAACTCTGTTACCTGTCGTTCATCAAACCGGTAAAAGGCAATTTTTTTTCCATCGGGCGACCAGTGGAAACCCTGAGAAAACCCAAATTCCTCTTCATACACCCAGTCAGGGGCACCATTGATAACCTCGTTTCTAACCCCGTCAAATGTAATTTGTGTTTCTGTTGATTTATTGAAATCTCTGATAAACAGATTGTTATCGCGTACAAAAGCCACATGTGGATCAGTGGGAGAGAAGGTGCCCAACTGCTGCTTGCCATTCTCTGAGACCGGAGACAGCTTACCGGTGGTCATGTCATATACATAATGAGCTGCAAGGTACGAATGGCGGTATATTCTTTCCTGGCCCGTTTCCAGGAGGATCATATCCTCCGCATCATTGAAACTGTATCCGCTGAATTGAGTGATTTCCTTAAAAATCTCTGCATCAAACAGGGTCTCGGTGATCTCTCCGGTACGATAACTGTATTTTTCAATTTTGCTCTTGTTCCTGACTGTATAGTGCACCCCATCGTTCATGGAGTTCAGTCCATACAGCATCCCTGGCATAAAAGTTCTGTTACGGTAGATTTCACTCAGCGAGATCCGGGTTGTCTCCTGACCGGTGGACAGGCTGGTCATACTGGCAAAGAGAATCAGTGGGAAAATAATGCGGGATAATCTGTTCATGATGATAAGTTTAATTTTCTTTTGGCCAAAGGAAGGAAAAACCTTAATATTTTGCAATGTCAAAGTTTGGCATGTTATTTGAAATTCATCCAGTAAAGAACCAAAAACCAAATTGTCATGAAACGTTTACTTACCATATTACCGATCCTGTCCATCATACTGACAGGTTGCCACAAAGATCCTTTTGCCGAAGCCACATTTACTCCTGCTCACCCCTATGTGGGAGAGGACATCAATTTCACCAATTATTCTACAAATACTGAATATTCTGAGTGGGATATGGGAGATGGAACAGTCTCATCGGCATTTAATGTGATCCACTTTTACTATGATCCTGGCAGGTACAATGTGACCTTAAAGTCATTCGGAAAAAAGAGTGGCGTGAGCACAGTATCATTTGCAGTGGATGTTATAGGCTCCGAATTGAAAATCATTGTCAAGGAATACTATGATGTATACCTGCTCCCCGGCGCCAGAGTGATCCTTTACCCCACACTCGACGATTGGGAAGCAGAAACAAATTCTGTTGTAACAGCCTATACAGACGCCTATGGAGAATGCTTCTTTTCAAACCTCAGTTACCAGGTTTATTATGTGGATGTGTGGGAACAGGACCACGACAATTATTTACTTGCCGCGGATGATGTGGGATTTATCGAAACCCAGCCGTTACCTGGTGGTTATGACCACACTTTCATCGCCTATGTGGATTACTACCTGCCCGATGCCAAGAAATCAGTCAGCAGCACCCTCGAGAAGAAAAAGTTAATGAAAGAAGAAGCCAGTGGTGAAAGCAGGCCGCTTAAAATCAATAAGATATCGATACCCAGGGAGAAAGAATAAGTCACCTCCACATGCTCTGTAAAAAAATGAGCATGTTCTGCATCAGGAAATCTTAAAATTTAATATATTTGCAGCCCCGGAATTGTCCGGGGCTGTTCTTCTAACTTAAGACTGAAAATGCCCAGGTGGCGGAACTGGTAGACGCGCTAGGTTGAGGGCCTAGTGACCGATTTTGGTCGTGCAAGTTCGATTCTTGTCCTGGGCACCACGTTCTTTAATAAGTATTACATTAAAATGCCCAGATGGCAGGGCCGACTGTTAAGAAATGCTCCGGTGGAGCATTTTAAGGAGGAGCCAGCATGTGGCGGGAGCCAATTCCGCCATCCATTGAAAGATGGAAAGATGCCATTCAAGCAAAATCGTTCTTTATAGAGTAAATATAGTATTGCCCAGATGGCGGAATTGGTAGACGCGCTAGTTTCAGGGACTAGTGTACGCAAGTACGTGCAGGTTCGAGTCCTGTTCTGGGCACAACAAAAAAGCCTCAATGATCAAGCGAATCATAGAGGCTTTTTTGGTTATTGTTATTCATGAGTTTTTTGGATCATTCGTACAATGGAACTCACCAATAAGCTCTTGTCTGTGGGTTTTGCAATAAATAAATTGCAGCCAACCTCAATGGCTTTTTCCATCTCGTCTCTCATTACAAGTGCCGTATGGGCGATAATGGGTATTTTTTGGTCTTTCTCTCTTATTCTCTGGGTTACTTCATACCCATCCATTCCGGGAAGCCTTATATCCATAAGGATCAGGTCAAAATCATCTTCACTGAAAAATTGTTGCAACGCCACTTCTCCATTTTCTGCCCTTTCAATGTCCACACCGGTGGATAATAGCGATAGTTTGATCAGCTCGAAATTGGTATCTATGTCTTCGACCACCAATATTTTTCTTCCTTTCAAAGTGTCCTTATAATTATTTTCCATAATTTTATAAAATTAGTCCATCCGGGCTTTCATTCCCGGATAAGAATGGTAAAACAAAATAGAATTTTGAACCTATATTCAATTTGGATTCCACATTAATTTCACCTCCCATCAGATTCACCAGGTACCTTGCCAGCGTAAGGCCAAGTCCGGTTCCACCGTAAAGCTTAAACCGATCATTCTCAATTTTCCGGAAGAGATCGAAAATAACATCCCTCTTATCATCTGACAGCCCGATCCCTGTGTCCTCTACAAAAAACGTAATATGCTTTTCATTCAGACTATATCCAAATGTTATCCTTCCTGACTCGGTAAATTTCACTGCATTATCCA
This sequence comes from Bacteroidales bacterium, assembly GCA_023138875.1. Classification (GTDB taxonomy): domain Bacteria; phylum Bacteroidota; class Bacteroidia; order Bacteroidales. The sequence goes on from JAGLOO010000029.1 coordinate 45,086, forward strand.
GCAAATTATTAAGTGCCTGTTTCAGCCGGGTTATATCAGTTAACATTTTCAATTCATAATCTGCAGGACAAACAGCGGCAAATTCTATCTCTTCTTTTCCTTCAACTTTAAGTTTTTTCCGGTAAATCGATTCTAAATCATGGATCATCTCATTCACTATGTACACTCCCTTTTTAATTTCCAGTTGATTTGTTTCCAGCTTTGAAAGATCTATAATATCATTGATCAACATCAGAAGAGATTCTGCATTTCTGGAAATATTCTTAATGAATTCATTTCTGTTTTCATTCGATAATCCCTCTTCCTTGAGCAACATCGAAAATCCAACGATGGCATTCATGGGGGTCCTGATCTCGTGTGACATATTTTGAAGAAAGGAGGTTTTGAGTTTCTCCGAGAGTTCAGCTTTGGTTTTTGCCTCAATTAGCACTTTTTCTACCTTCTTCCTCTCTTTTATGATCTCCTCTTTAACAATAATCTCTTTTGTCTTCTCATCCAGATTTTTCAGCAATCGCACCTGGACCATCCTGTGATTCCGCTCGCGGATCCTTAATATCACATAAAAGGCAAACCCGGAAATCAATGCAATTATCACATAAAACCAGATCAATAGATATACCGGTTTTTTTATTTTTAGCTCAAAAGCGGCGGATATTTCACTGGTGATATCGTTCTCGTTGAATGCTCTTATCCTGAATGAATAATTGCCGTGCCCAATCCTGTCTAATACCATTTTTCGACTGAATGTAGGTGTGGACCAATCATTATTATACCCTTCAAGTTGGGTCTGGTAGAAAACCATTTCAGGATTGGTGAAGCTTATGCCAATGAAATCAACTTCCAATTCATATTGGCCTGGTTTAAGTATAATAGGGCCTTTAGTATGATCGATTGTATCACCATTCAGCAGGACGGCGCAAATTTGTAACATCGGCGGTATCATGCCGCCTTTTGAAAGGCCTGAAGTGTATTTTACAAGGCCTTCAGATGTTCCAAACCAGGTGTTACCGAAATGGTCTGTGTAAATCGCGTTTGGAAAGAATTCTGATGAGCTTCTCACTCCTTCAAACCGGCTGAATGTTTTGATCCTGTTTTCTAACGGATCAATATGGGACAATCCTCCCGTATGTCCAACAATGGGCTCTCCTTTCTCATTGACGGTGAGGCTATAGCAGAAATCAGATAGTAATCCTGAAACCCTGGAATAGTTTTGGTTTATATCTGCGTCAATTTTCCAGATCCCGTTTCCATGTGTACCTACCCACAGGATTCCGTCCTTACCTTCTCTGATAGATATCAAAGAGTTAAATGGGTCCATTTCGCTATTCTTCAATACGGCAACTACTTCCTCATCAAAGATATAGTATATTTCACTACAAAGGGTTGCAATCAGCACCCTCTCCTTTGAATCGATGTACAATTGTTGAATGTTATTATGGGGCAATCCATCATTAGTAGTGAACCATCTTGTTTCATATGTTCCCCTGTTTATCCTGCATACTCCTTTTTTGGTACTAATCCATATGTAGTCGCCTTGACCTGTTAAATGATTTACCGAATTGGCCAGGTTGTCATTGGAGATGAATACAGACCTGAACCTGAATTCACCAGGATCTGAACAGTAAAGCCCGGATTGTTCAAATCCCAACCACACTGTACCATCATCTGCCAGATAAGCAGTGTTAACCCTGTCCTCAGAAGGTATGTTCGGAAGGGGATAAGAATTCAATTCGGTATCACCCACCTGGTTGAGCCGAATCAGACGATTTCCTGCTACAACCAGCAGGCCTTCAGGATCCCCGGTGATGGCATATATTCCCGTCGATTCTCCATCGCTGCTGTAGTTAAAGAATTTAAGGTTATTATCTACATATCTCAGAAGTCCTTCACCAAACATCCCCAACCATAAATTCCCTTCATAGTCCTCGAAAACGGACTTCACATTCCCGGATACCAGGCCATTTTCCGTTGATATTCTAGCTACCCTTGAATATTTTTGATTTGCATCTATTTGAAATTGGATCAATCCATTTCCCAGTGAATTGAGCCAGAGCATCCCGGTGCCATCCACTATTCCTCCCTGCAGGTTACCAAGCGAACCATCGGTATTGTCATCAATTGTATAAAATGAATAGTTATCAAAAAGAGAATCTGCTCGTAAGCCAAAGAGTCCATCCTCCTGGCTGATTATTATAAATTTGTTGGGAACCGAAGCAATAATTTCAACTACCTTAGATCCTGGATAGTTATCGATTCTTTTTATTACGGCCATTGATCCATCTGCGCCATTATACCTGGCCATATACAGATTTTCCTGAGTACCGATGATAAAAATGTTATTACCTGCGGATTCAATCTGAGTGAGAGGTTCCTGTTCAATTGAAAAGTGAACAAGTTTGATATCGAGGTTTTCATTGATTGAGAGCAAACCCTGGTTTTGAACTGTAGCCCAGATGTTTCCCTGATCATCCTGTATAATATCTGTAACAGTTCCGTGAAACTCCGGATCTTCATTCAATCGCACATAACCCTTCTTTGTTTTGACTGACAGGGAACCATTTTGATGCCCCGCCCACATGTTTCCACTCCGATCCCTGAGTACTTTAGTCACAAAATTTTCTGCGATTCCATCTTCTTTTGTGATGTGTTCGAATTCAAATCCGTTAAAACTATAAAGACCTTCAGCAGTGCCAAGCCAGAGGTAACCATCAACATCCTGACTGATCGAATAGATAAAGGCTTGATGTAATCCTTCTTTGTTGGTGTACTGTCTGAAGTAATATTGTTCTCCCGAAGACTCAGTACCAAACAAAGCAATCAAAATCGGAAATAGGATAAACTTCTTCATTTCTATTTATTTTCTTGGAATCGCTTTCATTCGCAATGTTGGATTATATACGGGTCTCCCGCCTATCGGTATGACAAAAAACGGAAGCGATTCTCCGTATTGGTTTTGAACAATGACGGCCACATTATTATTCCGGATCTGTTTCGAATTATCTTTAACAAATTGAATTTCCATTGAGGTATTTCGCTCACTATCAGTGATCAGAAATGTATTCTCCTTCCATTCGCTATCAGCGGAGATTGTACAAAGTTCACCTCGCTTCGCTACCGAAACCAATCTGATAAATCCATCATTATCCCAGTCATAATTACGGATCTTTACAGAAGTAACTTGATTATCCAGATATGGATAGATTTGCGAAATATCATCTGGATCATCTGATAGCCTGAATGTATATTCATATGTAAATACATTACCCCCTTCAATGGATCGGTTCTCATGACTGTCAGTACTCATATAAAATCTGTACAGATTACCATCATCTCCACTGATTCCCTGGATGATTAGCTTAAAAATATACCCTCCCAGTTTTTCAATGTATTCACCCTCCTGCTGAATAAAAGGTCCGAATGTGTACCATTCTTCATCATATTGATCATTCTGCCCGAAGCTACGGGATGCCAGCATATTGCCGCTATTGTAGTTCCCGATTGGATTTTCATTTCTGGCATCCTTATTACTCCATGTATTCTTTCCGCCATAAATAGAAAATCTAACCGTTGTATTAAATAGGTCTTTCATCTCATCCAGTTGGCCTCCTATATCAGGATCAAACACCCTGACATAAAAAGGATCGGTATGTGATGGTGGGACCATAAAGAAGAAAACCTGGCAGAAGTCATCATCGCCCCAGGAAGGATTCGCATCTGCACCGAATGTGACAAGATAGGGAATATTCTCATCTTCGGCAGGTGCCGGTTGGGATATCACGTCTATTGTCCAGCCTGCAGAGAACAGTATGAAGCAGACCATATTCCTTATGTGTTTATGCATAGAAATTTTAATTATATACTCATCCACATTTCGTTTTTTCAATCTGGTTTCTGCTGGTTACCAGCAACTACAATTACTGGTTTTATAACACACTTCATCTCCTTTTCAGTTGCTCCTTCAGCATAACCTATCAGGCCAAGTTTTACATAAAAGATCCCGGTCCTCTTATAACGATGAACCACTTCCGGACCAGTCATGAAACCACCATCACCGAAATCCCAGACATATTTTTCAATGGTATAATCAGGTAAATTCGACTCCAATCCGCTGAACAATATGTCTGTATATTCTATCATGGTGTCACTACTCGTAATATAAGGTTGAATATGATCCACAAGTTCGAACTCCATTGTTGATTGGGTCTGGAAGGTTTTATCTGTAGTATTATCAAAGCTGGTAAGTTTGGCCCAGTACTTTCCGGCACCAGGTAAACAATGCTCAACCCTCAGCCCCTCGATTTTCGAACCATCGCTAAATTCCCATACATATGATACAGGAATGGTATCAAAGCCCGGATCTTGATCGTCCCGGAATTCGAAACAGTACTGATTCTCTATAAGCGTATCGCAGTTAAACAGCTGTGGAACCAATGTGGAGAAGCTGTAGATATCATCGCTTGCATCCCTGTTTGATGAAAAGTATCCCATAGAGAAATCCTCTCCTGTAAAAAGACCGAAATCATCGTCCTTAGAATTGATCGGGGCTTCCAAATGAACAGGTTTGATCCATCCCGATTCCGCATGTCCTGAAAGGAATATATCTTTTTTACCCAGACCTCCGTGACCGTCCGACGCAAAAAAAAGTTCACCGTTCCGAGGAATAAATGGATATACTTCATTACCTGGAGTATTGATGTTTTTTCCCACGTTCTCAGGCTCGCTCCATTCTCCATCCACCAGCCTGGAACGATAAATGTCAGTTCCCCCATATCCACCGGGCATATTCGATCCATAATACAGGTATTGACCATCCGGACTAAAACAGGGTGTGGTAATGGAGTAGTTTATATTATTATGCTTGAACGCAGTAGAGTTTGCCCACTCACCATCGCTGAATTCTGTAAAATATAGTCCTAAATTATTATTGAGATCAACCACATTCCTGGCGCGTGCATCTGCATTAATATTCCTTGAATAAACAGCCATGTTTTCGTCAGGGCTAAAGGCAACCGGCCCGTCGTTGAACGATGTATGAAGGTTACGGCTAAATATCTCCGGGGAGGTGTATTCATTCGTTTCAACAATTTCCACCTTGAAGATATTGAACAGGCCCCTTCTCCTCCTGTTTTGATAGGTAATCAGGAATTCATCCTCCTGGTTGCTACAGAAAACAATATCACCTTTATAAAGAACAGGGCAGAATTCATCATACTTCTGAGTACTAAAACCTGCCTTGGTCACTTCGTAACGGGACTGGCCAGGCATCCTTAATGGGGTAGCAAATAAAACAATCGTCAGAAGTAATAGAATCTTGTACATCTCTAAAAATATCGTGGACTTACGACTTCAAGCATATATTTAAAACTATACACCAGGATCACTTCATGTGATCCCTGTTGGTAGTTGCTCAGTTCAGAAATCTCATAACCATAGGAGTAACCTACCCTGAATTGCTGATTTACACGCAATTGTAAAATTACAGAAAGGTTCCCGTTGGTCCTGATGGTTGTGCCTAACCAGATTCTCTCCCTGAAGATTCCGGTGCAATTCAGGTCGAGTTGTGTGTTATTGGCAGGATTTGTTCTTAAAAGCATAGATGGAAGTAACTCAAAATCTTCGGATATTCTGAAGAGGTATCCTCCAACTAAAATGTAGTTAGCTGCAGCCAGGTTGAATCCAAGGCTATACCTGCCATTGCTTTCGTTTACGGGATGGCTTAAAAAAAGCGGCATCGATAATCCGATATAAAACCGATCTGAATGAAAGTAACTTCCAAGGCTGAATTCAGGCATGAACACCCTTTTTGCAGGATACTGCAGTAACAAGTCTCCCGTATCGATAAACCTGATCGCATCCATATCCGACAAGAAGCTGGTAACTCCGGCAGCCATTCCCAATGACAGTTTTCCATTTCTCATTTCAATGCGGTAGGCATAGTTAAACAGGAAACCCGTCTCCAGGTTTGATCCATACTTGTCAGACATCACAATGATTCCCAGATTCACTTTTTTCTCTCTCATGGGACCATGCATGGAGAAAGTCAATGTCCTGGGAGAACCCTCGAATCCGACCCATTGTTTTCTTGAATGCATCTCAATGTTAAGGGCATCCTGACTCCCGGCATAAGCCGGATTTATAGCCAGCCCATTCATATGATACTGATCCAGTAATGGCAGCAGCTGGGCAGAGGCTGCACCACCTATGCTCAATAATAATATCATATGAAAAATGCGCTTATGCATATCTATCTCCTGATCTCAACAAAGCTTTTTATAATCCTTGATGAGGGAAGTTTAATTACATAGAAATAAGTGTCGCTGATCAAATCGCGGCCCTTGTGGTCCTTCCCACTCCAATCGTTCTGATAATCAACGCTCCGGAATACTTCAGTACCCCAGCGGTTATAAAGAATTAGTTCGCTGCCAGCCTGCAGATCAATTCCGGGGAACACCAGGAAATCATTGAATCCATCGTTGTTTGGTGTAATCACCGTGGGGGCAAATATATCCTGGACCGTGATGACAACGTTGTCGGAAACCTCTTCGCATACCCCGGTAACAATGCTCCATATAAGTTCATTCTCACCCAATGACAGACCGGTAATCTCCGACGCGGGATCATTCTCATCCTCCAACTGGCCACTGCCCCTAAGAAGCGTCCACCTGCCGGTGCCGAATTCAGGAGTGTTTGCTTTATGACGGGTAGAAAACACAAATTCCAGTACCTGGTCAGGCCCGGCATCAGCATTTGGTTGATTAAAAAAGTTAACCTCCACAGTATCTATTCCATTGCAATTGCCCTGTGATACATTCCATAGAAATTCATAAGTTCCGAATTGATCAACTGTTGCGGATGCATTAAATAATGTATCAGATGGAGCGAAGATGATATTTCCAGGACCCGATGCTTTTGTCCAGAATCCCGACCCGTTCGCAGGAACGGCGTTAAGTTTAAAGGTCAATCCGCAAACGTTTCCATCTACTCCCGCGTTCGCATCGATCATTTCAATGAAGCTTACACTGACAGAACTGGTATCCGAGCAGACACCATTGATTTCTGTCCAGGTAAATTCATAGGTGCCAAACTGGGTGACAGTTACAATCACGATTGGATCATTCACAGAGGGATTGAATACAACCGATCCCGGTCCGCTTGTTTTGCTCCACTGACCGATACCCACCGAAGGGAGAGCATGCAATTCAATCATATTTCCACAGGTCTCCCCACCCGGGCCTGGATCTGCAATTGGGATCTTATAAACCAATACAGATACCACGTTCGAGGAATCAGGATTACAGGTGCCGGAGATCAAATAGGCCCTGTAGTCGATATCCATGAGTGGGCTAACAAAAACAGTATCCATATTCTCACCAGGGATATCAGACCAGGTTTCCATACCGGATGGTGATTGCTGCCATGTAATAGTTCCTGAATATCCTGCAAGATGAAGGGTTGCGCCACTGGCTTCACATACTTCTGTAGATGAAGTTGTTACCGTGCCTCCAATGGCATTCGTGCATACATCTGAGAGCCTTGCAAAATAACCGTTATCCAGTGCATCATCCGGCAGCGTTTTTGTCCCCAGAGTCATAAGATCAGTGTAAAGTCCTCCAACATATATGGTACCGTCGAAACCTGCAGAGATGCCATATCCATATTCGACACTTGCCGATCCTGCGCTCAATGCCCATCTGAAGGTCCCGTTTGTAGTATAACTTGCAACAAATACATCTTCGGCACCCTCTGCAGTTAAAGAAACATCATCCGGAAAAGACAGATCCTGTTTAAAATCACCCGACATATAGATAACGCCATTGCCATCGGTATCGATGGATCTTCCCCATTCGTTTCCCGGATCAGTACAGGGTAGGCTAGACACCCAGCCGGTTTTGCCATTGGTTTTGGCATGTGAAGAGAAAAATATATCCCGGTTGGAGGTGGTGGATACCGGATTACCTGCGTACCCGGGGAAAGTGGCAACGTCGTTCAGACCGCCAGATATATAAAGGCTATCGGCATCCATGGTTATATCAAATGCCTCATCCTCACCAGAACTGGATATGATCTGACTCCAGTTATAAGTACCATCCACATTATAAGAGACAAGAAGAATTTCTTCTGTCCCATTATTTGCATTGACTAAACTACCGGCGTTTCCACCTGCTGTATTTCTCAAATTCAGATTGCTCCCGTCAAAACTTCCGGTGTAATATACGTTTGTACCATCAGCAACTACACCATAGGCATAGTCATTGCCGTTACTTCCGCTCTGTGCCACCCATTGTTCATCCCCGTCAACGTTATACTTTATCAGGAAAATATCATCCTGAATGGGGATGTTGGATATGGATAATGCACCAAATGTAGCAAGGACGTCAGAGCGGCCTGTGGCAAAAACTGCAGATGAGGTTGCATATATATCCAATCCTGCCAGATCACCAGAATTAGTTTCCGATCTTTTTATCCAGAGAAACTCTCCGTTGGGGTTGTATTTTGCAATATAAAAATCCTCGCCGGATGTGTTGTCAACTTTCGATGGACCAATATGCGGTGATGTTCCAGAGAAGTAACTTGTCCCTGTACCGAAATAGCCGGTAATAAAGATGTTTCCGTCCGGATCAATGGCAATGGATCTTATATTATCATCGCTGGATCCCCCCACCTTGAATGCCCAGAGAAAAGTACCCGCGGAATCATACTTGGCAACAAATCCATCAATGGCACCATATGGATTCGTGAAATCTTGGGAGGGGTTTACACCGCCGGGAAAAACAGCACTCAGGTCATTTTCCCACTGGCCGATGATGTAAACATCATTTGTGGATCTATCTGCAACAACATCCTTCACGTGCTCGTAATCACCGGTATTAATTGTCATTGCCCAGTCCCACTGGGGTAGCTGAGCTGGGGTATTTATAATGAAAAGAAAGAGAAGGATTGATTGGATTATCCGAAATATTGGTTTATGGTATACCATATATGAGGTTAAAACCATAGGTAACCTTTATCTATAAGACCATTTTGATGACCACCACTTTCCCAAGGAGTGAGAGCAACACGAACATTAAAGTTGCATAAAATATTTAGATGTTGAGAGAAAAATCGAAATGTTTTATTAACAGATATTTCCATATAGAAAGAGCCCAAAAAGGTGGTTTTATTAGCATGACAAGCTAACCCTTACAGAAAAGCCAAAAGCCGAAGGTCAACTACATCTGACCCACGCTTCTGGCTTTTTCTTATGATGAGGCTGAATCTCTGGGTTCAGCTTTTGACTTTAACAATCCAGTTTATAACAGGATATTTTTGCAGTACTCCACGCATTTGGCAGTTTCCTGTACAGCATCAGAATCCTCGGGAATTTTATATTCCAGTTCAATGTCACAATAGATATCCCATTTGTTATCCTGGATCAGTTTCAGGATATCAGCCAGTGGTGTGTCTCCTTCTCCCCATTGTGTGTTTGTGTCTGCCGGATCAGCATCTTTCCCGGTCTTGTCTTTCAGGTGCAGGCTAAAGATGCGGTTGTGCAGCTTTTCGATGATTTCATTGGGATGTTGACCAGTGGCTCCGAAATAGTGACCCACATCAAGGTTCAACATGTTATTGGGTGAGTATGCCAGGAATTCCTCAAAATTGAATTCTGGATCGCCTGGTTGCCCGTGGTTATGAAAGATGGCATACATGTCATGCTTTTCAGCAAATTTCCCAAGGCGCTCACAGGCTTCATGTCCGATTTCATTGCTGACCCCTTTTGCTCCCATTATTTTGGCCGCTTTGAAAGCATAGTCAACCTCTTCATCCAACCATTTGGCGGGAGAAAACTTTACGATGTGAATATTCACACCTGCATCGTTAAACATTTTCCTGAGTTCTTTGTATTTGTCCATCGATGCAGTAAGGCGCCATTCACTCTGCTTCTCGGAAGCTACCTGGAATACATTACGGACGGAGTCGCGTTCTTCTTCTGTCATTTCAGCCCCCCTGCCTGGCCACGGAGGCATGGGTGGAGCACCCGCATATTCTTCAGCCACGTTTCCCATTAATTCGATGGAGCTAATTCCGTTTTGAATGCAATAATTCAAAATGTCTTCGGCAGTACCCGGCATGCTTCGCCAGCTGTAGGTGATCACACCAATCTGAACACCATTAAAGTTTGAATCAGGTTTATCACCCGAGCCTGAGCATCCTGTAATTAATGCAGACAAAACAAATACAGTCATAAAAAGGGCGACAGTACTTCTAAACATGTTTCTTTTCATTAGTATAGGTTTTAGAGATTATAATAAATATGTTTGGCAAGTTAAAAATATTCGTTGCATTTTCCAGAAAAATACTGACTATCCGGTCTTTGTCAAGAAGAATTGGGGAGGCGAATTATTCTACGGTAATTGAAATCTCAGGGTGCATCCCGGGTGCAGTAAACGCATTTAAAACTTTGAATTGAAGGGAGAAGGAGGAAAGTTCTTCAAGGGTTTTTACCTGGATTATTGTGGTTTCATGTGCTTTAAGGGTAAATACTGAAGCATGGTTATGGAGGGTGTACTCCGACAGGTTTTTCAGAATATAGTCTGCATCGGAATGATTTTCAATCAGAACAGTTTGAACCTGTGATTTTCCCTTGCGTGTTACAACCAGAGCGTGTTCAATAAGGGGAACCAGTAATTCCGGTTTACCAACCAGGGTATTGTTGAACCAAACTGCTGTTCTGCGCTCTTCCATGGCCTTCCTCAGGGCTGCTTCACTCTTTTCAATGGCAAATACCAGGGTCACCGGCCGGTGACCTCCCTGGGCTATACCATATTGCCAGTCGATCAATCCATGGATATCCGAATTTCCCAGGATGGTCAGGTTATGATCCAGTGCAATCTGTAACGCCTCATCAGAATAGGTATCATCATTGACGATTTCAATCCCATTTAACAGTCCTTCCGAAATGAGCTGAAGGTGCAGCTCTTTTAGTGAAGCCACACCATCCTTTTGCTGGGACGTCCAGTGGGGATGGTTCCAGAACACAAAAGCTCCCTGTCGTTTCGCTTCTCTGAACACCTCCATGAAGTCATCCTGGTTCAGCTTATTGGCATCTTCCAGGAAAATAGCATTGGCATGACCGGGAGGCATGGCCCTGGTAATTTCGGCGCCATTGATTACGATCAGATCCTGTCCTTCGGCTGCTTGTTTGGCTAACTGGTAGCTTCGGTTCCGGTCGGGATGCGGGATATCATCACTATGGGGTTGGTATTCCAGGTGGTCGGTAATGGAAATGGCATCCAGCCCATCCTTCATGGCTTCCTGGATCCGAATGCTGGGCCAGACATGTCCATCAGATAGTACGGTGTGCATATGCAAATCACATTTCAGGGTACGGTATCCGGGTATATCAGGAAATTCTATAGCCCGTGTGTTTTCTTGCAGCTCCGTTGTCTGGGCAAGACCAATTGATATAACAACAGATATGAAAAGTAAAGTAAGACCGGCTTTTTTCAGGTACATCTTCATTTTTTCGGCAATTAAATTCAACATTGGATCTTCCGGTATAAATCTAATAAAAAGTATTGATAAGGATTTGAATTCTTTGTCAATTAACCATATGAAAACGAAAATATAAAAGTAAATTAGCAGTATGCAGAATGTTCACCTGCCTTTACAAATACCTATTCAAGCGGAAAAAACCGACTCATGACAAGGAGAAGATTTACCTGGTGTGTTTGGAATATAATGATCCCTCATATATGCAATTAAACAGAGAATCAATACTTAAACAACTGGATGAACCAGACCACGAGTGGGATATATTGGTGATTGGTGGCGGCGCAACAGGCCTGGGGACTGCTCTTGAGGCTGTAACCAGGGGATACAAAACCATTCTGCTGGAACAGGATGATTTTGCCAAGGGCACCTCCAGCAGGAGTACCAAATTGATCCACGGTGGGGTGAGGTACCTGGCGCAGGGAAATATTTCCCTGGTGATGGAAGCGTTGCGGGAACGAGGCAGGTTAAAACGCAATGCTCCCCACCTAGTGAAAGATCAGTCATTCGTCATTCCCTGTTACAACTGGTGGTGTGTACCATTTTACACCATTGGGCTTACCCTTTATGACCTGATGGCAGGAAAACTGGGAATTGGACGGTCTGTGCCGCTCTCGAAACAAAAGACCCTGCAGTCTCTGCCATCCATTAAATCCGACAAACTACGGGGAGGGGTGAGGTACCATGATTGCCAGTTTGATGATTCCAGGCTGGCTATCAATCTTTGTCAGACATTGTTAGAGCAGGGCGGTGTGGCTATAAACTATATGAAAGTCACCGGCTTGATCAAGGAGGAAGGAAGGATAGCAGGTGCGGTTGCTGAGGATATGGAAACTGGTCAGGGGTATTTTCTTTCGGCAAAAGTGGTTATCAATGCTACCGGTGTTTTCGTCGACCAGATCCTTAAGATGGAGGATCCTGAAGCCAGGGAGGTGGTGAAACCCAGCCAGGGTATTCACCTTGTGCTTGATGAGCGGTTTTTGAAGGGAAAGGAAGCCCTGATGATCCCAAAAACCTCAGACGGCCGTGTACTGTTCGCAGTTCCCTGGCACAACAGGGTCGTGGTGGGAACCACGGATGTGGAGAAGCAGTTGGCAGAACTTGAACCCCATGCTGAGCAGGAAGAAGTGGAATATATCATAGAAACTGCCGGGAGATATTTTGATGTCCCTCCCGTAAAGAGTGATGTATTAAGCGTATTTACAGGACTGCGACCGCTGGCTGCACCTTCCGGTACCGGAAAAAAAACAAAGGAGATATCCAGGGGACATAAGATCCTGGTATCTGATGGAGGATTGATTACCATTATAGGGGGCAAATGGACCACTTACCGTAAAATGGGAGAGGATGTGATAGATGTGGCAGTTGGAAAGGCAAACCTGCCTGAACGAAAATCGATCACGCGTGACTTGAGGATTCATGGTTATAGGCAGGGTGTTAATTTGCAGAATCCACATTACTGGTACGGTTCCGACCAGGATCAAATCGAAAGTTTGGAGGAAGCTGATCCTGCATTGGAAGAAGTGCTCAGTGAAAAGCTGAATATTCGTAAATCGCAAATTATTTGGGCTATACGTGGTGAATTTGCGCGTACCCTGGAGGATTGTCTTGCCAGGAGGACCCGTGCCCTGCAGCTTGATGCCAGGGAGAGCATACGCATTGCACCAGGGGTGGCTGGGATTATGGCTGCTGAACTTGGGTATGATCAAAACTGGGAATTGATGCAGGTGGAGGCCTTTACAAAACTGGCTGAGAATTACCTGTTAAACTGATATAAATCCACAAAGAATTCTGAATGATGGACAAAGAAAAATACATCCTGGCCATTGATCAGGGAACTACCAGTTCAAGGGCCATAGTTTTCAACCGGTCAGGAAAGATGGCAGGGATTGCACAGAAAGAGTTCAGGCAAATCTTTCCAAAACCAGGCTGGGTTGAGCATGATCCTGAAGAGATATGGACATCGCAGTTGCAGGTGCTGTATGAAGCCCTGGCTGATGCCGGAATTGGGGCAGGAGAACTGGCAGCAATCGGGATTACCAATCAGCGGGAAACAGCAGTTGTCTGGGACAGGCAGACAGGTGAACCATTGTGCAATGCCATCGTCTGGCAGGACCGCAGAACTGCAGGCAGCTGTGATGAGCTGAAAGCAGAGGGGTTTGAAGATATGATCCGGGACAAAACAGGTTTGGTGATAGATGCTTACTTCTCAGCTACAAAGTGGAAATGGATCCTTGATAATATCCCCGGTGCCCGGGAAAAAGCCATGGCCGGGGAACTGGCATTCGGCACAATAGATTCCTGGCTGATATGGAACCTCAGCGATGGAAAGATCCATGTCACAGATGTGACCAATGCGAGCAGGACCATGCTGTTCAATATTCATACCCTTTCGTGGGACCCTGAGTTGCTGGATCTATTCGGTGTTCCGGAATCAGTGCTTCCCGAAGTGAAGTCATCATCCGAAGTGTATGGCGAAACCGCAGATGGAATTTTGTCTGAACCGGTTCCCATTGCGGGAATTGCAGGCGATCAGCAGGCTGCCACATTCGGGCAGATGTGCCTGTCACCGGGATCGGTCAAGAGCACCTATGGGACCGGCTGTTTTATTCTTTGTAATACAGGGCAGATACCGGTCTTATCCCGCAATAACCTGGTAACCACTGTGGCCTGGCAGTTGGATGGCAGAACCACCTATGCACTTGAGGGGAGTATTTTTATCGGAGGAGCTGTGATCCAGTGGCTGCGGGACGGATTGGGCCTGATCAAAGAATCAGCAGAAGTGGAACAGCTTGCTGAGACTGTCTCTGACAATGGAGGGGTCTTTTTTGTTCCCGCTTTTACAGGGTTGGGAGCACCACACTGGGACCAGTATGCCCGTGGAATGATCGCCGGGCTAACCCGGGGTGTCACAGCCGGACATATTGCGCGCGCAGCTTTGGAAAGTATTGCATTCCAGGTATATGATGTAATCCAGGCCATGGAGGATGATGCAGGAATCAGCATTAAAGAGTTGAAAGTGGATGGAGGAGCAGTGGTCAACAATATGCTGATGCAGTTCCAGGCTGATCTGATCGGTATCCCCGTCACCAGGCCGGAAACCATTGAAACAACCGCATTGGGGGCAGCATACCTGGCAGGATTAGCTGTAGGATACTGGACCTCGGTGGAAGAAATTAGTGAACAATGGAATGTGGACCACACCTTTATAAAGAACATTTCAACCGATGCGCAGAAGACCTTATTGAAAGGCTGGCAGAAAGCGGTTTCACATGCAAAAGACTGGGAAAAACCTTCTTGAAAAATCTATAATATATGAATGAGATCATTGCAGAGTTTATTGGAACATTCCTCCTTGTCCTGTTGGGTAATGGAGTAGTGGCAAACGTGGTATTGAAGGATACAAAGGGACATGACGGGGGATGGATTGTTATAGCCCTGGGCTGGGGGTTGGGAGTATTTGTCGGAGTGGCTGTAGCAGGACCGGTTTCGGGTGCCCATATCAATCCAGCCGTGACCATTGGACTGGCAACTGCCGGGCTCTTTCCATGGTCGGATGTGGTACCTTTTGTCGCTTCTCAGATGTTGGGAGCTGCAACCGGAGCTTTTCTGGTCTGGCTTTTTTATCGCAATCATTTCAACCGGACTGAGGATCCGGATGCCCAGCTGAGTTGTTTTTCTACCGCACCGGCCATCCGGCGATACGGGAGTAACATCATCAGTGAAGTGATTGGTACCTTTGTATTGATCTTTGTGATATTATATATTGCTGAACCATCCCTTACCCTCGGAGGCGCTGAGGAAGCGAAAATTGGACTGGGTACACTGGGTGCAATTCCGGTGGCCCTGCTGGTTACTGCCATTGGTCTTTCCCTGGGCGGAACCACCGGCTATGCCATCAATCCGGCACGCGACCTGGGACCAAGGATCATGCATGCGTTTTTACCCATGAACCGTAAAGGAAGCAGTGACTGGTCCTATGCATGGATCCCCGTGGCTGGTCCCGTTCTGGGTGCACTGGTAGCAGCCGGCTTCTACCTGATCCATCACCTCCTGGTGGTGGGTTAGCTGTCATTCACACCGCAATGCCTCCACCGGGGAGTAAAAATTTTTATAAAAGACGAATCATCTTTCTCATTATTACAGTTTCAAAACATTAAATTTGGAGATGTTTTAAAAAACTTAATCGGAATGAAAAGGGATATTGATCTATTTGCTTTTATTGATCATGAACATAACCGGCAGAAAAGGGGTATCGAATTGATCGCTTCAGAAAACTTTGTGAGTTCGCAGGTGATGGAGGCGATGGGCTCCTGCCTTACCAACAAATATGCGGAAGGATACCCGGGTCACCGTTACTACGGCGGATGTGAAGTAATTGATGAAGTGGAGCAACTGGCCATCGATCGACTGTGCCAGTTGTATGGTGCTGAATATGCCAATGTACAACCTCATTCAGGCGCTCAGGCCAATATGGCTGTATTCCTGACCGTACTGGAACCCGGTGATACCTTTATGGGACTGGACCTGTCGCACGGTGGGCACCTGTCGCACGGTTCACCTGTGAATAGTTCCGGTATCCTTTATAGAGCCATTTCCTATGGACTGAATGAAGCAACCGGACGGATTGACTACGATGCCATGGAAGAACTGGCCCTGAAAGAGAAGCCAAAATTGCTGGTAGGCGGGGCCTCTGCGTATTCCAGGGAGTGGGATTACAGGCGGATGAGGGCCATAGCAGATAAGATCGGGGCCCTTTTTATGGTGGATATGGCACATCCTGCCGGACTCATAGCCGCCGGACTCCTGGATAATCCGTTGATGCATGCACATATTGTGACTTCAACCACCCATAAGACACTGCGTGGACCCAGGGGAGGGATCATTCTTATTGGAAAGGATTTTGATAATCCATGGGGCAGGGCTACCAAAAAAGGTGTGGTCCGGAAAATGTCCGCATTGATCAATTCAGCGGTATTTCCGGGAATCCAGGGCGGACCGCTGGAACATATCATTGCTGCCAAAGCGGTCTCATTTGCGGAGGCGCTGACAGAAGATTTCACCGTGTATCAGAAACAGGTGAAGAAGAATGCCAGCAAGATGGCCGATGCCTTTATGAAACATGGGTATAAGGTGGTTTCAGATGGAACTGATAACCATTCCATGCTAATAGATCTTCGTACCAAAACGGAGGAAATCACCGGCAAACAGGTGGAGAATATCCTGGTCGAAGCAGACATTACTGTCAATAAAAACATGGTACCCTTTGATTCCAGGTCACCCTTCCAGACCAGCGGGATCAGGGTGGGGACCCCCGCCATTACCACGAGGGGCGTAAAAGAAGATCTCATTCCGAAAGTTGTTGAACTGATCGACCGTGTGATTATGAACATTGATGATAAGCAGCTAATTAAAGAGGTTCGTCATGATGTGAATGAGTTGATGGCAGATTATCCGATGTTTGCATAATCCGTAACGAATGGAGTGGTACACTTACATTTTGGTGGTGGCCGTGGGGATTGTGGCCGGGATCATCAATACACTGGCCGCTGGCGGATCTCTTCTGACCCTCCCTGTACTCATGGCCCTGGGACTACCCCCAAATATGGCCAATGGAACCAACCGGATTGCCATTTTTCTCCAGAATATAGTGGGTGTCACCAGTTTCCACAGACAAAAGGTGATGGATTTTCCATCAGGGTTCAGGGTGGGTATTCCTGCTGCGCTGGGGGCCATAGCCGGTGCCTTCATTGCTGTGAACATCAACGATGAAGCCATGAAACTGGCCATTGCCGGGGTCATGATCATTGTGTTCTTTTTAATTTTACTTAAACCCAACAGGTGGATCAACAGTCACGAAGAGCATCCCCCGATCCCTTACTGGATCCAGGTGATCGTGTTTTTTTTTGTTGGTATTTATGGAGGTTTTATCCAGGCGGGTGTAGGATTCTTTTTACTGACCAGCCTGGTGCTTGGGAGCGGTTTTGAACTGATCAAAGCCAATGCACTGAAACTGTTTGTCATTCTGCTCTACACACCGGTAGCGTTACTTATCTTCTTTTTTCACGGGGATGTACACCTCTGGATGGGTCTCGTTCTGGCTGCTGGAAATATGATCGGGGCTTTTATCGGTACCCGGATTGCAGTGAAATGGGGAGCAATATTTATAAGGTATTTTGTGCTGGCAGCCATCTTGATTGCAGCCACCAAATTAATAGTAGATGCCGTTAACAATGGTTCGTTAAACTTTTAAGC
>JAGLOO010000003.1 GCA_023138875.1 Bacteroidales bacterium
CTATTTTCTTTTGTGTGCCCATGGCTTCAATGGTAATAATACATCCCTCTATGTCCAGCATATTCAATAGCTCGGGGATGGCCGTGATAACTACACAATTGTTAATAAACACATCACTTTCACAAACCTAAGGGTGTTAACAACCCCAACGAAACTGTTAATTCCAGTTCATTTTCAGATCTTTATATGCGTTGGCCCTGGTATGTGAAGAGCTTTAATGGTCTGAAAAGTGCGGTAGAAGAATTTCAACATACGCCCGGATATGTTTATCATCTTTTTGAGATCAGTCAGCTCATAATTAATGCCGAACAAGCTCTTTCTGATCTGGAAAATGCAGAAACTATTCTTGAGAATGCACCACGGCCATCCGACATTAGAAAAACAATAGCTGAGCAGCAGCAAAAATATCAGGAGTTGTTGCAAACCCATAGATCGGAAGCGATTAAGATTTTACACTGGGAAGGTAAAGTAGATGGCAGGGACATTGTAGAAATTCAAGGAGATCAGGTGAATATTAAGCATCTTAGATGGGATCCGGTACAACATTTGAGTTATGAAGTTTTCGAAACACTCCCTGCAAGGTCATTCACAGTCATTCCTGATAACCTGTATTCGCGTTCCATGCATCCCTTTGTCCTGGAGCAGCCGGGTGAGGAGAATAATTACACAGCAAAAATATTTTTATTTGATGAGCCGGGTGGAGGCGATTGGGTAAAGTTTGAGCTTTATTACATTCCTGAAAGCCCGGAAGAATTGGAGTTAGAAATTCCATGGAATAAATAATTGATCCCAAAACTACCTAACAAAAAAAGAGGTTTACTCCGGCCTTTTACCGGAGTAAACCTCTTCGTTATAGTTTACATCATTCCTGTTAAGAAGCCAGTGCTACTGCGCTGGAATAAATGTCATAACCAATAAATGGGAAGGATAGTTCAGTTTGGTCCCATCTGTGCCGGACATAAGCATTCCTACCTGGAGATGATCGACCGAAATATCAAGAATGAAATATTTCCTGGTGAAGTCCTGGAGTCCTATAAACTCCGTTCCTCCTACAATTTCAAGAATCGTTACATCACTCCATGAAACCTCCCAGGTATTATCCGGATCATCGTCACCCGTTACTTCAACTGTAAAATCTGTGTCTTCCGTATAGGTAAAGGTGGTTGCTTCCGGAGTGAAGGGAGCCAGTACAATAGCCTCTGTTGCTGGAGATGGTTTGAATTCTATTCCATTCAACATGGCAAAGATGGTGTTGGATATACAGCTGTCATTGGCGCCTGCGTCATGGGTATATGTCATGTCGTGTTTAAATATGAATTCATCTTCATACTCCTCTGGAAATCCCATCATACCGAGTATACCATCCATAATCACGACTGAATTGTCTTCTTCCCAGTCCGGAGGGGTTTTAAAAAGACCATCGCCATCTCCTTTGCTCGGGCTGAATACCCAGGATTTACCATTGGCCATGCCCGGACCTCCGGTCAGCATTTCCAGTTCTGAAGCTACAATGGTGACATCCACAGATGCGTCGGCTGTACCGCCTTTACCAGTTACGGTTAGCTTGGCCGTATAGGTTCCTGATTGATCATAGATGTGGACCGGATTTTGTTCCGTGCTCACCGTGCCATCACCAAATTCCCACCCGTAGGTGTCGGTATTCGTAGCTGTTGCAGTAAACGCTACCTGATAGCCATCTACGCTGGAAAAGATTTGGACTGTTGGTGCGGGAACCGGATCTTCACCGCATGAGAACATGGCAAGAGCCAGTACAGCTATAGCTGTAAACCTGATCATAGATAATGTTGTTTTCTTCATAATGTATATGATTTAATGGTTAGTTGAATTGTTTTTCCATATTGCGTAACAATTTAGTACATTTTTATCTATCAGAACTTCTCTTTTTTTAACTCTTTTACCTCTTATTATAACCCTTTACCTTGCGGATGGGACCACAGCATTTAAAGATATTGCTTAAAAAAAGCATCCATATAATGCTGGCAGTATTCATTGACCCTCTTAGAAACATCCATGGTGTGCGGCCATCCTTTTAGTTTATGGTATTCATTGGGAACACCTGCCTGATCCAGCCATTTGTGTAACGAATCAGATTGACTGACCGGAACAGTTGAGTCTATGGTACCATGAAAAATTAGTGTAGGTGGATCGTCAGAAGATATATAAGCACCTGGTGAAGCGGTCAGATACAGTCCGGGATTTTCCTGATATGATTCACCAAGGAATTCTAACACAGAGCTCTGCTCCTGGGCATATTCTGTTGATAAATCAGCGGGTCCGTACAGGTTAACAACGACCTGGACTTTGCCGCCCGGACCATCAGTGCAATCTTCCCCAAACTCCTTTTCATCAGAATAGGCCAGCATCATGGCCAGATGACCTCCTGCAGATCCGCCGATTACTGCAATCTTTTCCGGATTGATCATATATTGATCCGCATGGGCCCGTATCCAGCGAACAGCACATTTTACATCCATCACTGCTGCTGGAAATGGGGCTTCCTGCGAAAGCCTGTACGAAATAGTGGCAGTAACATATCCTTTTTTTGCATAATCGAGCAGATAGGGCAGATAGTCAGATCTTTCCCCTTTTGCCCAGGCGCCTCCGTGAATAAAAATGAGTACCGGGGCTGCTTTATTCAGATTCTTTAGCTTATATATGTCCAGCTTGAGTGAGGCGCTGTCCACCTGTTTATAAACAATGGCTTTATCTATTTCGATATTCTCAGGAACTGCAGGTTCTGTCTCTATCAGATCAATACGGCGGATGGCATAAGCCGCTTTCAGAAAGGTCTCATTCCAATAACCACGTGGAGCTTTCAGCGATTGCTCATCATCATGCACTTCCTGTGAGTATGCCTGAAGCAGAGCAAAAAACAGAAACACAATTAAGATAAATGCTTTCTTTGTCATCATCTCAAATTGCGATAATAGAGTTCTTTCGACTCAATGGTCATTCCCGGGTTGTGACATTGAATGGCGAAGAATCCTTTCTTATAGTCCTCATCTTCATAGGTCATGACGAGTTGATCATTGACCCATATCTGAATCAGGCTGCCCACGGCCTTTACCCGCATGGAAAACCATTCATCATCTTTGGTCAGTAATTCACTGGCTTTCCCGGTTGGTGTTCCCGGCTTCCAGAGCCAGCCCGTATGGGCATCCTGGTTGTGACAGATCTGTGCTTCATAACCGTTGGGGTATCCATCAGGGTTATCTTCCGGGGGATTGGCCCGAAAATATAGTCCGCTGTTTCTGCCGCCACCCTGATCACTCAGCCGGAACATGCCTTTAACCTCCAGGTCGGTTAGTTCAGGTGCAGCATATATATGACCTGTTCCGTCATCGGATTGCCCGGTCATTATTCCATCTTTTACACTCCAGTTTGCGTTGCCCCTGACTGTCCAGCCATCAAGGTTTTCTCCGTTGAAAAGGGAGATCCATTCAGATTTTTCGGAACAGCTCTCCTTCTGATCCGAAAATCTATTCATTATTTCAATCCAGTTTGTAAAAATAATTTCTTCCTCCTCAAAAAAGTTGATCAGATCCGGATCAGAAAACATTTTTGCCTCCCATACCCGTTGCTGCCATGAATTTGTGATGGTTTTCAATTCTTCACTCTCCACTGATGGATGAAAAATAATTTCTGTAAGTCCGGCTGGCAGTGATTTGATCAGCATCTTAAAATTCTCAATCTTTTCCTCGTAACTCCGGCCGTTCGGTGCACTGGTAAAGTTGTCAAGTTTAGGTAACGTGTAGCGGTCTATTATTCCAATAATATGATCGTCTATCGGATAACCTGCTTCTTTGAATTTGTTGGCAACCATTGGATCTGAGAGATCAATGGCATTGGCAGGAATACCATACTCTTCAGCCACCTTAAAGAACCTCTCCACATATGCCGGATGTCCATACAGGGTTCCCATATGCGTATCGATATGATTTGGTTTGTATCCCATGGCTATTGCCTTATCAATCTGCGCCCTGATCTCCGTTTCCACCTCATCTGCAGAAGCGTGCATGATCACATCGGGGACTTCATGCCACAGCATACCTTCAGGATCTATTAAGCCGGGGACTTCAGCCGGATCCGAAACGGGTCCCCAGCGATAAGTTTTCCATTCGCTGGTGTGTGTAAGGTGCATGCCCACATCAGCATCAGGATGATCAATGGCCCATTGGATAAATTCATCAGCATTGGGACAGGGGGCCATGATAGCGGCTGACTGTATCTGGTTATTTTCAAGATAATGAGCGGTGGCAATATTGGCCCCTTCACTCATGCCGGCATCATCGGCATGAAGTATAATGACTCTTTTTCCTGCCGGATATCCCAGTTTTTCCGCCCAGGTGATTTTCATGTCAGTTTGCTTTTTTTTCTCCTGCCCGTCAACGCTAGCAGTGAAAATCAGGCTCATCAGGAAGATTGATAATAGACTGAATACGGAGATTGTTTTTACTGATTTTTTCATAATGCATTATTTAATGATGGTATATTCTCCAATGGAATAATCATCGGTTTTGATAATCAATTTACTTTGTTCCACATCAAAATGATAATCCACCGAATCGGAAAACAACTGATTGTCCAGCTGTACTTTTTGTGGATGCGATGACAAGTGCAGATGCAGGATATGTGGTTGCTTCAATCCATGAAAAACAATTTTTATGGACCCTTCGGTTTCTTCAACAGTTATTGAGGTGCTATTTCCACTGTATGGGTGGTGGATCGTGAAAGTATCGTTTCCATCCGGATATACCCGTACAGTCAGATATCCTCTGGAGTTTTCATCACCGATCCGGGTATATGGTCTTTCAATATGCATCGGTATAATCGCACCCTCTCTGATATAGACAGGATATTCTTCAAGGGGAAATTCCCTCTCGAAAGTAACAGGCCCTGCAATGATTTCTTTATCATCAAACCAGTATCTCCAATTCCCTTCAGGCAGACGAACATTGTTTTTCGCCTCGTCCATGTAAATGGGTGCAATCAACAGATTCTCTCCGAACATATAGTGATACTTTCCTTTTATGGGGCGTTGCAACACTTCACCCCCATGGTGTGCCTCTACAACAGAGCTATACATATAGGGAACCAGCTCGGTATGCAGCCAGGAGTATTCACGTATGATTTCCAGCTCCTGCTCACTTCTTTTCCACAAGGCCCGCTCTCCGTGTCCACCGTTTAAAAACAGTCCGCAGAAAGCAGAAAATTGGGTCCAGCGAATATAGAGGCGGGGTGGGATCGTACCCCCGGAAAACCCGGCAATATCAGATCCTATTATATTGTAGCCGGTTTTTGCACTCTTTAATATACTCTCTATAGCAGATTCAAATCCCTCTACTCCTTTCAGAGCAATATCCATTTTTTGATCTTCTGTACCATCAGAATGGCTGTCCGCTTTCCAGTGGTGTTCCTGGTCTCCAACCCAGTTGACCGGAGATGCATCGACAGGTGAAAATCCCTCGGGATGAAAATTCCGGTCCATAGAGCGGGAGAGGGTTATAAATTCAGAATTTTGTTCCTGTCCGAACAGATATTCCTGCCGGTAATACAGATCCATATAATTTCGTGTTGTTGTCAATCCGCTGAATGATCTCATATATGGAATCGGAACAGGACCTATTTTGCTGGAAAATAGCGTAGCTGAACCATCCAGCTTCCATCCGTCGATACCATAATCGAAAACTTCCTGCTGGAGTCCGTGCCACCATTTCAGGGCTTCCGGATTGGTATAATCGATAAATCCTCCTTTACCTTTCCACCAATTTATCTGGTGACCTTTTCCAGCAAGAAAGTTATTGTCACGTGCCGTGTTGTACCACGACTCAGATTTTTTGATTTCTGTGTCCTTATTGGAGCTGTTCACCATCGGTGTCATCCAGAGTACAACACGATATCCTTTGTCCTGTAGTTTGTTGAACCAGGCTTCCGGTTCGGGATAAAGATTTTCATCCACTTTAAAATCATTATATCGCAAACTCCATGGGCTGTCTAAAAGGATGGTTCGAACGGGGATATCATGTTCGGCATACCCCTCAAGCAACTCATCAACACGTTGGGCTGTATTGACATCATCTTCCCATAGCCAGCATTCCAATGCCCAGACAGGTGTAAGAGGTGGGTTGCCGTGACGCTGCCCGTTAAAAGGTTGTCCCCTGAAAGGAAGCGCAAAGAAAAAATAATATACCAGCAATAGGAGACTCAGCGTGATCCACACAGCCTTCCATATCTTGCGGTTTTTTGTTCTGGTCATACCAATAGACTATATATCCTTTGCATATTACATCTATAAATGTGCATTGAACCAATGAATCCCATCCGGGTAAACTTTATCAATGGGTAAATCATGATGTTTGGATGGATACCAGATGATCTCTTTAGGTTTATGTGCCTTTTTAAAAAGCAGCTTGCTGGTAATAGGTGGAACAACATCATCATTTTCTGCATTGATCATAAGCAGCGGTCTGGGAGCGATCTTTGCCACATAGTTAACAGGATCTATAATGCTTAAATAATCTTTTGTGTTACCTGAAAGTGCATCTTTCCCGAACATAAGATTCAGGTTTCCCCCGGCAAGCACAATTACCGGAACTTCTATTCTCTCTTCGACACTGCAAAATATGGTACCGATGATTCCTCCAAGACTTATTCCGTAGTACCCTATTCGCTCATGATCGAGTTCTTCACGTGTATAGATAAAATCAACTGCCCGCCTGAGATCAAAAACAGTCTGTGTGATAATGTCTCTGGTCCAATACCTGTACCCATCGGTCAGGTCAAAATCATAATCATATTTTAAACGGTCACCATGATTGCTGATATCCAGCCTTAGTACGGCATAGCCGGCTTCAAGCAGGTATTTATTGCCAACCTCAATATAGTCAACTGTTTTCCTGTCACCGAGACCGTGCATTAATATAACAGTAGGAAAAGGCGCCTTTCCATTTCCGGGGAGTGTTAATAAACCCGTTACTTTTTTATCATGGACACTCCGGTATGTCAGGTAGAATAATCTGTAATCTGTGCTGTCTGTTACCAGACGAACAGAATCCAGAAGTGGCAGCTCCCGGTCGTATTCATAATACTTGGCCACCGGCAATTTCTTTTCACTGCCACAGGAAATTAGCATGATAAACAAGGTCGTGAAGGAGGCCAGTTTTTTAAAGAAGTTCATCATTATCGACAACAAACATTCGTGTGCTTTTGGTATATTTTCTGCCATAGAGGTCACAATATTTAAGGTCTATATAAAAAGCCCGGAAGCCTGTTTCCGGATAGTTAACCGTAGTATTGACAGTTGAATTATCCAGGGCATCAAGATCGGTTGAGCTCCACTCTTCGTCTCTGAAATCCCTGTCTTGAGAATCGGCAGACCATAGATAGGCTGCTTTGATTGCATTTGCGGAACCCTCAACATTTAGCGTGACTCCTGTTCCGGTTTCTGAAACTTCCCAGGAACATTCAGCGTAGGGTATGTGAGCAAAAGTATTGCTAAAGAATGCATTCAAAGCTCTTCTTGCCTGCTGTCCGCCGTTCAGGTCGTGACCTGCATTGGCCACGTAATGGATGAAATTTTCACCCTTGAGATCGTTAAAATAATTCTTGATGGCATCTACCGGCCAATAGGGATCGTTGGTTCCTATAAATATCAGTTTTGGCATGTCAAGTTTGTCTCTATAGGAGTATGGATCTATCATTGTTGTGATTGCATCTCCCTGCTGAGAATGCACAGTCTGGGGAATGCCCAGATCAACATAATCCTCTATTTGAGTGCTGTAGTCTCCCCAAACTTCTATCTGGTAATCCAGATTTATGGGCATATTGAGTACATCTATTACCGCAGGAGCTATGGCTTTTACCCGGGAGTCGCTTGCACCGGTTAACCATGTGGTCCATCCACGCTTAGAGGCCCCGGAAACAAGGAAACCTGTAATTTCATGATCTGCTGTTTCTTTAGAGAATTCCTGAACAGCGTCCATGGCGCGTACCGCACTTTTCACCATGGGGAAAAGCAGAGGCCAGGAATAATCTCCATCTTTTATAAAATTATGTAAAGTATAGGAAATCAGAGCATCTTCATAAAGATCATCATATAATGGCTGGTTAGGTGTTTGTTTTAAGATGGCAACTATAGCTTGGTTACTTTCAGCTGCTATTCCAAAAGTCCAGATTTCTTCATCAGTTTGGGAGGTCCAGTTTGGGAGGCCCTCTCGTAAACTGCCTCCAGTAATCCAAAGTAAGGCTCCACTATACTCGATTTTAGGAGGGATTAATACTGTTAATTGATGTTTCCAGGTATATTCACGCCACTGCTGCGACGTAAGAAGCAGATCATAGGCTTTTACTTCAAGGATATCATATGAGTTTTGAATCTCCCAATGGTATGTGGTATCCGCATTATTTAAATAGGTGCTCAGGGCATTCTCCGGGGTGGTAATACCTGGTTCAGGATCTTCATTTGTTCTACAACTATTAAACAGGCATCCTGCTAAGAGTACTATTATAACTCTGGTAAAAAACATACAACTAGTCTCCTGGATTTGGACTTTGATCAATTAATTTTAAAACCTCCCGGATGTAGATTTCGCCTGTCATCTCTCCGAGGCTGGTCCGGCTGATATACTCATATCGTTTGAAACTATTAAAATCTACACTGGTCATAATATAACCGAATGCATCATTGGTAAGCCCGAAGAGAAACGGGTGGTCAGTGGGCATATGGCGCTTGAGATAGAATCCGATATTGGGCAGGGCTTCGCCGGGAATGGTTATTACCTGTGCCGTTCCAATGTTCAGGAGGTTTATGCGGGTAGTGATCCTGTTATTCTCCGAAGTTCCTAAACCAAGAGGTGAATTGTTCAGGATATATCGCATCATTTCAGAATCCACAGGGAGATCAATGGTTCTGGATGTACAGTAGAGTTCCGGGTTTTCCTGTACCTCCGCTTTTTCAATGATTCGAAGCGCTTCATCTGCCATCAATTCGCCTATCCTGATGCACTCTGCCCAATCATTGGCCTCCTCTCCGTGTGCACGCCGGTTGTCGGCTGTAACCATCCCCCCCTGGGCGCTATTCATAAAAAGGGCGATTCCACCGGCTTTCTGTTCAATGCGATTGTACATGGGGCCACATAGATCTGGGCTGAGTATCCCGCGGTTTGAACCGATAATCTCCGGATGGGTGGCGTAATTTACCAGTGTAACAATGGGCTTGCCTTTATTCTGACCACTGGTGGCTATGGCCTGTATTACGCCGCAGCGTGGATCATATAGTTCAGGCGCATAATAATTATATGCGATCTTACCTCTGGCTTCACCCACAGCAGTTTTCAAGGCAGCAGGTTCCAGATCTCTTACAGCTTCATTGACCGCATCGGCAATCTGCTTTACACACCATTCCAGGTATTCAAGATCAGCTCCTACAAGCCCGTTTTCATCCGGGAAACCGTAGGCGTCAGGAGCGCTGTGTGTATGTGTGGCACCAATAATTATATTTTCAGGTGGGATGCCTTTTATCAATTCTCTGGATCTATCCCCCAGAACGGCCGGCCAGCCTAAATTATCGATGCTAACGATTGCAATGCGGTCTGCTCCTTTTTCAAAAACCAGGGTGCGTACATACAGATCACCTCTTTTCTCCGTAACAGGAGTGGGTTTGCCAACTCCCCCTGAAACCGGTAACAGAGGGTCCGGTGTAATTACCCGTACTGCAGCCCCGGCTTTAAAAGCCTGGCTGTGGGCCGGGGCCAGGGAGAGGAAGAAAGCGCATAAAAAAAGTAGGGTTCTCATTAATGGTATTTTAACTAATTTAGATAGAATATTAACCTTTTATTGGTGAAAAACTGTCTAACCCGGCTCATTTGGTTAAAAAACTATTCCAAAGATAGGAAATTTCCAGGATAATTTGTTACTTGCATTGACTGCCATTGCTATTATGAATAACATATCCTGCAAAACTAATTGTAACGTGCAAACCAATTTATCCCAATGTACCAAACCTAACCTACCAATCATGAGATTTAACCTTCTACTAACAAAGTTAACAAAGCGCTTGTTGGCCACTCTTGTCATTGCTATCACATTTACCCTAACTGTATTGCAAGCACAGCAACCCTTTACAATCACAGGAAAAGTTACCTCTTCCGTGGATGGACTCGGTCTTCCCGGGGTAACCGTTCTGGTCAAGGATACTCAAATGGGCACAGTAACAGATCTCGATGGCAATTATCATATTGAAGTGCCGGGGAGTGATGTCATACTGGTATTTTCTTTTATTGGATTTGAAACCCAGGAAGTTCCCGTTGGGAGTAAAACGATTATTCATGTGGAGCTCCTTGAGAGTGCTCTGGCACTGGAAGAGGTTGTTGTAACGGCCCTGGGCATCACCCGCGAAGAGAAATCACTTGGTTTTTCTGTGGGGAAAGTTATCGGTGAGGAGATGACCAGGGTAGCGCAGGAAAATGTTATTAATTCCCTGGCCGGTAAAATCGCCGGTGTTACAATTAATTCCACAGGGGGTACCGGGTCATCCGTAAGTATGATAATCAGGGGGGCTTCCTCATTGAGCAGTGATAATCAACCTCTTTTTGTGATAGATGGGGTTCCGGTGATTAACACATTGAACAACATAACCCAATTCGGAAAAGATAACAGGGTGGATTATGGAAATGCTATCTCTGATATAAACCCTGATGATATAGAAAGTGTATCTGTATTAAAAGGGCCGAGTGCCGCTGCTCTTTATGGGTCAAGAGCCGGGAATGGCGTTGTACTTATAACCACAAAGTCAGGAAAAAGATCTAAAGGTGTTACTGTAAATATCACTTCCAATACAGTTTTTGACCGGCCTTACAAATATTTTGAAACTCAAAAACACTTTGCATCAGGCTATTTTTCATTTACACCCGAAAATTATCCCGGCTCCATAATGACAGTTGATCCGGCGCAAGGTGCAGGTGCAGGAATTGAATGTGATAAGGGATATTTTGCTATTCAATGGCAAAGCCCGGAGGATGCCAATGGCAATAAAGTTCCAATCGAGCTGGTATCCTATCCCGATAATATGGCCAACTTTGTTCAGACAGGTATTACTACAACGAATGGGACTTCTGTTTCCAGCAATACCGAAATCATGAACTATCGTTTAGGGTTTACCAATATGAGCAGCAGGGGAATTGTTCCTAATTCCGATCTTTTCAGGAATAGCTTGTCATTTGCCAGTTCGGTTAAAGCCCACGAAAAGCTTACCATAAGTACAAATTTTAATATTAACAGGTCATGGTCGAATAACCGGCCCTCCAGTAACAGGGGAACCAACCCCCTTGAGTGGGCATTGAAGGTACCTTTGAATATCAATATCCTGGACCTGGAAGATTATTGGGAACCCGGACAGGAGGGAATTCAGCAAAGGACTCCTAAAAACGGGCTTTATAATAATCCATACTTCCTGGCTAATGAGGTTAATAATAGTTTTGTAAGAGACAGGGTATTTGGCAACTTGAAAGCAGAATGGCAGATCACTTCTGAGATCAGTCTGATGGGTCGCTATTCCCTTGACAGGTACAACGAAAAACGGGAAACCAAAATGGCACCCAGTTATACAAAAGAACCAAATAACGGGGCATATGGAATCATTGATATTGCCAACTTTGAAAGTAATGCAGATTTTCTTGCCACGTACCATAAGAAGCTTGATAAATTCGACTTCTCTGTTTCTGCCGGGGGGAATTCATCCTACAGGAAAGGCTCTTCACTAAGTAGTTCCTCAAAACCAAGTACAGGCTTAATTGTTCCGGAAGTTTACTCTGTAAGTAATATCAAATCGGGCTCATTAAACTATGGAAGCAGTTGGTACCAGAGGGCGATTTACAGCCTGTATGGTATGGCCAATCTCTCGTACAACAGTATGATTTATCTTGATCTGACATACAGGAATGATTGGTCCAGCACCCTTCCACCGGAGGAATGGTCATACGATTATCCCTCGGCTTCATTAAGTGTGCTGGTCAATGAAATGGTAGACCTGGGCTCCTGGGTAGACCTTATAAAATTGAGAGGTGGCTGGGCAGTGGTTGGTAATGATGCTCCTCCATATGCGCTTTTCCCAACCTACGGAAATGCAGGGCAGTGGGGTGATGCTACCAGGCTTAGTAAGTCAGGTACTATATTAACACCCAACCTGAAGCCCGAAGAGGCCGCTTCCCTTGAATTTGGTGCTGATATCCGGATACTGAATGACAGGCTGCGCATTGATGGAACTTATTATAAGGTGAACAACCACAACCAGATCATCCCAAATATTCCCATCGCAAGCTCTTCCGGGTACAACAGTGTTACTATCAACGCTGGTTTGGTTGAGAGCCAAGGATGGGAATTCCTGGTCATGGGGACTCCAATCAGAACCAACAATCTATTATGGGATATCGGGGTAAATGTTTCCCGAAACCGGACCACCCTGACTGAGATTGCGGATGATATTGAATTTATAACATTCTGGAGGGATGTCAAGGGAGGAGCCAAGACCTATCTAGGAGATGAAATTGGTGATATTTACGATGCTACTCTTTTGGTTGTTGAAGATAAAGACTCTCCCTATTACGGTTATCCGATCGTTGGTGGAGAAAATTTAAGGTGGCAGGATAAGCCAAGCGAAGCCTTTATGACGAAAATTGGGAACTATAATCCTGATTTTTTGCTTGGCCTGCAGTCAACACTTTCCTATAAGGGGTTTAGTCTGAACATGACCTTTGACTGGAGAAATGGAGGCCAATTCGTTTCTCAAACCCACAGGTATATGTCAGAGGATAAGATGGGTGGGCATTGGCTGGATCAAATGATCCACCCCGGAGGCAGGACAGGAAAAGAACTTCGTGACTGGCTGGTGGAGAATGAAGATAAGTATATATTAAATGGTTTTCATGTAATAGGCGGTCCAACCGTTGAATATGGAGGATTCCCGGAAAGTTATAGTGGTGTGGAGGTTAATGACGGGACATTTATCCCGGGTGTGATCCAGAATCCTGACGGAACTTATACTGAGAATCTTGGTGAAGAGGGCACTATGTTTGTTCCTTATATTATTATGTACCCCTGGTCATTTACCAAATCTTCAACCTTTGATGCAGATTTCATAAAGTTGAGAGAAATATCGCTGAGTTACCAGATTCCACGGTCAATTACCAGTAAATTGGGAATTCAGGACATATTGGTATCAATTTACAGCCGTAATATTATTTTATGGACCAAAGCAAAAATCGGAGTTGACCCGGAAAGAGCATTTCAGGCTGAATCCGGGGGATTCAAACAGGGAATTGAAAGGTATAATGTGGAACCCTGGGTAATACCTATTGGCTTTAAGTTGAATTTTACTTTTTAATAAATATTAAAATTATATATCATGTACACAAAAAGTAAAAGATTGATATTCTTATTGATGTTGCTTACGATTTTTATTTTCTCCTGCCGTGATCTGGAAGAAATGAACATCAACCCGAACGGGGTGGACCCTGCTATTGCACATCCCAACCTATTGTTAAGCACTTTAGTTACATCAACCGGACAAGCCGTGGTTAGCCTGGGATACGGGAATATAGCGGGCGTTATGCAGCATACACAGAAAGATGGCTGGAGCGGTGGTCATAACGGTTATGACTGGACAACAAGCCAGGATTGGGGAGGGTATTATAGCATCCTGAGGAATGTTGATGAAATGTATAATAAGGCCGTGGATATGGAACTTGAATTTCATCAGGGAGTGGCCCTGGTGATCAAGTCATATATATTCGGACTGATCACAGATCTCTGGGGCGATGCACCATACTCACAGGCGCTAAAAGGAGATCTGGGGGAAGAAAAAATCATTCAACCGGTCTTTGACAGCCAGGAAGATATTTATGCCGGTATTCTTGCAGACCTTGAAACTGCAAATACATTGCTTTCAGGGAATCAAAGTGATTATGATGGAATATCGCCTGTACAGGATATACTTCTTGAGGGTGATGTTGAAAGGTGGAGGAAATTTGCAAACTCACTTGCCTTAAGATATTACATGCGGCTGTCTGAGAAGGATCCCTCCAATGCCCAGGCAGGAATTGAAAATATTGTTGGTGATCCGGAGGGATATCCGATAATCCTGGATGCCAGTGATGATGTTAATATGGATTATCCAGGTGCCAGTACAGCGGATTCCTGGCCTACAAATACAGTCTTCGGACAATTGGAACAGGGTTCTTTCAGACGGCTTAAAATGTGTGCCACCC
This sequence comes from Bacteroidales bacterium, assembly GCA_023138875.1. Taxonomy (GTDB): domain Bacteria; phylum Bacteroidota; class Bacteroidia; order Bacteroidales. The sequence goes on from JAGLOO010000003.1 coordinate 14,283, forward strand.
TTGTAGATACCATGCAGAATTTGAACGATCCGAGACTGGAATTGTGGGCACAAAAGGTTGATATACCACTGGTTGTTGTTGCCTCACCGGCTGACAGGGATGAGATAGTTAATGGTATACGTTATGTCGGACCGGATGCTGTCAATGAGTACTTTGTTTTATATGGACTTGCTCCTGACGAAGATCCTGAGTATGTTGGACTTCCCCCATCCTGGGGGCAAGTACCACAGGCATACAATATGAATCCGGACAATAACTGGGGACAGGCCCCTCGAAATCCTCACGCTTCTCATCTTAATGATAGGTATAAAAATGCTTCAGGACCACTGTTAAAATCGCGCGTGCTTACTGCCGCCGAAGTACATTTTATAATTGCTGAAGCTGCCTTGAATGGGTGGACCACAGAAAACCCTCTGACGCACTATGAGGCAGGAGTGCAAGCCTCGTTAAAAGCCTGGGGAATTAGTAGCAAATATGATGACTATATGCTCAATGCAGGTGTAGCATATGAGGGGACCCTGGAGCAGATCATGGAGCAAAAATGGATTGCAAGCTGGACTGCTGCAGCAGAGGCCTGGTTTGACTACAGGAGAACCGGATTACCTGCCTTGCAGCCCGGGACTGTTGTCAAAAGAGATGCTTTACCTCTAAGATTCTACTACTCCGTAGATGAGATGAATTACAACCCTGAGAATTCTCAGGTAGCGATTGATATACTTGAAGAAACAGCATTTTCGGCTGAGGATGGTAAAAACAGCGCCTGGTCAAAGATGTGGGTGCTTCAGGGTACAGGTAAACCGTGGTAATTATTCTTAAAAAATAATGAATAAACTTATTTTCATTGTTTCGCTTCTACTGGCGGGATGTAATCTATTTGCTCAAAACCGGGAGCTTTTTAAGTCAGAAATTGAAACTGATAAAAAGCCCTGGACCCATCTTAATTTTTATAACGATCCTGATAATTTTCAGTTTGCGATCGTGACTGACCGTAACGGGGGCAATCGCCCGGGTATTTTTGAGGATGCGGTTAGTAAGATCAATATACTGTATCCGGAATTTGTGTTAAGTGTAGGCGACCTGATCAATGGCTATACCAAGGATACAGCCCGGATAAGATATGAATGGAATGAAGTGAACCAGGTCATTGATGAATTAAAAATGCCTTTTTTCTACCTCCCGGGTAATCACGATATTACCAACCAGGTTATGGCTAAGGAGTGGGAAAAGCGTTATGGAAAGAGGTATTATGATTTCATTTATAAAAACACTCTGTTTATCATACTCGACAGCAATGATGATGATGATTATAATCTGACCAGGGAACAAACAGATTTTGCACTTGAAACGATCAGTCGGCATCCGGATGTCCGGTGGACATTTTTATTAATGCATCATCCTATCTGGACCTATAATACCAATGGAAGATTTGAAGAGCTGGAAACTGCCCTGTCAGACCGCAAGTATACGGTATTGGCAGGCCATACCCATCATTATACTCATGAACACAGGAAGGATCAGAACTATTATGTCCTTGCAACCACAGGTGGAGGAAGCAGTTTAAGAGGCAATTATTTTGGAGAATTTGATCACATCACATGGGTAACTATGACAGATGCCGGACCTTCTCTTGCAAATCTGCGCCTCGATGGTATTTTACCGCATGATATTGCCAACAAAGAGACACAACTCTTAGCCGGTGCATTGGCCAACAATGCCACCTTTGAACATGTTCTATTATGTAACCAGGGAGATAAATTCACTGATGGAACCCTCTATTTGTATTTTGAGAACCCAGGAGAGAAGCCTATGACCATTCATCTTCAGTTTTACCATCAGCACCAGTTGATCATTCCGGAACCTATAACGAAAGTCACATTGAATCCGAAGGGGAAGCGGGTTGTTGAAATTCCATTCAGTTCACCTGCACCTATTGCATATCATGAAGCGGAGGTCATTCAAATTGACTGGCAAATGAAGTATGAACTACCTGAATATCCAAATTTCCAATTTTCCGGCAGAACCAATTTTGAAGTTACGCCGACAAAAACCTCATTTCTTACACCACAAATACCAAAGTTTTTAAATATACTGACTGTCAGCGCAGTACATCCATATGATAATCTTAAAACAGTTTTTAAAAACAGTCATAGCAAAGCTCCTGACACTGATGTTATCGGAGAGATAAAAATCGAAGAAAGTGGTGATGTGGGCATACAACTAATGAATGATAAGGGACAGAGTACTTCTTTAGAATCCAGAACCTTTGAGAAGATCAACAAGCTTCACAAAGCAGTTAAAGTAAGTGATCCGGAGGAGGGCCTGAAATACAGTTATTATGAAGGAAGCTGGGATAAATTGCCCGAATTCGATCAATTGAAAGCAATATCAAATGGTGTTACCCAGGATTTCTGGGTCTCTGATTATGCGCTTCGTGAAGATCATTTTGGAATGGTATTTACCGGAACTATACTGGTGCAGGAGGATGGATTGTATATTTTCAGATCAAGATCTGATGATGCATGCAAACTGTATATACATAATGAGCTGGTGGTCAATCAGGATAAAGTCAAAGAAGATTTTAAGGATGTCGGAGCCATTGCCCTGAAAAAGGGATTCCATCCTGTCACCATTCATTTTATGGAAGTAATTGGTCGTGAGAGATTGCGACTTTATTTCAAGAAAACTTATGATAATCAATGGGAAGAGCTGGAGGTTCAAGGGAGGTTTTATCATTGAGTAGAAACAGAGTTTAATCAGAACACTTTTTATCTAAAATCGGCTATCCGGCAAATTTTATTTCTCTACTTTTACTCATGTAGTAATTATATTTATGAATAAGGTTGTAATAGTAGCTTGGGTCACTTGTTTGTTTATAACACAACAGACAAAGGGAGAACAGACCGATACCATACCTTACAGAAATGTTATAAAGTATAACATTTCTGCTCCTTTACTTTGGGGGAGTAAAAATTTTATATTTGAATACGAACGTACTATTTCACCTTCAATGTCTGCCAACTTAGGGCTGGGATACCGGACTTTTCCGAAATTTATTGGAATCGGAAAATCCGACAGTGCACTTATCGTCAGAGATCATAAAAATAAAGGAAGTTTCACCGGATCACTGGATTTCCGATTCTACATGAAAAAAGAAAATAAATATCCGGCACCCCGAGGCATTTATTTAGGGCCCTTTGTAAATTATTTCTCGATCAATATTGAAAATACATTTTCTACATTTTATAATGATATAGGTTCATTTACAGCAACAACCAGCATGAAGGTCTTGAGTGGCGGTTTTCAATTAGGTTATCAGTTTGTTTTCTTTGAAAGGCTCTCGCTTGATATTTGCTTTATAGGCCCATCAATTTCGTGGTATAATTTTTCAATGCAAACTGATGGATTCCTTAACTTGAAGGATAGTGATTTTTATGATCAGGTTGCAGATATTATTACTGAAAATTACCCGGTTGCAAATATTCTTTTAAAAGATTTCTCTATTAATGACAGGGGAAGAACCTCAAAATTATTCTTTGGTTACAAGTATTATTTTACAATCGGATTTTTATTCTAAATCACTAATTTCCAGCCATAATCTTGATCTCGGAGGTATTTCCATGTTTATCTGACCTTCAAGTATATGAACTTGCTTCCCTGAAAACTTATCCTCAATTCTTCCGTTTTCTAATCCCTCTGTGCTGAGATCGATATGAACGGTTTCCTGGTTATAATTTTGGATCACCCATCCGGAATCGCCGTATGGTTGAAAAGTAACGCGTGTCGGGGCATTAAAATCAAAGCCCAATGGTGTTAAAAATTGATCCCGGAGGGTATTTGCCCAGGTTTGTGGTATCTCCAGCAAACCCATAGGTCGCGGGCATAGCAGAACCTCTCCGACTTTATCAAAATCAGCCTGAGAGAATGTGTGAGTGTTCAAGGTAAAAATATGCTCTCTTACAACCAAAAAAGCGATTTCGTCAGAGTTATGCCGGACTACCAGTTTTGCATACCCTTCTGTCAGTTGAATATCTGATTCGAGGTTGAGGCCGTACTTTATGGTTTCAGCTTTTCCTTCCACAATGATTTGATCTGCCACAAATGGGGATGAATCCAACGGCCAACTTATACCAGCTATTTCAGCCAACCTTTTTCCATCTTTAGCATGTGCCAGAAATCCTGTTGTAAAAATCAAAGTTGCATGATTGGAGATTGAAGTTTCTATTTTAGTCAGGATCTCAGTATCTGCAGCTGCCTGGGTAGGTAAAAAAATCACCTTGGCATTTTCAGGGTATTGTGATACGGGTATCAAAGGAACTCCTAACATTCCAATAAAATCCATGATATAAAGATCCCCATATGCATTACTATTTGCTGGCTTATAGGCCATCACACCTTTGACAGGTTCTGTTGCCACCTTCCTGGCAAGATCTGCCAGTTGTGTAAATTGTCTCCGCATTAAATGATGTCCTTTGTGACCATTTACAAAATCAAAATAGTTGAAAACAGATAGCTCCTGAGCACCGGCAAGCACGCTCTGCCATGCCTGATCGATGAAATCATTTTCATCACAATCACCATGGTCAAACCATGCACCACCCATCTTCTTCCCGGCCAGACTTTCCATCCATTTATAGCTTACAAAGCTTTCATAGGGTTGGACAAAACCATACCTCTGTGTATATTGTCCGCGTGATTCCGTACCTACCCATACCTTATCATAGAGAGCTGTTTTGTTTTCCACGTCATATCCAAAGAGATGAAAGCGGTCATACCACTGGGGATATTTAATGATCAATTTGATATCCGGGTTGATACTTTTAGCAGGGCCAATAAATACACTTTCGGATAATTCAGTTAGCAAGTCCCTTCGGTATTGTGACCAGGAGCGGTCTCCTTTAGCAGCTTTTGATTCCATACTGGTATCGGCCGTGCACAGAAAATCATCGATAATGAACTCGTCAAAAACATCTGCAGACATCATCATAACCTCTTTTAAATCAGCCTGAGTTTTAGGATTCTGCCAGTTGAACCAACCTAACTGAGCTTCTTGCCGGACACCAAAATTATCACCCGGAACTGTGGCTATTCCTCCAACCACCTCAATCTGGTTTTTTTCAAATAGATCCCGGACATCCTCTAATAAATTCTTTTCAATAACCAGGCCTCCACGATAAACTTCAATATATGCTTTTGTGATGCCATTGCAGCGGAAAATGGAAATAGCTTCACGTCTTCCTGCTTCATCAGACAACAGGTTTTTTACAGCATGGGCTGTAATATAAATGCTTAGCTGAAGATCATCTTTCCGCTCCTGTGCATAAGAAAATTGGTCATTCACCGGTTCCGCTGGTTGTATACAGGATACCATAAATGCCGGTAACAGGAGGATCCAGATATAAGCAGAAGTGAACAGGTGGTATTTCAAAATGTTTTTCAATAATTTTGAAATGAGCTTCTCAGTCATATTCATACTTGGTTTTTTATTTATTTTTATCTTCATGTTGCCAGACTAAAACCTGTCCATCTTTTTCAAGCTGTGCGCGCAAACGCCCGTAACTGATTCGCTGAATATCTTCCTGTTCATTTATAGCCTGGGCAGCGGCTGTTGCTGCAACCTGACCGAGCAGCATAAAAACAGGCTCCATACGAATCGAGCCGAAAGCAATATGTGATGCCGAAAGACAGACAGGCACAAGCAGGTTGGTACACTCTTCACTCCTGGGGATAATAGAGCGAAATGATATAGGATAGGGCGGGAAGTTCCCAACTTGTACGTCACCTTCATTCCGTACATGACCTGTTTCATCCACGTAACGCTGAACATGATGCGAATCCATGGTATAGGCCGCCAAACCTACAACATCTTCCACAAATTTCCGTCCTTCACAATCATGCTGAGTCATCATATAATCCGAGATCATCCGCCGTGCCTCACGTATATAAAGCTGATGAGGCCAGTGTCCATTATCAATAAATTCATCTTCAGGCAATCCCCAGCGATTTATTTCTTCACGAACATATTCCGGCACCCGCTGATCATTCGCCAAAAACCACATCATGCCTTTCTGATAGTTTTCATGTTCGCTGATACTGCGGGCGCGTGTCTCATAGTCACCATCCGGGTAGTCGTAGTTCATGCCGATATTATCCGAAGCAAAAGCTCCCTTGTTATTGGTGTCTGTTTTACCATTGGGTATCGGAGTGCTGAGATTCAGAACATCGAAGACGCCTGTTTTAATATAGCGCAGTAAAATTTCGTAGCGCAATGGATCGTAACTCTCCGGTTTGGGAAAAGGAATGCGGTTACCAGGAACGTTCGTTAAACACATCCGAAAGCAGTAGGCCTGAATACGATGGTCACCACTCCCTTCTTTCCCCGGTCCGCCATCATCCTGGATACCCGGAAGCAGACCGCTCTTCGGTTCGCCCGTAAGCCTGTAAGGGTCTACCGGATTCTTAAACTGATGATATTTGGCCTGAGCGGTCTGAACTCCGTTGAGCGATTCTCCATAGATTTTAACAGACTCCCGGCCTACCGTGTAGGAAACGTCTGCTTTTGCCATCAGGTCACCTTCATAAGTCGCGTCAATAAACATTTTCGCTGAAAAGGTCAGCCCGGATTCCATCCGGATTTTCCTGATCCTGTTTCCGGATTTTTTAACACCGTTTATTAAATCTAACCGTTCTTCAAGATGGACGTGTATTTTTTCTTCATCAACCATATCATTGAATATTTTTTCTGCGACATGCGGCTCAAAAGTCCACATCGTTCCGGTTGAGTCTGAAGCGGGATTGTAATGCTGAAAAACCCGTTCATAATATTCTCTGGCCATACCTCCGACAGCCGCTTTATTACCGATATCGGTTGCTCCCAGTCCACCGGAACTTAAGCCACCCAGGTGTTTTCCCGGTTCAATCAAAACTACAGACTTGCCCATCCTTGCCGTCTTAACCGCTGCAACCACTCCTGCAGACGTTCCGCCATAAACAACGACGTCATAATTGTTTTCATGGACTGTTTGCGCCGAAATATTCGGAATTAATGACCGGAAAAAGATTATTGGTATGGTGAGATAATAGAGCTTCATATTATTACCTGTTATTTTAACTTTTCACGTTTTCCAATTCATTAACAAGACGGGAAACTGTTTCAGGTTCCACATTCACACCCGTGAAAAGTGGAATATTGTATAACATGATATCAATGCTTACACTTTTTGCAACGGTTTTGAAAAATTTATAGATGCCTTCCTGGATGGGTCTGCAGTAAAAGGGTGCAACGATCATTACCGCTTCCTTTACGGAAGCAGCTCCGACTCCTGCGACAAGCGGCACTCTGCCGGCTGCCGTTTCCTTCACCACTTTGAACATATCAATTCGTTCTCCTACAGTCATGGTAATAAATTCACCGGTTGTTCCGGTTACAGCAATCGAATCACAATGTTCTTTCTCTATAATATAGTCGGCGAGATTTTCCGCTGTTTTGTAATTTACCGTATCGGAATCCTTGTCAAAAGGTGTAACAAGCGGTATTATGATACGTCCAAGTTTTTCTTCTAATGTTTTCATATGTACAAGCCCCTTATTTTTTGACTTTTATTTCCCAGTCCTCAAATTCAACCCAGTACTGCTTTTTGTCAGGAGAGCCGGCGGCCAGGCCTAGGTCAATTGCTTCAGCCAGGCCCGGAATGTTGTTTGATCTTTTCTCATTGATCCAGGTATTACCATCCAGACTGATGGTTCCGGTAAAACAATTGCCATGCCGGACCAGTTTCAACCATATTGGGAATTTGGTGTCTTCCGGAAGGTTCTGACTGTTGGCTTTATGCATACAGCCATTTCCAAATTCATCGTATTCGATTCCGGCACGGCCGGGCGTGCCAAACAGGAGCATGGATCCTTTGCTCCCCGGTTGGGTATCGAAACTTTTGGTCATATCGTTGCGAACGAACAAGCCGGCACGGAACCATTCGTGTGTACGATCTCCGAATTGGTTTATTTTCACAGTGGCCACAAAATCACCTTTGATCTGCTTCATAAACAGTGTAGCATATGAATCCTCAGCGTGGAAGAAGTCTGAACCACCAGCTGTTATTTTGTAGGTATTGTTTCCCGGATCGGATTCGATATTAAAAGGTTTGGCCTTTACCGAACAATATGTAAATAATCTATCACTGTCCGGCTCAACCTTAACCCAGTCAGAGACTGTTAAATTCATCTCATTGCTATTTACTATTCGAACATCGTATTTACCTGGCCCGGGACTTATTTCAAAACTAACCTCTTTGGATTCATTCCCATCCAGACTAACAGAGTGAGAACTGAATTCTTTATTATTCAGGAACAGTTGTACCTTTTCAGCCCGGGAGTAGGGTAGCAGGTTTTTTGCAAGGGCTTTTATTTTAGTGGATTCCCCTGAAAGAATGGATGTATCAGAAAGCTGCATGTCTTCAAAAACCACAGCAGGCTTTTCTCCTTCAATAATAATATCTTTGTATGCTGTATTTCCAATGGCAATTGTATGGGACCCTGCATCATAAATACGTACCTCAAAAAATATTCTGCTGGAGTTATTACGAATAACCGGGAAGGATTTTTTTTCTACTATTCTCCCGTCAATATATAACTCAACCGGGTGGATCCCGGTCGATCCGGTATTAAATACTCTGGTGTTTGCAGTAATGATGCTGCCAGCGGTAGCGACTTTGGGATCTGTTTCTCCTAAGGCAGATATTCTCAAATCACTGTATTGAAAAACAGGATCTCCAATGATGATCTGTTCGGGTGCATTTTCCGGGGCTTCAATTACATAGTTGTTCCTGTAAATGTTGTCAACCAGATTTGCCGCGCAGAGCTTCATTTCACCCTGCTCCAGGTTATAAAAAATATTATCTTCCGTGAGCCAGTTAAGGGACATATTATCGAACCAGAAACCCACGTTATCATTGAAATATCCCGCCCTGACATCATGTACCAGGTTCTTTCTGACTATCGAATGAAATGTCATGCCAGCAGTTTTTATTGCGCCGGAATCATCGGCATCTTTCTGTACATCATCCAGATGATTGTATTCCACCAGGTAGCCTCCGTCAATGGCTTCCTCCAGGTTACTCCACCCGCCTACTGAGATGGCATACCGCCCCCGGGTTTTTGTTATATAGTTATGTGAAATTGTGGTGAACAGGGAATAAGAGGCATCAATATTATTTCCTCCGCAGTCAACAAACCTGTTATGTGAAACGGTTGTTTCACGAAGGATGTCTTTCCCGTCAGCGGGTCCCTCGGGGCCATGAATGCTTATTACTATGTTGTCTATGGTCCGGAAAGTATTATCCAGAATACGGGTTTGGTAACATCCTTTTCTTACCGAAATTCCTGTTCCCCCGCATGATCTTAGCGTCGAACCGACCAGCTCGCATCCATGTGCATATTCATAAGCCATTGCATTGCTTCCCGGTAATACAGCTTCAAAGGTGAGGCCGTAAATGCGAAGATTCCGGACCGGTTTGCCGGATTCGCCCCTCACCACCAGTAATTCATTGATCTGAGGTGCCGATGCCATGGTCATATTCAGATCTTCCTGGCCGGACTCCGGGATGTAACTTAATTCCTTTCGTTTTTGATCGTAGAACCATTCTCCGGGGGCATCCATCAGCGTTTTAACATTCTCGATATAATAGCGGGGTGGTACGATCACCACACCTTCTTCCGGTTCGTTCAACCAGGCTGTACCGGTTCTTTCATCCACCCTGGAAATGGAATTTTCTCCATGATGCCAGCGCAGTAACATAAACACACGATTACCATCCATCTCTTTCCATTGCCTGATTTCACCTTTATTGAAGTAAAGCCTGTCAGGTGCTTCTGAAAGTACCGGCGGTATAAAATAACCGGAATCAGGTGTCCTGGCCAACGTTTGTTTTCTGCCATTTACCACAAGCATCTCTACACTGGCATCCAGATTTCTGATCTTCCAGGCATTCCTCTGTTTTTCCCATGCATGCAATGGAATGCCTCCTGATATCACCGGTTTTTCCCCGGGATATGCAGCGTAGGTGACGTAATGATCTTTCAGTTTATGATATTCAAAAGCACCGGAAGGAAGGTTTGTCTCAATCCGTTCTCCCCCGTCCTCCGGGTTGAAGACAAGCGGTTCTTCAAGGGAATAATAACCTTCACGAATATAAACCAGGATATCTTTTCCTTTACCGGAAGGGTGAGGTGAACCGATCCATCTGGCTTCAACGGGATCACTTTTTGGAGAGTATACCATTGTTTTAAGTGATCTTACCGCAAGCTGGGCTCTTTTGATGCTTGCAAACGGTCCGTCCGTATTGGCTGCATTGGCCTCTGCCATGGTGCCTGACCAGTTGTCGTTGCCACCGGGTGCAACATAAAAATCAGCAGTTTTACCCGTATCTGAAAATTTTTCCCATTTTTCACCACGCAATAATTTTCCCTGACCAGCAGCCTGATAGCTACATAATATCAGTACAATCAGAAGCGATTTAAATCTGTTTTTTGTTGACATTTTGATGATTTTTAGCAATCATTTTATTGGTTTAAACAACATGGAAGACGGAATATTAATCCTCTCGAGGTCCGGACTGGAAATAAAAGCTTTGAGGTGAAATCCACCTCCTGCCTGAAAGTAACTGATCCGCAAAGTGTGCTTTCCTTCAGAGAGAATGATCTGTCCCTGTTTTTCAAGGGCACCGTGTAAACCGTCGTTTGTTATGACAAGCTTCCCGTCGATATATAAATTACTTCCATCATTTGAATTCAGGTAAAAGGTGTACAGTGCTGTTGCCGGAATTTCAATCGTCCCTTTGAGGATTAGTCCGAACTTATCCTGCTTAAAAGGAATCTGATCCAGTCCTATCTCATATATTGTACCAGTGCGCACGGGTTCGAGAGAAGTGAAATCCGGAATTCTTTCCCAATTGCCTTCATAATACTGATACCTCAGTCCATTTTTCTCCGGATTAACAAAAGTTAAGGAACTTGTTTTATATGAACTGGGTTTGTAGCCGGTTCTGTAAACTTTCGCTTTAATGATTGTATTGCTGTTGATTTTAATTGGTTCTGAATAGACCGGGGAGTGTTCATCCGGTTCTTTCCCGTTAAGGGTGTATCTGATTATTGCATTTTCTTCTCCGCTGAGGATTTGTACAGTTGCTGTATCCGGTAGGAATAAAAGAGAATCTGCAGGTATGATTTTTGGCACCGAAAGTCTGGATACCTGTATTAGATTTCTGACATTTTTTAAGACAAATTCATAATGCCCCGATTCCACCTGGTATTGTACCAAGGAATCTTTGAATTTAATGAAAGAAGCATCTTTGCAATTTTCTGCTGTCCCATTATTGATGGTTACATCATCCGGATCTGTCGCAGGAAGCATTATGGTGGCTGTACTGTTAGCAGGAATATCAAGTTTTAAAATGAGATTGTTCCCATCCCATTCCCATCCCGATTCAATGTTACCGTAAACCGATTTATATGTGGCCCTGACATGGTTCAGGTTCCCGACAGGCCGGGGTTTAATAATGATGTTCCTGAAACCGGGATGTTCCGGATCGGGATTGATACCTGCAAGGGCCTGATAGAACCACTGACATACACTGCCAAACATGGGGTGACTGTGAGAGGCATCTCCCCGCCATGTTTCCCAGATGGTGGTTGCCCCCTGGTCAATTGCATAGCCAAAGCTTGGGTAATCATGCTGGTTCATCATCGAGTATGCCAGGTCTACACGGCCATATCGGGTCAGAACGTCGAGTACAAGTGGTGTTCCCATCATTCCGGTATCAAAGTGCTCACCGGTATTGGATTCTATGTTGCATACGAGGGATTTAAATACTTCCCTGATCCTGTTTTCAGGAACCAGTCCAAATCCCAGGGCAAATACATTGGCGCCCTGACGTCCGATGGAGTAGGATTTGATGCTTTCCCGGTAATATTCCCTGTTAAAAGCTTCTTTCGTCTGAACAGCAAGATCTTTGAAATAACCGGAATCTTCAGGTATATTTAAAACAGATGCGATGTCAGACATTAGCTTCAAATCGTAATAGTAATACGCCGTACTGACCAGGGAAGGTGGTATTTCTGTTACATCAGGCGGCACCCATTCTCCCAGTTTCTCTTCATTGATGATCCCTGATCCGCCAGTAAGATGTGTCAGGTATTCAATCCATTTCTTCATTCCGGAATAGTGCTGCTTCAGAATGTCTTCATCGCCATAATAGAGGTACATGTACCAGGGAATGATGATATAAGCTGAACCCCATGCAGTCCCGCCACCCCCACTCTGGAAAGGCACAGTATTGGGAACATAACCGGTTGTGGTATTCTGGGCATCCTTCAGGTCGTTCATCCATTTTGTATAAAAGGAAGCCATATCAAAACTGAAGATGGCGGCCTGTGCTGCAATCTGGCCATCTCCTGTATAACCCCTGCGCTCCCTGTGCGGACAATCGCTGGGAATGCCGCCATGCATATTCCCCAGCTGGGTCCTCTGAAAGTTGTCCAGTATTGTATTGAAAAGTTCATTTGAACTATGAAAAGTACCTGCCGGTTGCACATCGGTATTCACTACCACTCCTGTAATGTTATCCAGGGAAAGGGGTACAGGAGACGATACATCAACGCAGCGGAATGCATGCCACGTAAACCGGGGCTCCCATACTTCAGATCCCAGCCCTTTCAGAATATAACTGTCTGTTTGCCCATATCCGGAGCCTGCCTCTTCAGTAAAATTCATGGTAATGACCGTACCCCGGGGACCGTTCACATTAAGTTTTACCCATCCTGAGATCATTTCACCAAGGTCATAGCGGTATATACCTTCCGCAGGTATGGTCATGCGAACCGGTTTGATAGTCCTGGTTATCCGGTCGGGCGGGGACATCTGTGCTCTTAATTTACCTGTTGGCGGACGCACTGCTTCTGACATTACCCGGTTATCTTTTGTAAAACCGGTGTTGTTCCACATCCCTTCCTCAAGGCGGGCATCATAAATTTCACCACTGTATACTCCATTATGTAAAGCCGGACCAAAGGAGGCTTCCCAGGAACCATTGCTTAAGATATTTTCCCGGGTTCCATCTGAAAATTCAATCTCAAATTGTGCAATAAACCGGGGAGAGTCGTAGGAATAGGGCAGATCCTCTTTTCTCTCATTTTGAAAATACCATCCATTGCCCAGGCATACTTCAAAGCTGTTTTCTCCCTGCCGGATAAAAGAGGTGATATCCCAGGTCTCATATAAGACCCGGGTGGACATGTTTCTGACCCCCTGTTCGTCAAAATCTGCCGGAGATTGCCGGCGATCGTAATTGGTGTGATTGGGTGATAATACGTGATCCCCCACTTTTACCCCATTGATATACAATTCATAATATCCGAGTCCGCTGATATAGACACGGGCTTTGCTAATCCGGTGTGGAAATTCAGCGCTTTTACGGAAATGAATTGCAGGATCCATTCCTTCGGGTTTGACCTTTTGATATTGGTCCAAACCTATCCATTCTGCATGCCAGTCACCGGGATCAAGTCCCATCTCCCAGGTGGCGGTTTTGCTCCAGGCTGAAGGATTTCCATTGCGGTCCCATATGCGAACTTTCCAGAAAACCTTCTCCCTGGGTTCCAGTTCCTCTCCCTGGTAAACAATATGCACCGACTGTCCTGACTCAATTTTCCCGGTATTCCAGAGATCCCCTTTGTTTTCCGTAAGCAATTTTTCACTGCTTGCCACCAGAATGTGATAGGCAGTTTGTTTCTGCCCATTATGTTTCGCAAAAATTTTCCAATCCAAACGCGGATTTTGAATGTCAATCCCACACGGATCCTCCAGGTATTCACATTTCAGATCACTGACATTTGGCTGATCTGTCGTGCAACTGCTGGTGAACCAGACAAGGAATATTAAAATGATCGCTGGAACTTTCATATGTCAAGTGGGCTTCGCATATCATAGCCATGCTTTTTCTATTTGTCTTCTTAATTGTGGTATTAGCAGGTCTGGAAGTATCGTTCTCCGATCATTATCTCCTTTGCCGGAACGAACAACAATCTCATTGAGGTCGAAGTCAAAATCTTCCAGTGGTTTTTTCATCTTTATTGTGTAAAAAACAAGCGCATTTAATGCCTGGTTTTGAGTGGATGCGGAAACCTTTCTTTCAACTGCAAGGGAAGTGAGGAATTCTCCAATCTCCTTCCCCCCACATCTCTTCAGGATATCTTTTATTATGGAAAATAATAAACCGGTATATCCATCCTATATAAGTCTTTTCTGTGCTATAGCTGAAATGATTTGTGCGAATTACTTCCCTGACATGGTCTAAAAACTTCGATCCTTTCATCTGCCGATAAGTATTGATGTATATTCATGAAATATAATATATTATACTGCATTTTGCTACAATATGGCTATGATATTCCATATTATACCGCAAACTTGATTTCTATTGAGTATCGGTATAATATGCTTATATTTATTGTATTGCCGCTATTGGCAGTAGAATATAATGTTCCATGTCTTCAGATTCATAATCCTCTTTGTGGAGCAGATCCTTCAGATTCAGGAGATCGGTGAGCGGACTGTAGGTTACTCCGAATGGATTCTTCGTAACCATGAAGAGGCATTTCAAGTAAGGCTACAATTGGACCAGAAGTATTCGAATTTGATGACCGATTGAGTTATATCAACCGATAATTATAAACAATGGAGCCAGTCTCATTTATCACCACGAACCCGGTATACAGATTGCTAAAGAAACATTTATGAAGATAAAATCACGATATCTGGGTGTTCTGGCAGCTGGATTTACAATGAGCAATATCCATGGTTCATGAAAGATTACTTTTAATACATAAAACGGAGGATTGAGGTATGAAAAAGATCATCATTGGAATAGCAGGGATTCTGGTAATTCTTATCATCATTTTTGTTCTAAAGCCAGCCCCCATTGACCCAGCGGCCTATATTCCTCCTGATGCTCAGGAGTTAACAGGAGTCTTGACACCAAACAACCTTTTGCAGGAGGCCGAGCTATTGGCTTTGGGAAAGATAAATGGTCCGGAAGAGGTTGCAGTGGACAGTCAGGGTCGTGTATTTGGGGGAACACAGGATGGAAAAATAATTCGTCTTTTGCCAGATGGCAGGTTGGAGACATTTGCTGCAACTGGCGGTCGACCTCTGGGAATGAAATTTGATGAGAATGAAAACCTGATTGTTTGCGATTCTTATAAAGGCCTGCTCTCTATCAATCCCCAGGGGGAGATCAAGATTCTGGCCACCTCAGCAGATGGAGTTCCATTTAAATTCACCGATGCCCTAGATATTTCCAGTGACGGGACAATCTACTTTACGGATGCAAGCTCCAAATATGACCAAAGCGAATATCTATATGACCTGTTGGAATCAAAACCGCACGGTAGATTTCTGAGCTATAATCCAGCCACCGGTCAGGTAAAAGTCTTATTAAAGAATCTTTATTTTGCCAACGGGGTTGCCTTATCGCATGACGAAGACTTCGTATTAATTAACGAAACCTACCGTTACAGGATCACCAGGTATTGGTTGAGAGGCCCCAAAATGGGGACACACGAAATCTTCATTGATAATCTACCCGGGTTTCCTGATAACATATCAAACAACCAGAAGGGCACATTCTGGCTGGCTCTTTTCACAATTCGAAACGAATCAGCAGACAAACTCCACCCCTTTCCCTTTCGAAAAACCCTACTTTCTAAACTGCCCAAAGCTTTATGGCCGAAACCACATCCCTATGGCCTAGTCCTGGAACTGGACGCACATGGGAATATCATCCAAAGCTTACATGATCCCACAGGAAAAAACCTTAAAGAGATCACCTCCGCTCAAGAATATGGGGGTTATCTTTATCTGGGTGGTTTACACAACGATCGGATTGGAAAATATAAATTGCCATAACGAAGGAATGGATCAGACTGCTAATCCAGATAATAAAAATGCGGGCAATTCTTCGTACGTATCTTTTCCACTCCCACAAGCAATGAGGATTCTGTTGAGGAGTGAAATAACGAAGCCGAGGAAAATCAATAGCTATCAATCTGCTTTAATTTATCTGAACGTCCATCTGGATTTTCCTAGACAAGAATTTTTCTCAAACAGTTAGTGAAGAATAATTGATTGACATGGAACAAATCACTAAAGCCGACCGTGACGAGTGTCACGCACTTTGCAGAAAGGCAAAGTCCGCGCCAAGCTACGGCGGCTTAGTTCCACCGTTATATGCTTTGGTTAAAATTATTGTTTTTAGGATAATAGAAAAATTTAGACAAATATGCTTAAACATGGGAAATTGTCATTTCGAAAAAATAACTAAGAAAGGAGTAATAAAATGTATACCAAAAATTTAAATATCATTTTTACAACTATCGTAGCAGTGTTTGTTTGCATGTTTATTTCCAAAGTAGCAGCCTCAGATTTATTATCTCAAGAGCAACCCGCTTTTTCATCGTCTGATGAGCTAGAATCACTAACTGTAGATAAAGCGGTTGATGGTAATATTTCAACACGCTGGGCTTCTGCTGAAGGTTCTGACCCAGAATGGATCTATGTTGATCTCGGCGTTGAGGCTTCGATTGATAGTGTTGTTTTGAACTGGGAGGTTGCATACGGCAAGGATTATGAAATCCAGGTTTCAAGCGATTCAAGCTCTTGGGAAACAGTTTATTCCATAACGGGCGGCGATGGCGGCATGGATGAACTCTCTGTTTCAGGGACTGGACGTTATGTGCGAATGTATGGCACTGCACGCGGTACGGTGTATGGTTATTCATTATGGGAGTTTAAGATTTACGGGGCAATTGATGGAACAACAATGTATGATCTAAAGACTCAAGCGATTGGTTCCGGCTACGTCCATCCTTCAAGCGGCACTTATAGTGAAAACGTATGGGCTGAAATAGAAGCAATCCCCGATTCAGGGTGGCGGTTTGACCGCTGGGAAGGAGACTTGTCAGGAAATATGAATCCCACGGCCATTAAAATGGATTCCACCAAAAATGTGACTGCAGTTTTTGAACAAAAAATTATACCCACACAATCACCCGTAGGCATAAATGGACAATTAAGTGTTGACGGCCTTAAGCTGGTTAACCAATATGGTAATCCAATTCAATTGAGAGGCATGAGCACCCACGGTCTTCAATGGTTTTGGAATAATTATACAGATGAATCGCTGGATGTCCTTGCTTATGAGTGGGGCGCCGATATATTACGTATTTCAATGTATGTACAAGAAGGCGGTTGGGAAACAAACCCAGATGGATTTACTGCTAAGGTCAGTACCTTAATAAATAAAGCAACAGACCGCGGAATGTATGCTTTGGTGGATTGGCACCAGCTGGAACCTCCCGATCCTAATTATAATTTAACTAATGCAATTACCTTTTTTACGGATATCGCAACAGCACACCACGCCCAAAACAATATTATCTACGATATTTGTAATGAACCCAGTGATGTTTCCTGGACACAAATCAAGACTTATGCTGACACTTTAATCCCGATAATTCGTGCCATAGACCCAGATGCTGTGATTTCGATGGGTACTCATGGATGGTCTACTTTAGGTGTTGCTGATGGAAAGTCACATCAGGATATTCTCGATAATCCGGTGAATTTCCCAAATATTATGTACGGTTTCCATTTCTATGCGGGTGGCCACAAAAAACCCTATCTTGATGAACTTGATAAGGCATCAGATGTGCTACCTATATTTGTGACCGAGTGGGGAACACAATGGTATGATGGAGATCAGGAAAATGACTTTGAAAATTCCCAAAAGTATATCAACTTGATGGCCGAGAAAAAGATTAGCTGGACAAATTGGAATTATTCTGATGACTTTCGTTCAGGAGCCGTTTGGAAAGATCCGCAGACAGGTGCTAATAATGGCCCCTGGACAGATGCTAATTTAAAGCCATCTGGTGTATGGGTTAAAGATAAAATTATGAATCCCCCTGACGATTTTCCAACTGATGTCACATCGATTAGTGCAGATCCAACTGAATCGACAACGGCAGTTCCCGATAAATTTGAATTGCAACAGAACTATCCGAATCCATTTAATCCAGAGACAAAAATAGATTTTAATGTAAAAGAACAATCACATGTTGAGTTAAGTATTTATGACATAAATGGGCGGTTAATCAAAAATCTTATTAATAGAAAGTATCCAGCTGGTTCATATGAAATTAAATTTAATGCAAAAAATTTATCATCAGGGATTTACTTTTATTCAATTAAAATGGGTGAATATCACTCAGTAAAGAAAATGATTTTAGTGCAATAAAGCCATATAACAATGGTATGCACCAGAAAACAAACGCGTGCGGTTTCTTTGTAGGTTATCGTTCCGAGTAAGTGTGTGGCATTTTATCCATATTAGCCGCTGTGTTTGTTTCTGGTGATACCCCCCGTTATGCAAAGGAGACGAAAATGAACCCCAGACAAAAGAAAGCTCTATCTATCGGATATAGCAGTTATCATTCTAATGGGCCTTTTGGCGCCATGGCAAGAAATTCAAGCAATAAGAAATTGGGACGCATCCCATTTTTGAAAAAGAGGGTCGGAATATGAAAAAAAATAATTCTCGGGATAGTTGGGATTCTGGCAATTCTAATAATAATCTTTCTTCTCCGATCGGCCTCCATTGCCCCAGCGGCTTATACCCCTCCTAAATCGCAAGAGTTAGCGGGTGTGCTGGCACCAAACAACCTTTTGCAGAAGGCCGAGCTTTTGGCCTTGGGGAAGATTAATGGTCCGGAAGAGGTGGCAGTGGACAGTCAGGGCCACGTCTATGGAGGAACGCAGGATGGAAAAATTATGTGTCTTCTGCCGGATGGCAAGCTGGAGACTTTTGCCGAAACCAAAGGTCGCCCCTTAGGCATCCAATTTGATAAGAATGAAAACCTAATTGTCTGCGATGCCTATAAGGGTTTACTCTCCATTAATCGCCAAGGGAAAATCAAAGTTCTGGCCACCTCAGCGGATGGAGTTCCCTTCAAGTTCACCGATGCCTTGGATATTTCCAGCGATGGGATTATCTATTTTACGGATGCAAGCTCCAAGTATGTGCAAAATGAGTACCTCTATGACCTTTTAGAATCAAAACCGCATGGCAGATTCCTGAGCTACGATCCAGCCACCGGCCAGATTAAGATTCTATTGAAGAACCTTTATTTTGCCAACGGCGTGGCCTTATCTCAGCAGGAGGACTTCGTTTTGATTAATGAGACTACCGTTACAGGATCGTCCGGTACTGGTTGAAGGGCCCCAAGGCGGGAACACACGAGATCTTTATTGATAATCTGCCAGGATTTCCTGATAACATTTCAAGCAACCATAAGGGAACATTTTGGCTGGCTCTTTTTACGGTTCGGAATGAAGCCGTGGACAAACTCCATCCCTCTCCCTTTCTAAAAGCTCAAATGTCAAAACTGCCCAAAGCCTTATGGCCTAAGCCAAAGCCTTATGGCCTGGTCTTGGCTTTGGATGAACAAGGGAAAATCATCCAAAGCTTACATGAACCCACAGGAAAACACCTTAAGGAGATCACTTCCGCTCGGGAATATGGCGGTTATCTCTATCTGGGCAGTATACATAACGATCGGATCGGAAAATATAGATTACCTTAATGCTTTATTAATATACGAACACAGAGGCCGCCCCAAAATAATGACATAAAGTTTGCTTCCTATTTCATTTAGATCCCTGAAAGGAGGCGAGACTGTGTCATTCAAAGAATAAGTAAAAAGGGGGCAGATTTATTTACTGAGAAGTAAGAGTATCACCTATTTTATGAAAAATAAATTGCCTGACAACCGCAATATCACGGACTGGCAATTCCGCTGCGCTCCATCGCCAGCCGGTTATGCGGAGCGTTCTGCGATCAAAAATAAGTAATGGAAATAGTTGGGAGGTACGTTTATTTATAAGTTACCCAACATAATAAAAATGAGCAATGATTAATAAAATACGATTATGATTTCACCATTATTTAGCCATCTTTTAATACCCTATATTATTGCTATGTTTTTGGCAATAACAATGGGCGGTAGCGGAACTGCACCTGCATTCTCAGCGGCTTATGGAGCTAATGTCATAAAGAAAAGTTTGATTCCCGGTTTATTTGGAATTATGGTTTTCCTTGGTGCAATTATAGCGGGGAAAGGTACCGCAACTACAGTAGGGAAAGATTTATTAGCACCTGAAATGATGTCATTTACGGTGGTATCAATTATTCTTTTTTCAGTAACTATTGCTCTGTTGATTGCTAATTTGTTTGGAATTCCACAATCTACTAGTCAAGCAACGGTTCTATCAGTTACTGCCGTTGCATTATATTTCAATGACCTGAATACTGACAAATTATTTATGGAAATCCTGCCAACTTGGTTTATTTTACCGATAGGTTCATTTTTCATCAGCTTATTTATTGGTAAATATATTTATCGTCCAATGAGAAAAAGGGGATATACTCTGCCTAGAGCTCAAAATGAGAATCTTAAACCCGTTTGGAATGGATTATTGGTATTAATGTCATTATACGTTGCTTTTACCATTGGAGCGAACAATGTAGCCAATGCTGCTGGACCAATTGCATCAATGACTGCAAATGAACTTAACATATCCATAGATGAAAATTTTATAATAATAATGATATTGTCAACCCTGATTGTTGCACCTAGTTTTGGAATAGGAAGTTCAATTTTTGGACATAAAATTGTAAAGAATACAGGAAAAGAAATTGTATTATTTGGGAAATTCGAAGCCGTTATAATTGCTTTTGTGTCCGCCAGCTTATTGCTATTAGCCTCTATAACAAAGGGAATCCCTTCTTCATTAGTCCAATTGAATGTCGCAGCAATTTTAGGAATCGGGGTTGCAAAATTAGGAGCTAAGAACATCTTTAAAAAAACAGCAGTCAAAAAATTCTTTTTAATGTGGGTAATAGCACCAATTATTGCATTTTCATTATCATTATTCCTAACATATTTGGCTGACCAATATGGATACTTATAAAATTTTCGTTGGGTAATAACAATGTATATAAAAAACAGGCGGGATAGCAGTAAAATGAAGAGTTGTAGCCCGCTTTAACTATTGTGTAACTTGATAGTGTTGAAGCCCGCAAGCGCCTACTTTTCATACACTTAACGTTGAGCAAGGAAGTAGGCCGCCCGATCAAGGAAAAGATCTCAGTAAAGAAATACAGGATTGTGTCAAACAGTAGCCTCCCAGAAGCTGAACTTTGCTCATTTGAAGCTGGTGGCGTTGTCCAAAGTAAATGGAAGACTGAACCAGATGCACAAGCTTAGTTGAAGTGGGCAGAACAAAAAAATTAGATCGCAGAACAAATCACTAAAGCCGACCGCTTGCAGCGCCGCTTAGTTCCACCGTTCTGCGATCAAAACATAGAGATGGGCGTAGGTAAGAGGTTCGTTTATTTTGAAGTTGTATGCCGTCCGGAAAGCCCTTCCCGCATTTGGCACATTTGCAAAGCCTCACAAGCCAACCTGCAACCTAAGCTTTGCAAAAGAGCCAAATTTTCCCAGTCGCCAGAAACTACAAATAATTACCAGTATTTTGATTTACTGGCGTTTTTTAGATTTCCAAAATATGCCATATTTTCTTATCTTTGGCAAAAATTGGGTTTAGAATGCCAAAGGTTATAGAAAATAGACTGATCGAAGAATTTAAGGACAGGGAGTACTTCACGAGAGAAGAGCTCTTTGACTTCTACCGCTACTTCGAACCAGAATTGAAAGAAGGAACTTTCGGATGGAGAATCTATGATCTGAAAAAGAGGAACATCATCAAGCCTATAAAAAGAGGGCTTTATGTAATTACTTACAAACTCAGATATAAACCGGATATCTCACCAAGTCTACTAAAAATCGCCAAGCAATTAACAGAACGATTCGGTGAGATAAAACACTGTATTTGGGAAACGGTGTGGCTGAATGAATTTACCCAACACCAAACAAGCAGATCCACCCTATTCATCGAAATAGAAAAAGGCTTTGAGGAGTCATTATTTTACGAGTTGAAGGATACGGTACGAAGAGAAGTATTTCTAAATCCGGATGAAAAAGCCATCGATTTCTACATTGCAGAAAGCAATCAGCCGATTATCATAAAGAAGCTGCTCACAAGAGCACCGCTTTCAAAAAGAATGGAGAAGAGGATCAAGTTCTACACACCCACACTTGAAAAAATCCTGGTGGATTTGTTCGCAGAAGAGAAGCTATTCTATTTTGTGAAAGGTTCTGAATTGATGCACATATACGAAAATGCTATCAACAGCTACACTATCAATTTCACCAAGCTTTTCAGCTATGCCAAACGTAGAGAACGGGAACAGGATATCAAGCAGTTCATGACCAATCATATGTTTCACCTTGTAAAAGACATTATCGATAATTAAAGACAAATGCTTTACAGAAGAGTGGTTGGATCAATTCAAAAAGCAAAAAGACCACAAGCGAGTCGACAAGATCATTCTTGAAAAAATGATTTATGCGCTGCATTTATTAGAGCGACTCAAATCAAATGGGCATGACTTTGTATTTAAGGGTGGCACAAGTCTGGTCTTGCTGCTGGACGAAGGCAACCGATTCTCCATTGATATCGACATAATCAGCAAGACCAGTCAGGAAGACTTGGAAGGTATTCTCGACAAGATCATTGATTCATCACATTTTTCCGAATGGAAGCTGGATGAACATCGCAGTTATCAACCAGGAGTGCTGAAAGCGCACTATAAGTTTCCCTTTGATACCATCATTCAGGGTTCTGGAACTATTCTTCTGGATGTACTAATTGAAGATTCCATTTACCCGGAACTAATCGAAAGACCTATAGCAACAAAATGGATTGAAACAGATAAAGAGACCATGGTCACAGTACCTTCCATAGATTCAATCACGGGAGATAAACTGACTGCTTTTGCTCCCAATACTATTGGGATTCCTTATTTCAAAGGAAAAGACCAACAGCCGTTCTCCATGGAGATTTGCAAGCAGCTATTCGATCTGAGTAAGTTGTTCGAGAAGATTGAAAACATGGAAATCGTAGCAGCAAGTTTTAAAGCTTTTGCTGAACAGGAAATTGAATATCGGAAAAATGGAAATCCGGCATTAGCACTAACTCTTGACAAAGTGTTAAAAGACATGATAGATACGTGCGCCATACTGGTAAAAAGAGAGCGTGGGACCAATGAGGAGAAGGCCAAGACATTAAGGAATTGACTATTGAACATCTGGACTGGAATTTCTTGAACCGTTTGAAGCGACAGCCAGATAAATCAGGCTTCTATTATTGGTACAAGACCGTTGAATTGGTCAGTAATACACAATAAACAGAAAAATGATCACACAAGATAATTTCAAGGAACTTCTATTGAAACTTGGCTTCTCCGAGAAGGGAGATATTTTCACCAAAAAGTTCAAAGAAGTAGATGCCTACCTTAAGGTTGACTACAAGGCTGAAAAACTTATCTATCCTGAAGACAAGGGATTGACTATAAACGAAAGGCAAACCTGTAACTTCTCTCAAAAGGAAAACTTTGTTGTTTTTGAATGTGTTCATAGACTTTTTGAGAAGGGCTATAATCCACTACACATTGAACTTGAACCTAAATGGAAAGTTGGACATGGTGCCAGTGGTGGTCGCGCGGATATTATGGTGAAAGACAATTCAGGGAAGTCTTGACTCATAATTGAATGCAAGACAGAAGGAAAGGAATTTGAAGATGCCTGGAAAAAGACGTTAATAAATGGAGGTCAATTACTTTCCTATGTAAAACAAGCGGGAAGCACGCAATTTGTTTGTTTATACGCTTCTGACTATTTGGATAACAAAGTAGTGCCAAACTATTACTTAATCACATTAAAGGACAACAAAAGACTACTGGACGAACTTGCTGAAAAAACACCACTATCATATAAAAAAGCAAAAGGATTAGACGTTGAAGATATTTTTAAAGCCTGGAAAGAAACCTATGCTCAGGACTACGCAACCAAAGGAATATTTGAAGATGATATTCCTGCTTATGAAATAGGAAAAACTAAGTACTCTCTTAAGGACTTGAGCACCATTAGCAGCAATGATATTCAAGGGAAGTATCACAAATTTGCTACCATATTGAGACAGCACAATGTGTCCGGTCGTGAAAATGCCTTTGACAAGCTGGTTAATTTGTTTCTGTGTAAAATAGTTGATGAAACCAACAACCCAAATGAACTCAAATTCTATTGGAAAGGAATCGCTTATGATGATCAATTTAGCTTAATCGACAGATTACAAAAGCTTTATCAGGACGGAATGCAACGATTTCTGGGAGAAGATGTGGCCTATATCAGTGCAGAACAGATCGATAAAGCCTTTGATTTTTTTAAAAACGATCCGGATGCAACCAAAGATACGATCAAGAAATATTTCAAAGAGCTCAAGTTCTTTAATAACAACGACTTCGGGTTTATTGACGTCCATAATGAAAAGTTGTTTTATCAAAACACTGCCATTCTGCTGAAGATCGTCCAAATGTTACAGGATATAAGATTGAAAACTGAAGACGTTTCCTTCGTCTTGCGGGAACCAATATTTACTATGTCATGTTTCTCAGAATTTGTGATGCCAACTGGTTGACTAAAAAGGGGGAGGGGTGAAAAATCCGCTTCCTTTAGCCGCCAGTGGGTACTCATAAGGCTGGTTTTTTCGCCTTCTTTGTCAACCTGGTAATAGACAGTCAGGATTGAACCATCCTCAAGCTGGACAGATGCGGGATAGCCCAGATCAGAGTTTATAGCCGGGTTTATCATTATTTCTTTGCCTGTTTCCCATGTTTTACCACCATCCCTGCTAATGCAGGCCTTTTCTCCAAAAGGTTCCCGCCGAACGCCATAAGAGACCAAAAGCAAACCATTTTGTAATTGCATAAGATGGGGTGGGTAACCCCATATTCCAGTTTTATGGCTGGTGGTCCAGCTTTTACCCCCATCGTAGCTTTCCGACTGCCTCAGGTGTGACTGATTGTGGTCTGCTGGATTGTATCGAAACATAGCCACAAGTTTGCCATCTGAGAGTTCAACCACATGGGGCTCATGGGCAAAAGTTACCTGGTCCTCACTGTCTAATGGAATGGTGGAAATGAGCTGCCACGATTGTCCGTCATCGGTAGACTGCTCTACCCCGATTATTTTCTTATCATTCACATAGCCAGTGCCCACATAGAGCAATCTGCCATCGGATAGTTCTATTGGCTCATGAGGGGCAGAAACAACCTGTTTTACGGGTTCTTCCCAGGATTTACCACCATCCAGGGACCTCCTGGTCCAGTTACCTATCCAGTATTTTTTGGTTTCATCTCCCAGTTTATCTGCATGACGTTTCCAGGATGGATTCCTGTCATAAAACTTTTTTGTATCAAAAGCCAAAGAGGTAAACCAGTTTACCAGCAGGGTTCCCTTTGTTGTCTCAAGGATTCCTGCATCTCGGTCATCGAGCGGCGTATTGTTTATTGTCTCGGGATCGGTCCAGGTTTCGCCATGATCGGTACTGCGAATCATCTGGGTAATTCCAAACGGGCATACATGGGCATCGCGGTTACCGGAAAAGACCACCAGCAGTTCGCCCGACCTGGTTTTGGTAATACTTGGCCAGCCAATGTATTTGCCAGGCTGCTTGCAAATGACCCTGGTGCTAATTATATCTGCATAAAGGCCAGGTTTTTCAACACTGAGAACAGGTATCGAGGTGAAAAATAAAATGGTGAAAACAATCTTCAAGCATTTGTTAATCAGTAACATATCGATATTAATTACAAATAAACGAATCCTGACTATAGATGAAGCTTTTCTTTTTTGACCGGAAGTATATTCCGCACGATCCATTTCCTCATTTCCTGACCCTCCGGGCTTTGCTGCGGATAAGAGATAAAATCAAGTTTTATCCCCAGTTTTTGTTCGATTAAATGTGCTATTATTGGCCAGATAATTCCAATGTCACCAACTATTGGAATACTATTTTCCAGCCGGGCGAAACCAGACATTTCCATTCGAAATGGGATACTCATTAATTTTGTCTTTGGCATCCCTTTATCAATGGCCTGCTGTACAGTGCCGGATTCTTTTTCGAAATCACAGGCTTTTTTCAAATTCGGATCGAAATCAATGCGTATCAACGTCTTCCCTTTCAGACTGTACGTTGGATATCCTTCCCAATTTGACCAGATTCCATGACCGGTGTATGTTTCAAACGGTCCGTCATGGATTTCCTGGGTTAAGGCAACTGCAGACTCAATAATCACATCAGCGCTGCTCATCATTTCAGCAATTCTCGCTGTTCGTTCCATTATTGAAATCGAATCTGCCAGAGCTGTACCAACCATTCCACCACCGATCAGTTGTGGAACTGTAACCAGACACGGAACGTCTTTCTTTACGGCAGCACCTAACATTGTGCGCTCATCTGCTCCTGCTCCGGCGATAACCTCAAAAGGGAGCCCTTTTGATTTTGCAATAAACAGAATCTCTTTTGCCAGATTCTCAGTTCGCAAACCCATCGGGTATGCCATATTTCCAGCCGCTTTGATGATCACATCACCTTCAAGTGACAGGGCTTTATCAATTATGCCGGTGTCGATGATCATCTCTTTTTTTAGCTGATCAAGCAATTCCGGAGACATTTTAGTGATTTCGAAAATCTCGCCACGTGGCAGTATGTTTCCAGGGAATCCCAATTTCTTACCATCAACTCTTTTAACTTCATCCAAAACACCTGCCATTTCATGCGCCACAACCGCCGAACTTGTTGTTACGCCATCAACGACTCCTTTATTAATAAGTTCAGCAATAAGCGTTGTAACGCCTTCATGAAGGTTGGGTCCGCTGCCTGTGACGACAACTACTTTACCCTGTTTTTTTTTAGCTTCGACAATACGATCTACAGCTCTGTCAACCATTTCCCTGCCTGATGGCTGTAAATCATTATATAACTGTTTTATAAGCTCCCTGTTTGAATTCATTAAGATATCCCTTAAGATAAATTCATTTCTCTGATTATTTTCTCAACCCTGGCATGGTCAGCCGGTGTATCCACACTGACTCCTGCCGCATGTTTGCTTTTTGTTTCAATAACCTTAATCTTATAGCCATTCTCCAATACGCGTAGCTGCTCCAGCATTTCAATCTTTTCCAGATAGCTTTGCGGCATCTTCGATATTTTTAACAAAAAATCCTTGCGATAACCATATAATCCAACATGTTCATAAACGTTCACAGCCACTTTATCCCGGGAATAAGGAATAAGCGATCTGGAAAAATAGAGTGCAAAATCATTTTCGTCAGCAACTACTTTAACAACTGACGGATCTGAATAATCTTCTTCCCTGATTTTTATTTTGAGGGTTGACATCTGAACAGTTGTATCTTCCAGCATGGGTTGCACTGCTTCGTCAATCATTTTAGGATCGAGAAGGGGTTGATCTCCCTGGATATTTACTACAATGTCAGTTTGAATTTTTTCCACTGCTTCGGCAATTCTATCTGTGCCGGATTGATGGTCTGTGTTTGTCATAACCGCCTTCCCCCCAAATCCCTCTACACATTTCAAGACACGCGGGTCATCCACTGCTACAAAAAGCTGATCCAGCATCCGCGATTGGCTAGCCCGTTCATACACCCACTGAATCATTGGCTTGCCCGCGATTTCTGCTATCACTTTCCCACGGAACCTCGACGAGCCATAACGGGCAGGGATTACTCCGATAACATTTTGTTTTTTCAACATAGTTTTTACTTTATTTAATAAATCCGTGATACCGCCCCATCCAGTATGCCAGCAGCCAGTAAACCCCGTCGCTTTCGGTATATCCCCCGTCTCCCTGAACAGCCTGCCAGGGATTATTATCCCAGCGCATTATTCCCCGTTCAGATGGGGGAACAAGACGGCTGGTTTGAATATCTTCCAATATCGGGGAGCGTGTCAGGTCCAGATCTTCCCGCTGGCTGTTATCTATTCGCCAACGGATCAGGTCGAGCGGATTATCCTGCAATAGTCGTATGGACTTCTCCAGATTCAATTTGTTAGCAGCTAGTGCATTGTAGATAAAATAGAAATAAGGATTATCATCATTTTTAAGTGCATCATACCAGTTATCGAGGCTTCTGCAATACAGAGCCTGCAGGTCAGGGTCCTCTTCATATAGAATCAGGGCCGGATACGCAAGTGCAAGAAGTTCATCATCAATATATGTCCGCCAGGAGGGTAATGTGGTTTTCGCATTGACAATGTTGTTCCTATAATTGCTTTCATGGACCAATTTGTGATATTCTTCCTGGTAATATTCATTTCCACTAACATGGTAGGCCAGTTTAAGGTATGATAAAATCTCAACGGAGTTAATTCCCCTTTCACTGGCCCAATCAGGATCATCATTTAGAAATTCAGGTGCCCAGACTCCCCACTCAGTGTGGGTGCCGTCAATATCCATCAATACATAACCGTTATCAATAATATAGTCAACGATCCGCAGAACGTGTCCTTTTACATCTTCCTGCTCGCCGGGATCTGCAACAAGATCATAGTAAAAAAGATAACCATACATATGACCGGTAATCTCATCACTGCTTGTTCCTCTTTTCCAGAGCCATTTCCCATCGTCTGACAGAAGCCAGTGGTCCTCAACTTTTTTCTCCCGTGGTTCCCTGACAATCATATCTGCCCACTTACGGTCGGTAATGACCTCATTCGGATCTGCCATCCTGGTCCATGTTGCAGGTATTACTGTTCTGGCAACAAACCCCTCTGTTTCGGTTACAGTCTGTAAAAATTTAAGTGCGTTAAAGGCTTTTGCTGCATTCTCTTTAGCTTCCGGATCCTTTGTTACTGCATAGCGATATGATTCCATTGCGAGATACATACTTGTATACTGCCCGTCATTATCATCATCATTTGGTTCCCAGGTTGTCGTATCACCAGGTGTGCTGAATCTGCATTTCTCAACCAGAAAGGGCGCTCGAATATGTCTTCGGGCCATTACATCATAGTAATAATCTGCTTTTTGGGCAAGTGTCATCTGCTTCCTCTTTATCGCACTAACACCATTGGAAGTGGCAATCCAGGCAGTACCGTTTCCGTCAAATGCAATATCCCGGACTTTATCGCTTAATAACCAGCGCCGGCTGTGTCTTAATGACCAGCTACTACCGTTATACCTTGTAACTCCCAGATCTGTTCCGACCCACATTGAACCATCGGGCGCTTTTTGAACACACCGTACCCAGACATTTGGCAGGCCCTCTTTCGGGGTAAAACTCTTTATCCTTTTGTCATCTTTATATACCGTTACCCCGCCAAGTCCCCCAATCCAGAGCTCCCCTTCTTCCGCCCATGCCAGGCCGAAAATATTATCACTTAAGAGCTCTTCTTCATTCTGGAAGAGTACAGTTTTATGTACTGTTTGATGGTACAATCCTTTTCCGGTACCAAGATAATAGCCGCCACTTTGATCAGACAATAATTCCCGGATTGCCCGGGAATAGGGTATGTCTTCTTTAATCCATGTTTTACCCTGTGATTTCCAGATACCCTCCGGACCGAGTGCGAGTATATTGCCGTCGATTTCGTTCACTACACCGATGGGGTTATCCGTAATTTCAATTTTCTCTGTCTTATTATTGTCTGTTCTGTACAGACCATTCCAGGCAGCGATCCAAACGCTCCCTTTTGAATCAACAAACAGATCATTTATTGGCCCTTGATTGGTCGATTCAATCATCCCTTTCCATTCTTCTTTATCCTGATCTAAAACAAATAAACCAGCTTTAGTGCCTGCCCAGACCTGTCCGGAATGATCAACAACGATGGTACGTATATCATTTCTTTCAGCCATAGAACCCAGCTCATACGCTTGATGAACCTCCTGGATAAAGGGCTTGTCTTCTATCCCCTGATTATCATTCAGACCGGTATCATTTGCAGAAGTGTTTTGATCAGAACAGGATATCCCGGCCAGGAAAAATAGTATGATTAAATACCCGATATTTTTTTTCATAAAATTCGATGTTGGATTTAGTATTTGCCCGGAATTTACATACCTCTATCTATTTTTTCCCAATCCAGTTCCATAATAAAAATCTGCCTGAAATCATTTCCGTTAGCATCTTTAACTATAGTTCCCGATGTATCCTGTGTCGGAACAGGAATAATATATGCAAGCAGGTTTCCGTCCGGTGATACAACCAGTTGGTCTCTTACCAGCAGGTCATCACTTAATCTGATGGTTTTACCGAATCGGTACCTTGTTCCAAGGTAAGTTACAAATACATTTCCATCGCTGATACAAAACACCCAGTTACCTGACGGATGCCAGCGAATCGAGGAAACCGGTGAGTTAAGGCTGGTAACCCGGGCAGGTTGTTCATCCGATCCATCCGCTTTTGTGATAAACACGTGGCCAATTCCATCTTCATCCCTGGCGGCAAAGGCAATTTTACTTCCATTGGGAGAGCCACGCACAATCCCGGTAACATTCATGCCATATGTGAGCCTGCGCACGACAATACCTTCAGGCGGTTCGGGGTATTGATCCCGTGTGCCTGAGCGTGATGTGGCAATATCTATATCAGCCGGAATATCAGCCACAAACAGATCATTTTCATAATCTATGCCATTTTGTGCCCTTACTGTCCCAATGAATGCACGCATAGTTCCTGCACTGTCTACCCATGAATCCCCATACGCTTTTTCAATCTCCCCGACTTTTGATTGCCTCTTTTTAGCCGGCTTAAGGATCACCGAAAAATAGTGGGAGTATCCCTCAGGTGCATTTTCGTGAGGCTGCATAAATCCAATGGTCCGGTCGTAATCCCGGACAAGAAAATCATCATACGTAAAACCAATGCGCTTCCCGTTCCCGGAATACTCATGCCGGTGCGTACCACCACGATGTGTCCCCGGTGTTGTTTCTTCATCGGAGATATTACGCATATCCACTTTAACGGAGGTTTTTCTTCCTTCTCCATCTACTTCAATGGCAGTACGGTTACGAATGCTGTAGGTTCCACGGTCCTTCACTTCATCAAGAAAAGGTCCGTGAATGAATATCACTTTATTTTCGAACGGGTGAAAAGAGACGGCAGCAACTCCCGGAGCAGCCTCCTCTCCTGTAATAGATGGGGGATCCCATAGAACAGTTTCTACTCCTGTTGATATTTCTACCTTCTCAATGGATTTTGAATTTGCCAGGTTCTCATTATAAATTGTTCCCCGCGTATCATAGCAAAGGAACCATCCATCCGCAGAGAAGTTGTCATTGTTGTCCAGCGCATGGGTTTTTGATGAAAATGTTATCTGCTTTTCTTCCATTGGAATAGATCCATTTCTATTTTGATCACATGATTGTATAAACCCTGCAAACACTGAAATACTGATAGGTATTATTATCAGTATTTTCATTGGTTGGGAGGAGCAATGGCTCCGACATATCTTCCTGCCCAGTAAGGCAACAGGTATATGTAAGGAGGATATTCTCTGCTGCCGTTGCTTCCTCCATTGTTTCTGTATGCATTGTTATGTAAATGCACCGGCCGTTCATCTCTTGGCAGCACTTCGGTGTATTCCTGGCTTCTGAAATTTGGTTCAACCCTTGTTAAATCCTGCCTGTGACTATTGTCAACATTCCATGAAATGAGATCCATAGGGAATTCCCTGAGCCACCAGGCGGATTCCTCAAGATCATAATCTGACCCACCAATAAGTGCATACAGATAATTCCAGAGAGGATTCTTTTCCGAGCGTTCAATTTCCCAATGGCTTTGCGCTGTTTTAAAATATTCCTTTTTCAATTCCTCGGTAAATGCATATTTCACCAAAGCCGGAACGGTTAAGAAATACATTTCATCATCGGAGTGGTTCCACGAGTCACTCAGGATTTGTCCCTCGACATGACCAATGATTGTAGCCGGACGTGTAACATTCTCCCCATATCCGTATTCATCCATGAGTTCATATGCTTTCTCTTTGTAAATCCCATCGCCGGTAAAATGATAGGCTGTCTGAAGGAATGCCAGGATAAGGGTTGAATTGAGGCGGCGGTCGCCTACATTTACCGGAAAGCTGTTTACATAGTCAGGATTCCATCTTCCCCACTGAGTTATCTCTCCGTTCCATGTAACCAGGTACCAGTCGTTCTCTATAATATGGTCCATCTCAATTTTTATCTGATGAATGGCGCGGTCTTGCCACTCCCTGTCTGGCACTATTTCTGCAAACAGTGCATAAACAAAAAAGTGCCCGCATGATTCATCACTGCTTGTAGTGGATTTCCACCTCCAGCGTCCATCATCGGTTAAGCGCCAGATCTTCTGATCTTCCGGCATATCCGGATCATTATCACTTGACTGATAGCTGTCAATCTCATACGTTCGTGCCGGAAAACCCTTGATCCCACTAATTTCTGTGAGTCGTTCCATGGCTTCAAAAGCTTCATAAGCATTTTGGAGTGCATCTTCAGATTTTGTGGCAGCATATCGAAACAATTCACCTGCTAAATACATTGATGTCCATAATCCGTCGTTATCAGTATCTCTGAGAACAATGGATGAAGGATCACCAGGACTTGATAAATACCCTTCAGAGCTAAAACCATGTCGAATATGCCGCAGTCTTTGCACTGTTTGGAAATACTCGGCTTTCTCAGCCAGCGTCATTTCAACAAAATTTATTTTGCTTAAGCCTTTTTCAGTGAGGATCAGTACACTGTTATCCGGTCCTGAGAAAATATCAGTAACCTTATCGTCCACTAGCCAGCGCTTCGATGCATAATAATCGTATTTCCCATTCTGCCGCAGCGCAAAGGCTCCTTTCGATGATCCAAACCAGAGTTTTCCATTAATCTCCGCAATACAGGAAATATTAGTGTCAGGAAGCTTTCTATTGATTGGAGATGTTTCTTCAAATGATTCTGAATCCAGGGAAAGAATCCCATCTTCTGTGCCAACCACTATTTGGTTTTTATCACCTACCAGTGAGATGGCAGTCAAATTGTTGCCATCGTATCTTTTAACCAATTCCTGGTCAGAACCATTAAATGTGTAAATGGTATTTTTTGAAAGAACTAAAAAGGCTTGTTTGCCTGCATCAAACAGAAGCTCAACAGGCTCAAAATCTTTCACCGGTTTTTCCCAAACGATTTTATTGTTTTTGAAGAATACCAACCTCTCCTTAGCTGCTATCAGAAAGGAGAAATCATCACCCATAACAAAATGAGTTGGTTTGACTGTATGATGCTCAACATAGAATTTCCCGGCCCATGCATTGCTGAGGAGTGCCTTATTGGTTAAATAGACAAACTGATCCTTATAAGTATCGAAAGCAATGATATGCTGGTCTGAAATGGGACGGTAACGTTGATCCTTGACCAGTCTTTTTTCCCAGGGTTGTAATAACCCCTCTGTTGAGAGAATATTGATGATGTTATTCCTGTCACTTTTGACCTGAATAAGGTCCTGCTCATTCTCATCAGTGCAGAGTTCAAATTTATCTGCATAATCCTGCAGATAGGGTGTGTCTTTATATTGCTGTGAGAAAGCCGTAACAGAAATAAAAAGTCCAATAAGAAAGAATTTAAAGTTGATTTCCATCTGTTTATATTTTTTTATCTGTGTTTTAGTTCGAATGAATCAAAAATGCCACCATAACTTCCGTCACCATTCATTTTTACAGCTTTGTATTTAAGTTCGGTTCCATCAATCTCAATAACAACATAGTGATACAGATAATACTCACCCTCATCCGTATCATCATTATCGGTAGTTGCCGGGTGATCAGGAAGGTCGATTTGTTCCCACTCCTTATATTTGTGATTATCCAGGTTTGATCCCCCACCGCCGGTAATCACATAAACAGCATTGTTCCCACTTCCGGTTTCCGGATCGTATGGCGGATGGGGTAGTCCCCGTTCGTAATCATGTGTATGTCCGGCAAATACGATATCCACATTGTTGGCTTCAATAATGGGTACTATCTCTTTGCGCAGCACAGGTTCCCCATCGTAATATCCACCCGACCAGCATTCAGAGTAAGGGGGTTGGTGCAGGAAAACAAAAATCCATTCGCTATTTTCTTTGGCTTTCCTAACATCATTTAAAAACCAGTTGTACTGCTGGCTCCCCGGAGATATACGCTCGCCATACGGGGAATCAGCCTTATTGGGATCAAGGAAAATAAAATGCGAATTACCATAGTCAAAAGAGAAAAAGTATTCGTTGCTTCCGGTTGAGTTTACCGGGTTATGGACCCTCTCTTCAAACGGTGGTACAACCTTGGTTTCATGATAACCACCATATTCATGATTTCCAATTGAAATATAGGTGGGCACATTGCCACTAATATGACGTATTGGATAGAAATGCTCATCAATCCACTCATTGAGACGTGCCCCTGTTGTTACCACATCGCCCACGTTTACTATGAAATCCGGTTTTTCCTCAACCATCAATTTCACAAGATTTTCATGCACCTTCGGATAACTCCGGCTATCCCCATAAATAATAAATTTAATGGGCGCTTCAACGGGTTTTTTCGTATGAAATGAATAGACCTGACTGGATAAGTTTTCCACCACAACCTTGTAATAATAGTTCTGATCTTTGTCCAAACCGGAAAGTGTAATCTCATGCATCACCGAGGGGATAGATTCTTCAATGATGGTTTGATCCAGCTGGTTGTCCGTCCCATACAGGATTTTGCCGTATGATGGATAAACTGTTTCCCACATGATGGTTATTCCATCATCCTCTACTGCCTGCAGATAGGGAGGAACCATAAATGCCGGGGACTTACTCAACTGGGTTTCAATGACATTTAATTGATTGGAAATATTCCTGAGTTTAATCCCCATATCATGATTGCTGTCCAGCTCCTGTTGAAAGGAACCAGCTATCCGGCTTAACAGGGTTGGATCTGGTGAGGGGTGTCTTTGAAAAAAGCGATCCATGCGATCTACTCGCATCATTAACAGTTCGAAGTTGTCTTTTACCTGATACGCTTCATCGGTTATCAGCGTGACTCCGCGCAGAGATCCGCTGCCCCAGATATTTTTAACTTTTATAGCCAGTTGTTCAGGTTCAGAGATATTCGCAGCACCTGTCAGAATTACATTGCCCTGGTCTTCCTGAAATTCCTGAAGCAACTGGCCCTTATACCAAATTTCTCCACGATCATTTGCATTTATCAACAGGCGTAAACTTCTTCCTTCCACATGGAAACCATCAATTTCATGCGGGAGTTCCAGCATAAGCCTGTACCAGGCATGTTGCCGTTCACCGCTCCAGCTATCACGGGTTTTTACTGATTCCCAGTCATCGTCGTTAAATGATGGCTGTGCGGCTTTATCATCAGCAAGCAATTTTCGTTTCCAGGTGTCAAGTTTGATCCCGGCCGGTGGGTTTAATTTCTTAAACTCTGCGATTGCTTCTGCCAGGTTGCCATAACCTGCAGACATTCCAGCCAGATCCGCCATATAAAACCGGCAATTATACCCATTCTGCTGCGCCTTTACTGCAACAACAAATTTCCGGTGGGCCTTGGCTGATTTCATCAAAATACCGTGTCCGCTTTTTTGACGGGCAGTAAACATTTTTTTACCATCCACATAAACTTCACCTGATGGCTCCACATTGATGTGTAGTATTACATCCAGTCCTTCAAGCTCTTCAGGAATGATTACTTCCTTTTTAAACCATTTGATTGACCCTTTTTCCCACCATTCATGATTTAGAGTTTCCTTTTCCCAAATGGATGGACTGTCAGCAAACACTTTGTCGATAGTCAGGTCACCTGAATGAACCAACCACTCTTTAAGTTCCACAACAGGGTGGGGGTAGGCCGTTTGAATGACAGGATCTGATTGTGCCTCAAGCTGGTCATTTGAAATGAAAAGTATCATTAGAACAGCTAACAACTTTGAGATTTGCAATGTATTTTTCTTGTCCATGATTGATTATTTTGTTAAGGGGATTGCCGTATCCATCATACCCCTGACTATCACTTCTCCTAAATCTTTACCGTAAAAACTGACGCTTGCTTCATATCCGCTCTTGTGGTACTCATTTTCACTCAAGATATAACTTATCCATTGATTGGCCAGTCCCCCGATGGCCGGATATTTAACACCCCTGGTTTTGAGTTTTTCTTTAACATTCAAACCCAATTCAGCACTCAATTCACCCGGTGCTCCAACGATCAGCAGGTTGCCCAGTCTAAACGCCCCAATGGAGGTTTGTACTGGAAAAACCTGATCCAGGAGTATTTTTATTTTCTCTTCATCCAATCCATATTCTTTACCACCGGTTTCCATGAAGTCGGGATGAGCTTCTCTATCAGGCAATGGAATGATCTTATAATTGTAACTAAACTGGATATTCTCTACAGGGTTGATATTGTTATAAATATTCAAAACATTGATGGCCATGGTCCGGCCATATCTTTCTGCTTTTTCAAAGTGACTTCCTGCTCCTTCAGCAATCACGGATTGGTCTCCCTGAGGCCCATTGTAAAACATGGCTACCACCCCCTGACCTATCCAACCTTCCAACTCACGCTGCAGATACCCGGGCCACCCGCCCGATACCAACATGTCATTTTCATCCATAATAGTTGGATGTCCTGTCCAGTTAACCAGTACCGTCATTGGTTTTCCGTTGAGATAATCAATTCGTGTCACCGTTAAGGAATTATCGATAAAGGGCTCTCCTCTCCGGTTACGATTCAATCCATCAATCTGTTTGCTGTGGCTTCCAATCTTTACAGGCTTTAAATCCTGATCTGCCGATTTAATCAAATCAGCCAGAGATTGTACCACAAAGTCCAGTAATTGCGGTTGAAATATCCCAATGGGTGCCAGCCCGAAAATATTCTTGTCATTCAGGGCAAACATCTCCAGAGAGGAATGAGAATGACTGGGAAGGAGCATGATGTTCTCTTCAGTCCATCCCTCCTGATTGAGTTTTTCAATTACCTGGGGCTTGACATTCGGTGGTAATCCCAGGATATCCAATGTAACGATTGCGAACTTTTTACCACCATCATTCAGAACCAGAGCCTTTGCCCAGATATCATCATGTATTCCTTCAGCTGGCTTGCTCATGCGTGCACCATACCCCCCCAGTGTATAGCCCATCTCCAGTGGTGGGGTAAGCTTTATCACAGCAACATTGGCTTCTATGGCGGAAGCGTGCAGTGCAAACAGGAAAACAAAATTTGCAGTAAATACCAGGATGAATTTTCGCAGATGGTTCATCATTAAATCAATTACTTAGTTCATAAATATGAACCTCGAATGGTTCACTACTTTTTTCATTTTATCAGCATATTCACCTACCTGACAAATATAGGGATTCAGCAAGTCACCCTGTAAACCATCCGGGTATAAAGCATAAGTGGGTCTTATACCATGCGGGATGACAGGATAGACATCACAAGCTACAATATCTGTGGACCGGTTGTATCTGGCGAGTGTTGAGATAAGGTTTACTGGGTCATGGTTTGTGATGACCAGATGATCCGGATCTTCCTGCTTTATGAGCTGGTAAGTCTCAAACAATGGCTCCGGTTTAATACGTAATTCAACACTTTGTCCAACATAGGGTTTCACTCCATTCTCCCCCCCGGCTGATTTCAGATAATCTGTTGCAAATCCTATACACTCTTCATCGGTGTGAAAATACTCGGTGAATCCTTCAGGTAGTGGATTTGGGAATGGCCCAAGCAGCATAAAATCGTGTAAAAACGCTCCATCAATTAACTCCTCAGCATTATATACAGCGAAATTTTCCCGGAACTGCTTTGTACCAGTTTCTGCTTTGATGATTCCCGGATTATTGATAAACAGTAAGGAGAAACCAAAACCTATAAGTAACGTTTTAAACTTCATCGTTGTTTTCTTTTACCCACTCAGCTGAAAAGGCAACGTGCTTGATTGTTTTATTCTCAGTTAAATGAAAGGAGTAGGTGACGTGAATTATTCCGTCTTTAGCTTGAATAACAGAAGGGTAGGAGAAAGAACCTTCTCCCGGGCCTCTTTTTTCCAAATGGCGTGTCCATCTCCATGTTTCTCCTTCATCATCTGAAAGACTGACTGCTAAGCTGTGCCTTCCATTTTCAACATCATTGTATACCATTATCCAATCACCATTTACCAGCGAAATAGCTTCGACACTGGTACCCGGATTAGGGATGTGTGTATCTTCGGTAATACTCCACTCAAATCCATTGTCTTTCGAGATGCTCTTTATCACCCTGCCCGGTTTGTCACCATTATCGCGCATATAGGCAACCAGATCTCCATTCTTTTTCAGAACCAGACTGGGCTGTACATTTCCACGCCCTACTATTGGTAAACCGGGTTGCCAGGATTTGCCACTATCATCTGATATAGCTATGAGTGAAAGGTTGTATCCATCGGAATATAGTGGCAGGAGAATTCTTCCATCAGGGAGCTGGAGGGGGTGGGTTCTGGTCATCCATCCGGTTTCTCTCTTTTTCGGATCCCTGGCAGCATCATATATCATTCTTTCATAGAGTGGGGCGTACTCGGCCCAGGCAAGTTCCGGAGTGTTTGACTCAAGGAACCTGTTTTTGATTGTCTCAGCAAACTCTTCACCCGGTTTCAACAAAATTATATCCTGCCATTCCCAATCCGGGGCTCCGCTTTTTTCATAGTTGGAAGAAATTCTTGATTTCAGGATAGAGGTCTCCCATCGATTGGCCTGTACAACAATCCAGAAAAGATGCAGTCGATTTTCCTTATCAATAAACAGTATTGGATTGCAATCGGGATATCCCGGTGTATCGGCGAGTATAAATGTTCTACTCCACCCGGATGCTCCTTTTTTTAATCGGGACCCTTTAACCACAACATCGTTGGCTGTACGCTCACCTGATCCTTCGAACCAGCAAGCAAGTAGATCACCGCCAGGTAATTCAACAATGGAGCTGCTGTGTACATGCAGATCCTGGGATGGAAAAATGTATTCAGATTTAAATTGGAGCCTGCTGGAATTGGATGCAGCTGTTTGCGCTACAACTGTGATGCAGCTAACATAGAAAACAAAGGGAATAAATATAGTTGAGATTGATCTCTTAAAACCTGTCATGAGCTCCTGGCATTTCAGAATGAATGTTAATTGAAACCGTAGTGATGATCACAAAAGTGATCAGAAGAGTTATTATTATTATCCCCCAGCGCTTCCATGTTTCATCGCTGGTATTTCTCCCCGGAAAATCAGTTGTCTTTCGCAGTCCGACATACCAGATGGTAAAAATGAATGCCACTATAAACAGATAGAGTGATTCTGAATACTTGAAACTGAATGGCTTGTAGAAAGTGCCCAACCTGATGTAAGCAAAAAAGTTATAATGAATGGTTGTAATAAAAAGCATCACAGGAAGGCCAAACTTCACCAATTTGTCATCTTGGGAAGAATAATGGTTCCAGATCATAATAGCCAGGATGGCAAAGACGGGTATCGAAATCCCGGCAACCAGGAGTTGTCTGGAAGCATATTGTACAGGATTTGCAATATTCAGTTTCTCTGCAAAATTAATTAGACTTTCCGTGGAAAAGCCATTGAAATAATTGGTTGCAGGGATGAATGCAAACAGGAATATGATAGCAATCCAATTGGCCGTTCCGGATGGCTTCACAGACTTCGGCCATTCGCGTGTAAGTACAGCATAGATCATGCCCAATCCTCCAAAAAACCCAAGTGTAAATTCCATGACATTCCACCAGTTGTATTGGATTTCTGCGGAACTCCCAACTGTTTGTATGAAATTACCAAATGCAAAACCAAAGCCTGCTCCCAATGCAGCATAGGATGCAACCCTTACTGCCCTTTTGAAATTGTTTCGATATAAATACCAGCCCAGCGCAAGGGCTGCACCCAGGCATCCGGCCCACAGCTCAGAGCGCGGTGGGGTCATAAACCACTCCATCTGGTAGATGAGAAGCCCCCATACCAGGAACCCTCCCACAAACATCTCTATGATGAGGCCTGACCATTTCGGTTTATTCTCTTCACTTGATTCAAGGCCAAGTCCAAATAAGCCACCGCCGATAAAACCATAGAGGCCACCTATGACAGCGAGCATGACATAACCGTAAAGGGAATTTACAAAGGATATCGACTGGCAATATCCGATCACAATCCCGTAGCTCATCATGCCTCCGGCTCCCCAGCCAATTGCCCCCAGTGCTGCTAATGCAGGCGCCCTTAGTGCCCAATCTTTTCTTTTTGATACGACCAATACCGCTAATGCACCCATGGCTCCAGCCCAGGAAGCACCCCATTCATGGCCAAAATGGCCGCGCATTGCCCAGCCGAGGCCTAAAACTATTGCTGCGAAAAAGAGATTGGTTTTTTTTGTCATCAATAAAATCTTTATTCATCAGGCCAGGCACCATTTAAAATGGCTTTGGCTTCAATCCTGGATGGATCAACCACAACATATTTAATCACTTTTCTGTTCCAGGTATAAGTGATATGAATTTTACCATCTTTGGTTTGGATTACTGCAGGATAGGAGTATTCAGCATCCTGGTCCGGATCGTTCTCCACCAAAGCTGCTGCACTCCATTTGATCCCGTCCTCAGAAATGGCCATATTCAGTTTATTTCTTGAACCCCAGGTTTCAGAAGGGATGATGTGATTATAAACCAGGATATGCCTGCCATCTTTCAGGGTAACTGCATCGGTACCCGAATTGGGATTCGGCAACACTGTAGCTTCCATGAGGCTCCAGGTTTTTCCGCCATCTTCCGACCAGCTTTGAGAAATTACCCCCTGTTTTGTCCTGCACAACACCTGCATCTCTCCGCCTGGATGTAAAAGCACACTTGGCTGAATGGCATCAAACTCAATTCCATCATTAATCGGGCCAACAACGTCCCACGTTTGACCCATATCTTTTGATAATTCAAAGTGAACCCTCCATTTATCTTTAGACTCACTGCTTGAAGGGCATAAAATCGTTCCGTCTTCCAATTGAACCGGTTTATTCTTAATAGGCCCCAGCAGATGATCAAAAGGTCCCTTTCCCATTTTAGTCGGTTTTGACCAGGTCAATCCTTCGTCATCGGAGGTGATGATCATGCCCCACCATTGCCTCGGGTCGGGACCCACTTTGTAGAATAACATTAACGGCCCCTCTCTGGGTTGGAAAAGTACCGGATTCCAGGTTGGATAGCGCTTTCTGCTATTCTGTACACCATTTGCTACTTCCTGAGGACTCGTCCATTTTCCATCTATCAAACGGCTAACCCAGATACCGACATCGGGATTTTTTTCACTGGTTCCGGCAAACCATGCTGCAACTAACCCATGCTCAGTCTCTGCTATGGTAGATGCATGGCAACTGGGAAACGTAACATCCTCTGTCTGAAAGATAAATTCAGACTTAATAATAGGATTTGCATCTCCTGAAGGTCCTTTCACGAAAGTGCAGTTTGAAAGTAGCATCATTGTTAATAGATTAAATAGAAGTTTCATGACTCAGCAATTAAGGTTTATAAACTAAAAAGCAGATCTGGATCAGTTTATAAATATGAATGTCAGTGGTTTGAACGTTTCGTCTCTACAATTTTGTTAGTAATTACAAAGAAAAGCGCAAGAAGCACCAATCCCAGTGTACTCATAGCACCAATGATGATGGGGTCTATTTTGCTCTCCATCCAGGCAAATTTATCAGGCAAATCCCGCAGGAATGATCCCCAGATGATAATTAGAATGCTGAAAATAACCGAAATGATTCCTTGTTTCTGTGTGATTTTAATGTTGAAAATCCCAAGCAGGAATAGTCCCAGTATTCCTCCACCAAAAATTCCGGCAATGATCCACCATATATCGAGTGCACTCTTCGCATTTATCAGCAAGAGTGCAACAGCAATTCCGGCAATCCCCCAGATCACTGTCGTAATACGCAAGAAGATAACGCTGTTGCTTTCGGAAGCGGAAGGTTTTAAATATTTCTTGTAATAGTCGACAAAAAGCACGGTCGCCGAACAGTTCAGGGCAGAATCAATGGTACTCATTGAAGCCGCAAGTATGGCTGCAATAATGAGTCCTTTTACACCAACCGGCAACTGTGTGGCAATAAAATGCGGGAAAACCTGGTCTCCCTTGGTAATGGCTTCTCCAAGCATATGATCCGGTCCTGAATAGAAGGCAAACAGAGTGGTTCCGATGTATAAAAAGAGGGCTGTTAGTGGTAAATAAATTAGCATGGCAATCCATACGGACTTTTTCGCTTTTTTCTCATCCGGTACAGAACAATATTTTTGGGTGTAGTTCTGATCTGCAACCAGGTTCCTGATATTCTCTGAAACACCATATATAATCATAACCCATATCGTACGGCTACTCAGTGATAAGGTCGTTTCCCCGAGGCTGAACTTCTTAGCATCAAAAGCATTTTGAATAAGATAATCAGGACGGGCAAAAACATCTTTTGTCAGCAGATACCCAATGAATATGATCCCTCCTATCATGATTACTGACTGCATGACATCAGTCCAGATGACTGCCTCCATTCCTCCCATCAGGGTGTAAACAATGGTTACAATACCAATCACAATGATGAGCATGCGGATATCCACTGCGATAAATGAACTTAACAGGAGTGATGAAAGATAAAGGATTACGGCCGTACGGCCTATCATAAACAGCACAAATGACAGGGAGGCATAAATACTTGCCCAGGCACCAATTTTCTCTTCAAGGTATCCGTAGACCGAGATAATATTTTTTTTCCGATAGTATGGGACTACATATTTTGTCACAAACCACACAACCGGAATGGCTGAAAGTGCAAATATCAGTGGATGCCAGTTGGAATCAAATGCTTTTCCCGGGACAGCAATGTAGGAAATACTACTTGTATATGCACTCATCACAGCCAATCCCGCAGCCCAGGCAGGAATGCCCCGGCCGGCAACCATAAACTGTTCTGAGGTTTTGGTTTTTCTAAAAAAATAGACACCCATCCCCACAAGGATAAGTCCGTATACGATCAGGATTGATGTGTCAATGGCACCAAGCTGAAAACCCATATTAAGGCATTATAGTGATTTTTTCAATATATTTTTCAATCTGTTTCCGCTCTGCAGGTTTGAACCTGTGAAGCGGAGGGGCCATATAGTCATTACAAATGCCCATTACAGATAATCCACATTTTGTTCCCTTTAAAAATCTGGATGTATGTTTACCGACCTGATAGATCGTATGATATAGCATCAATACTTTTTTGCGGAGTTTTGAAATTGTTTCAAGATCATTTGCTACCGACGCATTATACAGGTCTACAAACATTCTCGGGAACATGTTCGCTCCTCCTGCGACTGCTCCATGCCCGCCATACATGATTGTTTCAGGTAAGAACAGCTCCGTTCCGGTAATGATTGAGAAATCCGGAGAATCTTTGAATTCTTCGATAAGAGAATATAGATATAACATATCTCCCGAACTGTCTTTGATACCCACGGCACCCAGTTCTTTTGCTCTTTTAACTATCTCCACAGTCAGGTGTATTTTGGTATGACTTGGCATGTTATATATCAAAAAGGGCAGTGGTAATCTGGGAGCCAATGTCTCAAAATACTCAATCATCTCTTCATGTGCAACTGGGAAATAGTAAGGAGGAGCGACAACTACGGCATCTGCACTAACACGTTGAGCATATTCAGAAATTTCCAGTGATCCTGCGAAAGAAGTATCTGTTATGCCTACCAGTACAGGAATTCTTTTATTTACCAGTTCGCATGTTTTTTTAATAAATTCTTTCTGAAGTTGGTGGCTGAGAGAAGGAGCCTCCCCATTTGTGCCTAAAATAAACAGAGCATGTACACCTCCTGACACCTGATGCTCAATTATTCTTTGTAATCCGGGAATGTCAAGCTCATTATAATTATTCAGGGGAGTAACTAAAGGAGGAATAATTCCTTTTAGTGGTAGGTTCATGTGGCTGCTGTTTTAGTTTTTCAAGAAACCTGATGTGAATGTGTAACAAAGGAATATATATTGAATGCATAATACTTCTGCTTTTTTAGTAAATTAACATTATATTTTAACCAATACTAGGTTATATATTTATTTTCTTGTAACTTGGGTTAAGATTCTTAGTATGGAGTATGTTTTTGAAAAGATTCAAGTACCCAATAAGCATTCGTTCATATCACGAGAAATTCAACTTGCAGAACGATTGCCTAAAATTCATTCGCACAAAAATTTTGAGCTAAACTATATTGTTTCCGGATCTGGCAGAAGAATTGTGGGTGACAATATATCCAGCTTTGAAAGAGGTGACCTGGTTCTACTGGGTCCGGAAGTGCCTCATTCCTGGGAAATTCTTGAATGCCAGAAAAACACGCTTCCCTCTTGTATTACAACACACTTTTATGAAAATATTATCAGTTCCGATTTTTTTAATATACCTGAACTTGAAGATGTAGAGAATTTGTTGAAACGGGCAAATAGAGGGATCTCGTTTAAAGGAAGCAAGATTAAGAGAATCAGGGCCAAACTGGAACGATTGGCGAAGCTGGAAGGGCTGGAAAGTTACATTGAACTATTAAATGTTTTCAATGACTTGCTTCAGGTAGAAACGTTTGAATATCTGGCAAGCGCTATTGATCTGCCTGAAAAGTTTACAAAAGATCTGGACCGGATCAATAACGTATACGAATATGTGTTCCTGAACATTGAAGAGGGCGTAAAACTTGAGGATGTAGCAGACCTTCTGCATATGGCACCCGGTTCATTTTGCAGGTATTTTAAGAAAAAAACCAACCGCACTTTTACACAGTATGTGAAAGGTGTTCGAATTGGT
Source organism: Bacteroidales bacterium (assembly GCA_023138875.1). Classification (GTDB taxonomy): domain Bacteria; phylum Bacteroidota; class Bacteroidia; order Bacteroidales. The sequence goes on from JAGLOO010000003.1 coordinate 59,224, forward strand.
ATTGCAGCAAAGATGCTTATCGAAACCGAAAAATCCATTACTCAGATTTGTTATGACAGTGGATACAACAACCTTGCAAATTTTAACCACTATTTCAAAAGTCTAATGAATAAAACACCGTCTGAATACAGAAAGAATTTCAGATGATATCAATTATAATTCATGGATCAATGTCGTTTAGTTAATATAGCTGATCTCATCGGGATTCAGTTTTGCAACATCCATTGTTGTTTCATTGCACACAAAGGGCAAGAGACAAATGAAGATCTTGAACAACTTCGCTTAAAAAAGGTGTGTTTTTTACCCCGATAAAAATACAACTAACTAAGTTGAAGTATGATGTAATGGATGAAATATTTACCTCCTGCATCACCAAAGATATCACTTACCTTTTAGGTGTCAGATCACCTGGGAAATATGTCAGGCTTATTCAGCTATTGGCTGCTCAATGTGGTGGAATACTTAACCATGCACAATTGGCATCTGATGTTGAGCTAATGAGACAATAATTTTTTCCCATACAAATGCGAAGGCTTTTACTCTTTCATGTATGTTCTTCTTACCAGTACTGAAACAACTGACATGGTCAGTAAAATTATATAGAGACCAAGGTCAACGCGCATGTTGTAGAGTACCGACGGTATGATATCGAATAGTGTAAGAAGAAATACGAGGAGCGACATTGCCGAGAAAATGATGATCTCTTTTCCGGGCTTCCTTTTTGAGATCACACCGATTAAAACGATTGGAACGATCATTGAAGTACCTGCAAAACTCATTCTTGCCAGCAGTACCAGCTCATCACCAATTAAGACTGAAGTGAGAAGTACAATCATTGCAAATAGAAAAAGCGCTACTTTTGTAAGCTTAAAGTCTGCCTTTTCATCTTCTCCTCTCAGCAGTGACCTGAATTCAGAACCGAGTGCAAATATTTGTGCATTTGATGTTGACAGAACTGCAGCAAACAAACCTACTATGGCCAGGGCAGCTATCATATCAGGTTGATCAAAAAGGAGCGCATTCTGAACAAACTCCTGGGTAGAAACATTGCTGTATCTGGCGGCACCATACATCCCGATAAATGCAGTTGCAATAAATACAATGACAGCTACAACCCCCACTCCGGCAGCCATCTTGTAAGTCTCTTTCATGCTCTTCATGATGACAATGCGGGAAGAAAACTGGGGTTGTGAAAGCGGTAAAAAAATGATTGCAATAAAAGATGCAATCAAAAATTGTGTGGTAAACAGCCCTTTTGGACCGGGAGTTGACAGAAGAGACGGATCGACCTCCTTAACCTGATCAAAGAGTGCTTCAACATTTCCAAAATATTTAACCGAATTGTATCCGATAATAGAGAGCACAACCAGCAGCAGAACACCCTGGATCGCATCACTGAATACAATGGCTTTCAGCCCTCCAATCTCACTATAGATCAGCATGACAGAGATGATCAATATGGCCCATCCATAGTGCGGTAAAGCATTTGGAAAAATTGCTGTAAAGAACATTGAAATACCGCGAATCTGTATGGCTACATAAGGGATTAAAAAAATGAAGGCGGCAATAAAAACAACATAACCGGCCCATTTGGTTTTGAATATGGTCGACATCATCCCGGCAACACCTTTATAACCTATCTCACGTGCTTTTTTCCGGAGGTGATACCCAAACCAGAAAATAATAAAGAACATAACACCATCAGCAACGGCCAGAAATATCCAGGCACCAACTCCATGTACCCTGAAAAAGTCAGGAATACCAATAAATATAAATGCACTGAACAACGCAGCAGCGTAAGTTAAGATACCAAGCAGTGCACCGACACTCGAGCCGGCCAGCATAAAGTCGTTTATGCTCTTATTCTTCTTTATTGCTTTTGTTGAAACTACAACAAGAAGCATGATAAATATGCCGGCAAAAATCCAGAACCACTTAATCATCTTCTTCCTCCTTAAATATTTTAGAATGAACAGATACACCGATGAGAATCAAGATGAGAAAAGAAAAATATACCACCATGCCGACCCATAGTGTATAGGGCATTCCAAATAATTCCGGGGTATACACTCCTTTTGGGATTACAAGTGGTGTAAATACCAGAATTGAAATAATAAAGACCGCAATAATTGTTATTTTCCAGATTCGTTTTATGTTCTTCATCTGCTTCTGTTTAATCAGGTTCTTATTGTGCTGAAACCCATTCGATCAATCTTAATAACCACAAAAAAAATTTACCGAAGATAAAAAGAAATAATAACTTTTATCAGTTTATAATTATCTTTAGTGGGCGAAAATTTTAGCCGGAACATCAGAAGATATTTTGCATGCAAGTGTGAATTTGTTATACTAAAAAGAGATAAAAAAAATGAGTTATTTAGATGAACTTTACTCGCTTGATCGCAAAACAGCGGTCGTTATTGGTGGCGGTGGTGTGTTGGCAGGTATCATGGCGGAAGGTCTGGCAAAAGCAGGTGCCAATGTCGTCATTCTCGATTTAAATTTAGAGAATGCAAGGAAAAAGGCAGATGAATTGACAAAATACAACGTTAAAACATCTGCAATTAAGGTGGATGCTTCCAGTAAAACCGATTTGGAAAATGCAGCGGAAGAGATCATAAAAGAGTACGGTGCGGTAAATATTATCATCAATGCACCCGGGATTAATTCCGCCACACCTTTTTTAGAGATTTCTGAAGAAGAGTATGAAAAGATTATGAATGTCAATTTAAAAAGCATCTATCTATCATGCCAGATATTCGGCAAACAGATGATTGAGCAGGGCAGCGGCGGGAGCATTATAAATATTTCATCCGTCTCCTCGGGGCCGCCATTATCAAGAGTTTTTACTTACAGCCTCTCAAAGGCCGGAGTGAATAATATGACCCAATATTTATCCAAAGAGTGGGCCATGCATAAAATCAGGGTGAACGCCATTGCACCCGGGTTTTTCCCTGCGGAGCAGAATCGAAAGATATTAACGAAAGAGCGTATAGATTCCATCTTTAATCATACACCAATGAATCGGTTTGGGGATCCAAATGAATTGATCGGTGCCACCATCTGGCTTGCATCGGAGAAGGCCTCTTCTTTTGTTACCGGTGCTGTTATTCGTGTGGATGGTGGTTATACTGCCATGACTATTTAATCTGTTATTCATACTTATCGCGGAAAATACAATTAAACGTACATTAATAAATTTAAACTGGTGATGAAAAAGATACTGGTGCTGGCAACAAGTTTTTTAGATGAAATGATTACTCATCCGAAAGAGGAAGGCAAAGCGAAACAAATGCTGGATGAATTAGCAGGTAATTCCAATAATCAAATCGAAATCTTATATCGCTGCGACCGGAATCCTGAGGATCCTCTTCAGGTCGAAGAATTTGAAGATGTCACAGCTGTGATTGCAGATCTGGAAAAATATGACCGGAAATTTTTATCTGAAGTCAATAAATCTGCTGGTGGGTCATTGGGGCTTATTTCCCGTTACGGCATTGGAATTAATTCTGTGGATATTGATGCTGCAACCGAATTTGGAGTTATCGTTGCCAATGCACCCGGTTGCAATGCCCTGCCAACGGCAGAATGGACACAGTCGACAATTATGGATGTTGCAGGCAGGAGGGTATTGCACTACAATACGGCCAGTACCGGTAAGAGTAAAGAAGGTCCATCCCGATTGGATATTACCGGGAAAACGCTGGGCATTATCGGAACAGGAACCATTGGGAAAAATGTGGTAAAATTAATGAAGGGTTATGATGTAAACGTTTTAGCTTATGATATTTATCCTGATCATCAATGGGCGAACGAAAATAACGCACAATATTCCAGTTTGAAGGATATTTGCAGCAATGCGGATATCATTACCCTTCATGCGTCCAGCAGTGAGATGATTATTGGTCAGGAAGAAATTGATTTGATGAAACCAACAACCGTCCTTGTAAATTGCGCCCGGGGTATTCTGGTTGATAACCGTGCGGTGTATGAAGCTGTTAAAAAAGAAAAAATATGGGGATACGGATTGGATGAAATATGGACAGAAAAAGATCTGCCGCTGGATGGCTTGAATGTCATTGTGAGTTCTCATGTTGGATCAGATTCCGATATGGGAAAGATCGGCATGCAGTTGATGTCTGCTGAAGCTGTGGTAGATTATATAAGTGGAGAAACACCTAAACATGTAGTTAATCAGGAAGTTCTAAATAATTAAATAACAAACGGAAAAAAAATGTCTCAGAAAGTAATAACCTATCCGGAAATAAAGCCTGCTGAAAGCTGTAAGTATGATGGCGTTTCGTTGGGTGAAGTAATGCTTCGTCTAGATCCTTATGATGTACCCACTGCCCGTGCCCGGCTTTTCAGGGTATCGCAGGGTGGCGGAGAGACCAATGTTGCCTGCGGTATGGCCTATACATTTGGCTTGAGAAGCGCGGTACTGACAGCACTGGTTGATGATAATATCGGTCTGAATATTCGCAATCAGATGCGGGAAGCAGGCGTTGACACAAGCAATATATGCTGGTTCAATACCGATAATGATGGTTCGGCTCATTCTACCGATCAAAAAGGAACATTGATGAACGGAATGAACTTTACCTATAACGGCAAAGGGATTATTCCTTCCGATACAGCATATTACCGCGCTCATTCCGCTGTGCGACAATTGAAATCAGGTGATTTTAACTGGGATAAAATCTTCGGAGAAGAGGGTGTCAGGGTTTTTAACACCGGTGGTATTTTAACTTTAATCTCGCCGACCTCGTCGGAAGTTGCTATTGAAGCAATCCAAAAAGCAAATGAAAATGGCGTTTTCGTTGCTGCCGATCTTAACTACCGGGGGAAAGTTCAGCCCGACAAATCCATTGCCCGGTCCATTAATCAGAAAATGGCACCCTATTTGGGTTTCCTGGTCGGCAATGACTCTGATTTAGCCGATGCTCTGGGATATGAGACGAAAGTCGCAAAAAATGCTTCCTTTGAAGAATGGGTAAAAGCTTATAAGGAAACCGTAAAGCAGGTGGCCCGGGATTTTCCAAATTTGAGCTTGATTGGTACCCAATGGCGTGGAGCTGTCAATGCCGATATGATTCATTGGGGCGCTGTTTTGTATGATGTTTTGAACAAAGAGCTTTATGTTGCCGCACTTCGTGAAAACGTGCCGATTCAGGACCGCACGGGCGGTGGCGATTCATTTGCATCAGGCGTATTATCGGCTTTGATGCTTGGCAAAGATTTACAGACGGCAGTTGAGTGGGGTGCAGCTCATGGTATTTTAGTTCAGGAAACACCGGGTGATTTTACCATGGTCACCCTAAAAGAGGTTGAGCGGGAAGTGAAACGCGCGCAGGCTGGCGGCAGCGTTAAAGCGTTGAGATAATAGGTCTAAAAATCAAATAAACGAAATTTAAATTTAATCTGGAGTATACAAATGGCATATCAAAAAGACAGAAATCGCGTAAGAGAGGTTTTGCTGAACAGCGGCATTGTCGTGGTGATGAATAAAAAGCACGTTAAGAAACCCGAGGATCTGGTAAAAACAATGTGGGAAGTGTATCAGGCCGGTTACGTGGCTGAAGCAACATTTCGCATAGATGCCGGGATCCTGAAAGAGGCCATGAAGGAACTGGTCAGGATGCAGGAAGAGGTTCCCGATGATAAACCTTTTGTATTAGGCTGTGGAAGTATTATAAATCCGGGCGAGTTGGACCAGGCCATTGAAATGGGATTTGATATGATCGTTGCCCCCGGCAATGTGATGGGAGGATATGGCGATGGCATGGAATTTATTAAAATAGCGCAGGATGAAAATATTTTTACTGCACCGGCCATTCTAACACCCAATGAACTTCAATATTTTATTGAGCGTCCGGATGGTCTGGAACCTGATGCGATCAAAGTTTTCCCGGCAGGGGTTCACGGACCTTCCGGTATAAAAACTTTATTAGCTCCTTTTGTACGTGAACGTCATGAAGGCAGAATTATCATGCCAACAGGCGGAGTAAATATTGAAACCGGCCCAAAATTCCAGGAAGCTATTCAATCAGCAGGTTATTTACCTGTACTGGGAATGTCGGCTCCGTTAAAATATGTGGAAGACAGGAGTATGCCGGGTGATGTGGATATTATTAAGAAATCACTGGAGCTTTTTAAAGAGAAATTTTAATGAGTAGCAAGAAAAATTTTGATTTTCAACCTGTTGAAATTCAAAACATAACGTTCCGGAATCCGTTTTATGTATCTTCCGGACCCACCACCAGTACTATTAAACAGCTAATAAGAGCCGAAGAGTGTGGCTGGGGTGGAGCCAGTTTAAAATTAACCATTGCTCCCGAACCATATATCAACCGCATGCCGCGATATGGTTATCTTAAAGAGCATAAAACATTGGCTTTTACTGCTGAAAAGAGATTAAAACCTCAGGAGTGTTTAGACCTGATTTACGAAGCCAGGAAAAGAACCTCAGACCTGGTTCTGCTGGCCAATATCACCTATGCCGGTGAGGATGATATTGTAACAGGATGGGGCGGAATGGCTAAACAATTTCAGGATGCCGGAGCACATGCCATTGAATTGAATATGTGCTGCCCAAACATGTCTTTTAACGTCGATACTTCCAGTAAAGCTGCTTCTTCAGGCCCAAAAACAGGGGCAAGCCTGGGACAGGATCCCGAAGCGGTAGGTGCCATTACCAGAGCGGTTGTTGACAGTGTGTCCATCCCGGTTTTTGTAAAACTTACACCTGAAGGCGGAAATATCGCCAAAGTTGCCGATGCCTGTTTCAAAGCAGGAGCCCATGTAGTTGGGGGTACTGCCAACAGGCTGGCCATACCGAATTTTGATATATACAATCCCGGATCCCCCTTTCATCTTCAAAAGGAGTTGAGCCTCTCCTGCTTCTCCGGAGAGTTTCTTAAACCACTTGGACTCAGGGATGTTTACGAAATGAGGAAATTAATCGGCCCGGATCCTGTTCTCACCGCTACCGGCGGTATTCGTAATTACGAAGATGTCATTCAGATGGCGTTCATGGGAGCCAATTTGTTCGGAATTTGTACGGAGACTATTATTACAGGTTTTGATCTAATCACCCCTATAATTGACGGAATACAAAAGTTCCTTAAAGAAACCGGGCACTCTTCCCTGGAGGAGATTCGTGGTACCCTTGTAGATGAATTGCAAACAGCAAAAACGGTTACGTTGAGCAAAGGGTACGCCCGGGTGAAAGACCGTGCCCTGTCGGCACCCTGTGTGGTAGCTTGTCCCAACTATGTGCCGGCACAGGGGTATGTAATGGCAGTGGCAAAAAATGATATACGCAAGGCTTTCGATCTGATTACAGCTTCAAGTCCGTTGCAATCTGTGTGTGGTTATGCATGTAACCACCCCTGTGAATCTGCCTGTATTCGTGGCGATATAGATGAATCGATAAGGATAAAGGAGATTAAGCGTTTTGTGCTTGAGCATGCAAGAGAAAAAGGATGGACCCCTGAGTTGAATATCGCGAAAAACAATGGAAAAAAGGTGGCCATCATCGGCTCCGGTCCTTCAGGCATTTCAACGGCTTATTACTTACAACTTGCAGGATACCAGGTAACCATATTTGAAAAGGAGGAGGCTGCAGGGGGACTGCTTCGATACGGGATTCCGCGTTACCGTTTACCTGAAGATGTGGTTGACAATGAAATTGAGATGATCAGGAACATGGGTATTGCCATAAAAACTTCTGTGGAACTGGGTAAAGAGATCACAGTGGCACAACTTAAACAAGATGGTTTCGACGCAGTGGTGCTTGCAGTTGGAGCTTATAAGAGTGTCTCGCTAGATATACCGGGAGAGGATGGCCAGGGTTACCATTCGGCCGTTGATTTTCTTGACAGAATTCAGAAGGGCGAAAAACCGGAAATTGGTGAAAGCGTGGTCATTATTGGTGGCGGATTTAGTGCCATTGATGCCGCAAGAACATGTAAAAGATTGGGGGCCAAGGAGGTCTATATTGCCTACCGGCGCACCAGGGATGAGATGCCGGCTACCCGGGAAGAGGTAGATGAGGCCGAAGAGGAGGGTGTAAAAATCATGTACCTGGTTTCACCCAAAGAGGTTAAAACCAGCAACGGGAAGATAGAGAGCATCCGTCTGGTCAACTATGTACTGGGAGAGAAAGACGCTTCGAACCGCAGAAAGCCTGTTGAAGTTGAAGATACAGAATTCGACCTGAAGATCGATACCATCATTTCAGCACTCGGACAAAAGCTGGATGATATTAACGACCAGGGTCTGTTATCAATTTCAGAAAATGGTAAAATCAAGGTCGATCCTGTTACCTTCGAATCCGATTTGGAAAATATCTATGCAGTTGGTGATGCTTCACTGGGTGCCAGCGATATTATTTCATCTGTTGCCAGTGGCAAACGTGCCGCAGCAGCTGTCGACAAAAAACTATCAGGCGATAATGCCATACTTCGTCCTGTTATAGAACAAAATGAAGTGGAGAGGAATCATGTGCTCGAATCCAAGGGGACTGCTGTAAGGGCCTCATCAGTAAGGAACTATACAAAAGAGGCTGCAGAGCGGGTGGGTGACTTTGAGATGTATAGCCATCCTTTCACAGAGGAGGAAGCTGTGAAAGAGGCCAGCCGTTGTTTAAAATGTGGGTGTGGAGAGGGTTGCATGATATGCGCCGAGCTGTGTAACCAGTTTGCTATTGACAATGTGGATTACAAACCGCTTATCAATGAAGATGAATGTGTGGGCTGTGGCGTTTGCGTATGGCGGTGCCCGAATGACAATATTGAAATGATATCAACTGATTAACGGAAATTGTGATGGAAAAATTAAAAATTGGCATTGTTGGTTCAAAATTTGCCGCCATGCTTCATGCCGAATCTTATAAGAGATGTCCCTCTGTGGTCATGCACTCAATAGCGGCGATCGATAATTTAAACGAGTTTGCAGATGAGTACGGGATACCGAACCGCTACGGTGATTACCGGGAGATGTTTGAAAAAGAGGAACTCGATCTGATCAGCGTCTGTGTACCCAATTTTTTGCACAGGGAGGTTGTCGTTGCTGCTGCCGAGGCAGGCAAAAAAGCAATAATCTGTGAAAAACCACTGGCGACTTCCATTGAAGATGGGCTGGAAATGGTGAAGATTTGTCATGATAAAGAAGTAAAATTAATGTATGCCGAAGACTGGGTCTTTGCCCCGGCGTTAATCAGGGCCAAAGAGATTTGTCAGGAAGGCGGCATCGGGGATATATTATACGTAAAAGCAAAGGAAACACATAACGGTTCTCACTCTGTTTATGCTCAACAGAAAAAATATTGCGGTGGTGGTTCCATGATTCATCTGGGCATTCATCCGATTGGTTTTTTACCATGGCTAACGGATCAGGATATTACACATGTGATGGGAATGAAAACAGAAGGTGTAGAAAAAAACTTATTGCATAAGAAATACACAGGCGAAGATTGGGCTGCAGCTTTAGTGATGCTTGAAAATGGCACGAGAGGCTTTGTGGAGGGAAATTACATTACCTGCGGCGGCATGGACGATAAAATCGAAATATATGGCACCGAAGGGAACATTCATATTGACCTTACCAAAGGATCCCCCCTGTCGGTATACAGTCGTCCCGGTTATGAATATGCCGTTGAGAAGGCAGATTTTACACACGGCTGGACCAAACCGGCTGTAGACGAGTTTATGTCACTGGGTTATGTGAATGAGATCGCTCATTTTGTGGATTGTGTTCAAAATGATAAGCAGCCACAAAAGGGAACGAGAGGGGAAGATGGAATCAAAGCACTTGCTGCGACTTTCGCTATTTATGAATCGGCAGAGAAGGGCCGGCTGATTGAAGTTTATGAAACACAAATAAAATAGGAGTTAACAATGGCAAAATACAGTTTAGAACCGATTGAAGTACCAGGCGTAAATACTGAATTCAGAACAATTAAAACCAGGCTACCTGTTCCGGAATCATTGGATATATTTCAAGCGTTATCCGAGTCAGAGCCGGTATCAATGATGGGACAGCCACCTGTAGTGTGGGATAAGGCAAAAGGATTTCAGATTTATGACCGGTGGGGTAATAAATGGATAGACTGGTCATCAGGTGTATTAATTACAAACGCAGGCCATGGCCGAAAAAGAATTATTAATGGTTTAAAGAAAGTACTTGATCAGGAACTTCTGGCAACCTATGTATTTGTCCATGAAAAAAGGGCTGAATTAACAAAAGCACTTCAAAAATTGTCCCCTGACCCATCAAATTATCAGGTTTTTATTCTTAGCACCGGCAGTGAAGCTGTTGAGAATTGTATTAAACTGGCCAGAACATATGCATTGGAGAAGCATGGGCGGCATAAAAAATATATTGTTTCGTTTGACAATGCTTTCCATGGAAGAACACTTGGCTCCCAGTTTGCAGGAGGAATGCCTAAACTAAAAACATGGATTGTTGATGAAGGCCAAACATTTGTACAGGTACCTTTTCCTGATGGTTATAAAAATGAGGATAGATCTTTTGATCTGTTTCTTAGAAGCCTGAACAGCCAGGGAATAAAACCTGCTGATATTGCGGGAGTTCTTACCGAGAGTTACCAGGGAGTAGGCCCGGATTTTTTACCGGTTGACTATGCAAAAAAATTGGAAGATTTTTGCCGGGAGAATGACATTGTTACCATATACGATGAAGTTCAGTCTGGCTTTGGGCGGACAGGGAAAATGTTTGCCTATGAGCATTATGGAGTTAAACCGGATTTAATTGCTTGTGGCAAAGGAATTTCCTCATCCTTACCTATTTCGGCAGTAATTGGCAGAAAGGATATTATGGGATTGTATGCACCCGGTGCAATGACGTCCACGCACTCTGCCAGTCCACTGCCTGTTGTTGCTGCTATTGAGAGTTTGAAAATTATTGAAGAGGAGAATTTAGTTGAGAATTCAAGAATATTAGGGAAAATATTAGTCTCTGAATTAGAAAGAATTCAGGCTAAATATCCCGATGTATTGGGATGTGTACACGGCAAAGGTCTGGTAGCCGGGATACAGGTTGTTAAAAAAGGAACCAAAGAACCTGATGCTGAAACTGCGGTAAAAATAAATGAGAAATGTTTTCACAAAGGTCTGTTAATGTTCGCACCAGTCGGAATTGCCGGCGAATGTATTAAAATTTCGCCTCCCCTTGTTATTACCAAAGAGGCTTTGGATGAAGGCATGGATGTACTTGAAGAGGCTTGTGATGAAATATTAGGAGAATAATATATGACAGCAGCACAGAAATCAATTAATCCACTGGATGTTACAATAGTAGGTGGGGGTATGATCTCCCATGACCTGATTTTACCATCGGTATATCACATGCAGCGGTCGGGCATTGTAAATAATATACATGTATGTTCGCTTAATTCCGCTCCTTTGAAGGATTTAAAAAATAGTGCCATGATCCGGCAGGCATTTCCAGACCAGGATTTTATGGCAAGTCCCCCTCTGTCCGAACCTGAGAACAAAAACTTTCCGGATCTCTACAGGGAGGTGATTGCAGGCATGAAGCCCCGGCAGGTTGTCATTGTGGCCATGCCCGATCAGCTTCATTATTCAGTGATCATGGAAGCCCTGAAAAACAGCCAGCATGTTTTATGTGTTAAACCATTGGTTCTTGAATATGAGCAAACCCTTGAAATAGAAAGAATTGCATACGAAAAGGGACTGTTTATCGGGGTTGAATATCATAAACGTTTTGATGGCAGGGCATTACTGGCTAAAAAAAGCTATGAGTTGAAACAGCTGGGTGAATTTGTTATTGGTGAGGCGAAAATGATAGAACCCTATTTTTACAGGTCTTCAAATTTTCAGAACTGGTTTACATGCGACAAAACAGATCCTTTTGTATATGTGGGTTGCCATTATGTTGATCTGGTTTATTTCATTACAGGATTAAAACCTGTTGAGGTTTCAGTATCAGGCATTAAGGGAAAGTTTCCCAATGGAAATAAAGGTTATATGTGGGCCAATGGCAGGGTTCGTTTTGAGAACGGTGCTCTGTTATCGGTTACTGACGGTTTAGGTTATCCCGATGAAGGGGCTGGCAGCAATGAACAAAATCTGCTCATGTTTTTTGAAGGCAATGGCAAATGCGGCATGATTAAACATGATGACCAGTTCAGGGGGGTTCAACATGCATATCTGGAAGGGATAGGATGTGCCGGATCCAGTTTCAATTTTGTAAGTCCCGATTTTTTTCAACTGGTTCCATGGGAAGGTGAAGGACTCAAACCAATTGGATATGGTTATGAGTCAGTTGCAGCCACCGTCAAAATGGCCCATCAAATTGAAAAGGAGGTGCTTTTGTTATCAGATAATGAATCGCTGGGCAAAAGACAGCAGATGATTGAAGATGTGGATAAGAAAGGAATTATTGCAACACCTGCAAACAGCTTTATCAATGAATTGGTGGTTGAAGCAGCGCGTCTTTCAATATTGAATGAAGGGGATATGGTTACTATTGAGTATGGTGAGCATCCGCATGTTGAACTTCGTAACAGAAAATAATCTATCATCCCATGCACAAACAGATATTATTAATTTGAATTATCCTGACAGTTGCCCTGTCATCGTGTTCTGTCACCAATGATGCCGATACCATTTTATTTAACGGTAAGATTGTTACGGTGGATGAAAATTTCACAATTGCCCAGGCGGTAGCCATAAAAGGAGAGAGGATTGAAACCATCGGGTCCGATTCTGAAGTGTTTCGGCTGAGTGGACCGAATACCAATAGAATTGATCTTCAGGGTAAAACGGTTCTGCCGGGATTGATCGATGCTCATCTTCACCCTCCGGGTGCTGCCATAAGTGAATTATCTGAAGAGATCCCTGATGTACATACACTCCGGGAGATGCGTCAGCCCAATCTTGATGAATTAAACCTGGTGGCACCGGATCACCCGGTTTTTTTAAACGGCGGCTATGGAGGAATGGTTAACTCCTGTGCACTGCGTAACTCCGGGATTGACAGGAATACAAAACATCGTTCCGGGTATTTTAAAGGACCCTGAGACAGGCGAACCAAACGGGCTTATTCGGTTTTCGGCCTTCAAACTGATAGAAAAAACAATGCCCGACCGGACACCGGATTATGAGTCGCGTGATCACTTTTTAAATGAGTTGACCTGCTTCTGGATGCTTATGAAGGTGCCGATAAAGAGTCACCAATTGCTGAAAATCGTTTTTCAATTATCCATGGAAACTTTTTTACCAGTGAAGCCATAGAGCGATGAATTACATCCTTGGTGACGTGCGCATTAAAACCTTTCTGCCCGCCCGGTCAATGATCGATGGAGGAATGATGCTTAACGGGGGTTCAGACCATATGGTTAAATTTGATTCGTACAGTTCAACCAATCCCTACAATCCATTTCTCGGGATGTGGGTCCTGATTACCCGGACCACTGAAAGAGGTACAGTCATCTGTGCTGACGAAGCCATCAGCAGGGAAGAAGCGCTGAGGATTTACACCATCAATAATGCCTACGGAACTTTTGATGAAAATATCAAAGGGTCTATCGAGCCTGGTAAACTGGCCGATATGATCGTGATCTCAGCAGACTATCTCTCCTGTCCGGTGGACAGCATACGGACCATTCAGGTTGAGAAAACCATTCTGGGAGGGTTGGTCGTTTACAGTAAATGAAGGGCTTTTTGATTATTTCACAACCGGCCTATGGTAAGTCCGCCGTCAACCATGATGACCTGGCCTGTGGAATAGGCCAGGTCGCATGATACCAGTGAGCCAACGGCGCGACCAACATCTTCAGGCAATCCCCACCGCTTCTGGAGTGTGAGTCCACCGTCTATCAACCTGTCATATTTGTCTTTTACCCCGGCTGTCATATCTGTACTGATAACCCCGGGCCGCACCTCAAAAACCGGGATGTCGTATTCTCCAAGCCTGACTGCAAACAGCTGGGTCATCATACTCATTCCTGCTTTGGAAATACAATATTCGCCCCGGTTCACTGATGCCAGGGTAGCCGAAATGGAAGAAATATTAATGATAGCGGCTTTTAAATCCGGGTCCTTCTCCTTCTCTTCGACCATATGGCTGGCTGCCTGCTGGGTGAGAAAATAGGGGCCGGTAAGATTTACATCCATCACTTCATGGTAACTCTTCTCGGTTGTTTGCAGGATGTCGAGACGTTCTCTCGGACCCATACCGGCGTTATTGACCAGGAGGTTCAGCCTGCCGAATCGATCCATGATCTGTTCCCACATTTGCTTTCTGTCAATCGCAATTGCCACATTTCCCCGGCAATAGATTACCTCCACCCCATTTTTCTGAAGTTCAGCCATTACATCCTCTATCTGTTCAACCGGACGCATCCCATTCAATGCCAGGTTAAAACCTTTTAATGCCAGTGACCGCGAGATTCCCAGGCCGATCCCACGGAAAGAGTTCATTAAAGGCCACATGTTTGAGAAAGAGTTCCCACTGCGTCCGGAATGCATTTTTGTACTCTTCCTGGGGAGGGACCTTGAGCCAGCCATTATAAAAATCGATGGGCTGTGAAATATCAGGATTCCATACCGGCCGTGGGGTATTGCCGTAATGCTGGGTGTAACACTCCCTCAGACCGGCTACGGCCGATCCCAGTGTTCCATCAACCTGCAGCACAAGCAGGTCGTCACGCCGTACCCGTGTGGTCCATGAGGAATTGAACTGGGCGATAATATCTTCTTCAAGCATAAATAATCCATAGGCTGCATCTTCTGCAGTGCACTGATAGGTATTTCCTGCTTCAGCCATAATGGCCTTAATGGACCGGATCAGGTGCTGGTTCTTGCCCATGCGCCCGGTGACCCCGTTCATGATAATTCCAATTTTGTGCGTTTTACCTTTCATGAATCAATGTCGTTTAGTTAAGAAATGGCTTTATTTTGTTAGTAATTAACACGTTATATAGTTAGTTCTTTAATGATTTTGGTTTTATATTAGCTGTAGATACCTAAGCAGGGTATATAGGGGGTAATTGTATATCCTCTATTAAATCAAAAAGTGAAGATTATCGAATAGGTTTAACAAA
This sequence comes from Bacteroidales bacterium, assembly GCA_023138875.1. Taxonomy (GTDB): domain Bacteria; phylum Bacteroidota; class Bacteroidia; order Bacteroidales. The sequence goes on from JAGLOO010000003.1 coordinate 74,315, forward strand.
AAACATCAATTATGAACTTGAAAAAGACGAGTTCCTTGGCCGTTCAAAAGGCAGCTCAAAAGGGGTATTCACTCGTGATAGAAAGCTGACAATCAAAAGGTTGATAATCATAATCATGACTTTAAACCGAGCAGTCCAACGAGAACTCGATAGTTTCTTTCAAAAGATAACCTCATCTGATTTTACAATCAGGGAAGCCATCAAAGGTGCTTTTTCTCAGGCAAGACGGCAAAGGCCGTACGGCAGGATTTTCACGCCAAGATATTTTTGCTCACCCTGTGTGCCGCATATGCACACCCAATTGAAGAAAAAGTAAGGGAAGAATACAAAGCAGACGCACAAAGAAAGCACGACCAAAAGATAAACAGGACAAATTCCATATCAATGACAAAAGACATATTGATGTCACTTTTTATAAAACGAGGTATTGATAGCGCACTTGTGGCATTTGATGATATTGTGTATAAAACCCGGGAAATCATAAGACCAAACAGAAAAAATGAACGGAAACATCGACAGGAAAAACCTTATTGCATGAATTACAAGAGATTATGACGCTATATTAACTAAACGACATTGATTCATGGATATGAAATACAGACAAATCTTCAGATTAACCCTTGTTGCAGTTTTAATCGTAAATATTACACAGTGCGTTCAGGATAAACCTGCAGAGACAACGTCAATAATAGGCCCTTATTTGCAGAACATGTCAGACAATGAGGTTACGATCTGCTGGTCTGTCAAGGAAGGAGTAACCGGGATTAGTGACGGCGATAGTGTCGTGCAGGATGTGAGTCAATATCGTCATCACAAATCAATCATTACACGCCTGGAGCCCAATACAACCTATTCCTATGATGTGCTTAAAGATGGAACAACCAGGGGACAGGGTACATTTACTACGTTCCCCGAGGGCATTCAACCTTTTCATTTTACAGTTTTGGGAGACACACGTACCCGCCACGACTATCATCAGAGAATAGTAAATAGAATGATTCAGGAGGATCCTCTGTTTGTGGTCAATACTGGAGACCTGGTAAGTAAAGGAAACAGCATGGAGGACTGGGAACATTTTTTCAGGATCAATGACAGCCTGACACGCCATGTGCCCTATTTCACAGTGTTGGGTAACCATGAACAGAACTCGGAGAATTACTTTAATTTCTTCTCTTTACCTGGCAATGAGAGTTATTATTTTTTTTCAGTGAGCAATGCTCTGATTATTGTACTGGATATGGAGGGACCGGATTATAGTGCACCCGTATATCTGCAGGGGGAAAATGAGGATGCATTCTGGATTAATATAAGCAAGAGGTATTTTGAAAAGGAGAAAGAGTGGCTGGAGAATATCCTGACTTTAAATGATGATGCCGGATACATTTTTGTATTCTTTCACCCCACATTTTACAGCATTAAGGCGAGCCGTGTTGAGGAGGCTGAATTGAGAAGGGAATTTTTGGGAGATATTTTTGAACGACATGGGGTCACCGCTGTTCTTAATGGCCACGACCACTATTACCATCATGCCGAACATGGGGGAACACATTATATTGTTACAGCAGGTGGCGGGGCTCCCTTGTACGATACAGATGCCATACAGCCTGAAACGGTTAAATATCAAAAAATCGAGCACTTCATGAGAATAGATGTTGGATTGACCCAGACGACCTTGAAGGCCATTGATATCAATGGCAAGCTGATTGAAGAGATCGTTGTGAATTGCCGGGAATAGTTTCAGAATTTTTATTCGATGCTTAATTGAGATTAATACTTTTCATAAATGGTTAACTTTGTAAGATTATGATAACCCTGGTTGAGGTAAGGAACTTCAGAAGCTTAAAGTATATTCGTTAACCATTGAATAATTTTCATGTATTGATTGGCGCTAATGCAAGTGGCAAAACTACCTTTCTTGATATCATAAGTTTTATTTGTGAAAATCTAATAAAAGAAGATTTTTTTTCTGGCACAAATAGATGCGTTTGTCTTGTAAAAAACATAAAAGAACCTCTTATTACAATTTATTTCTGATTTAATACCAATTGGTATTCATGTGGAGTGATACCTTCAATTCTCTTAAATACTTTGCTGAAGTGATAGCGATTATTGAATCCGCACAATTGGAATGTTTCGGCTATGGAATATTTTCGAAGGAGCTGTTTCGAATGTCCTACCCTAAAACAGGTAAGGTATTCGTGGAAAGTTTTACCGTATGTTTCCTTGAAGTTGTGGGTGACGAACGATGGGCTTCGTCCTACAAATTCAGCAGCTGATTTTACATTAATGGATTTATCCAGGTTTTCTTCAATATATTTTTTTAGGTAATATTCCGGTTTGGCTTTTTTGAGTTCTACCTAAATTGAGCGATTATGGAATTCGGGGTGGCCTTTCATTTGGCCGATTTGTGTTTTCATGGATTTTCAGCTTTAAAGTTACCGATTCGGGAACTTAAAGTTAGTAAACCTGGATTTTTGTGGGTGAAAACACCCAGCATAT